>CP054182.1:601843-1203686 GCA_015709675.1 Ignavibacteriales bacterium
AAATCAACCCCGGAGCAGTGGCGTCATTTGTTTGCCATAGACGTTCTGCAGTGTATTGCCGTTTCTCTGCTTCTGCTCTTTTTGCTCCGGCTGGTGATAACCAATGACCGAGTATTTAAGTATATAACGGCATTCTTCACCCTGGCATTTATCCTTCCCGCGCCTCAGATCTGGGTGACGGATTTCAGCGGCATGCTTCATCCCGCGCTTGCCGCGTATATGAACAAAATGGGGGGTTCGTTGTTTCCTCTCTTCCCCTGGTCAGGGTTTCTTTTTCTCGGAGCGTTTCTTTCCATCATCTTCAGTGAATTCAGGCAGAAAGGCGAAGAGGCAAAATACTTCGGCGCGATGTTATATACCGGAATTATTTTTGTGCTTGCCGGTTCGCTGCTGTATATAGAAGAGTCTCCCCTGCATATGGCAATGATGAAGCCGGAGATCACCTTCTTCTTTCTGCGGGCAGGATATATATTCCTGATTTTCTACGCGTGCTGGCTTTTTGCTAAACAGGGGGAGAGGCCGGCTGTCAGGATTCTTTCCGGATTCGGAAAAGAATCACTGCTGGTTTACTGGCTGCATCTGCAGGTTATCTACCGGAAGATTGGCGGGGAGAGTCTGAACGGCAGTTTTAAATATACTCTGAACGTCATGGAATCCATAGCCGCAACCATACTTCTTGCGGCACTCATGTGGGGTGCTGCTTACGGCTGGTCTGCACTCAAGCAGAACTATCCAAAGGCGTTTCAGTACGGAACCCCGGCTGCAGTCGCGGCTCTAATCATTTTTTATATATCAACGTAACATAACCACGTACAATTATCATGAACAATACCGTTTTAATCACCGGCGGAGCAATGGGCATAGGCCTGGCAACCGCTAAACGATTTCTCAAAAAAGGGGATACTGTTATCCTGTGGGATATCAACAGTACCGCACTCGAAAAAGCCGCCTCTGAACTTGCTCCCCTTGGCAAAATCTACTCATTTTCCTGTGATGTTACAAAAAAGGATGAAGTCTATGAAACCGCACGCAAAACCCTGGAAGCCGCGGGCCGTGTGGATATTCTGGTGAATAACGCCGGATGGGTAATCGGCGGAGATTTCCTTGAACGGAGCGATGAGGAGTGGGAGAAAACCATTGCAATTAATTTTACATCGCTGATATATACAACGCGCGCTTTTCTGCCAGGTATGTATGAGCGCAACCGCGGTCATGTGGTTAATATCTCATCAGCTTCAAGTACGCTAGGTGTTGCCGGACTTGCGGTGTATGCCGGTACCAAATGGGCGGTGCACGGCTTTACCGAATCCCTCCGTTTTGAAGCTTACAATGCAGGCAAGACCGGTGTTAAGTTTTCGACCGTTCACCCGAGCTATATTGCAACCGGACTTTTTGAAGGAGCCGAACTCGGTTTCCCCGCTAAATATATAGCGCCACTGATTAAAAGCCACGATGTTATAGCAAAAGCGATTGTTGAAGATGCTGTGGGCAAAGGAAGGTATTCCCCCAAGCGTCCCATAACCGTGCATCTGAATCCCCGCCTGCGGGCACTGCTGCCGGATTCATGGTTTCAGCGGCTGATTATTCTGCTGGGCATTCATAACAGCATGAAATCATGGAAAGGAAGAAACAGGAACTGATTCCGCGCGTAAAAATCTGCTGTATCTCTTCACCAGAGGAAGCAGCACTTGCAGTTAAATACGGAGCTTCAGCTCTGGGTCTGGTGTCGGAAATGCCGAGCGGTCCGGGAGTAATCAGTCTGGAGCTTATCGCAGAGATTGCCGGCGGGGTTCCTCCGGGGGTTTCAACATTCCTGCTTTCCAGCAAAACCAGTACTGAGGAAATCCTTGCCCAGCAACAAATCTGCCGATGCAGCACAATTCAGTTAACTGATTATACAGCAGCGGAAGTGCATCACGAATTGCGGCGCGCTTTGCCAGGGATAAAAATCGTACAGGTGATTCATGTAACAGGGGAGGAGTCCATATATACTGCGCAAAAATATGCGGAGACCGCTGATGCCCTGCTGCTTGACTCAGGCAATACCAATCTTGCGGTAAAGGAGCTCGGCGGCACAGGCAGAACGCATGACTGGTCACTCAGCCGCCGCATCAGGGAGACGGTTTCCAAACCCTTATTTTTAGCCGGCGGACTCCGCCCGGAAAACGTACGCCAGGCCATTACCACAGTTTCCCCTTACGGATTAGACCTCTGCAGCGGGGTCAGAACAAACGGCTCACTTGATGAGGAAAAGTTAGCACAGTTTATAGCTGCTGTTTAAGCTGCTTTAATCTATATATATTCTCCAAGACTCATTCTCCCCAACACCTAGCGCTAAGACAGCTAAGACGCAAAGAGATTTCCCGCAGATCACGCAGATTAACGCAGAGTTTTAAACCAGCGCCCCAATTGTCCGCCGGAAAATCTCGTGCAAAGCTATAAGGCCGCCAGGAGCTTTCCGATCCGTTTAAATCAGCGCTGCTTGCATCCGTAAAATCTGCGTGCGTTTGCAGAGCCGAACCCCGCGCTTAGCCGCAAAGAGATTTCCCGCAGATCACGCAGATTAACGCAGAGTTTTAAACCAGCGTCCAAATTGTCCACAGGAAAATCTCGTGCAAAGCTATAAGGCCGCCAGGAGCTTTCCGATCCGCGCTAATCAGCGCTGCTTGCATCCGTAAAATCCGCGTGCGTTTGCAGAGCCAAACCCCGCGCTTTGACGCCAAGCCGCAAAGGGCTCCCTCCTGTGCATTGTAAATTATTCATTGTACATTGCTCCTCCCCATTACTAATTACTAACTGCTAATTACTAATTATTTAAGAATGATCATCTTTTTGACGTTTCTGTAGCTGCCGGTCTCAAGAGAATAAAGATATATACCTCCGCCGACACTCTGACCAGCGGAATTTCTCCCGTTCCAGACGAGTGTGTGGTGCCCGGGTTTCAGAATTCCTTTATGCAATGTAACCACGAGCTCACCAAGCAGGTTATACACTTTAACAGAAACAACCGTTTCTTCCGGAATGCCAAACTTAATGGTGGTTTCAGGATTAAACGGATTCGGGTAGTTCTGCTCAAGCGAATATTCAACGGGAATATCATTGAGCATTACTTCCGTCTCGCCGATGATTCTCTCTGTTCCGTCATAATCACTCTGCCGTAGTATATATCGGACCGATCGCGCACCGGATGAAGGAAGATCACCGTCAAAAAATGAATACATAAAGGGGGTCAGGGCTGTGCCGCGGCCGGACACCATTCCAATGATTTCTTCATGATCACCCGCGATGCGCACCAGAGTAAACCGGGCATTGTTTACCTCCGATGCCACATGCCAGAAAAGTTGTACTCCGCCAGAGTCCACAACCGCACTGAACGAAGTAAGTTCAACCGGCACCAGCCCGCTTTCATCAAACGGATTTATAATCGGATGAATAGTATCATTCGGTTCAAGACAAAGCAGGGCTGTATAGTTGCTCACCAGATTATTCTCAACCGCTTTGCTTACGATGCCTGCGGTATCAGTAGGGGTGTTTGCAAACATATACTTCAGTTCTTCATTCCCGATCATTGTTGGAATGATGTTCACCTTAAGCGTTGTATCAAAATAGGGCGTATACGCCATGCTTTTCTGAAACACCTGTGAACTTCCCGTAAACCGGGCTGTTATGTTAGCTGTAATCTGGCTTGAGACTTCCATCTGTCCCATGTAGATAACAGGCTGATCGGGGTTATAAAGGAAATTATTAACCGGCTTAACTGAAATAAGCGAGTCATTAGGCCCGTCAAAAGTAAAATGTAAACTAAGACTGTCAACCATTGGTTTGGTGCCTGGCGCAAGCAGATTGTTAATAGTTGTCCAGTCAGTTATATGAGATTCAAAATGAGCTCCGTACGTTCTTGCGGCAAGCCGGTGCATCAGATAACCGCTGCCGTAAAACTCTTTATCATCTGCATAATAAGCAGGCGGAATAACCTCAACCCCGTCAAGCAGATTAACAGATTTAACAGATAACCTCTCGGTGGTAAGAGGGGTCAGAAATTCGTTTATCCACTCTTCGGTGCCGCTTCCGTTAACCAGAGAGTCAGAGTTCGAATAGACAAGCAGACGGGTTGTGGTATCACCAAGTGCCGCGTTGCGCAGCGTATAAAGCAGGTCCTTCAGCAGATAATTAACTTCAATTGCAGAAGAATTAAGCCCAAGCATCGGAATAGCCATCATTTTTCTCAGCGAAGCATCATCATTAAAAGGCCAGATACCGGTGACCACAAGCAGTCCGCCGTTGCCCATTCTTTTTGATATTACCATTGCATCACCGGTACTGTTCACTAATTCTTTTTTAACCGTTGAATCATTGAACGATAAGAAATACCCTCCATTCCGGTCATGTACCGGCGGAAAACCCCAGCTTATGTTACCATCTTCAGTTCTGAATAAAGTAACAGCATTGTTGGTATTATAAGCAACTCCCAAAGTTGGTATATAATATTTTGCGAGTTTTTCATGCCAGAGTCTGTTCCGGTCATAGTAGGTAAGAAACCTTCCTCCCGCAAGAAAAACAGAATCCAGCCGGACCCGAATTTGCTGTGCCTCATTGTCGGTTAATACATCTTCAAAACCATGATTATACGCGGCAACAGCATCCGCCCAGGTGAGATGATTCAATGCATCCGGTAAATAACTGAAATACATAATATCTGCTACCGAATCAATACCCGGATAACTCCAGATACTTTTCGCCTTAGGGTCACCATACAAAACTCTGCTGCGCGAGCTTACAAATACAGAGTCACCAAAATCACTGTTCACAAACCTGTTAAGCAGCGAGTCAACTTCATCAGGCATGTATGTAACCCAGTTTTCGGTAAGCTCTTTTATTTTTCCCGCACCGGAAACAAATAATCTGAACTGGTCATTGGCGGCAAGAGAAGATTTAATTGAGGCCTTAAGTCTGGGAATTATCAAATAAGAATGTTTCGAAAAATCACCGCTCAGATCAATTCCTATAGCTGTCTTTACTGGCAGCCGTGGAAAACTGTCCACCCCCATCACTTGCCAGGGGATAAACCCAAACTGAAAAAAGTTGCCTTTATCCGGCAGATTGTTGTTATCAAAAAATGCGCCGTTGCTAAAAGAAGTACCGTACTTAATCCGGAACGAACTAAGAGCTTTTACATTTTGCACCGTGTAGCGCTGATATATATAACCCATCGTGTCAGCGAGCGGATTAAATACCGCCTCTGGAATTTCAGGTATGCCGGGCGTACCCCACTGAGGCAGACGCTGTCTGAAAAGAAGGTCTGCGGGAAGCGTAGCTCCTCCGGAAGCAGTCAGATATTTAAGCGGCAGTTCGGCGAAGGCATTTGCAGAGTCCCACCGGGTCGGGATGATGATATTCATCTTAATTTTTCGGGTATGGCCTGAGATAAGCGGATAAATTTTTAATTCATACTGATTACCACGCTTGGTCAGAAAGGCCGGGTCACGCTTCATGGCAACAATACTGTCATAAATTCCGCGGGCAGTCCAGGTGTCCAGTATTATTCCCTTCATAACATCGCTGCCCACCCAAAGCCAGAGGTCATTAACGACCGCTCCTTCAGGAAGCTCAAATCTGTGGATAATTTCAACACTATTTATACCAGGGAAGACTCCGTTATCAGTGTATTCGAGGTATAATGACTGTTCGGTGTAGGCGCCATGAGGTTCAGCAACAATGACAAGGTTTTTTATGTATCCTGGTTTTTGCTGGGTGGTATTAGGCACACGGGTGACGAGAGTGTTATCTGCATGAAGGTGTAGCGAAGTAAGCAAAAAAACACTAATAACAATGAGCACAATTCGCGTGGTCATAGTATTAACTTTCTAATAGGTCCCTGAAGCAGAGCAACTAAAAAATCTGCTTTACAAATTTAAGAATAAAAATTAAAAAAACAGGAGTCCTCAGCATCTCGCGCAAAGAGGCAAAACCGCAAAGAGGTTTCGCAAAGAATTTTCCGATCCGTGAAAATCAGCGCTCCTTGCATCCGTAGAATCCGGGTGCCGTTACAGAACCGAACCTCACGCAAAGCCGCAAAGGGCTCCCTCGTGTACATTGTAAATTATTCATTGTACATTGCTCCCCATTACTAATTACTAACTGCTAATTACTAATTATTTAAGAATGATCATCTTCCTGCTCTGTGTATATACACCGGCAGCAGAAGTTACGGTGATCCGGTACAGATATGTTCCGCTGGCAAGCCCGCTGCCGTTAAAGCTAATCTGATAACTGCCTGCCTCCTGAATTTCATTCACCAGTGCGGCAACTTCTTCTCCGGTTGTATTATAGATTTTTAGCTGAACTATTCCTGATGAAGGCAGGGTATAGCTGATCATAGTCACAGGATTAAACGGATTAGGGAAGTTCTGTTTAAGCTCAAATGATGCTGGCGCACCGGCGGACACATACAGTTCTCCCGAATAACTGAAACTGCCGTCCGAGTCAACCTGTTTGAGGCGGTAGATATAGCCCTGATTGGCTCTGCTGTTATTGTCCCTGTATATATACTGCTTTGGTGAATTGCTGTTGCCGTGACCAGGTACAAAATCAATATTCTCCCAATTGCGGTTTTGTAGAGACGGTGCATGCATTGTTTCTACAGCAGACGCGCGTTCAATTTCAAAGCCGTAGTTGTTCACTTCTGTTGCAGTCGCCCAGCGCAGTTCCACCCCGCCCGAAACCCGCTTTGCGGAAAATGAGGTTAGCTCAACGGGGAGGGGGTTATCAGTGTCGGTAAATTTTGCAATTCTGTTTGCTGTGTTGCCGCCCGCAGATGTGAATGCCCCTCCAACATACATTTCTCCCGCCGTAGTATTTAAAGCAAGCGCAAAAACAGATGAACCAGTACCCGTTCCAACTGTTGACCAGGTTCCACCTGAAAATTTTTTCATTGTTGTATTAGTACCCGCGTATATATCATTTCCTGAGACTTTTATTGCGTAAACAACATCATCGGGTCCGGTTCCTAAGGATGACCAGGATGAACCATTCCACTTTGATATATAACCTGAAAAACTCCCGCCGGCATAAATGTCACTGCCTGATATTTCAATGGCATTTACCGTTCCCCCAAGACCCGAACCCAAAGCAGACCAAGAGGTGCCGTTCCACCTTGCAACATAATCCGCATTAATCCCGCCAGCCTGAGTAAAATTTCCACCAGCATAGATAATTCCTTCTGATGCTGCAATAGTATTAACCTCTTCATTTGTACCGGTTCCAAGTGCAGACCAAGCTGATCCATTCCATTTGGCAATACGGCTTGCTGAGTTTCCTCCTGCCGTAGAAAAAGTTCCACCTGCATACAAATCACCTCCATCCACCACCAGGGCATTTACTTCTCCATTAACTCCGCTTCCAATAGCGGACCACGCTTCTCCGTTCCATTGTGCTATGTTCGCAATAATACTATTACCCCCCGCCTCACTAAATATTCCTCCGGCAATGATTTTACCGTCATAGTAAGCAAGTGCATTCACCGTATTATTAACGCCAACTCCAAGAGAGGAAAATACGGAACCGTTCCATTTTACAATATTATTAACAGTACTTCCTCCCGCACTTTGAAATTTACCTCCAATATAAACATCGCTGCCAATAACAAGTACGGCGTTTACTCTAATACCAGAGCCGCCTGATACACCATTATAATCACCTTGCACCAATGCACTCCACGTTATCGCTTCAGTTTCATTTGGTGTGTTTGCGTATTTAATGCGGGGATTTTCAGAAGTGTTTGTAACTGCGGGTACAGTATTATCCTGACTGCCGGCTTTTTGTGGAAAGAGGGTAACGGCAGAAAAAATTACAGCGAACAGAACCGGCAACATGAATTTCATGTTTCCTCCAATTTGGTTGATGTTGGAAATTTATTTACCGGAAGGAGTCAGAGTTTCCCGCTGGGCCCCATCTATCAGAGCAACCTCAGCACAGCCGTGTGCGAAAAAAATTTGGTTGACGACCAATCCGGTCCCCGCAAAAATAGATAGTTCGCCGCAAAAGGACAAATAAAATTTATAAAAATTGAGACGTTTAATAATAGCGGCATTAGTAAAAAAGCTCTCGCAAAGCCGCAAATAAACCAGGAAAAATTTAACGCAAAGGAGGTAAAGTCAGACGCAAAGCCCCGCAGAGTTTTAGATCGCCATTTACTCATTTCTGATTACTAACTCCTAATTACAAATAACTAATTATATTATTTTGCTAATTTGTTATTATTAATCTGACTAAAATTGGCTGAATATGCTTGAAATAGAACGCCAGCTTCATACTATTGCCAGCAGGTATCTTGGTTCCCGGCGGGTTCTGGTACTTCTCGGTCCGCGGGGAGCGGGGAAGTCTCACCTTCTCCGGCTTTGGGCAGATGAACGGGAGTATGAGGCGCTATTCCTTAACGGTGAAGACCTTCGTGTGCAGGAACTGCTTGACCCGGCAAACTCCGGCCGGTTCATGACCATGCTTGGCAGCAGCCGTTTCTTTATCCTTGATGAAGCCCGCAAGATTCCCGATATAACCGAAACGGTGCTGCGCCTGCTGGATGATGCCGAGGCAGTTAAGATTATCCTTGCCGCTTCCTCTTCCGATGCGTTTGGTGATGACCCCGATGATCCGCTCCGCGGACAAAAATATACCTTCCACCTTTTTCCCCTGGCTGAAAAAGAACTTCCTCCCGGTGATCAGAGCGCTCCTCTTAT
The DNA here is from genome assembly GCA_015709675.1 of Ignavibacteriales bacterium. NCBI lineage: Bacteria > Pseudomonadati > Ignavibacteriota > Ignavibacteria > Ignavibacteriales > Ignavibacteriales bacterium. The sequence goes on from CP054182.1 coordinate 610,579, forward strand.
GGAACGGCTTATCTACGGCTGTTACCCCGCGCTCTTTTCCCTGACAGGCCCAAAAGAGAAAGAGGACTATCTCCGCTCCGTGGTGAATGACTGCATATATAAAGATATTCCCGCTGCCGAAGGGATACGCGTATCAGAAAAAATCGGGCGGCTGATGCTGCTTCTGGCTGAACGTGCCGGAAATGAACTGAGTATGAATGAACTGGGGAAGGAGCTTTCCATCAGCAAAAACACCGCTGAAAAGTATCTTGAGGTGCTCAGCCGTCTCTTTATTATCCATCCGGTTGCGCCTTATGCCGAAGCGGGGAAACGGCACCTTGCCGGGCAGCGGCGCTGGTACTTTCTTGATAACGGGCTCCGCAATTCCCTGCTGAATAATTTTTCTGCTGCCGATAAACGGGATGATATATATATCCTCTGGGAAAACTACCTTATTTCTCAGCGTCTCAAGCAGCAGAGAAATCAGCGCCGTGCAGTTACAAATTATTTCCTGCGCACTTATGACGGACTAAGCATTCCCTGGCTGGAAGACTCCGGCGGAAAGCTGACCGGATATAAATTCACTCTTCGCTCCGCAAAAAAGAAATCTCCCGCGGCATGGCACAAAGCCCTGCCTCAGGCATCGTTCCGTGTGATTACGCCGTCAAACTACAAAGAGTGGCTCGTGGAATAATTAGGAATTAGTAATGAGTAATTAGTAATGAAAGGTGAGTTTAATCTGCGATATACATATTAATGTATAATTTACAATGAACACTTTACAATGGGGAGCACTTTTAGTGCTTTATCTAATTCTGCAAATGTTTTCCTTATGTAACATACAGCCGGGTTACAGCGGATGTACAAACCCCCGATTTTTATACCTATCGGGAGTCTGCCCATCGTAAATAATTGCGCAACTCTCCGGCAAGAAACAGAGGAAGATTCAGCAGCCGGAAACTTTTACCTGCCGGCGTGGTTACTTTTGTATCTGAAAATTCTCCTGAATAAAATCTGACCGCCAGATCATGCGGAGCCTCCTCCATAAACTGATGCAGCGAACGCAGCTTGCCGGACGGACCGGATTTCACTTCAACCGGAATTAGTCTGCCTTCATCAGGAAATATATAATCTACCTCAGCCTGCGATGATTTTTTCTCCCTGGTCCAGAATCCCAGTGTGCTTAATGCGCTTCTTTCGGGAGCAATCATTTCCTGGCCTGTCATGTGTTCAACCGCTTTTCCTCCATATATATGATGTAAATCCGGTGAAAAGAGTATATCCTTCTGTATTCCCAGAAAATAATTCATAAGCCCGGTATCCAAAAGCTGCAGTTTAGGTTTTTTTCTGAGATTTGGCATCAGCGGAAGTGAGGCAGCCGGGTTCGGATATATCAATGAAATAAAAAATGCCTTCTCCAGAGTTCTAAGTGCCTCGCCAATCTCCCGTGAATTGTATGATGAATTGCCAAATCCTTCAAACGTGATTCTGCTTCCTGCCACAGCAAAAGATGATCGTATAACATGACGCAAAATCTCCGTTTTTGAAGGCGAGTGTGCATATTTTTCAACATCATCAATGTAGGAAATAATCAGACTGTCATAAACCGGTTTAAGCTTTACCAAATCTCTTTCTGCTGCGTAAGAGGCAACTATTTCGGGCATTCCACCTATCAGCAGATAAATGGTATATAAATTATTCAATTTTGGGATTACATAATCACGGATAGGAATCTCTTTAAGCTCCTCAAGAGCTGATGTTTCCCCAAGCGCTCCCAGAAATTCCGCAAATGAAACAGGACGAAGCACCATATACTCAACTCTTCCGACCGGAAAGCTTACATTCTTAGTAAAGAGACTTTCCAGCATTGAGCCTGCTGCAATGATGTGAATATCAGGAGCATTCTCATAGAAATACCGGAGCATTCTAAGCGCTTCGGGTACCTGCTGAATTTCGTCAATAAAGATGAGAGTTCGCCTGGTTCTGTCATATTGCTGATTTTTAACAAAGAACATTCCTTTTATCAAATCCTCAATGGTCTTGAAGGTTGAAAACAGTTCTTTGTCCCGTACTGACTCCAGATTAAAGTAGAGGTACGTTTCATAATTACGGGAGAATTGTTTGACAACCGTTGTTTTGCCAACCTGCCGGGCTCCGCGAATTACAAGTGGCTTTCTATCCGGTTTTTTAGACCATGCCTTAAGGTCAGACAGAATAGCTCTTTCAAACATTAGAAATCCTTTAAATATGGTCCAAAGTTACAAATAATCTGCACAAAGTCAGGGCATTTTTGCCTCAAGCTTGCACAAAGTCAGGGCATTTTTGGTAAAAATTTGCACAAAGGAAGGGCAATTTTGGTTTTAACCTGCACAAAGGAAGGGCAATTTGGGGTAAGTTCTGCACAAAGTAAGGGCATTTGCCTGAGAGGGGGCCGAAATTGAGGATTTTTTGGGGTTTTTATAAACCGGCAGAAACCCGGGTTAAGGGGGTCTCTGCCTTAAAGAGAAACTATATCAGAGGGAACTTCTCTGCAGGTCTAAGTCCTGTACGATCCTCTGATGGTGAATTCATTGTGAATCAAACCTACATTGTAAATAGTACATTGTTCATTGTACATTGATATATATCCCCCATTACTAATTACTAACTCCTCATTACTAATTGTTTTTTTTATCTTCCGCTTTCGGTTTTACCGTGCCAGCGGCCGATTCCTGTTGCAAGGTTATAGACATTCTCAAAGCCCATCTGCTTCATGAATTTGGTTGCCTGTCCGCTTCTGCTTCCGCTCTGGCAGTAAACATAGTAGGTCTTTGATTTGTCCAGCTTTTCAATTTTTTCCTTAAAGCTGCGGTCATAAATATCAATCAGTTTTGAGCCGGGTATCCGGATTGCCTGATACTCTTCTTTGGTGCGGACGTCAATCAGAACGCCGTTTTTATCGCTGTTTAATTTTTCTTCGAATGATTTAGAATCCAGATTATTAGAGGAACCTCCTCCGAATAAAGAACCGAACATGTATCTCCTGTTATTAATGAATTTTCAGTCTCGTATGATGCAGTCGGCTGATTGTGGATTCATTCTTTCTCTGCCGGGACTTTCGGCTATTTGAGCAGCATTATTTTAAGGGTCTTCGTGCTGTTTTGTGTCCTTAAAGCTGCAAAATATGTCCCCGAGGGAAGGTTTTCCGCATTAAACCGGATGTTCGTTGTACCCGCCTCCGCCTCTCCTCTGAAGAGAACCTTTACCTGCTCGCCGGCAAGATTATAAACCGAAAGAGTAACAAAGCTTTTCTGACCGAGAGTAATCCCCACGGTGGTTTCCGGGTTAAAAGGATTCGGGTACGCTGACAGAGTAAATAGCCCCGGTGCGGTAATATCTTCCTCTGCTGAAGAGGGGGCCGGAGGGAAAAAATATTCCAGAAGAAAATCTATATTCGCGCGCCAGAGTCCCCAGCTGTGCCCCTCCGGCAGTTCACTCCAGATCAGTTCATTCCCCTTTGCGGTCATCTGATCACGGAAGTTCCGCATATTGGTAAAGAGGGACTCATACGTGCCCCATACCGCCGCAAACTTCACCGGCTTAAAAGGAGCGTTGATAAAAAGATTATATACTTCATAGCTGTTGGGCCAGAACGCACCGGAGTGAAGTCCGCAGAGGCCAAACACTTCCGGGTAGTGGAATGATATATATCCGGAGATATTGCCGCCGAAGGAGTCCCCCGCGGTCATGCGTTTGTTTGCCTGCGCCTGAGTGCGGTACTGGGCATCTATATAGGGGACAAGCTGCTGTGCAAAGAACTCTGCATACTGCGCCCGTTTGCTGCCTGCGTATTCATCGTTCCGGTTATTGGGCCTTACAAAAACCCCGACCAGCGGTTCTATTTTTCCCGCGGCAGTAAGGTTATCCATCACATGTACCGCTGAGGCAAGATCTATATATTCAAATCCGTCATGGAAATAAGCTGCCTGATAGCGTTTCTGCGGGTTATCTCCGTATCCCGGCGGCAGGTAGATCTTTATCTGGAACGTGCCGGCGCCGTTTGAAGCCGTTAACTGTGTTGTGAGCACTGTTCCGTGCGGGATGGCGCTGTTATAGATAATCTCCGGCGGCTGTATATATCCCGGCATGGCAAGCTCCGAGTTCGGCCCGAACCCGCCGGTCACGGTTCTTGGATTATGCGGATCAAGTATCCATGATGACCCGTTACGGACATATTTGTAATCAAGCCGTGCATTATTTTCAAATGCTTTTTTGTAGTAGTAAAGCGTGGAACTGCTCACCCGGGTCATGGTATAACCTGGTGACCACCCGTTAAAATCACCCGCTATCTGTATGGTGTTTGCCGTTCCCCGGTAGATAAAAACCGCGGTATCATTTTCAATGTAGGGTAACTGGCCGCTGTTGGCAGTCATAAAGGAATCAATTGATGCATCGCGCACGGATGAGGGGGCTATATTAAGATAGGTAATCCATTTGCTGAACTGCTGCTGCGCTGAAATCTGGCTGGCGGCAAGCAAAACAAAAAGTAATAGTTTTTGTTTCAAGTAATTTCTCTGTAAATGATATACAAACTTAACCACTTTTCCCTTCCGGTTTCAGATGGTACTCAGAATTCCCCCGGTAAGGCAAAAGTTCGCGCTAAGCCGCAAAGAATTTCCCGCAGATTTCGCAGATTAACGCAGAGAAATATTTCACATAAAACAAACCGTATTCTTCAGCCCCCTCTTTTTCCGAACAGATTATTACTTTTGCACATACATCATAACTCACAAAACAGAAAATAACACAAGATCCGCCAATGACGGAAAGAGAGGGGGTTTGGGGGTGAGTCATGTAATCCACGTCCCGCGCAAAAAACTTTCCCACAGATTTCGCAGATGACCGCAGACAGTTTCCGATCCGTGAAAATCAGCGCTGCGAAGCATCCGTAAAATCCGCGTGCGATTGCTGGGTCGAACCTCAAGCAAAACCACAAATAGCTTTCCCGCAGATTTCGCAGATGAGCACGGAAATCCGCAATTCATACTTCATACCTCATAATTCATACTTCCTTTGTGCGGTTGCAGTACCAAAATTCTCTCTATGCGGTAAAATTACAAATCTCTTATCTCCAAAAAATAATTCATAATTCAACCTTCATACTTCTTAATTCAGGAAGTATCTTTAGGGAAATGAAATTAAAGAATTTTTGAAATCCATACTCATCATCCGGTTCAGCTCTCTCGGTGATATCCTCCTCACCACACCGCTGCTGAGGGTGCTTAGGAAAAAGTACCCGGATGCTCAGGCAGACTATGTCGTAAAGCCGGAATACGCCTCCCTGATCTCGGGTTCTCCTTATATAAACCGGGTTATCCGTTTCAGTAAAGAGACAGCCAGTGATCTGAAGCAGCAGATTGCCGCCGCCGGATATGATATGATAATTGACCTGCAGAACAACCCGAGAAGCAGAAGACTAACCTCAGGACTTTCAGCGCCCGTTCACCGGTTTAAAAAACATAGTCTTAAAAAATGGCTTCTGGTAAACTTTAAATTAAACCGGCTTGACGGACTGCCCCCCATTCCTGAACGGTATATCTTCTCAGTACCCGGACTTGAGCCGGATGAACAGGGTCTGGAATTCCGGTTCACCCCCGTTGATGTCCCGCTCGAAAGAGGTAAGAAATATATCGCCGTTGCACCCGGCTCCAGGCATTTCACAAAAATGTGGGGGGAGAACCGCTTTATTGAGCTAAATAGAGCGTTGGTGCGTGACGGTTTTACGCCTGTTTTGCTTGGCGGTAAGGACGATTTCCCTCTATGCTGCAGAATAGCCAATGCAGTTCCTGAGTCGGTGAATCTCTCCGGCGATCACCCCATTGAGTATGCAGCCACTGCTCTTACTTATTGCCGGGCTGCGGTGTGCAATGATTCCGGTCTGATGCATCTTTCCTGTTCGGTGCAAGTTCCGGTTTTAGTATTTTTCGGTAGTACAGTCCGTCACTTCGGATTTATCCCTTATAAAAACAAATCGGTTATCATGGAAAACAACACGCTTGCATGCAGGCCCTGCTCTCATATTGGACGCGCCTCCTGTCCCAAAGGGCATTTTCTGTGTATGACTGAGTTGAAGCCCTCCGACGCGCTCGCTCACCTGAAACATCTCGCAGAGGCATAATGCAGGCAGTTTACCGGATTATCTATAATCTTCTCATTCCCGTTATCTATCTTCTTTTTAACGCGGCAGCGCTGTTCAATAAAAAGATCAGAAAAGGGCAGAAGGGGAGAAAACGTTTGTTTGAAGAACTGATTCTTAATTCCGCACGGCTGGATAAAACCCGCCCCCTGCTCTGGTTCCACTCCGCGTCACTCGGGGAGTTTGAACAGGCAAAACCAATCATCGAAGAACTGCGGAAACAGAATATCTATAATATCCTGGTGACCTTCTTTTCTCCTTCCGGATATGACAACTCCAGGAAATATAAATTCGCCGATCTGATTTCATATATACCGTTCGACACCGCCTCATCTGCTGAGCGCTTTATTACCATGACTCGTCCCGCGCTGGCGGTTATTATGCGCTATGACTTCTGGCCGAATCATATCTGGGAACTCTCCCGCCGGAATATCCCTATTCTGATTGCTGATGCAACCATGAAGGACGGAAGCAAGCGGGGGATGCCGGGGCTCAGGTCATTTCATGCCGCTCTGTTCAGAAATTTCACAAGAATTCTTACGGTTTCAGAGCGGGACCGTGAGAACTTCCGCCGCTTCGGATGCACGGATAAGCAGCTTGCCCTCGGCGGTGATACCCGCTTCGACCGCGTATATATGCGTTCCCTCGGAGCAAAAGAGCAGAATATCCTCCGCCCCGAAATCACCGCGGGGAAAAAAGTAATCGTCCTTGGCAGTTCATGGGAGGAAGATGAAGAAGTAATGATACCCGCTCTCCTTAAATTGCTCAAATATCATCATGATCTTTTTATTATTATTGCACCTCACGAGCCCGCAATAGAGCACCTCGAAAAGCTTGAAGCTGATTTCACCGGACACACCACCATCCGGTTCAGCCGTCAGAACAGTTATGCCGGTGAACGTATTCTGCTTATTGACGGCATCGGACTTCTGCTCACGCTTTACAGTTACGCTGATATCACGTTTGTCGGCGGGAGCTTTAAGAGCAATGTTCACAACGTTCTTGAAGCCGCGGTTTACAGCGTGCCGGTGCTTTACGGTCCGAAGATATATAACTCCCAGGAAGCCGGGCGCCTTGCCTCTTCCGGCGGAGGCATCATCATCCGCACAAAGAAGGATGCATATATACAACTGAGCCGCCTCCTTAATAACGACGCGGCAAGAAAGGAAAGAGGCCGGGCAGCGGGTGAGTTTGTGCAGTCAAATCTCGGGGCAACGAGCAATATTATTTCTGCCATCGGGGAAATACTTAATAAGAATTATGAAGTATGAAGTATGAATTATGAATTGTGAATGATTTAAGAGTTTGCGGCTTTTAACTAAAATACTGCGGCAAATAAACACAATCAACTGGCTTATAAACAGAATAACCTGCCTTTTTCCCCAATCTCCGGCCGCTGCCAGTTCTGCTCCTTACAGCTTTTTACTTCGATAAGGTATGAGCCTACTGCTCATTATGTATCCTGTTATTGTCTTATTTGAAACGTATTCCGGATTATTTATGCAATTCATGCGGATTTTTGATGCCAGAAACGCTGATTATTCGATTATAATCAGGTTTTTATGATAAACGGCAAAACTTCAGTACAAGAGAAACTTGCTTTCTTTATATTATTTTGTAAATTTATGAAGAGGATTTCCGGCATCTGCCGTTTAACGGCAAATGAGCATTCCGGTTTCTGGCTTAAGAGGGCATTTTGAGTCAGACAGGAAGTGTTTTTTGCCTTAGTCCCCGCTTGATCGCCTCCGTGGCTCCGCGGTTACAGTAATTGTACAGCGAATGCAATAAAAACTCCCGGCATTTTTATGCTCGTTCAACGTGTGTAATTTTTTTGTTTATCTGTTCGCGTCCTTTATTTGGCAAAGGAACGACTAATAGAAGAAGTCTCATGAACACTCATACCCAGGATAGTGATTTCGTTCATCAGCTTAAAACCCTCTCAAGAGAAGGAAAGCATGATGATATCATCCGGATGGTCTCCCCAGTCTGGAATAACGGCGCAACCGACCCGTGGACGGGCTACTACTATGCAGTCTCCCTGAACCGGAAGGGGAATACCAGGAAGGCCTACGATATCGCCTCCTCAATTCTTCACAGCCACCCCGATTTTGAAGATATCATTTCCCCCTATCTTTACTCCTGCTACAAGGTGATGATAGAACCGTTCCGCGAGGCCGGCTCTTCACCTGATCTTGCGCAGCTTGAAGAAACCGTTCAAAGGCTGCTTAAAATTTCCGAACAGCGCCCCACTGAGTTTTTCCGGACCAAATCCATTCTCTGCCTTGCCAGTATATATATACGCCATGCCGAGGCGGATAAAGCGCTTGAGTATCTTGAGCTGATCAATCCTTTTACGCTTGATAAAGAGCACTATAAGTTCGAAAATCAGCGGCATAAAGAAGTGGTGCTCCAATCAGACTTTGAAAAGTTTTACGGCTTTAAGGCAAAAGCATACGAGATGAAAAAGGAGTGGGAAAACTGCCTTCTCATCTGTGAAGAAGCGCTTAAGCAGGGAGTTACCGATATCTGGATCCGGCGCAGGCTGGCTCTCTCCAAAATCAATACCGGCAAAGTGCAGGAGGGGCTTGATGAACTGAAAGAACTTTCGCGTCTTAAAAAAGAGTGGTATATACTCATTGATATCGCCGAAACCAGTTACGCTGCCGGCAAAAATGATGAGGCCCTTGAATATGCAGTCACCGGTCTGATGAGAGGGTGCGGCGGAAGCCATGATGAGTTTATCGTCCGCGGACTTTCTCTGGTATCACAAATCCTCCGTTCCGTCGGAAAACATGAAAACGCCGCGCTTCACGATGCGTATGAAGTGCATGTCCGCCTTTCAAAGGGAATGCCTGTCTCTGATGAACTTTCACTCTCTGCTGCTTCGGCAGGATATCCGGCAAATGAAGAGTGTGATATAACCGGTCTTCTCAGGAAGCTGAACAGTCTCTGGTTTAACATTCTCGGCATCAACGATGAAATTAAAGCCGGAGCTGTCTCAAAAATCCCCGACGGAAAGAAATACGGCTTTATTAAAGGGGAAGATGGTGTGGATTATTTCTTTCTCTTCTCAGAGTTTTTTGACAATCCAAACCGCCTGAAACCCGGCCTTAAAGTGATGTTTCAGGGACGTCACGGCTACGACCCCGTCAAAAAGCGTAAAACCATCGAAGCACTCAAGATTAAGGTTTTATAACAATCCCCATTATTGCGGACTGGTGAAAATCGTGACAGTTCACCTTTCCGCATCTTGCTTTCTTCCTCCTTTTTAAGTAAGATTACTGCCATTCTTTTTATTATTGGATAAGCAGAAACCATGAGCACCGTTTTAACCCGTAATACCTTCTTCGTTAAAGAACATCCCGCCGTTTTTAAGGCAGCCAAATTCTACGATATATACAACCCCGACAGCGGCGAAATGATTATGACCTGCCGCGAGCAGAACCTCAGCTTACTCACCAAATTTTTCCGCTTTTCTGATGCCAGACGCATGACTCCGTTCCATCTTCAGGTAGAAGATAACAGAGGCAACCGTGTTGTAAGTGTTAAGAGGGGTGTCTCCCTGTTTGTTTCAACCGTTGAAGTCTTTGACGGCAAAGATGTGCTGATCGGGCGCTTCAGACAAAAGTTCTTTTCCATCGGGGGGCGTTTTGAATTGTTTGACGCGCAGGATAATCATGTCCTCACCCTGCAGGGGAAGTTTACCAGCTGGGAGTTTAAACTGCTGCGTGACGGGATTGAGTTTGCAACCATATCAAAGCAGTGGGCCGGTCTGGCAAAAGAGCTGTTCACTAGCGCCGATAATTACATGATCCAGATAAGCGACCGCATTCCGCCAGAAAGCCCCCTCCGCCCGCTGATAATAGCAGCTGCGATGTGTATTGATTTGGTTTTTAAAGAATAGAAAGACAATGTACAGTTTACAATGTACAATGAACAATTTTTATCCGTGAGCTGATTCGTGCATTCGTGGCAAGTTGCTAAAGGACATTAAGGACACTAACGTTAAGAAGAACTGCCAAGGACTTAACACTTCGTGTAATTCGTGTTCTTAAATTCGAGTAATTCGTGTTACTGTATTTTTAACTTATGCTTCGCGATATTTAACACGAATTAACACTAATTGTTTCACGAATTCTCACGAATGATAAAATCATTCTTCGTGTAATTCGTGTTCTTAAATTCGTGCAATTCGTGTTACTGTGTTTGTGGCAAACGGTTGACCCGTAAGGACAGGTCGCGACCTGTCCCTACAGTCTGAAATTTACTTCACTACAATATTCAGAATCTTCCCCTTCACAAAAATTTCCTTTACTATTTCTTTACCCGCGATGAACTTTGCCACGCGCTCGTCTGCTTTTGATACTGATTTCACTTCTTCCTCAGCAGCATCTACAGCAAAGGGAATGGTTGCGCGCAGTTTTCCGTTTACCTGTACCGCATAAAGTATAGTATCCTCAGCAATGGCACTCTCGTCCACCTGAGACCAAACCGGTTTCTGGAATAAAGAAGTATCATTGCCGATCATTGCCCATGCTTCCTCCCCAAAATGCGGAGCAAGGGGAGCCAGCATCTGTATATACCGCTCAAGTGTGTATTTGCGCAGTTCCGGTGATACTCCGCCGAGCGCTTCTTTGATCTCGTTCAGCAGTTCCATTAAAGAAGCAATTGCCGTGTTAAACCGGAAGTGCTCAAGCTCAACTTCATATTTTTTAAGAGTCTGGTTCAGCTTGCGGTATATATTCTTTTCAGTCCCCTGAAGCTGTGTTATATCAAACTTAGCCGGAGCTGATATACTCTTAACTGAATCAGCGTGTTCGGAGACCATGTCAAACGAACGCTGCAGGAACCGGTCGGTACCGGTTATGCCTTTGTCGCTCCAGTCGCCTCCCATATCGTAGGGACCCATGAACATCAGATACATTCTGAAAACATCAGAGCCGTATTTCACGATGAACTCATCCGGGTTCACCACGTTCCCTTTGGACTTTGACATTTTCGCGCCGTTATTGGTAATGGTTCCCTGATGCCGCAGCGTCTGGAACGGCTCATCGGAATTAGTCATCCCGATATCACGCAAAAACTTATGAATGAATCGGGCATACAGCAGATGCATGGTTGCATGCTCTGCTCCGCCGACATACATATCAACCGGAGCCCATTTGTTGCCAAGCTCCGTGTTAAATGCCTTATCTGAAAACTTCGGATCAAGATAGCGGAAGTAATACCAGGAGGAATCCACAAAAGTATCCATGGTATCCGGATCGCGCTTTGCATCTGTACCGCACTTCGGACATTTGGTGTTTATATATCCGTGATGCGAGGCAAGGGGAGACTCACCCGCCGGCTTAAACTCAATATCATACGGCAGTTCAACCGGAAGCTGATCTTCCGGAACAGGTACCTCTCCGCATGAAAGACAGTGCACAACCGGAATCGGAGTGCCCCAGTATCTCTGGCGGGAGATAAGCCAGTCACGCAGGCGGTAAGTAGTGCGCTTCTTGCCTGCCTGAAGTGATTCAAGATGGTCGATTATTTTAATCTTAAAATCATCAGAGTTCATACCATTAAACTGAGCAGAGTTAACCATCACACCGGTTTCTGTATATGCCGCGGTCAGTTCATCTGCTTCCTGCGTTCCTTCCTGCAGAATGACTTTTCTTATAGGAAGATTAAACTTCTTCGCGAAATCAAAATCCCGCTCGTCATGTCCGGGCACAGCCATCACACAGCCGGTGCCGTAAGAGAGAAGTGCGTAGTCGGCAATCCATACCGGTATCTTTTCACCATTAACAGGATTTACCGCAAATGCGCCAATCGGTACTCCTGTTTTTTCACGCACGGTTGAGGTTCTGTCAATCTCATTCAGCTTTGCGGCTTCTTCGCGGTATATACGGATTGCCTCAAGCTGGCTTTCAGCGGCAATTTTATCCACCAGCGGATGTTCCGGAGCAAGCACCACATAGGTAACTCCGTAAATGGTGTCAGGCCGTGTTGTAAAGACGGTAATCTTCTCATCGCTTCCTTCAACCTTGAAATGAATTTCTGCACCCTGGCTTTTGCCGATCCAGTTGCGCTGCATCAGCTTGGTTTTTTCCGGCCAGTTAATGGTATCAAGTCCGCTCAGCAGTTCTTCTGCATAGTCGGTAATGCGGAAGAACCACTGTGTTAAATTCTTCTGAATAACGGTAGTACCGCAGCGTTCGCAGGTGCCGTCCGCCTGAACCTGTTCGTTGGCAAGCACCGTGTGGCAAGAAGGGCACCAGTTAACGGGGGCATTTTTCCGGTAGGCGAGTCCCTTTTTGTAAAGCTGCAGGAAGAGCCACTGATTCCACTTGTAATACTCCGGCACGCAGGTCATCAGTTCGGCATCCCAGTCATACATGCATCCGATGCGCTTCAGCTGGGTGCGGATATCGGCTATGTTGGTCATAGTGCTGTCCTGAGGGTGAACTCCGGTCTTTATCGCGTAGTTTTCAGCCGGAAGCCCGAAAGCATCATAGCCCATCGGTTCAAACACATTGTAGCCCCGGAGCTTCTTATAGCGTGCCCAGGAGTCGGTCGGACCGTAGTTATACCAGTGGCCGCAGTGCAGTTTAGCGCCTGAGGGGTAAATGAACATGACAAGGGTATACAGTTTTTCCGCGGTATTGGAAAAATCGGTTTTGTTTACTTTGTTTTTTTCCCAGTATTCCTGCCACCTGGGTTCAATTTCAGCAAAGGGATAACGCATGAAAATCAGTCAAAATTAATAAAAATTCAGCCCTAAAGTTACGAATCTATTAATTGATAGTTGATAATGGAGAATTGAGAATGGGCTTTTTCTCTGGGAAACTCTTGGCGGTTTAGATGTTGGGCGCAAGGTTTAGCAATGCAATAGCACGCAGATTTTACGGATTCTGCCACGGCAGATCGTAGCGCTGATTTTTACGGATCGGAACCTTTTGCGTTAATCTGCGAAATCTGCGGGAAAGTTCTTTGCGGTTTAGCGGCTTTGCGCGGGGCGTGGATTTCATGACTCACCCCCAAACCCCCTCTCTTTCCGTTATTAGCGGATCTTGTGTTATTATTTGTTTTGCGAGTTACGATGTTTGTGCAAAAGTAATAATCTGTTCGGAAAAAGAGGGGGCTTAAGATTACGGTTTGTTTTAGGTGAAATATTTTTCTGCGGTACTTCGCGTTAAAAACTTCTTTGCGTCCCTGCTTGGGTGCGGGGTAATAATTGAATTCTTTATGAGAATTTTTTACTTTTACTGTTGCTGTAAAAAAAGTTACTATTATTTAATAGCGTATGCACCTGATTAAAAATATAATTGAGATCAAACCATATAAACTCTTACTTGAGTTTACTAATGGTGAAATTCGCTCTGTGGATCTCGAACAGAGAATAATGAAGCGCAGCCAGAGCCCTGATAGTAAATACAAAGACCTTATAGATAAAGAATATTTTTCTTCTGTAAAACTTCACCCGGAGTGGGAAACCATTTACTGGGAGAACGGTATAGATTTTTGTCCGGATGTGTTATATATGGAAGGTGAGCCGGTAAATTAACTAATTATAAGGGGCATTACATTTTTTCTTCTTGGAACACAGACAAGTCGTGACCTACGCTGGTCTTTGAGCTGTGTTCTTACTCAAGGCAAACGGCACACGGATTTTACCGATGCTTCGCAACGCTGATTTTCACGGATCGGAAAATTCTGCGCTTATTTGCGAAATCTGGAGGAAGGTTTTTTGTCTTTGCGGCCTGGCTGCTTTGCGCGGAGCGTGGATTTCACAACTCACCCCAAAACCCCCTCTCTTTCCGTCATTAGCGGATCTTGTGTTATTATCTGTTTTGTGAGTTGCGATGTTTATGTAAAAGTAATAATCTGCTTGGAAAAAGAGGGGGCTTAAGAATACGGTTTATTTTATGTGAAATGTTTTTCTGCGCTCATCTGCGAAATCTGCGGGAAAGTTCTTTGCGGATTAGCGTCTTTGCGTTGATGCTCTTGATTTCAATTTTCCATTATTCACTATCAATTTTTTCCTTTGTATTCCAGTATCATCACCGTGATATCATCATTAAGCTGGCCGTTTCCCCATTTTTTTATTTCTTCAAACAGCCGGTCAAGGAAGTGTTCCGTAGGATTGGCTGCGAGTATCGTGTTTATCACCTCCGCGGTGCGCTCAATGCCGAATATCTCCTGCTGCTTATTAAACAGTTCGGTCAGTCCATCCGTGACAAAAATAACACAGTCCCCCCCATCAAGATCAATGTTTTGTATTGAATACTGGAAATCCGCAAAAGCTCCGAGCGGCATACTCTTAGAAATTACCGTATCGGTTGTTCTTTCCTTTTTTCTGTAAACAAACACCGGGGGCATCCCCGCAGATATATACCGGATGCCCCTCTCACCAAGCTCGGCGGCAAGCAGTGACATATAAAGTGAGTGAAGCCCGATTGACTTAATACTTTTGTTCAACTGGATAATTGTCTCAGCCAGTCCTTTGCGGAGGTCAAGCACCGCAAGCAGACTCTTGGTGATTGTAACCATAATGCCGGCCTTTGCGCCGTGGCCTGTTGCATCCCCCACGATGACAAAATTATCATGCTTTGTATACTGCCTGATATCATAATAATCACCGCCAACCTCCGCCGCTGTTTCCATCCGGACGCGCGCTGTGTAGCAGTCAATCTGCGGCAGTGATTTCGGCAGCATGGATATCTGCAGCTTTCGGGCATCCTCAAGCTCGGCTGATTTGCGTTCATACTCCGCTGCTATCAGTTTCCTCTCCGTTTCCGCCTGAAGCGCTTCACGTTCTTTGCTGATTTTCTCTTCAGTAAGTAGCTCAATCGTCTGAATCCGCTGTGAAAGATCTTTGTTGGTTTTAGCAAACTCATACGAAAGATACGTGGTCATGGAAAGCATCAGCCCGAGGAAACCGTAATTCACCAGAAGATAATATCCTCCCGGATGCTCAAACCATCCAAAATCAATAAGAAGCTGCCAGGCGATAAAAAAGATGAGAACCGTGATGCCTGATACCATGATAATCCGTGCGTTTTTGTCGCGGATGGTGGTGGTGACACTGATATATATCAGCTCGCTCACGGTTATCAGAAGAAATCCGAAGGTAAAATAATTGAACGGCTCGCCGGAAAAATACATTCCCGTAAGCAGCAGCACAACCCCTACCGCGAAAAATACCCGTATTCTGTTTAAGCTTTCCGGTTTCAGGATGGTGTACATCGTAAGCAGCCCGAACACCTGCGAAACAAAGTTGCTGGCTCCGGCAAGTTTTGCGTAGTAGAATATCTGGTAGATATCCGTTTCCGTTCCCATCAGTTCATAGTAATACACCAGCCCAGCGTAGCCGGTAAGGCAGACCGCGTAAAAAAGATTTTCGCGGAACTGCGGGAAAAACAAAAACAGCGTAAAGTGGAAAAAAGCCATCGCAAGAGGCAGAAGAGTAAAAAGCTGCTGATAATAGATATGCATCTGCGCTTCATCCCCCTGCCGCATCATCACGGTGCTCAGGTCATTCAGTGAGATAATAAATCCAGCGTCAAGGTTGCGCCGCTGTATATCCTCATAGTGGGGCGCTGCATAGCGGACTGCTATCACCTGATGAGACATGGTATCAAGCCGGAGGGGAAAGTAATCATGATTCTGACGGGGAATAAACTCATCATTCTTCATGCTTACCGTACCAAAACTGAATTCCCGCTTTCCGTTGATATATATCTCAGACGCTCCGAGCTGGCTGATATGAAAAGCCACAGTCCTGCCCCAGAGTGAGGAATCAACCCAGAGATGCAGCCGGAACCACCCGAGGCCGTTCCAGGCTTTTTTCTCGGATTCATGTTTGCCCAGATAGCTGTCTGAAAGCTGCCAGCCGCTGTCATCATAGCGTAATTCCGGAAAGTGGGCGCTGTCTGAGGGAGTATATCTCCAGTGGTAATTCATGATTACCGGACTTGAGTTGGGAAAAATGGAGTGTTCATCCAGCAGAAGAGACGCGGTTGTGTGGTCAACCCTCCAACCTTTTATCTGATGGAGGACGGTCGTATCACCCAGGGGGAGGATTTGTTTGTTGATGGAGATATTGCCGTATTCGTCCGTCTGCTCACGTGCCCAGTCTCCCAGGGTGAATTTGTAGTCCACCAACTCCCCTTTTTTCATCCGGATGGATTTCTGCCAGATATTGCCGGTAATACGGAGGAGGGGAATCCGGTTCGGGTACCATTCTGCCAATTCCGGAGTGCTTCCCGCGATAAAAATGGTATCTCCGGAGGAGATTTTTGCCTCTACCCGGAAGGTAACGCGGACGTACTCATCCTCCGCTCCGCACGAGGCAAAAAGCAATGCCAATAACAAAATAGCAGATAAACGGCCTGCCGCTCTGATAGATAATCCTGGAAATCTGATATCAAAAAATAGGCAAACAATTATGAATTATGAAGTTTGAAGTATGAATTGAACGCTGGCCTTCCGAACCGCGGAAATCCGCAGGCAAAACCGCACCGCTTTATGGACAGGTCGAGACCTGTCCTATGGTGGTAAAAGCAAGATGCTATATAAGAAAAAACATTTGTGTCGTTAGGACAGCTCACGAGCTGTCCCTACAATTTTTAATAACCCTCTGTACTTTGCTCATTAATTTTTCAATCCGTTGAAATCCGCGCTGCTCAGGCATCCGTAAAATCCGCGGGGATTGAGTAGGGACAGGTCGAGACCTGTCCTATGGTAGTAAAAGCAAGATGCTATTTAAGAAAAAACATTTGTGTCGTTAGGACTGTTTTCCGGCTCCCCTCTCCTTTCCAAGGAGAGGGGCTGGGGGTGAGGTTATTCTTATTAATATACTAATTCTTTTGCAACCGTAAACTTACCCATGCTATCATTATTTATTGACACCCCCGCCCCATTTCCATCCGGCAGCGATATATATCCTTCCGCATCAAGCACCACCGGCTCATTGATAATATCCTCGTTAAAATAGCGGCTGGTTTCGGAGGTGTCGCCGGGGAGAGTGAATCCGGGATGTGTCTGCAGATGGAGATTAAACGCCCGTCCGATTCCCGTTTCATCCATTCCGCCGCTCCAGACCGGCACACGGTGATGCTGTGCATATTCAGCTATGGCAAGCGCCTCGAGCATCCCTCCAACACGCCCCTGTTTGATGTTTATGACACGGCATGCGTTTAACGCTATTGCGGTGCGGGCATCCGCTATGGAGTGGATTGACTCATCCAGACACAGGTCGGTGGTAATACGGGTCTGTAATATCGAGTGCTCGTATATATCATCGTACCCCAGCGGCTGCTCGATCATCATCAGGTTAAAGCGGTCAAGTTTCTGCAGGTGTTCCCACTCTGACTGCAGATAGGCACCGTTTGCATCCGCCATGAGAGGGAGTATCAGATAATGCTTCCTTATATCACGGATTACGGAGAGGTCTTTTCCTTTAGTTATTTTCACTTTCACCCGGTGATAGTTCTTTTCTACGGCTTCATCAACTTCATACAGCACATCGTAAGTTTTCTCTTTAATACCGATGCTAATGCCTGATTTTATCTTAACCGGCTTATAACCGAGATATGTATATAATGGAAGTCCCTTCTGCTTTGCTGCGAGATCAAGCAAGGCATTTTCAACCGCGGCTTTTGCCATCCGGTTGCCCCGGACTTTTCCGAAATAATCATACAACTGGCCGAATGTCTTTATATTCTTCAGCTCCGGAAGGATGAATTCCTTTATGATAAACCGGCTTGAGGTAACCGTTTCCGGACTATAAAAGGGGTCAGGGTCGGCAACACATTCACCCCATCCGGTCAGTTCACCGGAGGTTATTTTAACCAGTAGTGCTTCTTTGCCCGTCCATGTATAATTGCTTGTTGAGAATGGTTTTTTGAAGGGGACATTCACCAGTATCAGTTCGACTGCGTCTATTGATTCCGGCAGGGCGAGGTTATCGTGTTGATTGAGTATCATTGCTTCTTCTTATTTCTTGTAACCGGCTTTGCATCTTTTTTCTCAAGCTGTGCCAGCATTCTTTTTCCTACATTAATTTCACCGGCTGATCCGGTTTTAAGTACTTCGTTAATCGCTTTTACTGTTTCTTTCTTATACCTTTGATGCTGAAGAGCAATGGTTGTCATCGCTTCCATACATCCGGCCCGGAGTGCTATTTTAGGTGTTTTTATAAACCCTTTCAGACGCCTGAACGCCCTGGCTGCTTCCTCAGCGGTATATATCAGGTCCGCCATCATCCGTGCGGTCATCCAGTTCACCTGAAGATGGTCAAGCAGCAGCAGTTCATCCAGTATCCTGCTTTTCCTCTCCCGGAGCAGTAGCTTTTGTTTTCTTCCGGTTTTAAGGACCACCGTGGCGGCACGCATCCGTGTTTCATCCTCATCGCTGAACATCAGATCGAAGACTGTATCAAAATACTCCGGATGCAGTGCAAGTATCCGGCAGACCTCATCGGTCACCGCCTGGCTTTTCATCTCCCCCTGCATCAGCAGCCGTTCGATCATTTCGGGTGTCATTCAATGATTCCGCAGTTATCAACCATGTGGAAAGCTTGTTGATAACTTCTTTGTATCATGTTAATAAGTTGTGAGTTATACAGTGTTGTTAACAACTGCTGTATAATCCAGAAGTTATCAAGGCGCTCTCCAGATGCTGCAGGGCTATAAGTCATTATGCTGTATGGGTTTACGGGGTTTTCCACATATCAACAGTATTATTATTAAGTATAATATATTTATAAATGATTAGTTGTTGATTATTAAACTGTGGATTTCTCATTTTTCTGGTTATCCTGTACCTTACTTCTGCTCTATCAGGTTCACAAAGAGCCGCAGAGCACCGGGAACTCCAGCCGGCAGCTGACGGAAGAAGGAGAGTCCCGTGTAGATGAATATTCCTTTTCCGTAGCGGGTCCAGATCAGGGAAGTTTCCTTAGCGGTCTCGCCTTTATCACTCATGCTCAGTACGGTCTTATATTCTGCTGAGAGTTCTGACGGGAAGTAGAGCCCCCGCTCCTGCACCCAGCCGGTGAAGTCTTCAGAGGTTATGGTATCAGGATAGCTCAGCAGTGGACTGGTTTTATCCGTCACCGTTACCGGAGCATTCTCATCGGTCACCCGGTCACGGGAGATCTTAAAGGGAAACGGTCCGGGATACGGCAGTTTCAGTTCACCCGAGGTGTTATACTGCACAACCAGCGTTCCCCCCTGCTTTACATAAGCAAGCAGAGTTTCCAGAAGATGCGCTGCGTTCTTCCTGGTATTAAAAAACCTGACTCCGGTTACGATGCTCTCGTAAGACAAAAGCTGATCCGGAGTTATATCTTTTTCCTGAAGGGAAGTTACCTGATATCCTGCTGACTCCAGCACCTCAGCAACTTTGTCTCCGGCACCCTCAATATATCCGATCTGCTGTTTCTGCCGGGTAATTCCGGTAAACAGAATCTTTGTTTCTGCTGGGGGCTGAACAATCTGCAGCGGTATGTGAGGGTAATTAATTTCGTAGTATGATCTGTCTGCTGTAATATCACCAGAGGTAAATAAGAATCCCACTGAGCCGGAAGAGTTACCCTTATTCTGCCTTACAGTAAAGGTAAAAATCCGTTCTTCCCCTTCTATAAGATTATCCACAGAGTAATCAACAGGTGTTGATAACCAACCTTCAGGCAGCCGGAGAGTGAGTCTGCCGGATAAGGAAGACTTGTTAGCCCGGAGTGTTACACGAATCTCTTTCTCTTCAGTATTATTAGCTATATATAATTCTTCTTCAGGAATCAGTGATACAACCGGAAGCACAGCCGGAGCGCGCCAGGTCTCTCCTTCAACCGGATCATTCTTCCGGTAGAAGATAGGGATATCCGCAGTGAATATAGTTCCGGCCAGATCAACGGTAATCTGAGAAAAGAGATAGTTATCAGTTTCCGGCAGTATCCGTTTCTTCTGATTAGAAATAGTAAAGAGATTACCCTGCATCGGCTCATCAGTCCAGAACGGATTTGAAAGGCGTGCATTCTGCGGAACAATCAGTTTGTGTTCAGTAACCTCCGGTTTGTTGCTGCCGGCAGTTTTATTGACCGGAATATCATTAACGGAAAGAATCTGAAACGGTATCCCTTTCCGGTTAATAACTGTTGTTTTTACTGAAACCGTATCACCCCTTGTATAACGGTCTTTGGATGAAACGGACTCAATCCAGACTCCGCTCATTGCAATGATAAGATTCCGGAGTTCTGAAATTTTATCTGACGCTGCTTCCGAATTTTTCTGAGAAAGTACTCTATTATATATCTCAGCCAGCAGGGGGAGAGATTTTTCAGGAGCAGTATAGTCATACTCCCGGATTGCTTTTGCAAACAGATTATCTATCTCTTCAGAAAATCCATATCTGCTCCATCCGCTGTTGATACCGCTGAAGATATCCTGCTTTGTGTATTCACCATCCAGATGCAGGAAGTGCTGAATCTGTTCTCCACGCTGCGGAGAGGAACCGAAACCCTGGCTCTTGTGCATAGTCCGGCTGATGGCGGCAATTTCGTTGAATGACATTCCCGCCGGTGTGTAAAACTCTCCGATATCAATTGTTGAGAGTGTATCGGGATTGATCCCTCTGCTCTTAAAAACCGGACCCCAGCCGTTCCAGAGCAGGCGCTTTGGCTGCCAGGGGGCAGCAAATTGTAGCTGCTCGGGATATATATCACTCCTTCCTGCCAGACGGAAAGCTTCTTCAGCAAGCAGGGCAGATGCAGTATGATGACCGTGCCCCCCCTCGCCCGTGGAAGGGAAACGGGTGATGATAACATCAGGCCTGAAATGACGGATAACAAAAACCACATCAGAAAGAACGGAGTCTTTATTCCAGAGGGTGAAAGTCTCAGCGGGTGATTTCGAGTAACCGAAGTCATACGCCCGGGTGAAGAACTGCCGGGCGCCATCGGTGCGGCGGGCGGCCAGCAGCTCCTGAGTACGGATGATACCCAGATCAATACCCTGCTCATCCCCGATGATATTCTGCCCCCCGTCACCCCGGGTAAGGGAGAGGTAAGCTGTTTCAAAACCAAGTTTATTGGCGCAGTAGGCAAGGACTGCAGTATTTTCATCATCCGGATGAGCTGCCACATAAAGCACTCTGCCAGTCCGGCTCACCTGCTTAAGCTCCTCCAGAAGCTGCACAGGACTTTTAAAACCAGGTGCCGGTTGGGATATGAGCGCAGAAGAGCAGAAGACAAACATCAAAAAAAACAAAACACAGCGGTACACTGGCATCAAGGGGAAAAATCCGTTAAAAATCGTAAAGAAAGCCTCAAAATAAGAATTCTAAACGAGGTAGATGAGGGATAAAAAGAGATAGAGAAAAGATACAATAATTGAAAAACACTGAAAAAAAATCTCTATTTTTGCAGAAAATATAGTTTTGCCTAAATCCATAATGATACTTTTACAGTCACCAACAAGTTTTGCAGACATAATGGGTATTGAATACTCAAAAACTGTGAATCAGCAGCATAAGAAAGCTCACGGTCAGTTTTTTACTCCTATTGAGATAGCAGAATTAATGGGACGGCTGATATCTTATAATAAGGAAACTTGTTCAATTCTTGATCCAGGTTGTGGCACTGGAATATTGTCTTGTGCATTAATAGAAAATTTAGTTTACACTAATAAGTCATTAAAACAAATTTCTCTAACTGTATATGAGACAGATACTGAAATTCTCCCTTATTTAAGAAAAACAATTGAGTATTTAACTAACTGGCTCTCTGATTTAAATATTGAGTTTTCTTTTTTCACAAAAACGAGTGATTTTATTCTGGATAATGCACACTATTTCAGTACGAGCGATGAACTATTCACAGAACATACTGATTGGTTTGATATTGTAATTTCTAATCCACCTTATTTCAAACTTCCTATTAACGATAAAAGAGCTATTGCATCAAAAGTTATCGTCAGCGGTCACCCTAATATATATGCAATGTTTATGGCCCTTTCAGCTAAAATGCTAAAAGAAGGCGGTCAGTTGGTTCTAATTACTCCACGAAGTTATGCTTCCGGAGGATATTTTAAATTATTCAGAAAATATTTCTTTAATCTTATTTCTATTGAGAAAGTACATCTTTTTGTTTCGCGCAAAGAAACCTTTAACAGAGATAAAGTCTTACAGGAAACCGTTATAATTCAAGGCATAAAAGCCGAACCAAAAAATAAATTAAAGGTTGAAATCAGATCATCTGTTGGTATAAACGATATCCGGGAACCTTTTGTTAAAACGTTTGACCGTGAGGAAATACTAAATTTAAAATCGGACGACAAAATTCTTTATCTGCCAACTACTGATAATGACGAAGCAATATTGAAGATATTCAAGAGATGGAACGGAACACTTACTAAATATAATATTGGAATTTCAACAGGTCCGGTTGTTGCTTTCCGCGCATGGAAATATATTCACGAGGTTTATGAAAATGGTAAAACTTTGCTAGCACCTCTTTTATGGCTTCATAATATAAAAAAAATGGAAGTATTGTGGCCAGATCATAAACCTGAACGGGGTCAATTTATACGAGTTGAAAATCAGTCAAAATCTTTACTAGTACCAAACAAGAATTATATATTTCTGAGAAGATTCAGTGCAAAAGATGACAAGAATAGATTAATTGCCGCACCTCACTTTAGCGATAATCTTGACACAGAATTTATTGGAATTGAAAACAAGGTTAACTATATCTACAAGAAGATTGGGTATTTTGAAAAATCTGAAATTATAGGAATTTGTGCCCTTTTAAACAGCAAGCTTTTTGACCAATATTTCAGAATGTTCAATGGTAATGTAAACGTAAGCGCAACAGAACTTAGAGAAATTCCGTTTCCTCCTCTTGAGGACATTAGAGAACTTGGTGATTCTCTTATTCTTTCAAAAGATTTTTCAGAAGCAAATATTAACAATACCGTAAGTAGATTTACCGAATATCAAGAAGCCCCTGCATGAAAAAAATTGACGAAGCAAAACAAATTTTGAGAGAATTAGGCCTGCCTGAGGAACAGCAGAATGAAATTTCAGCACTTACTTTGTTAGCTTTGTGCCGAATAAAACCTAAATCTAAGTGGAATACCGCTACACGAAGCAGTCTGAAAATTACAAAAGGAATAATGGCTTTTGTTTCTGAAGTGTATGGTAGAAACTATGCCCCAAACACACGCGAAACGTTCAGAAGGCAGGTTATGCATCAGTTCGTGCAGGCGAAAATTGCTGATTACAACCCGGACAATCCTGGCCTTGCAGTAAACAGCCCGAAGGCTCATTATGCCATTAGTGAGGCAGCATTAAGGGCGATAAAGAGTTTTGGGACGCCTCTCTGGAAACAGAACATCACCGAGTTTGTTAAACAATCAGGCAAATTAAAAAGTAGATATTCAAGTCGCAGAGAATTATCGTTAATACCTGTAACTCTGAGCAATGGCAAAAAATTAAAATTATCTCCAGGTAAGCACAATGAAGTTCAAGCTGCCGTTATCCACTTTTTTGCTTCCAGATTTGCAAAAGGAGGGAAAGTACTTTATCTTGGTGATACAGCAAACAAAGATCTATATTTAGACAAGTCATTTTTAACTAAACTAAAAATACCGATAGACAAACACAGTAAATTACCTGACATAATAATTTACAGCGAAAAACAAGATTGGCTCTATCTGATTGAAGCGGTTACTTCCCACGGACCTGTTTCCCCTAAGCGAATAGTTGAACTAGAGGAACTTTTAATAGAAAATAAGTCAGGGAAAATTTATATTACCGCTTTTCCCTCTATGGAAGAATTCAGGAAACATTCCATGAATATTGCCTGGGAAACCGAGGTTTGGATTATGGATATTCCCGACCACTTAATCCACTTTAATGGGGACAAATTTCTTGGACCTAGAAAAAATACGTATAAAACAGAATAATGCTGCTTCGTGAAAAAGATAAACAGACTCTTGAATCAATCTTTAAAGAGATTACAGGAGATTTTGAAGTCTGGGCTTACGGCAGCCGCGTTAACGGAACTGCTCACGAAGGGAGCGATCTTGATCTGGTAATTAAAAGGAATGATTCTCAGCCGGTTCCCTATGAGGTTATGGATCAGTTGAGAGAAAATTTAACTGAAAGCAATATTCCAATACTGGTGGAAATACGCGACTGGGTAAGAATACCAGAAAGTTTCAGGAAGAATATCCTTGATAAATATGAGGTGCTTTACAGAAGCGGGAAATTATAATCAGAATCAAGAATAACTAAACGCAGAGTATCCCGCAGAGTCGCGCAAAGTTATAAACTCACTTTCCACCGCTGTCGCCATTGTCCCCAGAGCTCGCTTAAATGCGGTAAGTTTTATAATGCACCCCATTACTAATTACGAATTTCTAACTGCTAATTATTTTCCCGCGGATCTTTCACCTTAAACATAAGCACCAAAAACGATCCAGCCGCAAGAACAGCACTCATTACAAAATAAACAGGATATCCGAACGATTCAACAATATACCCCGCGGCCAACCCGGTCAGAAAAGCCGGTGCAGTCATTGAGTTGAGCAAAACAAGATAATCCCTTCGCTCCCGCTCCGTGGTCATTTCCGCCACTATAGAAAGCCGGCTGATGCCGTGTATGGTTAATGCTATCCCCATAAAAAAGAACACCACTCCGTAAAGCTCCGGACTAAATGCCGCAACAGCCATCAAGGAAGCAGCAGCATACGCAACATTCAGAAGCCGCAGATTGACCAGATGCCCCTTCCGGTCGGCAAGCAGCCCGAAGAGCACATTCCCCGCGCTCATACTCGCCATCAGAACGATGGTATATATACCGGTATAGGAAGACTGGAGTGAAAACTTCTGCAGGCCGTACACAGAATAAAATGAAGCAGCACTCGCCGAGGCAAGCATCATGAAATCAGCGACCAGGTACCAGCGGAAATTCTTGTTCTTCTTGAGCAGTTTTCTCATATAATCCCTTGAGCCGGCATGGCGGTGTTCCTCTTCATGTGCTGATCCGCTTTCCTGCGAGACCTCAACAATGCTCTTTATATATCCGAACGACACAATCATAAAGAAAAACGCGGTCAGAAAAAGAATGGAAAAATCATACGGAAAAGCAACAGATGCCAGAACGAAAGTAACCGCCGAGCCGCCTCCTACACCAAGAAGAGCACCAAAGAGCTGCCTGAGAGCAAGCAAACGCCCCCGGAGGGTTACCGGAGTGGTTTTTGAAAGCAGTTGATACCAGTTCGGCACAGCAAAAGCCCCGGAAAGAGCCATCAGCAGTATCACAAATAATACCGAACCAATTTTCACTTCACGGGGGAGATGTTCAACCACAAAAAGCAGGAAAAGCCCCATTACCAGAAAAAGTATCCGGTGATAGAGTGCATATCTGAGGAAAACAGGTTTGATGTTGGTGTGCTCTTCGCGCCGGCGGATAAGCAGAATCTGGGGCAGGTTTAACCCCAGATTCCATAAAACGGGGATGAGTCCCACAGCAACAGCAGTACCTCCGAGTTCAGTAATCAGAACAGGAAACACCGTCTGCACCGCCACAAAACTCATTGCGAACATGAATATGACACCGTCCCAGAAGTGCATAAGAAAATTATGCCTCAGGATGGCGGTGTCATATCCGGGATATTCTAGTTTTTTAAACCACAAAGTGATAAAGCATAAAAATCAGTATCTCAAATTAGGGAAATATCTGACTGCCAATACCACACGACCGGTTGATTTTTATTTCAGGATAACCATTTTTCTGGTCATGCTGTAACCGCCTGAACTCAGCGTATAGAAGTAAGTACCGCTTTCCAGTTGCGTGACATCAAATGAAGCATGGTGCTCTCCAGGTGTAAGATTTCCGCTTACGAGCGTGAGCACTTCCTGACCGAGGATGTTATAAAGCCGGAGCGATACAGGAACCTCACCTGAAGCACCCTGAGCGGGAACGGTAAAAAGAATACGGGTTTCACCATTAACCGGGTTTGGGTAGTTCTGCTTCAGACTAAACTCATCCGGTCCGCCGATCGTTACCGTTTCTGTAAAATAAAAAATCCTGCTGCTTCCGTCAAAATCCCTCTGGCGCAGCCGGTATATATACGATCCGGCATTCAGGTTTCTGTCAGTATATATATAATTGCGGGGTACGGCAGAGTTTCCGCTGCCCGGCAGACTGCCGGCCGGTGACCAGGCACCGAGTTTTGCATCCGCGCGTTCAATATCAAATCCTGCATTGTTGGTTTCTGTTGCGGTTACCCATCTCAGTTCAGCGGTAATTCCGTTTACTGATGCACTCATAGAAGCAAGCTCAACCGGTACAACGACCGGGGTTACACGGAATATAGAACCCGCAGCACCGGCCACCCAGCCGTCATCTCCGGGGGAAAGTGCCAGACCATAGAATGAATTAGCTGTAGGCAGATACATCCTTTTCCACTCAGCGCCGCCGTTGGTTGTTTTATAGAACTTGCCTGCTCCGCCAACCGCATAAGCGTTGTTTTCATCAAAGAAGATACCGTTATATAAACGCAGACCGCTTCCATTTGCCTGATTTGCCCAGGTTGTGCCGCCGTCGGTTGTGTGATAGATTCTCCAGGTGGTTAATCCTCCTCCAAAGAGCCATCCTTTATTTCCTGAGAAATAAACATATCTGAATTCATCGGTAACGCTGGTTGTAATAGCTGACCAGGTTGCACCGCCGTCAGTGGTTTTTCTCAGATTGCCGCTTGCGCCCGTTATCCATCCGTTATTGCTGTCAGAAAAATAAACACCGAATATATTTGTTGTCAGGCCGGTTGACTGCGGAGTCCAGGTCGCACCGCCATCGGTAGTTTTAAGAAGATTTCCGCTGTTGCCTGCAAGCCATCCTGTTGAAGTGTTAAGGAAAAAGAAACTGTTCAGATGTGCAGTAACGCCGATTGGTTGCGAAGTCCAGCTTTCTCCTCCGTTTGTAGTTTTTATAAAAGTACCTGAGTCACCGGCGGCATAACCATTCTGCTGATCAAGGAACCAAAGTGCTTTAAGGTCTTTATTCACCCCGCTTGTTTTAGTTACCCATGATCCGCCGCCATCTGTGGTTTTTGCGATAAGACCGCGTGTTCCGGTTGTCACCAGGGTATTCTCACCGGTTTTCCGGATGGTATATAATAAATTGGTAAAACCGCTGCTCTGATAGGTCCATGCGGCACCGCTTACACCGGAGCGTAATATCAGCCCCTCATTACCGCCGACAAAAATTACATTCATCGTTACATAACTGGCAGTCCTGGGTGCGATATCCGGAGTTCTTGTGCGGAGAGTCCAGGTGCCGCCTCCGTTGATGGTGGTCATAATAAATCCGTCACCGGTAAGCGCGTAGCCGACTGCAATGCCGATCTGGTCATTAAAGAATGAAATATCTTCAAGATCAATACTGACCGGTGTTGTCTGCAGGGTCCATGCAGCGCCCCCATTTGTAGTTTTATATACCCGGCCTGAAGCCCCCCCGGCAAATCCTTCCAGTTCATTAAAGAAATGGAGAGTATATATAGAGCCGGTTGTCCCCGCGGAGATTGAAGTCCAGGTTGCTCCTCCGTCCGTGGTTTTACTGAGCAGGGTTCCACCTCCCAGAACAGAACCGGCGATATATCCGACCTGTCCGTTCAGGAAATGAATATCACTGGGGATGTTGCTTGAGGCAAGACTTTGTGAAACCCAGCTTTCACCGCCGTCCGTGCTTTTGAAAAGTTTTCCGGAAGAACCGGTAACCCAGCCGGTATCTGCGTTTACAAACTGAATTGCAATAAAGTACCCTGTAGCTGTTACCGGTTTAATACTCCAGGTTTCACCGCCGTCGGTGGTTTTCAGGATTTTAGCACTGTCACCGGCTGCCCACCCTACCGATTCGTTAATGAAGTGAATTGAGTAAAGAAACGCCAGAGTGCCGGACTCTTTCCTGACCCACGACTCCCCGCCATTGGTGGTTTTCAGGATTGTGCCTCCCAGCCCTGTCATAAAGCCGGTTGTACTGTTAAAAAAATGGGAACCTGTAAGTGAATTCCCCTGAGGAAGAGGATTCAGCCACTGCCAGTTATGCTGGGCAAAAGAAAAGAAAGAAAGGAGAAGAACAACGCCAATTGTTTTCATAATTATCCTTTATAAGTGAACGAGCTTATGGATTATAACCGGATTTCCCTTCCGGTATTTTTCAAAACAAAAATAAGTAAAAATATTTGATTAGTATAAATTCTCCTTAGGTACTCCTGTCAGATACATAATCCCCCGTGGACCGGGCCGTGTTACCCCTGTCTGCCAGAGAAAGTTTTCAGATCCGTCCGTTTCAGATATCATCTGTTCCATTTCTTTAATTGTGTAGGTTCTAAATACTGATACAATGCCATCCCACATAATGGTTACAAGAAGAACAGGGAGGATATAAGTAAAAAACAAACGCCCCGCGCGGAACGGCCTGATAAAAGGTGTTACCAGAAGTGTGCTGAGCGGAGAAAGTATCATCGGCAGCAGATGAAACAGAGTCCGCTGCTGCGCTTCAAAAATTGCGATTGGTTGTTTACGGTCAACAGCATCCTGCAGAATCTTTTTTGCATCCTCATACCGGAAGTGATGAAACGAAAGAAACATGGTTCTGATACCGGTAAGATCTTCCGGGACGTTCATTGCATCAACGGGTGTTGTCACAGCTGAATATATATCAGGGTATTGCGAAACCGTTTTTTCATTAGCGCTGCTGTTGGGGTAAAGATCGGTGAGATAAACCTTCAGATTGGGAAACTCCCTTTTCAGCCGTGCAGCCACCGGGGGAAGTCCGCCCCCGCCTCCTGAGGCAAGATCAAGTACGGTTGTTACGCCTGAGGTTCTGATAACACCGGCGAGCACATCATAACTGTCATCGAAAAGCTTTGTCATCCGTGCCGCCTGTGAGAGGAAATCAGTCATGTAGTTCCGCAGAATCTTCGGGAACCAGGGGAGGTCTTCGAATTCGAAGAGGTGAAATCTTGGCAACATTATTTCAGTTAAAAGTTAAAAATTAAAAGTGAAAAGTTGCTTTTAATTAGAGTTTTTTGCTTTTGAGGTTTTAAGTATGGCGGTTAACATTTTTTGAATTTCCTTCAGGTCACTGTCTATAGAGCTGTATTCTTTTAATGTAATGTTATCAGTATCTTTCAGTAACCGAAGCCAATAAGATGTTTCCCTTGATTCATTATAGGTGATGGAGAGTTTGGAAATGAAATCCTTTTTGCTTTGTCCTCCCAGAGCTTCTTCAACATTAGCCCCGATAGATGTTCCCGAACGGAGAATCTGTTTTGAAAGAACGAATTCTTTCTTCTTTTCAGTTAAATATTTAAATAGTTTATAAATCCTGATGGCAAATTTGTAGCTTTTTTCCCCAACAATACCAGCCACATCTAGTCCAGTTCTTTTTCAACTTTTAACTGTTCACTTTTACCTTTTAACTATTTAACCAGCTCCACAACTATCAGTTTTTTCTCTTTAATATTCTTGATATTCGTCGGCTTATAATGCAGCTCGTAGGTGGTGATCTTCTTAATATGGGTTGAGTATTTCACCTGAGCGGTGGTAAATTCATTGGTCAGATCGCCGCCTTTGATGGCCATGATATATGCTTTCTTTTCAAAGAGGGGGAGTGCATATTTTACCAGCATGATCAGGGGTACGGTCGCACGGCTGACAATCAGGTCAAACTTGCCGCGGTATTTCTCAATAAATTCAGGTGATTCAACGCGGGCGTTTTCAACGGTGACATTCTTCAGACGGAGCTTTTCGATGAACTCCGCAACAGCATTCGTTTTTTTGGCAATGGAATCAACCAGTACACCCTTGAGCATCGGATTCATAATAGCCAGAGGAATTCCGGGGAATCCGCCGCCGGTGCCAAGATCAAGAAAATTTGAACATTTTTCAGGAATAAACTTGGATATATACGAAGAGATAAATACATGGTTTTCGATGATGGATTCAACATCCTTGCGGGAAATAAGATTGACCGCTTCGTTCTTCTCCACAACCAGCTCTGCAAAAAATGCAAGCCGCTCCAGCAGCGTGCTGTCGGGATTCTGCCCGTTCTCCCAGTAGAAGGAAGTAAGTTCTTTAAGGTAGGATTCCTGTGTATGGTGCTGTATCATGCCACGATAATCAAAAAAAATGAAATTACTTTTTCAAATATACCAATAAAACGGATATATCGGAAGGGGTTAAGCCCGATATTCGCGATGCCTGCCCGACGGATCTCGGTCTGAATTTGTTCAGCCGGTCCCTCGCCTCAAGAGACAGATTCTTAAGTCCTGAATATTCAAAATCTGAAGGAATTCTCATATCCTCGTACTTGTCAAGCTTCTCAACATGTTCTCCCTGCCGCTTGATATAGCCCTCATATTTTATCTCAATTTCTATTTGCATCTGAATCGCAGGGTCGGTGTAGTCCTGATGCTCTCCGTTCAGATAATCCTTAGCGTGTTCAGCAATCTCAGCCAGAGTGAGTTCCGGGCGCTTGGTCAGTTTGGCTACGGTTTCGGAGTTGTCCAGAAGTCCTAGTTCTTTCTTCTCCAAAAGCGGATTAATCTGGGGGGGGGTGAGCCGCACCGAGTTATAAAAACTGATACCTTTGCGGATGATTTCCTTTTGCTCTTCAAAGTACCTGAGCTCGTCATCGGTGATGAGTCCATAACGGTGGCCGTAAGTAGAAAGTCTGAACTCAGCATTATCAGCTCTCAGCAAAAGCCGGTGTTCAGCGCGGGAGGTGAACATCCGGTAGGGCTCATCGGTGGATTTATTCACCAAATCATCAATCAGCACACCGATATATGCCTCACTGCGTTTCAGAACCATCTCTGGTTTGCCGGTTATCTTTGCTGCCGCGTTAATGCCCGCTACAAGTCCCTGGGCAGCAGCTTCTTCATATCCTGAGGTTCCGTTAATTTGTCCGGCGAAGTAGAGTCCGGAAATCTTTTTTGTCTCAAGGGTAAGATCCACCTGATGCGGGGGAAAGAAGTCATACTCAACTGCATATCCGGGGCGGATCATAACTGCTTCCTCAAGTCCCCGTATCATGTGGATAGCTTTTAGCTGGACCTCAGCAGGCAGAGAAGTTGAAAACCCGTTCAAGTATATCAGATCGGTATCCAGCCCTTCCGGCTCTAGGAAAAGCTGATGCCGTTCCTTGTCGGAAAATCTTACAATCTTATCCTCAATAGACGGACAGTATCTGGGTCCCGCGCCTTTAATCAGTCCGGTGAACATTGGGGACTCCTTAAATCCGGTCTCAAGAATCTTATGCACTTCCTGGCTGGTGTAAGTCAGATGACAGGGAAGCTGAGGAAGATAGGGAAATTCATTCCGCGGGGTTCTGAAAGAAAAAGGGAGGGGAATATCATCACCCGGATGTATCTCAAGGATTTCCCAGTTGATGCTTTTCTTATCCAGGCGGGGAGGAGTTCCGGTTTTGAGACGCCCGGTTTCAAACCCCATCCGGACGAGAGATTCCGTAATACCTGTTGCCGGCTGTTCACCGAATCTTCCGCCCGATACAGCTTTCAGGCCTGTGTGCATCAAGCCGTTCAGAAAAGTACCCGAACAAAGAATCACTGCTTTTGCCGGAAAGAATTTTCCCTCGATTGAGTTTACTCCTGTTACAATACCATTTTCCTGATTTATTGCTGTGATGTTTTCCTGGAGGATAGTGAGGTTTGGTTCGTTTTCAACGATTTTCAGGGCCTCGAGTGAGTAGAGAGTTCTGTCGTTCTGAGAGCGGGGAGACCAGACAGCGGGGCCCTTAGAGCGGTTTAGGGTACGGAACTGAATACCTGAGCGGTCTGCGATCTGCCCCATCACTCCTCCGAGAGCATCAATTTCCCTCACCAGATGACCCTTTGCGGTACCTCCTATCGCCGGATTGCATGACATCCGACCAATTCCGTTTTTTTCCATCGTAACTAAAGCAACGGAGACCCCCATCCTGGCAACTGAAACCGCTGCTTCAATCCCGGCATGTCCGCCGCCAATAACTATAACATCGAAACTAAGCAAAAATCCTCGTATCTCGTTTCACGTGAAACGGGTAAAATCAATTAAAAAATGCAGTGCAAAAATAACCTTATTTTGTCCGGAATTCAACCGGGCGAAATGTCCTGCGTGGTGCAGGGAATGTTTCACGTGAAACGGAGTTCTTCTCTGGCGTGTTGGAGCGGAGACCGGAGCGCACTGGAGTTGGTCCCCGAGCGAAGTCGAGGGGTAGTCCGGATTGCAGAAGAGCTGGTCCCCGAAATGGTCTCCTCGACTCCGCTCGGAGACCGGAGCGCACTGGAGTTGGTCCCCGAGCGTAGTCGAGGGGTAGTCCGGATTACAGAAGAGCTGGTCCCAGAACTGGTCTCCTCGACTCCGCTCGGAGACCGGAGCGCACTGGAGTTGGTCCCCGAGCGTAGTCGAGGGGGAGGGGTAGCCGAGGGGGAGTCCGTATTACAGAAGAGCTGATCCCCGAACTGGTCTCCTCGACTCCGCTCGGAGACCAGAGTAGAAGCCAGCCCCCGAGCTGCTCCCCGCTCCGACGTGTCGGAGGAGGGGTAGCCGAGGGGAAGCGACCGCTGATACTCAACAAATAATCACTGAATTCTGTCACATAAAATCATAATATGATACTATCCACTATATTCGCATCATATTTTATCAACATCACCGGAAGCTATCATATGAAGTCACTTTTTTCTTTGCTGTTTGCTCTTTGCATCATTGTGCCGCTGAGTGCTCAGAGGCCAAATCCAGACTACGATTCCACCCTGGCTAAAAAGCTCGGGGCTGATGACATCGGAATGAAGGGATACACTCTCGTGATTCTTAAAACAGGTACAAATACCAATACGGACAAAGCATTCACTGACAGCTGCTTTAAGAGTCATTTCAGCAATATGCGGGAGATGACCAAAATGGGTAAACTTGTGGTGGCGGGCCCTCTTGGAAAAAATGATAATACCTACAGGGGAATTTTCATTATGAACACCACAGATTTTGATGAGGTGCATCAGCTTCTGCAGGGAGATCTTACGGTTAAGGAAAAGATATTTGATGTAGAGTTATACAAATGGTACGGCTCGGCCGCACTGCCATTGTATCTGGATTCAACGGAAAAAATAAGCAAAAAGCTGTTTGATTAGGTCTCCTCGACTCCGCACGGAGACCGGAGTAGATTCGGTCCCCGAGCCGGACCCCGAGCGTAGTCGAGGGGGTGTGATATTTTCTACTGTGAAAATTAACTGCCGATAATTAAGTTTCAGATAAAAAAGAGAGCTATATGCCCAAGGGATATATGTATATACTCCGGTGTGCAGACGGAACGTATTACACCGGAAGCACAACCGATTTGGAGCTGAGATTACTTCAGCATCAGCAGGGTGAAGGCGCGAATTACACCAGAAAAAACCTGCCGGTAGAACTTGTATATTATGAAGAGTATGAACGGATAGACGAAGCTTTCGTAAGGGAAAAACAGGTTCAGCGCTGGTCACAGAAAAAGAAAGAAGCGCTGATGAATTCGGATATCGAATCAGTAAAAAAGCTTTCTGAGTGTCATAACAAGACACATTATCGGTATTATAAAAATGGTGATGACGGTAAGGAGAAAGAGCAATAGTTACAACGGTCTCCTCGACTCCGCTCGGAGGCCACAAAAGAGTCGGTCCCCGAGCGTAGTCGAGGGGTAGCCGAGGTGAGAAGTAATAGTTCCCCCCTCCGACAAGTCGGAGCGGAGACCGGAGTAGAACTGGTTCCCGAGATGGTCTCCTCGACTCCGCTCGGAGACCACAAAAGAGTCGGTCCCCGAGCTGTTCCCCGATCCGGTCCCCGAGCTGTTCCCCGATCCGGTCCCCGAGCGGAGTCGAGGGGTAGTCGAGGGGAAATCGAAAAAGAACTTACAGCAAAGGAATTTATTTAACTTCCGTATTTTTCAAAACTTAATATATATTAAAACCAGGCACATTTCTCTCAGCCAACAGCCCCGCATAAGGGAGTGATGTTTATTTCCTTTTTGTTATCTTGCATATAAGGGTACCGGTCAGACGGTACATTCCTTCGTGTTCAAATTATTTAACTATCAAATATTTCAGAGGGCAGATGAAACGTTACGTACTCGTTTTTTTTCTTTTGGCAGCCGTATCAGTTAAGCCGCAGACGGTTGATACTTTTTTCTATGGTGACACCCGCGCCGTGCTTCCGAATCCATACGGAGCAGGTTATATAGCTGGCACCAATGCTTACCTTGATATCGGCAAATATCAGCGCATTGATGTATATGCTGAAGCACTCATCCGCGGGACGGTTATCCACATGGGTTTTAAACAGATTGTAGATACTCCTGATACTATTTATATTGTATTCAGGGAAATGGCCGCGGACAGCTCTCCCGGCACTTTGCTCGCCTCAATCACCACTACGCTTGATCAGTTTGATACTACAAACGGACTTTCCTTCATGCTTCCTAATCCGCTGCCGATGCCGGGCGGTCCTTTTGTTCCGGTGCATTTTTACATCGGGCTTGAGTGGGATGTTGCGGTAAATGATACCTTCGCTCTTGCAACAGACGTGCAGGGGGAGGGAGAATACCAGAACCGCGCATGGGAGAAATTCTCCGATGGCACCTATCAGCGGTTTAATCAGGACAGTGACTTCAGCTGGCGCCTGAACGCCGATATCTGGATCGGAGCTTTATATACGGAAGGTCTGACCAGCACTGAAGATGCAGAAGCATCTCCCTCAGTATATATACTGCGGCAGAATTACCCCAACCCGTTCAACCCGTCAACAAGGATCGGATTTACCTTGCCGGAGAGCGGTGAAGTTTCGCTTAGAGTATATGATCTGCTCGGTAATACAATTGCGGTACTGGCAGAAGGATTCCGCGAAGCAGGCTCTCATTCCGTAAAGTTTGACGCAAAGGATTTAAGCGGAGGTGTGTATTTCTATGAACTGAATGCAGGCAGCTTCCGTGATGTGAAGAAACTTACTCTCATCAAATAATCACGCATAAAGGAGATTAACCGGATTTTGATTTGAGGGTTTAACGGAGATCCGGCAATGGTCATAATTCGGTGAATCGAAATATGCAGGAGAGAGTAATTATTATTTGGCGGCAATCTTTGTTAAAAAGGTTGCCGTTTTTGTTTTGTAATGCCCTCCCCCTCGACTTCGCTCGGGGACCAGCTCGGGGGCCGGTATCAGGTACCAACTCGGGTTGTCACTCCGGTCTCCGTTCCGACTGGTCGGAAGAGGAGACCAGTCACGGCTTCCCCCTCGACTTCGCTCGGGGAATGGTATCGGGGATTGGATCGGATTCCACTCCCCTCGACTACGCTCGGGGACCAGCCTCAAACACGCTCGGGGACCGGCTCGGAGACCGGAGACTGACCAAAGGAATGAGTTTTCAAAACCCGGTGTCCGAGCGGAGCCGAGGACACCGGTATTCGGGGATCGACCACGGCTCTGCTCGGAGACCGTCCTATCTGTTCATCTGACCGAGGATAAATCAGGGTATAAGCACTCGTGCGTAAAAAACGAATTCATAACTCATACTTCAAAATTCATAATTCACTTACGGCCATTTTTTGGCAGTGATGTAATTGTATGATTTTTTAATCAGTTCGGCGAGCACCTTCCGGTCTATATCATCAAGTGTTTTAATATATAAACAGGAAACACCGGTTTTGTATTTGCCGAGCTTTTCCATAAGTTCTGCATTCCTCGGAAAGCCGGCCATGATGTAAACTGACAGAGCATCCTTGCGCGGAGAAAATCCTGCGGCCGGAGCATCCCCCTCGCGTCCGGTTGCGTATTTGTAATGATAGGAACCAAACCCGATAATGGAGGGACCCCACATCACCGGGGGCTGCCC
Organism: Ignavibacteriales bacterium; assembly: GCA_015709675.1. Classification (NCBI taxonomy): domain Bacteria; kingdom Pseudomonadati; phylum Ignavibacteriota; class Ignavibacteria; order Ignavibacteriales; species Ignavibacteriales bacterium. Next base: position 646,653 of record CP054182.1, read on the forward strand.
GGTCGCTTTTTGCATCATTTCAAGCAGTTCGAATGATTCTCTCCTTTTCTTTTCATCGGAGACTTTGTTAATAAATTCAGCCGGACTGGTTTTTTCCGGTTTGGTTTTATTTTCCGATTTAGCCATAGGCAGAGTTACTCCTCTAAAATTTGCGAAACATAAAAAAGACTTAAAGCTAAATAAGAAGAGGTTGTTCAGGTGACAGGAAGCGTGATAGTAAAGGTGCTTCCTTTACCAAGTTCGCTCTCAGCGCGGATGGTTCCGCCGTTCTTTTCAATGAAATCTTTGCAGAGAATCAGTCCCAGACCGGAGCCCCTTTCTCCTTTGGTACCGGCGGTCTTTGGCTTTTCAGCAGGAGAAAAAATCTTTTCAAGGGCAGCTTTATTCATTCCAACACCCTGGTCTGAGATACTAATGGAACAGGTTTTTCCGGGAAGTTCAGTAAGATCAACCGTGATAACCGAACCCTCGCGGGAAAATTTAACTGCGTTCGAGAGCAGATTGCGCAGGACAGTTTCAATCATATATTTATCGGCGGTAACCAGCACTGTATGGCTTACGTTATTCCGGATGACGATGCCCTTGCTCTTTGCAATCTGATTTAGTGAATGAAGCGCGGTAATAAGAGAATCTCTGATCGAAAAGAGTTCCGGATGAAACGAAATCTGATTAGTCTGCTGTCGTGACCAGTCAAGCAGGTTATCCAGAAGCTGATGGGTATTCACCGAAAGAAGATTAATCTCACTGATAAGCATCTTTTTATACTCATCATCAGTGGTGTCATAGTCCTGCATCAGGATCTCAGAAAGCCCGATCAGTCCGAAAAATGGATTCTTCAGGTCATGGGCGATAATGGAAAAGAGCCGGTCCTTTGACTGGTTCAGCTCGTTCAGTTTCTGCTCGGTTTCCTTAAGCCGTGTTACATCATGGAGCGTGAGTATATATCCGGACTGTTTCATCCCCTCGGAAAGCCGTGCCGACGCGATCTGATATATATTACCATGTTTCTCCGTCTGGAAGATTTTCCCGTTAAGCAGTTCATCAGCGTTTATCTCAGTTTCATTCAGAAGCTGCTCAACCGGAGTACCGGTGCGTGAAGCAAGGGGGAAGACCTGAAGCGCGGAGTTATTGCAGTCCACCACACGCCGGCTTGCATCAGCAACAATGATTCCGGCTTCAAGGGACTCAAACACACGGTCGCGGGCTGCGGGCACGATATCAAACAGGCGGTATTTCTGCACGGCAAAACCCATTACAACAGCGCTATAGGTAAAGGCGATGTTGGTGAAATCCAGCCGCATAAAACTGTTCATCCCCGCCACATAGATAACGCTTACAATAACGGGGACAAGAAATCCGCCCAGCAGAAGACCAGCCTGTCCGCGGAACATCACGCTCTGGTTTTTCACAAAATAAATAAGATAAACCGCGCTAGCAAACAGGATCAGGTAAGAGTAATAGACATGAACATAAAACCAGGGGCCCCAGTCCTTGGTAATCAGAAGAAAAGAGCCCGATTCAATAAGGCGCGTATTCCGGTAAAGAAGCTCGTGGGATTCCATCGCAAGCGCAAAGATCATCGTAAGGAAAGGGATGATGCACAGCAAAACAGCAACCGGATAAAATGATTTCCGCCGGAAGTTGGTATAATCCAGTACGGCCAGAAACCAGAATACACCGGTAAAAGGAATACCCAGGAAATATTGAATCTTTACGCCGGTCATCTTGAAGGAGAGAGTCTCGGCCGCTATTTCTATAAAATAACCGATGTTCCAGAAGAGCGCTGAAATTTCCGATAAGGAAAGAAAAAGAGCACCCGGCACACTTCTTTTGGTAAAGAAATACACCGCTGCCCAAAAAGCAAAAAGCGAAGAGAGCGCAATTAACAGGAGAAAAAGTGTAACCTCAGAAATATCCGGCACTCACATCTGGTTAAAAAGAAATACAGCTAAAACTTTATTATGTTAATATAATTCAATTCGGCGGAATTTGAAGAGAGCGAAATCATAACACCGGGAATCCGGTATGAGGAAAATCCGGTACAATAAAACAGAATCAAAAAACCTATGGAAAAAGAGATAGCCATCATTGATGCGTTTACGAGTGAACCATTCAGCGGAAATCCGGCTGCGGTCTGCCTGAGTTCATCCCCCCTGAACGATGATGAGATGCAGAAGATAGCGGCGGAGTTTAATCTTTCTGAAACCGCATTTCTGGTAAAACGGGAGGGGCATGAAAATATTTACAGCATCAGATACTTTACCCCAACTACCGAGATTAAATTCTGCGGACACGCCACACTCGGCTCATTCCGATTTATCTTCAGCAAAAGCAGTATCTCTGAAGCTGCATTTTTAACCGCTCACGGACTCCGCCTTACCGGAAAGAAACAGGGAGATGAAATTCAGATGGAATTCCCTCTTTACGAGACAGAGCTTGCAGCGGTACCGGAGGGAATGAAGGAAGCACTGGGCATCAGCCGGATAAACGAATGCGGCTTTTGCCGGGAAACCGGAATGCTCCTGATAGAGATAAGCAATCCGCTTGAACTGAGACAGCTAAGCCCCGACCCCCGAAGCCTAAAAGCCACAACAGAAAAATGTAACTCGGTGATAGTAACCAGTCTCTCTGATAAAAAGGAGTATGATTTTCTCTCCCGCTGCTTTGCTCCGTGGGTGGGGATAGATGAGGATCCGGTCACCGGTTCGGCTCACTCGGTACTGGCGAAGTGGTGGTCAGACCGGCTGGGAAAGGAAGAGCTCCGCGCGTACCAGGCCAGCCGCCGGGGCGGAGAGATGAAACTCCGGATAACCGGAACCGGCAGCCTGGAAGTAACCGCCAGTGCAGTGGTGGTGGTTGAGGGGAAGATGAGATAATAGGTGATTTCCTTTTGCGGCTTATTGCAGAAGGAAAACGAAGAATTTTAACACGAAGTAGCGAAGGGTGAAGAATTATAAAAAATGGTTCTCATGCGGTTCTGATCCCCTGAAAGTTCGGGGGTAACAAGATGAAAACTGTGGCAGAGAGTCGCGGAATCTTCGGGAGAAAACAACCTTCTGTCTGAGAATACGATACACATCACTGTTAGTTGGAACAAAAACTGCAACTCAGGGTAGCAGTTTTGCTTTTGCAGATTTTTTAATTTTATTGATTAAGATTGACGAGAGCATCATTTGTAAGAAGGAAATAATATTCTGGAAAAAGAGTATAGATATTTGATTTAAAATACGTACCGAACGGATATGGATGTTTTAACAAAGGAACAAAGAAGAAAAAACATGCAGGCAATCAGGGGAACCGGCACAAAACAGGAAGGAAGACTTGCAAAAGCCCTGTGGAACCGGGGATATCGTTATAGAAAGAATGACAAAACGGTTTTTGGGAAACCGGACCTGACCTTTAAGCGGTGGAAAATTGCTATATTTGTTGATAGTGAATTCTTTCATGGCTGGAAATGGGATAGCGAAAAATATCGAATTAAAACCAACAGAGATTTCTGGTGGAAGAAGATTGAAAACAACATCAAAAGAGACAAACAGGTAAACAGATTTTTAAGATACCGGGGATGGAAAGTGATTCGTTTCTGGACAAAGAAAGTCGAAAAAAATCTCGAATTTTGTGTACATAAAACCGTTAAGATAATTGAAGAAAACAGTCCAAAAAAAATACAGTAAGGTAAAAGAAAAACTTAAACTGGAAGTTGATCGAAAAACAACAAATGAACAGGCGTGTTTAACACATTATTTGCAAAATGCCGATACGGGCTGTTCTGAAGTATATAGAAAACCAGCTTTTAGTTACCTTAAAGCTTTACATGAGGAACTGGAATTTGTTGAAGATCCTGATTTTCAATATTACCTTCCTATAAAATGGGATATACCCTTTCCTCCGGTTACAGAGGCAAAATTTACCTGCGTTGATCTTTTTGCAGGCATAGGCGGGACACGGCTCGCTTTTCAGAACCTGGGGGGTAAATGTGTTTTCTCCTCTGAATGGGATGGATTCGCTAAAAAAACCTATGAAGCAAATTTTGGGGAAATACCTTTTGGCGATATTACTGAAATAGAGGCTGATGAAATACCCGATCATGATATACTGCTTGCCGGTTTTCCCTGTCAGCCGTTTTCTATTGCGGGAGTAAGCAAGAAGAATTCTCTGGGAAGAAAACACGGATTTCTGGATGAAACACAGGGAACACTTTTTTTTGATATAGCCAGAATACTTAAATCCAAGAGACCAAAGACGTTTTTACTGGAGAATGTTAAAAATCTGGTTTCTCACGATAAGGGAAAAACTTTCTTTATAATTTCTGAAACACTTAAAGAACTTAATTACACCATTTATTACAAAGTATTAGACAGTAAATATTTTGTTCCGCAGCACAGGGAAAGAATTCTTATAATAGGATTCGACAATACAGTTTTTAAGGGAAGACAAAAATTCAGATTTCCCGAACTGGAAGACCCGGGATTAAAAATCAGAGATATTCTGGAGCCGGACCCCGATCCAAAATATACATTGACGGATAATCTGTGGAATTATTTGCAGGAGTATGCAAAGAAACACAAAGAAAAAGGTAATGGTTTTGGTTTTGGGTTAACGGATTTAAATGGAATATCCAGAACTTTAAGTGCGCGATATTATAAAGACGGATCCGAAATACTTATACCGCAAAGAAACAAAAATCCAAGAAGGCTAACACCAAGAGAATGTGCAAGACTTCAGGGTTTTCCTGATAAATTTGTAATTCCTGTTTCTGATAATCAGGCATACAGACAATTTGGAAATTCTGTTACCGTACCTCTGATACAATCGGTTGGAAAAAATCTTATTAAGGAACTTCGGTTAATTCATGAATCTGGAAAATCTGCTATCGCTGTTTAGAGACAAAGGCTGCTCCAAGGTCTATGTAAAAGAACTCAGCCCCAATGATAATTCAAAGAACCAGGTGTATCTGGGTGGAAGTTATGATGTTCTGAATATTCTGCCGTTCAATGAGATAAAAGCAGAAGGAATTGGGGACTGGAAAAGGGAGAGATTTAAGGCGACTGTTAATTTCGGTTGGATAGGTGAGGATGGAAACATTTTTAATGCACCATTTGCTCAATTAATTCTGTACCCTAAATATCCCGAAGTGCGTTTTTCCGGATTTCTTAAAAAATGCGATAACCCTCCATCGGAAATTATGTCTGGTAGAGAAGCCGGAAGGCTTTTGTTTTTGGGCGTGGCTGATGGAGGAAAGTTACTCGGAAAAGCTGTTTTTCCGGATTCAGAAGTGGCTCAGGAGTTTGTAAACTACTCCCCAAAAGAGGAAACCGGCTTATTTAAAGTTCTGTATACGAAGCGCATCGAAGATCATCGGGCGCAGCTTTTGACCGAACTGAGAAGAATTACTTCGCTTGGATGGATCGATTCGAAACGATTAGACAGGACAGGGAATATATTACCATGCAACAGTTCGAACTGCGGAGGATATACACTTGAAGCAGAACTTGGAATAACACCAAATGGTTATTCTGAACCCGATTACCTGGGGTGGGAAATAAAGCAGTTTGGAGTCAAAGATCTTAACAAAACCTCATCAGCCGTGGTAACTCTGATGACCCCGGAGCCGGATTCAGGATACTATCATGAGTACGGAGCATCGGATTTTGTCAGAAAGTATGGATATTCGGACCTGAGAGGCAGAATTGACAGATTGAATTTCGGAGGAATATTCAAAGCCGGTCTTACAAACGTCAGGACCGGACTTAAACTTGAAATTTCAGGATTTGATAAAACAGAAAAACAAATTACCAGTACCGGTGGAAAAATTATATTACTGGATAATCAGGAAAATGAAGCCGCTGCATGGACCTTCTCGTCTGTTATATCACACTGGAAAAGAAAGCATACCAACGCATGTTATATACCATCGCTTCTGAAACAAAATGGTTCACGAAAGTATAAATACGGCAACAACATATTATTGGGGCTTGGAACTGATTTTGTCCTGTTTTTAGCTCAGCTAAGCCTTGGCAATATTTATTATGATCCAGGCATAAAAATTGAAAACGCATCAACAAATCCCAGAACAAAACAAAGAAGTCAGTTTAGGATAAAATCCCGGTTTTTATCAGAACTTTACAGGAACAGTGAATGGGTTACACTTTAGTAATGGAAGTCAAAATAAATTATGAGCGTTCTCGCGAGGTTTGGTCTTTAAATTGCTGTCTCACAACGTAAACAGCGTATCCACCGTAGTACTGTCACTCTGCCAAAAACGGAAGGTGTAGCTGCCGGTGGGGAGGTTGGGGATTGAGATACCGGTCAGATACCTGATGAAGCCCTGAGTGCAGACGGCCCCCTCCGGCTGCTGTCCGTAAACCGTAATGAAGCGGACTGAGTCAGCGCTGAACATTTCATAATGAGAATATCTTCCGCAGCCGTTAAGCCAGCTCGCCCAGACCCATGCGGTAACAATCGTTCCCGTTCTCGTTACATCCACTATGGAAGTTACGGGAGATTTGGCTGTAATCATCTTGGGGTTCTCTTCCGGTTCCTGGCAGGAAAGGAAGATTAGGGAGAAAAATAAGATTACCAGGGGTTTCATAACAATTGTTTTTTGTTTACTGTATAAAATAAGTATAAAAAACAAGAATGTAAAGATTTTTGCAAATGAGGCGATTTTCAATTGGCACTAAAAACACTGTCACCTCCTCAAGGTTTGGGGTAGGTCGGCGGATTGAATGGTTTCTGTTTTTCTCAAGGGGGGTACCGCTTTGTATTCTGGTCTCAAAAAAGTGTAAAAAGTTTGATGATGTATTGTTTGTGAATGCAGTTGATCACTTTAACAGCGGCAAACGCCAAAACAACTTAGCCCCCGAGCACACTGACAAAAAGTAGAAACTTACAAAACCGCAAAGAAGAAAACCGATTCTCCCGCAGAGTATCAATGGCGGAAATTGAGAAAAACGAATATAATCTTAACATCTCTAGATATGAAAGCACATCATTAGACGAAGAAATTATTGATTTAAAAGAAGATAATAAGAAGCTGGTAGGGCCTGAAAAAGAAATCGCCCAAGCCCGCGCAACTCACAACCAATTCCTTAAAGAGCTGGGTCTGCCGGAGATATAGGGGAGTACAAAAGCTCAAAATGTTTATGGCAAGAATATCTAATATCCCCAAGAATATATAAATTATTACTTTATTTACTCGTTACCAATATCTTTTCGCATTTGCAATTCTAACTTTCTTCTTATGTTATTTAATTCCATAAGATTGTCGGTATAACTTTGAAGAACTGACATATCAAAATTGCCTGGAACAGAAGTTGTATGCATAAAAATATTTTTAGCATTCGCTTCCAAAAATTCTTTTGACTTATTTTGATAATCATCCAGAATGGATAATATTTCCAAACTGCCAACAAGCCGTAATTCATTTAATTCATCTAAATATTTGTTATATTTTCTCATCCATTCGAAAAGTATTTCTGCTTGAAATTGCATAACATTATAATATCCAGAAAGGTTATATGGATTTATTTTGACCTCTTCAAAGAGCGCAAATATCTTTTTCATGGACTCTTCTCCATATTGTTTGTTGTACAACTCTGAATTCATCAAGTCAAGATTAGACAAGAAACTTCTATAAATAATAAATCTTTTATCTCTAATCGAAGCGAGATTTTCATACTCCTTTCTTTTATTTATCTCGTATCGAATCTTGATTAAAGAATAAATTGCACCTAGAATAAAAAGAACATAACCGGTATATTTAATTAAAAATTCACTCATTATTTAAAGTACAGCTCTTATTAAGAAACACTTCACAAGAAAAGAATACCAGCCGTTGAAATGTTAAGGGATGAAACAAATTTCGGCTCACACAAAAAGAACTGTCGTCTTAATCTTCATGTATTAAAAAATTTTGCCTTATTTTGAACTTATAATACTGAGAGCCAATTTTTTTCATTCTTTGATCAACAAAATAATCTTGATTAAAAGAATAAATTGATAACTTATCACTATTTATTACATGCAACTGATTTTCATAACGTTTTGAGGCCGGAAACACTCTCCAATTTACCGGTTCGTTATGAATGTTAAATATATCTCCGTCACTTAACTTCACAATAATTGCGTTTTCGCATTCAACTAAAATACCAAATAGTGCGTTTTTCGCAGAAACAAAATTCCCTTTCCAATTTTCAAGTTGAATTTCACCAAGTTTCCCGTACTCCCTATTATCTTTACTGTGCCATGGAGAATACTTTATAATTGATATTTTATCATTCTTTACCAGATAAATTTTATCTTGCATTCCCCAGGAATATCCTGTTTCATTAAAAATACTACCGCTATACTTAATTTCTTTGAATTCTCTATGAACATGGTTGTTATCAGACTTTTTTTCGAAAGCGGCATGATAGCCATCAGACAAGTGTGAAGAGGCAAAAATACTGTAAAATGTCCAACCACAATCAGAACAATTGGATGAAGAAAGTTGCTTTGGCTCCCTAAAGTTACTTTCATCATTGAAATACTTGGATTCTAATCCTATTTGGTAAAGACCTTCATCACCGGCAGCTATTGCCAGGCTTCTATAGTTAGCGGAGATTGATAGCGAGGGAGCGTCCCATTTTCTTTCTTTTTTTGTACTAACTACGTATTTGTTTTTACGACGGTTACATGTTGCACGATGAATTCCATCCTTTGAACTTGTATAAATACTATTACGGTAAATGATTGAATCTGAATGGGGAAATGGAAATGGATTATTTTGTTTAGTTAAAGTGCATCTCTCTATTTGGCTTTTGGAAATAAATAACTCCTTGTTTGAGAGATCTGAAAATTTACTAATTATTACTTGCTTGACTTCAGGATCATTAAATAATAAAGAAAATTCTGTGTTATATAAATAATCACTTCGCGAAAAGGAACACGTTAAAGCTAATTTCAAATAATCTTCAATATTTAATTCATCAAGAAGTCTATCCCAATTGACAGAAATAATTTCACCATTCAATGTGAATAAATATAGAATGCCGGAATAAATTTGTGAATCCCAAAATTGACCTTCTATGTCCAGTTTTATAGGCTGCATGGCTGACCTTTAGTTATTTTTCTAATTTTAGTCGGTGGGAATATTGATAAATTTAACCATTTATTAAGAATTTCAGTATCAGGAATATCATCTGTGCAGCGTTGATAATCAATTGGATATCCATGCCAGTTTTGACCACCAACAAATTTTGCTATAAATAATTGTTTGGTACCATTTTGATCGATACCCAGATACTGAACTGACGATGTATCGCTAAAGTGTAACCCCCAGCCAATCTGCTCTTTAATCCAATTCTCTGTAAGGCATCGTCTAAAACATTCAAATTCCTGCATCGCCGTAATAGTCCATTGGGATTTATTATTAGCTCCGTTTCTATGGTGCGGATGTGACCGATAACAAATGTTTGAAAATATAACAGTTTCATTAATTCGGGACAAAATATTCTCCTGTTTTTTTCTCTTAAATATAATGTACTTATTACAATCTGTAAAATGTCACCTCTTCGAGGTTCTGGGGCAATGGCGGATTGATTAGTTTCTACAGTAATGTCATCACTTCGTGATTTTGGCTGGTGTGTGTCTTTGCGGTTTTCTACCAATCTTCGACTCCTCCGGAGTCGGGTTGGGATTTTGGGGATGCGTAATTTTCTACCAATTTGCGACTCCGCTGGAGTCAGAGGTTTCATGTCATCGGATTTCTACCAATGTACAATTCCTCCGGAATTGAATCGGGTTTTGAATCCGGAGGATTCACATCTTGGTAGTTATGATAAATGCCCCGCATAAGAACGAATCCGGAGGATTCGAATATCTCAGGAGAGAATCACCAGATTGTTCAAAAATCTGCGACTACTCTGAGTCGGGTTGGGATTTTGGGTATGCGCAATTTTCTTTCAAAATGCGATTCCGCTGGAGTCGGATGGAAAATTAATAATTCATCATTCAGATTTCAGAATTGTTTGCGACTCCTCCGGGGTCGGGGGGAATTTCATGTCATTGGATTTTCTACTAACCCCAACTTAACCATCAGTGTGCTTAAAGCACTAATCCCCTTACGAATAATTGAGCTCAAACCTCCAGTTGCTGGTTCCCGTTTGCCGGTATAGGGCGGCTCGCGAGCCGCCCCTGCAGTTTTTTAACACCACTCAGCCGGGTGTTGGTTTCTGAATCAATTCACAATTTACAATTCACCATTCACAATTATTTCAGCAGTTCTTCAACTGCGCGTTTGAGTTGTTCATCCACGCCTTTTGCTTTGCTGTCAGGGTAGGTGTCAACTAAGATGTGCGGTATGGCGGGACCGGTTACTTCCTGGTTTTTGTCGTCAGCCAGGGTGTACCAGCCGCGGAACGGGAGCCGGACAAAGGAGCCGTCCATCAGTCCCCTGCCTCCGGTGGAGATGACGGAGCCGTTGGTTGGCTTGCCGACAAGTGTTCCGATGCCGAGGTTCTTATAAGCATGTGAAAAGATTTCTGCATTGGAGTAACTTGACTCATTGCAAAGCGTTATGCTCGGCTTCAGCCATGCAGTATATACAAGCCGCTCTCCGGTCGGATAGTAAGGACGGAATTTTGTTTTTTCTTTTTCTAGATCTTCTGCCGCGCCACGCGGTATGGTGTATGCGTGCTGTTTGTAGTTGAGTATTGCCATCAGAAGGTCAGTGGTTGAACCGCCGCCGTTATAACGCACATCTATAACCAGCCCATCCTTGCCATAACCGGCAGCGGTTAGTTCGCGTTCAAATTCTTCAAAGCTGACCATATCCATGCCGCGGATGTGTATATATCCGAGCTTTCCGCCGGAGTATTTGTCAGTGAGTGCTTTGCGGTCGGCAACCCACTCTTTATATATCTGTGTGCGGAGTGATGCTGCGGGACGTATAACCACATCGCGGGTTTTACCTTCTTTTCCTTCAACGGTCAGGAGTACCTGCTCATCAGCGGTGCCGGCGAAGAGTGAGTATATATTAACATCATCGGTAATCTTAACTGAACCGACCGAGCGGATGATATCCCCTTTCATCAGACGGCTTGCGGTGCGGTCTGCGGGTGAGCCGGGGATGACACGCAAAACCTCAACGCCGTTCTTAACGGGTTTCAGTTCAGCGCCAAGCAGCCCGGTTGCTTCTTTCTGTGTTTCAGCACGGTCATTGCCTGAAAGCCCCATGTGGCTTGAGTTCAGTTCGCCGAGCATCCAGTTAAACATTTCGCGGAAATCACTTTCGGTTGAGGCCGCCATGCAAAGGGGGAGATATTTCGAGCGAAGGGCTTCCCAGTCCTTGCCGTGGAAATCAGGATCATAAAATCCGTCACGCAGGGTGCGCCATGCCTCGGCAAAGACCTGCTGCTTTTCCTGTTCGTAATCAATCTTCATCTTTAGTATATACGGAAGCGCTTCTGCCTTGTCGGTCTTCAGATCGTGACGGCTGAGTGAGCCGCCGGTTCTGAAGTAGTATAAATAAGCGCCGTCAGCTCCGCCTGATACTGCCATCGGGTTCTGTCCCCCTTTGGTCAGCTCTTTCAAATCTTTGCCGTCCCATTTGATGCTGTAAAGGTCATTCCCCTTTGCGCTGCTTGAAGAACCGGTGTAATAAAACGTTTCGCCGTCTTTTGAAATGCGCGCGTTCCCCTCGTTGCCGGGGAATGTGGTAACCTGTGTGAGGCGCTCGTGAATGTTTTCAAAGTCAATCACAACCGGAGTAACCTTCGCGCTGTCTTTTTTGCCTGCGGGCTTGTCATCCTTCTTTGCGGGTTCTTTGTCTTCCCAGTCCTGTTTGGTGCGCTCCCAGTCTTCTTTTTTCAGCCAGGCAAACCAGACATCGTTGTTGCGGCCATTGCGGGCAGAGATGAATCCGAGCTTTGAGCCGTCCGGCGACCAGACGGGGTTTGAGTCACCGCGCGGGTGCATGCTCACATTAACCGGCGGCTGTGAGTTGTCGGCGGCGTGTATATATACTTCGTCATTAAAATAGAGGTCGCTCATGCTGTAGGCAATCCAGCGGCTGTCAGGGCTCCAGGCGGCGTCATCAGCGGAAGCCCAGCCCTCGTGAAGAATGGTTTCTTTACCGAGTGAGCCCTCTTTGCTGATTTCAGCAACGATGAATGTACCGCGTCCACGCATAAAGGCAACTTTTTTGCCGTCCGGGGAAACGACCGGACGGGATTCATCCTCATCGGTTTTGGTAATGCGTATGACCTCATGGCGCAGCGAGCGGAACGGATTTGGCTGTGATTTATCAGCGCTGCGGAGTATATATAAATCAAAATTGTCATCCTCCCGGTCTGAAACAAAGAGGAGTGTGCTGTCATTAAGCCACGCGGGGTTCATATCGCGGAAAGGATGATTAGAAACATTAACGCTGCGTGATTTATCCTTATCAACCTCCTTGATAAAAATCTCACCGCGGTTCACCAGTGCAACCAGTTTTCCGTTTGGTGAAACTTCATATTCGCTGGCATCTTTGCTGAAGGATTTCAGTTCTTCCGGGTCGAAGCGGTTATCAGCCGGGACGGTTATATTCAGCTTTTCCGGTTTGGAAAAATTTTTCATAATCCAGAGTGATGTTCCCTGCTCAATCACTGCATGTTTTCCGTCACCTGAGACGGTGAAATAGCGGACTGCGTAGTCCTTAAAATTCGTAAGCTGTTCGGGCCTCCCCTGCGGCTGTCCTTCCTCGCTGAGGGTGATGCGGTATATATTATACTTTCCGTCAGCGGAGCTTATATACGCAAGAGTACGGCTGCCGGTCCATTGGGGCATCAGTTCGTTGCCGTTGGAAGGGGTGATATTGGTATAGGTGTTTTTCTTTGAATCGTAAAGCCAGATATTCTTATTTGCCGCACCGGTATATCCTTCGCGGGTAACAGGGTTTGATCCGCCGATGGTAATGGCAATAAAGCGGCCGTCGGGCGACTGCACCGCATCAGAGCCGAGAGCGTCAAGCAGGCGGTACTCTGTTCCCCCCGTGGGACTGATCGTATATACTTCCGGATCCCGTTCAACATGATTGAACTCCCTCACGGTTGCAAAGAGGATATTCCCCTGCTTAGTCCATGAAGTTACCATGTCACCGGAAGAGTTCCAGGTAAGGCGTCGTGCCTGTCCGCCGGATGCAGGGATGATGAAAATATCACTGTTGCCGAAGCGAGCGCCTGAGAAAACAATCTGGCTGCCGTCAGGACTGAAACGCGGATGTCCCTCGTTTCCCTCATGCACCGTCAGACGGAGTGCAGTACCGCCCGAGGAGGAGACTTTCCAGATATCCCCCTGGTAGGAAAAAGCCAGCTCACTGCCATCGTGGTTGAGCGCCGGATGGCGGAGCAGTTTTGCTTCACTCTGCGGAAAGAGTGATACGGTTGCAAAAAGGAGCAGTGCAGAAACTAATTTCAGCATGGGAAGTTTTCTTTCTTGATATTACCGGGAAACAAAAACGCAAAATAATTATGAATTATGAAGTATGAAGGATGAATTGATGAACGGCGGAAAAAAGAAGGTAAAAGTTGCCAGGGCGTAAGGTTAAACGCATAGGGCGCGGAGTTTAGTACGAAGTAACGCAGAGGTTTTATGGACGGTGCCCCCAGAAGAGTTCGCGCAAAGGCGCAAAGGTTTTCCGCAGATTTCGCAGATTAACGCAGAACATTATTGCTCAATGTCCCGAGAGTCCCCATTTTCCCCGGAAGAGCTCGCGCAAAGGGGGTGAGGAGCAAAGGGGAAATTTAGCTGATGGTTACATCTGAGGGGAAATAGGCCAGCGTATGCACTTCGCCAATGTCTGAGTAGTGCTCGGTTCCGCGGGTGATGCAGATAATCTGCGGGAACATGATTTCCTTAAAGCCCTCTTCGGTCATGAGGATATATTCGTTTGCTTTGAGTGTGTTCTTTAATAAGCGGTGAACCAGGATAACATCTATGCCTGAGATTTCTTTGAACTCCCCTATTTCAATTACATCAGCATTGCCGAAATGCACGATGATTTTAACACGGAGGCGGTCAATGATTTTGCAGGAGTCCCCTTCGCAGAGGATGGAGTTTGAAAGCTCCTGTATTCTTTCAGAGAAAATGTCAAAAAAGGAAATCAGTTTTTCACCGATGCAGCAGCGGAGGGAATCCCATTCCTTGTCATCGGTATCTTTTAGTGCGTAAAGAAAAACAGCATCCCCCTCCAGCTTTGCTATTTTGAGGGGCATGTGCAGATGTTCGATGATGGTTTTGATAAGCTCCACAATAATCATCTGACTGCGGCTGATGGTGCTTTTGTTGGCAATCATAAACTTGGTATAACCGCTTATATCGGCGATGATAAAAAGAGCTTTTCCTGAGAACCGGTGCATAAAAAAGGTGTTTGTAAGATTTAGGCTGCTAATATAATACGTATAGTAGTAAATCTGGCGGAAAAGGGTCACTGGGGAAAGGTTATAGGCAAAGTAACGCAGAGTTTAACAGGGTAATGACTCCCGGAAGAGCTCTCGCTAAGGGCATGAGGCGCAAATAGTCTCCCGCAGATTAACACAGAACATTATTGCCCTCTGTCCCCCGGAAAACCCCGAGCAAACAGGCAAAGGCACAAAGGTTTCCCGTAGTGTAACGCATCCCGGTGTCCCCCGCAAATCCTGCGCAAAGACACCAGGAAGCTAAGAAAGAACTGCTTTTTAAAAACTGTTAAAACAGGCTGCTCAGCGTTCAATGTACATTGTTAATTGTACATTATACATTGATCCGGTTTTTATGTTCTTCTGATAAACCGCAGTGCTATATCTCTGCCGTGCCCCTGCATAATGGCAAGGTTAATCCATGAGAGGGCAAATTTTTCGAGAAGTTCAACTTTGTCCTCTTTGCCGAAATCCCAGCAGGTGCCGAATCCGCAGTCCAGTGCAAGCTGCCGGGCGGTATCTTTTGCCTTCTGGCTGCTGCCGGCCATGAACATATCTATCCCCTCTCCGTTATATACAGGATTCAGCATGTTCTCGTATCCGGTGGAGTTGAAGCACTTGACCACTTCCGCTTTGGTTTTATCCGAAAGGCAGTGGTAAACCGTTGCGTAAGGTTCCGGGCGCTTCATGACTGCGTTGGTTGAGTCAATTATGATTTTGCCTGAGACATCTCCCATCATCTCCAGCAGATCAAAAATCACCGCGGGGGGTGTTGCGATAAGAATGACTTCCGAGATTTTCACCGCCTCTGCAATCGTATATACACGTGTATTCCGGTTGCCAAGCAGCGCTTTTCCCTTAAAATTGTTTACATCCTTTACTCCAAGATTGATCGTATGGCCTGCCTTAGCCCAGTTTGCGGCAAGCGCTCCGCCGACGTTTCCGGTGCCGATAATTGCGATATTCATGCTTTTTCTCCGATTGAATAGTGAATAATAAAAAGTTACTTTGCTGAAAATTTAGAAATAATAATACCAACAATTCCAACCATATAAAACTGGCCAGCCACACCCCAGAAAGCGGTGAGGAGCCGGGCGTTATCCGTTAGGGGAAGAATATCCCCGAACCCGATGGAGGTGAGGGTAATCATGCTGAAATAGGAAATCTGATAGTAAATCTCCGGTATGATGCTTCCTTCAATCCCCGTAAACGAGCCCGGTGCCAGATGGTTTTGCAGAAGGAACATAAATGATGCGATAATAACCAGCAGCAGATATCCGCTCAGGGAGCCGTATATAATGCTCTCGGTTACCTCGGTTTTCCGGGTAATCTGCCTGAGCACATCATAAAACAGGAAGCTGTAAAACACGATGTATACCAGAAGTGCCGCAATACTGAGTTCCCGGCTCCGGAAAATCATCTGCGGAGTAAGCGGTACAGCAAGCACCGGCAGCAGAAGGAAAAACGCCGGCGTGAAGATGAATTTCTTTTCACTGAGCAGCACCGCGGAAGCAAGCCCCAGCAGAAGCATATTCAGCGGCCATATATATGTGCTGAAAAATGAAGAGGAACTGAAAAACAACCGGTTAAAGATAACCATCATCAGGGCAAAAAGGAGCAGCTCAAACCGGTATTTGCTCAGCAGATACTTCATCAGCGCAGAATGCCCTCAGCGGGGGTTATGGCCGGTGGAAGATTGGTTTCTCCGAGCATCTCGCGCAGATCCCGTTCAATATTGGTGCAGATGTAGAGCAGGGGTACATCGGTAATCCTGTTTTCAAACGGATCCTCATTTACCTCCCCCACTTTTCCGATAATGGAAAATACAAAAGCAATAATCACCGAAACAGGAGCCATCAGGGCAGCAATATTCATTTTGCTGAAATCACCAATCAGCGCAAAGGGAAGCACCAGGATGAATACATATAAAAACACCCGCGTGAAATAGTGATACTGCCTGAGAAGCGGAGTGCTTTTAATGCGCTCGCAGTTCCCTTGCGCGTTTGCAAGAGCAAGAAGCTGCCCCTCCAGCTGAAAACTGTCAAACCCGCCAAGGGTGCCGTTAGCCATTGCCTGATAAATCTTCTGCCCGAGAAGCAGATGCAGAAACGAGGGCTTGTTTTGCGCGGCTTCTGTTTTCTGAAAATCACTTTCCGTTAGCAGATGCTTCACCTCTGAGGTGCTTCCATGCCCGAGGAGCCTGACGCGGAGCAGATGCGCCCATGCAATGAGTGTATATATCAGCTCTTTCTTAAAATTTTCGCTGCGGGCTTTGTCATAATTCTGCTGATGAGAGTGGCTGTCTGCAAAAGTGATAATCAGTCTGCCGAAAACCTGGCATGCATTAGAGATACCTGACCAGTGAGTTCGGGCCTCCCACCACCGGGCATAGGAGCTGTTATTGCGGAATGCTATAAAGATAGCCAGCGCGCTGCCGAGAATAGCCGCAACGGAAAAGGGGAGCGCTGCTGTAAGGATACCGCTGCTGAACAGCCAGTACACCAGAGCTGACGAGGCAACCGAAAGAAGCAGTTCCGTTCTGACATACTGGACCACTTTTAATGGATTAAAATTTCTTTTTACTATCATGGTGCTGCATTATTGAGTGAATTGATAACTAAAACCGAAAGTGAGAAGATGATCCTGCTGCTGAACGCGGACGGGAGTTATCTCCTCATGGCTGAATGTATATACAGCCTGCATATTTAGTCCCCGCCAGAGGGGAAGAGAAAGGCTGATATCCGCCTGAAAGCGTTTATTGGGAATCTCATCTTGCCCCGGCTGCCAGTAGGCGGAATAGTTTATCCGCAGAGCGCTTTCAGGAAACCTTATCCAGCCGGATGTATATACCGTACCGCGCCACAGACGGATATCGTTCCTGCCGTCATAATATTCTTGGGTGAATTGTGATGAGAGAAACTGTGTCTCCTCTCTTACCATCGCGGCAGAGAGTTTAAGAACAGCATAATCATTTTGCAGAAACTGCCAGGTTGCACCGGCTCCGGCAAACCAGCGGAAGTCAATCTTCCGGCGGATATTGGTCTGCAGGAAGATCATCGCAAAGGGATAGACGGTTTCCCCGGGCTCCCAATACAGAAAATTACGGCTGTATATATCATTATCAGCTTTACGCGCGGAAAACTCCTGATAGAGCGTGGTATTCTGGCTTTTGAATACCAGGGCTTCACGGCCGCTGGTAACCAGTTCAATCCGTCCTCTCAGGGAAAGAAGTTCAACGTTCCCCTGCTGCCAGGCGCCCGAGAGTCCTGCCTGCAGCCGGAATCCCGCGGTGTCGCTTTCATTTATCTGCCCGTATATACCGCCGCCAGAAAGGAGAAGCAGAACAAAAGATATTCGGATAATTTGAAAATGAAGAGTCATTATTTTCACGGATAAGGTAATTTTCCGGATAACTGCAGGAGATTCCGGCTATGCAGGGACGGACAATAACCCGGCTGCCCGTCCTGCATATATAACCGGAACAATCTGCCGTGATTATTTACTGTTTAACTGCTGTACTAACAGCTCTGCTGCTGCCGCACCGGAGTTCTGCTGCTGGCCGGTAATCAGATTGCCGTCTGCAATAGCATAAGAACTGAATGGAGCTGCAACCTTAAAAGTGGTTCCCTGCAGTTTGCGTGCTTCCTCTTCAATGCGGTAAGGCTGAATCTTTGTACCGACAGCCTGGTCAGCAAACTCTTCTTCAGCATCAGCAAATCCGGTCCAGGTTTTGTTCTTAACCAGAAGATCGCCATTGCTCAGTTTTGCTTCAAGCAGAAGTGTGGTTGAGTGGCACACAGCAGCGCTTGGCTTGCCTGCTTCATAAAATGCGACAAACAGTTTTTCCAGCTCTTTATTGCCTCTGAATGTATACATCGGACCCTGACCGCCGACAAGGAATATTGCATCATAATCAGCGGTATTCACTTCGGTAAGCTTTCTGGTGTTTTCAAGCATCGCGGTGAATTCCGGCTTCTGCAGATATCCGAGCGAAATTACATCGTGGGCTGAGTATCCGCTGGCATCGGCCGGATTTGAATATCCGTCCATCTCAAGTTTACCTCCTTCGGTTGAAACCAGCTCAACCTCATAACCTGCTTCCTGAAAAACACGCATCGGGTGGGTGAGCTCGGCAGCCCAGAAGCCAATCGGCCATCCGGTCTGCTTGCTTACTGAGGGGGAACTTGCCACCATCAGGATTTTTCCCTTAGAGGGAGCTCCGTGAAAATGAACATAACTGCTTACTTCTCTAACCATCTTTTTCCTTATTTGTTTATTGGTAAAATCTTTGACAAAACAACACATCAAAACGGGTGGGGAGGAGGCATTCCGGAATATATTCCGCTTAAGTGTGGATATATTTTTCAGAACGCTTTGCGAAACTACAGCGGGATTACTATCTTTGACAAGTATATAACCCAAAAGTATGATACATACTTTTAGGAAAGCATGTGAAAATAAAGGAAAAACGAAGATGCCGGACTTTATCTATAATGGAAAAGTATATTATAATCCTGTTCAGCTGGTAATGGAGCAGATAGGCGGAGTATGGAAAGCCCCTATCCTCTGGCGGCTGAGGGAGACATCAAGGCGTTACAGCGAATTGCGGAAGGATATTCCCCACATTACGGACAAGATGCTCACTACACAGCTGCGGGAGCTTGAGTCAGACGGCTATATCACCCGGAAGGTATATCCCGTAGTTCCACCGAAGACGGAATACTCTCTGACCGATAAAGGCAGGGATATCATGGAGCTTATCGTGATTATCCGCAACTACGGACTGAAGATGATTGAGGAGTATAAGAAGAAGAATTCGGAGGGGTGATCCCCCTCGACTCCGCTCGGGGACCACCCTCGACTTCCCATCGACTTCGCTCGGGGACCAGCTCGGGGGCCAGCTCGGGGTTCCGCTCTCGTTTTCACTCCGGTCTCCGAGCGGAGTCGAGGAGACCAGTTTTGAAACCTAAGGAACCCGGTAAATCCTAAAACGTTCTCAGCTCAGTGTCCCCGGAGTCACCACTGTCCCCCGTAAACGGGCCAAAGACACAAACAACCATCACCCGGAAAACAGCTCTCTCATCTTAACAATCGTATTCCAGTTGCGGGTGGTAACATCTTTGCCAAATATCCTTTCAAGCTCATCCATTCCTTTCGGAGTTTTAGTCACAGCCAGATCAAGCACACTGAACACACAGCGGTTGTCCGTCATCAGAATTTTAAAGCTGCCATCGGATGAAACTCGCGGCAGCTTCAGCGGGGCAGGGGGAGATTTTCTGATAAGCGTTACATAGAGGCGGATATCTTTGGTCACTTTTATTTTCTCGAACGGATTCATTTCCGCCATCCGGTATATATCACTGCTTTCGCGCAGCATCACGGGAACGGGAAAGCCAAACACTCCGGCAAGGTGCTGCTCAATCTGTTTTTCCAGTTTATCCGTTTTTGATTCCGGATGTGTAAACAAAGCGTTGCCGGAGTTCAGCAGAGTTTTCACGTCAGAAGCACCAAGTTTTGCCAGCTCAGCGCGCAGCCCCGCCATAGGCAGCTTATGATGTCCGCCAACGTTTATTCCCCTCAAAAACGCCATATAGCTTTTGGATGATTTCATAAAAGATTTATGCTCTTGTATATATTATTCCGGCAGCGGCAGATTCTGCAGGCGGAGGAATGAGAGTTTGTCCCAATAACCGCGCTGAAAAACTATCTGATCACCCTGCACGTGGAAAAATCCGCAGCCGCGGAGTCCGTTTGGGTCTTTCCATTCCAGCATTGCCCACTCCCCGTCCTGAAAGAGATTTTCTTTAATGCAGACCATCTCTGCCTGAGCGAACTCCGCTTCAAACATTTGCCTGATGGCTTCTCTGCCGACTAATGGCTCGTTCATCACCTGATGATTCACAGCGTTTTCGGCATAAAGTTTTGCAAGGGCATCGGTATCGGCTCGGTTAAACGCCTCAATCCATTTTAGTACAACTTCTTTTGGGGACATGGGTTACCTGAATAGTTGATGATGGCAAATATAGTAAGATTTTGAAAAGTTTTTAACGCAAAGGGAAGTCTGCCGCGGCGAATTTACGCTGAGTCTCGCAGAGGAATAAATTCATAATTCAAAAAATTATTTCCCTATACAAAACTTCGAGAATATATTGTTCAGAATATCATCTTCGGTTACATCGCCGATGATTTCGCCGAGGGAGTCGCTGGCGTTGCGCAGGTCAACGGAGATGAATTCACCGCTCATCCTGCTGCGGACTGAACCGAGCGCAAACTCAAGCTGCTCTTTTGCTTTGGTGAGCGCGTTATAGTGCCGCTGTGTGGTTATGATGACGGTCTTTTCAGTATATACTGAGCCGCCAATGGCTTTTTCGCGCAGGGTTTTAAGGAGGTTATCCATCCCCTGGCCGGTTTTGGCTGAAAGGGCAAGAACGATATCGGAAAGGGTGCCGTGGTATATATCAGCTTTGTTAAAAACCGTGATTATTTTATCTTCCGTAGTGAGCTGCAGCAGTTCGGCAAAAAGCTCCTGATTAAGACCGAGATTGATGTCATTCATAAAAAGAACCAGATCGGCCGAGCGGATGGTCTCGCGGCTGCGGGCAACTCCTTCTTTTTCTATAACATCATCAGTCGGACGGATACCGGCAGTGTCATACAGCCGGAAGAGGAATCCGTCTATAATCATTTCCTCACGGATGACATCACGCGTGGTGCCGGCTATTTCGCTCACAATGGCGCGGCTTTCTTTAAGCAGATAATTCAGCAGCGATGACTTCCCCACATTCGGCATCCCCACAAGCGCAACATTCACCCCCTCCCGCATAACGCGGCCGAAACTGTATGTGGCAAGCAGGGCTGATATATCATCAATGATTTCCTGAATGAGACGGATGAGACCGGAGTTATCAATAAATTCAACATCCTCTTCTGCGAAATCAAGCTCAAGTTCAACAAGAGAGGAGGCATTAACTAATTTAGTTCTCAGCTCGTGCACTTTGGCTGAAAGAAGACCGTCTAGCTGATTGCGTCCCCCGCGCAGCGCGGACTGGCTTCTGGCGTTGATAATCTCAGCAACGGCTTCTGCCTGGCTCAGGTCAAGACGTCCGTTAAGGTAAGCACGTTTGGTGAACTCCCCCGGCTCAGCATCTCGCGCGCCGTTAAGCAGAAGGGTGTTAAGAATAGCGCTTACGATGAGGGGATTTCCGTGGCAACTTATTTCAACGGTATCTTCTCCGGTGTAGGACTTTGGCGCTTTGAATGCAGTAACAAGAACGTCATCAATAAAATCTTCCGTGCCTGTCTTTATATATCCGTAGTGAACCCTGAAGGGCTTAAGGGTGCGGCTCTTTCCTTTTGGGGAAAAGCATCGCTCCGCAATGGCAAAGGCATCACTGCCGCTCAGGCGGATGACTGCCAGCGCTCCGGCTCCTGGAGGAGTAGCAAGGGCAGCGATAGTTTGGTCGGTAGGGAGTTTCATGGTAAATGCAGGTTTCTCATGCACAAATATAAATTATAATGGAGAATGGATAATGGACAGTGGATAATTTAGGACCTCGCGCTAAACCGAAACGGTTTCCCGCAGATTTCGCAGATAAACGCAGAAATTCTTAAACCCAACCAACTCAAACTCTTAAACCCCCTCTTTCCAATACAGATTAATTTTAAAAAAAATCAGATACTCAATAATGCCTCAACTTAAGAAAAATTTGAGCTGTCAGGAGAGAGGGGGAGTTGGGCAATTGCTCCGACTTGTCGGAGGGTGAGTCCTGTAAGCAACAAAAACGAAAGAGCTATATCATAGCGCTATAAATCACCATTGTCCCAGCCCTCGCACAAAGCCGCAAAGAACTTTCCCGCAGATTTCGCAGATTAACGCAGAAATTTTATAACCCAACAAACTGCACTTCTTAAGCCCCCTCTTTTTCCGAACAGATTTGAACTGAATAAAAATCATCACTATT
Organism: Ignavibacteriales bacterium; assembly: GCA_015709675.1. Classification (NCBI taxonomy): domain Bacteria; kingdom Pseudomonadati; phylum Ignavibacteriota; class Ignavibacteria; order Ignavibacteriales; species Ignavibacteriales bacterium. The sequence goes on from CP054182.1 coordinate 669,034, forward strand.
ATTAAAACTTTCAATAACACAAAACTTGCCTTTAACGGAAAGAGAGGGGGTAGGAGGGTGAGTCCAGAAGTCAGCAAACAAAGAAGACTTTAACCCAGCATCACCATCATCCCCTGCCCTCTCACAAAACCGCCAGTCCTTAAAGCGGATTATTTTTGCAGCGGGTGACTCAAAGCGTTCAAACACAGCGGTTTTGCCCGTTAAGATAGTAAATCATACTTCATTCTTCATCATTCATAATTGTTTCGTTTCTTTGTAACTTTACAAAGAAGAGATTCCGCATTAACAAAGCAAAGGGTCCGGGCAGGTAATGCCGGTTAAAAAGTTAACGATATTTCTTATAATCGTCAGTATTGCTGTGATTGCAGCAGTTCTGGGAATATTTTATTACCAGAACGAAAAAGCAGTAGTTTTAAGCGAACATAGTGAAAAACTTCAGGCAATTTCTGAACTGAAAGCCAGCCAGATAGAAACCTGGCATACCGAAAGAATAGCCGATGCTAAAGTACTAACCAGAGATAAGAGTTTTATCCGTCTGGTTAAAAGCTGGGTGGAAAATCCCCAAAATCCCCAGTTACTCAGACAGATATCAGACCGGCTTGAGCTTCCCCTCAGAGAATACGGTTATCTTGCTATAAAAATCGCCTCCCCCGAATGAAAAATTCTCTATTCCACCCGGGATCAGGGTAAGGTACTTTCCCCTGCTTCCCTTGAAGCATTACGGCTTTCGGTTATGAATTCTACGGTCGAGGCCTCAGATTTTTATGATGATTCGGGCCAGCAGTATATTGGTTATGATGTTACTGCTCCGCTCAGTCTTAATGGTCAGAAACCCTTCGCAGTACTTCTTCTTCGTATTAATACGGATGTTCTGATTCACCCGGTGCTTAACTGGTGGCCGGAGGCAAGCCCGACATCGGAGACCATTCTTGGCACCGTAACCGGAGACAGCGTTTTTCTGGTCAGCCGTCTGCGCAAACAGAATGAGGACCCGGGCGGATTATATATATCACGCAGTGATACAGCGGTTCTGATGGTGCAGGCCTCGTTTGGACGGCGCGGAAGCGTTTACGGCATAGATTATCAGGGAACCCCGGTTTATGGATATATAGCATCACCGGGAAAAAACAACTGGTTTCTTATTACCAAGACCGATACTGACGAAATACTTGCTGGCATGCATTTGCGGGTATTTCTCCTCAGCCTGATCTCCGCCCTGATGCTCATGTTTCTCACTGCTCTGGGGCTTTATATATACAGCCGCCGCCAGCGGAACATCTACCGGGATCTCTGGCAGGCAGAGCAGGAGTTCCGCACCACGCTTTACAGCATCGGGGACGCGGTTATTACTACTGATATACGCGGCCGCGTGAAGCATATGAACCCGGTCGCGGAGATTCTGACCGGATGGAAAGAAAAGGAAGCATACGGCAAACCCTCTGAAGAAGTGTTTAAGATTATCAATGAAGAAACCCGTCAGCCCGTAGAAAGCCCTGTTCACAGGGTTCTCCGTGAGGGATTTACTGTCGGGTTAGCAAATCATACTCTGCTGATTTCAAAAAACGGAAAAGAGTATCCTATAGCCGACAGCGGGGCCCCGATTAAAAATACCAAAAGCAGCCTTACCGGTGTTGTCCTGGTTTTCCGTGATCAGACTGCTGAACGCGCGGCCCGCATTGCTCTGGAAACAAGTGAACAGCGCTACTCACGCACGCTCAGTCTGGTAGATGATGCTGTCTGGGAATGGGATATTCCGACCGGAAACGTTTACGCTTCTGATAACCTCTTTAAAATGCTTGGCTACTATGACCGGCCAAACCTGAAGTTTGATGACTGGATAGCGCTTGTTCAGCCGGATGACCGTAATCAGTTACTGGAAAACCTGAATAATGCCATTAACCGCTCAAGGAGTTTCATCATGGATGTGCGGGTGCGCAATAATTCAGGTGAGTATATATGGCTTGAGATTCGTTCAGCCGTGGCAGAAACAACTTCCGCGGGGAGAGTAACACGTCTGGCCGGAACCGTTATTAATGTTCATGAACGGAAAGAAGCAGAATATAAAGTTCTGCTGCTTAATCAGCGGCTTGAACGTGCCGAACTGAGCGCCGGACTGGGAAGCTGGGAGTTTAACCTGGAGTCCGGAACCGGATACTGGTCTCCCATGATGTTCCGCCTGTTTGATCTTGCGCCGGCGGTAAATCCTCCGTCAAATGAAGAGTATTATTCACTTATCCATCCTGAAGACCGGCATATGGTGGAAACCGCCATGTCAGCGCTGATGAGCGGCGGTACTCCGGTAATTCAGGCTTACCGGACCAATCCGGAAAAGTGCAGACTCCGTTATCTGATGCCTACCTGGAGGTTTGTTGCAGGCAGTGAAGGAAAAATCATCCGCTTTGAAGGTACACTGCAGGATATTACCAACCTACGTCTTGCCCAGAAGAATTATGAAAAACTTTTCTCTGAAATGACCGAGGGCTTTTCGCTCCATAAAATTATCAGAGACGAGCATGGAACACCGGTTAACTTTACTACTGAATCCATAAACCCTGCTTTTGAAAAGATGACCGGAGTTAAACCTGCTGATATTATCGGCAAACCGATTACCGAGGTTATGCCGGGCATTGCACCTCTCAGAGTTAAGCAGTTGTGTGATGTGGCTGTGACGGGAAATCCAGCCTCCATTGAAGATTTTAACATTCAGCAGCAGCGCTATTTCCTCCTCTCCGCGTTCAAGCCGTTTGATGAGCACTTCGCGATAATCATAAACGATATAACCGAAGAAAAAACCGCTGATACCATCAAAAAAATACAGCTTCTGATTGCCAACGATGCTCTTATATCCAAAAGTACCCGCGAGATGGTTGAGCGGCTGCGCGAAGACCTGAGTCAGTATATAGACACTGATAATTTCCTCTTTGCCGAGTATAACGAAGAGCAGTCGCGTTTTACGGCTGTTTACTACAAAGATGAATTTGATACGTATACAACCTGGCGCGGCGAGGGGTCTTTATCCGGACATGTGCTCAGGCAGGATAAAATCTGCATATTCGGCCAGAAAGAAATTATGAAACTTGGCGGCATAGGGCTGATCAAACTCAGCGGACGGCTGGCCATGCAGTGGGTAGGGGTGCCCCTCAAAGCAGGAAAAAACAAACTGGGCATCCTTATTCTGCAGAGTTATCACAGCGAAGAGCTGTACTCTCCACAGCAAAGAATACTGCTCGAGGTTATCGGGAGAGAACTGAGCATCTACCTTGAACGGAAGGAGTATGAACAGAAAATTCTGGAAAGCGAAATGCACTTCCGGCAGATGTTTGAGAACCATACGGCCATCAAGTTTTTTATACACTCCGAAACGGGAAGTATTCTTGATGCGAATAAAGCAGCCATCAATTTTTACGGATATACAATTGACGAACTGAAGAAGATGAAAATCACCCATCTTAACGCAGCAACGGGTCCGGTAATAAAAGACAGGATGAAACTGGTGCGCGAGGGAAAGATGAACAGGTTTGAAGCCAGTCACCGTCTCCGATCAGGCGAGATTCGTGATGTGGAGGTTTTCAGCACGCCGATTAAACAGGGAGAGAGAGTTTTTCTCTACTCCATTATTCATGATATAACCGAACGGAAAAAAGCCGAAGAACAGAATAAGCTGCTGATTGAATCCATCGAACACAGTCCGGTGAGCGTGGTAATTACCGACCCTGCCGGCTCAATTGCCTATGTCAATAATAAATTCACACAGGTTACCGGATATACAAAGGAAGAAGCGCTGGGGAATAATCCGCGCATTCTTAAATCCGGCCGGCAGACAAAAGAAGTATATCAGGAAATGTGGGACAAAATCCTTAGCGGCCAGAGCTGGCGCGGGGAACTCCAGAACAAACGGAAAAACGGAGAGCTTTACTGGGAAGATGCTATTATCACTCCGCTGATGAATGAAGAAGGCAGGGTTACTCACTTTGTGGCGGTAAAGGAAGATATTACCGAAAAGAAACGGATGCTGGAAGAGCTGATAAAAGCAAAAGAAGAAGCAGAGGAGATGAACAAGATAAAATCCAACTTCTTTGCCAATATGAGCCATGAGCTCCGCACTCCTCTGATCGGGATTCTCGGTTTCTCAGAAATTCTTCAGGCAGAACTTGAGGATAATCCCGAACTGGTATATATGGCAGAGACCATCAACAAGGGGGGCAACCGGCTGCTTGAAACGCTCAACCTGATTCTCGGACTTTCCAAACTCGAAGCCGGCAAGCTGGAATACCATAACAAGAAAACCGATATAGTTCCGGTTATCGGAGAGACCTGTGCACTATTCCGTCCGGCCGCATTAGCCAAGGGGCTGGAGATGCACTTTAAGGCTGATCCGGATATAATATACTGCTCACTGGATAAAATACTACTCGGCAACGTTCTGAATAATCTTATTAACAACGCAGTGAAGTTTACCGAAAAAGGGGAGATTAACGTAAAAGCAGAAGCAAAAAACGGCAGCGCGGTAATCAGCATCGCGGATACCGGCATCGGCATTGCTGATGAGCAGAAAGGCATCGTCTGGGAAGAGTTCCGTCAGGGCAGTGAGGGTTTAAGCCGCAGCTATGAAGGGACCGGACTCGGGCTTACCATCGCGAAAAAATATACCGAGATTATGGGGGGCAGCATTACCATGCAGAGCGAAAAAGGAAAGGGAACAACGTTTACGATTATGTTTGGGTTAATGAAAAATGAATAATGAATAATGAAGAATGAAAAAGAGGAGCTATATATAATTCTTCCGGCTTGCACAAATTAGCAGGCATTATCTTCTTCTGAAATTCTAAAGAGAGGGGGAATTGGGCTTGCTACGGCGTGCAGGAGGGTGATACAAACGAACAAAGTATTATGCTCAATTCCGAAAGCCCCCTCTTTCCAATACAGATACAGCTAAACACCAAAATTGTTCTCTGTATAAACTTTTACGAAGAAAAATCATGGATTGTCAGGAGAGAGGGGGTTGGGGGTGAGTCCAAAAGCCCCCGCTTTTTTCACAGACCGGGTTTATCTGAATCCGGATTTTTACAGATCACTGATATGGTGTGTGTTTAGCTTTGTGATGGAAAGAAGGGGCAGAAAAAACTGGTATATATAGAAATCTATATATACCAATCATCGCAGGCGGCAAGTATCGGTCTGGTAATTACCAACTACCAACCACTAATTACTAATTTTTACTTCCAGGCCCCAAGGATACTCCCCATAAGCGTAAGGCTGATTACCTGATAACCGGCATGGATGAGCATATATTTCCATGACCTTCTTTCAAAAAGGGAGAGAATAAAGGTTGACATGGCAACCCAGCCGAAGCCAGTGAGGAATCCGTAAAAAGCACCCATCGCCAGGTCAATGGAGGGGTCGGCAGTGAAGTAAGCCAGATTAACTGCCATAACGAGGGAATAAACAAAGGTAAGCCCGAAGATTTTGGCCATGTTGGCATCCTTCAGGTCTTCCTCTTTAAGACCGGCTTCTTTCATCCACACTCCGGCAAAAAGCAGCTGTGAATACCACAATCCCCCGACAAGAAACGATGAGAGCGCTGCCACAATAACAGCAATCCAGTTGATTTCCATTCCATTACTCCTGTAATGATTAATGATGTTGTTGGTTTATTGATGTGCTAAAATAAGCACAGGGGCGGCAGCGGTGTGAGTTACCATGCCGGCCTGAACAGAAATTGTGCGTGAAGATGGTGCGATTTACCACAATTTTCGAAAGAAAGCAAATAAAAAATAGCGATGGGGGATTGTGGTCTTCCCTATACCGGAGTGGTGTTCTCCCCCGCCATTGAATATATATCTGCCCTTTATGAACAAGCCCGTGAAGTATCCTGTTGGGCCACAGGCATTACGGCAGGTATTTTATTGGACAGGCCGCGGGCTCTCCCTGCTGGAGTTTCGTTTGCTAACGGATAACCAGTTTCTTCATAGCTCTAACGCTCCTGCTGCTGCTGCTCTGTGCCGTATGCGTAAGAAGTATATACCAGAGGATAAGCCGGAATCACCAGTGTTAAGCCGGCTGATATGGCAGCATGCCTCAGGCAAAGTATTCATAAATGTTAGAATCTTTTTACCGGTAAAGTAATAAAGTTTAAGGGTAATCAATGCTTCATCCGGCAAGCCGGATTTGATGGTGGTCTCAGGATGAAAAGGATTAGGGAGGTTCAGGAAAAGCATTAAACCGGAAGGGAGAACATCTGCAGTCACCTTAACCGGATCTGAACAGCAGAACGCATCGTAAGTATCCAGCTGTTTCAGAAGGCAGTTCCGGCTCCGCGCGCATATGCCTGACTGACAGCAGAATTTTACGCATCACACCTGCAGCTTCAGCTAAAACATAATAAGCCATCAGCCATTTTCCTTGGTCTGTTCAGCCGGGATGATATGGTTAAGACAATCCTGATAAAGGATTTCTGAAAGTCTTCCGGACTCAGAAGCAGTTTACGAACATCAACCCTTCACGTACAAACCGGTTGTGACACAGATCCGCAGGTTAAATTACCGTTTGGGTAATAGCATATAAATAAATACTTTAAGTGCATCACAAATATTTTTTTTACAGGTAATTAAGAAAAATCTTATGAAACAACTGTTTACCATTTTTATACTAAGCACCATTATGATGACCGGGCAGGATAGTATTCCCCCCTCATGGAATTATTCCGCGGTCACATCACTGAATATCAATCAGGTCTCGCTTACCAACTGGGCTCAGGGGGGTGATAATACCTTTGCGTGGACCGTTATCGGCAACTTTGGCGCCGAATATAAGGGGAGCCAGTGGAGCAGCCGCAACAGTCTGAAACTCGCTTTCGGCCGGACCAAGCAGGGAGAATCTGATTTCAGAACCAACGACAATGAGTTCTATCTGGAAAATCTGATTGCGTACAATGTGGGGTGGAAGATTGACCCGTTCTTCTCAAATACCGTGAGGACTTCTCTGACCGATGGTTTTGATTATAAAAATCCGCTGGCCCCGCGCATAGCCGGATTTTTTGACCCCGGATATATAACACAGTCACTCGGATTTGCCTATAATCCGAACGGCGGTTTTGATACCCGTCTTGGAGTGGCGTTTCAGGAGGTGTTCACCAACAAGTTCAGAAACTATTCTGACGACCCTCTCACTACTGATAAGACGGAAGCATTCAGATTTGATACCGGTCTTGAATCAGTAACCAATGCCAAGTATAATCTGGATGAAAACCTGCTGCTGGACAGCAAGCTGCGCCTGTTCACCCGCTTTAAGTCGCTTGATGTGTGGGATATCCGCTGGGATAACACCATCACCGCGAAAGTGAGCAAATATATCAACGTGAACCTGAATGTGCTGCTGCTGTACGAAAAGAACATCTCACCCAAAACCCAGCTGAAGCAGGCGCTGCAGCTCGGCATTACCTATGCATTTATTTAATTTAACGGAGTATATATACCATGAGTCTTCTGAAAGAATTTAAGGAGTTTGCCAACCGGGGAAGCATTGTTGATCTTGCAACGGGCGTTATCATCGGCGGAGCGTTCGGCAAAATAGTCAGCTCACTGGTGAACGATATCATTATGCCCCCGATCGGGCTGCTGCTGGGTGACCTGCCGCTTAAGGATCTGAAGTTCGTCCTGAAGCAGGGCGCCGAAGCAAATCCCGTCACACTGAACTATGGAAACTTTCTCCTTGCAACGGTGGATTTCCTCATCATAGCGTGGGTTATTTTCCTGATGCTTAAAGGACTCAATAAGCTGAAACGGAAAGAAGAGGAAAAACCTGCTGCACCTCCACCGGTTCCTGAAGATGTGGTGCTGCTCAGGGAAATACGCGATCTTCTGAAAAAGCAGTAACAGTTATAGAACAAGCAGTGAATCCGGTTAATACATACCAAACGGTTTACTTTATTACAAAACTGAGAGGTTTATATGTCTGATGAGAATAAAAACGGACCAGCCAGAAAATCAAACGAGGAACTGGTGACTGCGGTCTGCCATGCTCTGCGTGATCTGAGAAAAGGGCAGGGCATCTCACAGGAGGAACTTTCACGCCGTTCCGGGGTGGACAGGGTTACCATCAGCCGTACCGAAAAGGGAAGACCGGCTTCACTGCTTACTATAATTCAGCTCCTCAGAGGTCTGGAACGCCTTGATATGCTTAATATGCTGTTGTTCCATGACAAAATTACGCCTGAAACGGCAAGCCCGCATCAGGTTAATGAAAAGATTGAACCGCCCAAAACTGAATATCCGGACTGGTAGCCCCTGCGGAATAATTGAAATTAGCGGAACAAAAAGCTACATTTGAACAGTTGATTCTATGATTTACTAACAGCAGATTTTTGTGAAGGACACCAAGAAACTAATCGTCGTTGGCGACCGGGTACTGATACGGCCCGGAGAGCAGAATGAAAAAACCGCAAGCGGGCTTTATCTCCCCCCCGGTGTTGCCGAGAAGGAAAAGATTCAGACCGGATATGTCATCAAGGCAGGACCTGGTTACCCTATTCCCGCAGTGGTGGAAGATGAGCCATGGAAAGAGACCAAGGATGCGGTGAAGTATATTCCGCTTCAGGCAAAGGAAGGGGATTTTGCAATATTCCTCCGCAAGGACGCTTTTGAGATTGAATACGACGGAGAGAAGTATCTCATCCTCTCCCAGTCATCCATCCTTCTGCTTATACGGGAAGACTACCTGGATTTTTAATTAGGAATTAGTAATGAGTAATTAGTAATGTTTGTTTCAGGCAGAAAACAAAAAGATAAAGCTCATTTTTAAGTATTACAACCAATTCCGATCCGTAAAAATCCGCGTCGCCCCGGCATCCGTAAAATCAGCGTCCCATTACCGGACCGCTTCTTAGTTGTCACTGAAAGAACCTTATATATATCTCCGCAATTAGCACAACAGATTACTAATTAATAATTACTAACTGCTAATTGTTTTATTCCATTGTCTCAAACTTCATCCAGTTAAGGCGGCTCTTTTCTGAGTAGGGCGCTGCCGCGGTAAAGATTACCAGATCACCTTTTTTCACATGACCGCTTTCAAGCAGGAGCCGTTTGGCGGTTTCGATCGCCGCACTCTCCTTTTTGATATCCGAACTGAATATGGAAGTAACTCCCCACTTTAAGCAGAGATTATTCATCGTTTCAAAACTGTCTGAGACGGCAATAATGCGCGCCTTAGGTTTGAACTTTGAAAGGGAACGGGCAGTGCGCCCATGATGCGTGAAGACAACAATTGCCGCAGCGTGGATCTGCTCTGATACCTGCACAATCGAACGGTTAACAGCATCAAACACATTGGATTCAACAGACTCCGGTATATCATAGTCCACCTTTCTCAGCGGGGGACCATCAGTCTCGGCTTTCTTCAGAATATTATTCATGATCTCAACCGCTCGTACCGGGAACTTACCCACCGAAGTCTCACCGCTAAGCATCACCACATCGGTTCCGTCCCAGACTGCATTGGCAACATCTGAGGCTTCCGCCCGGGTGGGAACAGGATTGCTGATCATACTTTCAAGCATCTGAGTTGCAGTGATAACCATCTTGCCAGCTTCATTGCAGCGGCGGATAATCATTTTTTGCACAACGGGAACATCCTGCGGCTCCATCTCAACTCCGAGGTCACCGCGGGCAACCATGATGCCGTCTGATGCTGCCAGAATTTCCTCAAAATTTGCAACCGCTTCCGGTTTTTCAATTTTCGCGATAATGGGAAGATCCGAGTTCTTTGATCTGAGCCAGTTCCGGAGATCTGATATATCCTTTGCGTCACGGACAAATGAGAGCGCCACAAAATCAATCTTGAACTTAATTGCGAATTCCAGATCGCGCAGATCTTTTTCCGTCATTGCAGGAGTGGAAAGTTTCATCCCCGGCAGATTCATCCCCTTCTTCGGTTTCAGAATTCCGCCGTTTATAATCAGACATCTGACAGAATTTGGTGTTTTTGACTCAATTTTTAATTTTAACAGACCATCATCAATCAGAATAATATCACCAATCTGTGCATCCTGCGGAAGAGGGGTATAAGAGGTAGAGACTTTTTCTCTGGTTCCCTTCATTTTTTCGGTGGTTATTTCAAGGTAATCACCGTTTTTGATTTCAAAAGAGGGTTCTTCCAGTTCACCAATGCGGATTTTTGGTCCCTGCAGGTCAAGCAGAACACCGAGCGGTGCATTCTGTTTCACCCGGGTTTCGTGGATGGTGGAGAATATCTTTTCGTAAAACTCATAGTCACCGTGCGAGAAGTTCAGCCGTACGCCGTCAATTCCCGCATCCATAAGTTGCCGGATAGTTTCAATTGATGAAGTTGCCGGGCCGAGGGTGGCAAGGATTTTGGTCTTAGCAAATATTCTGCTGTCTTCCTGGTACATGGGGAGCTTGTCCTCTTTTGAATGAATGAATTGCCCAAAAATAGGGAAAAGAATGATGAGTTGTGAAATATGAAATGAGAATTGATGAATGAGAATTGTGAAGGATAACTAAAAATTAATCCTTCAATCAGATGATTGAATTAACAGTCAGCAGCCGCCCCGGGCATGAGGGGATGTTTACTTCAGCTGTTATGTGATGGTAAGGTGATTGTTTGTTTGGTTTCAGATTCAGGAATGCTCTGCAAAGCATCAAGGTGGTAGCCCTGAAGCATCTTTACTGCAGTCAGCCCCATTAGTTTCCAGTCAAAAAGGATGCTTCTTTTAGAGGCATAATCAAGATCATACGTATGAAGCTCATCATAACTGACAGCGCTGCTTCGTTTAAGCTGCCAGAGTCCTGAAATGCCGGGGAGACATTTCATTTTGCTCCTGTGCTCCATCAGTCCGGGATATTTTTCAGCAATCATGGCAATATCATCCAGCATGAGAGGGCGCGGCCCGATGATGCTCATCTTTCCGGAAAGAACCAGTAAAAGCTGCGGGAGTTCGTCCACTCCGGTGCGGCGGAGGATTCTGCCCAGCGGGAGGAAATCTGAACTTGAAACAAGACGTGAGTCACGGAATTTAAATACTTCCGCCCCGGGCTTAAGCGTGCGTATTTTCATAATGCTGAAAGAGCCGCCTCTGAGACCAACTGCACGTTCCTGGATAAAAAAGGGATTAGTTTTCCAGAAGAGCAGAACTGCCAGAGAATAGATCAATACAAACGGCAGAGTTGCCGCAAGCAGAATAGCGGAAAGCGTTACATCAGAAATGCGTTTTAAAATGCGATAGAGCATCGGCTTCGGGACGACTTTTTTTTAGCGATTTATAGTGATAGCTATTAGCGCCCCCGAAATCCGGCTCGTTTACAACCTCTCTGAGCGGATCATCTGACAGACTTACAAATTTACGAATTAAAAATAGAGACTAAGGGTGTAACAGGCAAGTTAAAAAATAATGATTAAGCCCCGGCAGAGAAAATGCCCTGCTTCCTGAGAATTGTTCCGCCGGAAAAGATTATGGTACCTTCTCTTCCGGCGGTGTAACAACAAAAACTGAGGTAAATGATATCAGGCCGAATGATCGGGCGGAGGATTTTTCCTGACAAAAAATGCAACGATAAGGGTGGTTATAAGCCCCATCAGCGGAGTGGCAATTACCACCTGCATCAGATAGCTTTTCAGGTTGAAATACTCTTCTGCCTGCTGCTGCGTCATCATTCCTGATTCAACCGAGTGGCGGATAACGTTAGAAAAATACTCAGGAGAGATTACCTCGGAGGTAAGATATTGTGTAAGCGGGCTTAGCAGCGTAACCACGAGCGTTATGAACAATCCCGAGATAAAACCCTGCCTGAAGGTCATATAACCGCCGTAGAATGACCTCCGTTTATCCAGCAGGGCAAACACATACACCGCGATGGCGGGGATGGCTACAAAGTTGCTGTATATATGATGCTGGGCTATATGGACGTCATGCAGACCGGCAAGCCGTTCGGCGATCATCCAGGCAAGCTGCATCAGGACAAACAGAATTCCCCACTTGATTTCAATGGAATACGTACTCATGTTGGCCTCTTTTTTTTATGATGTGGCTGATTAGGTAATTATTGACTGAGCAGGGGCCTCAGGTCATATATACTTTTTACGTCACGGAAGATTTTTTTCATGTCCAGCCCAAGATCTTTCAGCCGTCCGGTTCTCACGTCAAAGACCCAGCCGTGAATATGCGGGAATCCGGAGGTGTACCATGCGCGCTGCACATGGTCAATTTTTATAATGTTTATGCACTGTTCCCTCACGTTAAGCTCAACCAGCCGGTCATACCGTTCAACCTCATCTTCGATGGCATCAAGCTGTTCCCGGTGAAAGCGGTAAACATCCCTCAGACTCTGAAGCCAGCTGTTTAGCTGCCCGAGATCCCGGGGATTCATTGCTGCCTTCACGCCGCCGCACTCATAATGCCCGCAGACGATAATATGCTTCACTTTAAGCTCATTAACCGCATACTGCATAACCGCGTTCAGGTTATTATCGGTGCTGATGACCAGGTTCGCCACATTCCGGTGTACAAACACTTCACCGGGCTTTGCTCCCATAAGTTCTTCTGCCGTAACACGGCTGTCAGAACAGCCGATGTAGAGTATTTCAGGGTTCTGGCCTTTGGCCATATTTTTGAAGAAATCCGGGTCGGCAGCCAGCTTGGAAGCTACCCACTCCTGATTATTCCGGAAAATTGTCTTAAAATCCATTCATCTCTTGATTGGTTGAGCTGAGAATAATGCCCCGCAAAATACGATAAGAATTATGAATTATGAAAGATGAAGTAAGAACTGATAATTGATAATTGATAATTGAGAATTGAGAATGGAGAATAGTGCCTTTCTCGAAGTAAAGGATTCTCAGTTTTCCTAAGGATGCGGTCAAGCGGGGTTCTGGCAGAGCAGGGTTCCCGGAGTCTGATCAGAAAACCGGATCGTTATAAATCAGTGCATGGAACTATGTGTATTACCGACAACAGGCACAGAGAGAGAAAATTACAAAATCAGAACCCCTTACACCATATGACTAACTAATATATATAATTATCCCTTATGACTTCCAATTACTAATTACTAACTCCTAATTACTAATTAACAAAACCGCGTTTCCTTTTTTACGCCCGGTATCAACATAACGGTGGGCAGAAACGATATCCTCCAGAGAAAAGACTTTATCAATCACCGCCTGATAACTTCCTTCCTCGAACAGCTTTTTGAGGAAGAGAAGCTGTTCGCGGCTTTCCTTAGCGTAATTCATGCCGCCGACGGTAGTATATATACCGCCTGAGGAAAGCAGGCGGGAGCAGAGTTTTTCCGGAGCTTTATCCACCGCGTCAAAGATAATATCGAACCGTTCTCCGGATTTTGTAAAATCCTCTTTGTCATACGGAATAACTTTTTCTGCTCCCAGATTATGTGCCAGAGCTGCTCCCGCTGATGAACAGACAGCAGTTACCCGGGCGTTGTAATATCTGGCTATCTGCACTGCGGCTGAACCAACAGAGCCCGTTGCTCCGATGATCAGAACGGAGGGACTTTTCATTTGTTCAATGCCGGCTTTGTGAAGAAAAAAATGAGCGGTCTGACCGCCGAATAAAATAGCGGCAGATTCAGCAAACGAAGCATTTACGGGCTTTTTTACCACAATGCTTTTTGCGGGAACGGATATATATTCCGCGTGACCGCCGAACCGGAATCCGGTCAGTCCGTACACATGATCACCGGGTTTGAACTCAGTGACCTTCGCGCCGGTTTCTTCAACCGTTCCGGCAAAAACCACCCCGAGAACCGGTTTACGAGGTCTGGTAAAACCAACGGCCAGGTGCATTATTATCCGGAGAAAACCGGTGACGGCAAGTCCCCGTACACGCACATCGCCTGAGTTAACCGCGGAGGCGGCAACCTTAACCAGGATATCTCCTCCTCCCGGAACCGGTTTGGAAATATCTTTTATGACTACAACTTCCGGCGGACCGTAAGCAGTGCAGACAGCAGCTTTCATAATTGCATCTCTCTAATGAATGTCATGACATAAACCTCAAATCTATAGAAAACGCTGATTAATAAAACTTATGATTATATGAGCGGTTTTGGCGGGCGGGTGAAAGGTAATAATCGGCCAAAAGAACACGATTTAAGGATGTACAGGATTGACAGGATTATTGTGAGGGGATCCCTCCGTACATTTTACATTGTTCATCGTGCATTGAATTTCCGATCCGTGTTCATCAGCGTTGTTTTGACAGCCGTTTAAAATCCGCCGGCAAATGGGGAGAACATGATTAAAGGATGTACAGGATTAACAGGATTATTGTGAGGGGATCCCTCCGTACATTTTACATTGTTCATCCTACATTGAATTTCCGATCCGTGTTCATCAGCGTTGTTTTGACATCTGTTTAAAATTCGCGTGCAAACGGGGAGAACATTATTAAAGGATGTACAGGATTGACAGGATTATGGTGCGAGAACCAGTAAAAATTTTTTACTTCTTCATTTTTCATTATTCATTAACGCAACTTTGCTAATGCCCCTGAGCACAACTCCTGCTTTATGCCGCTTTGAAACCTCTTTTCGCTCATAGGTAATATCAGCCCAGATTTCAGGGGGGACTGCGGCTGCCGGGCCGAATTTCTCCGTCCGTTTCTCCTTAACAAATTGGTCAATTCGTAAAATTTCATCTTCGGTCAGTCCCTCATTGGAGCGCGCAATAACCACGGTCTCCTCACCTTGCCTGATTCCCCAGCTGTATTCAGAATAGATTCCGGTAAAACGTCCCGTGCCCTGCTGTGCATAGACCAGAACGGCTTTAATAATCCGGGGTCCGGGCCTGAGAAGAAAACCGCCGCCATATATACTTCCCGAATTTTGCAGGAGCACACCATAAGGAAACGAAGCAAAGAGGGAACCGGGATTTGTGGCAGAGTCTTTAATATCTGCGAGTGGTTTCCTTTCGGCAAAACCGATGAGATCACCCGGAGATGAGAGCGCAGCATTATGAGCATAGGTAAGACGCTCTGAAAGCGGCAGGTTCATCAGCCCGGCAGTGTTATATATAAGGCAGTCCCTTGCAAGAAAGCGCACGCGGTATTCAGAAATAGTTTTGGTATCGGGTTTCCTTTTATTAATACGTTTTTCAAGAATGGAAGCAGATTCTTTTTCAGGAAATCCTGTCAGCTCACCTTCAAGAAGAGTAAACGGAGGCAGATCATAACCGGCCGATACGATTTCGGGGAAATGAGAATTCATCAGGCGCCAATCTTCAGCCCAGAGGAATACACCGTCATCATTTGATTCAAGCAAAACGCGGAGTCCGCTGCCAAAGCCGCAGAGAAGCCAGCTGTTATCACCGGATGGTAATTCATTGATATCTGTTATGATTTCAGGAGCGAATAGCGGGAATTCATCCGTAAAATTTTCCCGGTTAAGTGCCGGCGTAAAGAGATCCGCGCTCAGCAGATCTTTTTCAGTGTGGTGACTGCTCAGGAGTATATATACCTGCCTAACCGGAATGCGGTAATATTCCGCGAGAGCTTTTACTACCGTATGCTCATCTGCGGGGGAGCGGAATTTACCGGTAAGAAAGCGGTTTAAAAGCATTCTCTCATCTGAGGGAAGTGATCTCCACAGACGGAATAGCTTTTCCTGAATAATTTCCGGTGCTGCCTGTTTCAATGCGGGAAGAATGTTATTCAGCAGATCATGGAGAGAAAAAGAAGCATCAGAATCCGAATTGCCGGTAATCAGCGAAACCGTCTCTGTAAGATCTCCTGTTATCGCCTGAGATTCCTCAAACAGATAGTCAGGATAACCCGTATATATCAGTGCTAATTCTTTGAGCTTTTCAGGAGTGAGAAGTTTAGTGGGTTTATAACCAAGCAGAAGACTTACACCGGCGAGTGCATCCTGTTTAGGAGAACTCCTGAGCCAGTGAAGAATGGCATCAATAATTACGGGAGTATTTTTATTCCCCTCAATTTCACCTGAAAGTTTTGCAAAATTTTTCAAAGATGGCTGGGTTCTTAGTTCTTGGTGGTTAGTTCTTAGTTTTGAGCTACTTTTACCTTTTAATTATTACCTGTTAACTTAAATCTCAGCCGCATCACACCATCCTCAAACGAAGAGCTGATAATTTTAAATCCGCCAATTTCTCTTGTATTACTTACATGCTGGCCGATGCAGGGGCAGGCATCATAGTCACCGACTTTAATAATTCGGATTTCATCACCGGCATATTCGGGAAGACGTTCCAGCTTATAGAGCCGCTCTGCTTCCGCTCTGGGGATGAACTCTTCCGTTACATCAAGTTCTGAGGTGATGACAGCATTCACACGGCTTTCAAGTTCGGATCTTTCATCGGGAGTGAGATCGCGGTCAAAGCGGTAGTCGCACTTGCTTTTCTTCTTTTCGATGTGTGCAGAAAATGACCTGCCGCGGCCAAACATCTTAACCATCGTGCCGTTCAGAATATGCTCCGCCGTATGCATCTCAGGAGGATAGGATTTGTTCATAGAGAATTCTCTTTTGTTAGGGAATCAGGAAAAGTTCACTTCTGCTCTCCGCTTACCGGGAGCTGTTCGTAGATGATCTGGCTGTTGTTGTTTATGACCCGTGCATCAAAGGTGTAAAGATCGTCCCGGCTGATAGCGGTGAAGCTGATGCTGGTATCGTTCAGGCCGGAAATCATGATTTTATCCAGCGCTGCGAATGATGCATTACCGAGTATCTTTTTAAGCAGTCCGGTTTCTTTTCCTGCGTAAACGGAGAAATTTTTTCCGATGCCTCCCAGTGAATCAGGCAGAAGCATTTTCTCCCGGGTGAGAAAGCAGACTTCGTTCAGTTCAAGCAGCAGAACATCCCGCATGACCGACTGCTGCATTTTCTCCCGGGTCTGCTGATGCTCTGTTATCATCGCCGCGGCAGAGGAGGACTGCCAGAGGAACAGGAAAATTATATATATACTCAGCAGCATTGACCAGGTGCTGACCGAGAGGGCATATGCTGAGGTTTTAGCACCCGCATGCCTGAGCCGCAGCAATCCGCGCAGGGAGACAGCAAAAAGCACGGGGAGAAGGATTCCGTAAAACAGCACCGGAAGAAGATGCACCGGTCTGCCTGCTTCCGCAGTATATATATCACCGCTCCAGGGGAGCATGGTTAGTCCCCTCAGCCGCTCCAGACCGGCAAACTCACCGGTAATAAGGAGCAGGGTCACAAGCATGATAACAAGCAGCTGCCGTTCTGTAGTCACGAGGTTAATTCACCCTTTCTACCGAGATCCCTGCCGGGGTAAGCCGTGCACGGAACTCCAGGCATCCGGTATATCCGCCTGAATTGACGAACTCCGGATTCTTTCCCCCGATTCTTGAAGAAAGTCCGCTGATGACCATGGACTCCTCCCCCGCATATTCAAGGAACAGATATATACCGGTTCCGTTATAGGGGGTCTCAATGCTTTTTCCGATAAGGGCATATCCGTTCACGGTATCCTGCGCCTCGGGGATCAGGAGACTATCCGCTCCGGAGGAGTGGCGCTCCAGCGATCTGAGGCTGACTGTATAAAGTGCATCCTTAATCATTCCGGAGGTGATCATCAGCTCATTTTCTGCCCGGAGGGAGTCATCCCGCGCCGGATCGGTTGTCTGAGCATACCAGCCAAGCGCCCCCACTCCGGTCATAAACAGAAACAGCGGAATAATAATCAGCGTAATCAGATACCGGTCCTGCCGTTCCGCAAGAGTAAGCTGGCTCAGGAGTGAATAGGCACCCGCGGCCAGAACCGTAATCCCAAGCCGGAAGGCCGGATTGGCAGGGGAGAGGAGAAAATAGACCACCAACACGGCAAGAGCGCCTGTTACGATCTGCAGAAGAATCATAATTCTCCGCCGGACTGACTGATGAGAGAACAGCTAAACATGGCGTAAATATACGAAAGCGGGGGATATTTGCAGGAAAACCGGAATTGTTCATTCAGAATGAACAATTTTACAGGAAATTGTGCATTTAGAATGAACGATTTTAGCGGAAATTGTGCATTCAGAATGAACGATTTTCTTATATTGATCTATCAAAAACCAATTTGCTTTCAAAGTATGAGCTTAACCGACCGTAATTCAATAGCCTCTGTCCTCCTTGAGCAGAGGACCTCTTTTTTAAGAAAATCCGGAGGTGTTACCAGAACTGTTCTGCAAAAAGTAGAACGCTATAAGCCATTGCCGCATACGGTTGTAATTACTGGTCTGCGGCGTACCGGCAAATCAACCTTACTCCGTCAGATCGCATCCGCTTATTATCATAATGAGGATTTCCACTACATAAATTTTGAAGATGAACGCCTGATAGGTTTTCCGGCAGAGCGATTCAATGAACTTTATGAGATTTTAACAGGCCAGTTTGGTCAGAGGAGAACCTTTCTGATTGATGAGATTCAGAACGTTCCGGGATTTGAACGTTTTGTCAGAAGATTTCTGGATGACGGATATAAATTCTATATAACCGGTTCAAGCGCAAATCTGCTCAGCCGTGAAATTGGCACAAAACTTACCGGACGCCACGCAGATGTAACTGTTTACCCGTTTTCCTTTCCGGAATATCTGAAATTTTCCGGTATCAGTGAAGGCATGGGCACTGTATATACAACAAAGGAAAGGGCCGTGCTGAAATCAGCCTTTGACAGTTATCTGACGGAAGGAGGCATGCCGGAATTTATGACATATAAAGAGTATGATATTCTCACCCGGACTTATGAGGATGTTGTTATTAAGGATATCGCCCTCAGATACGGACTTTCGAATCCGATGGAGCTTCGGGAGCTCTTTCAGTATTTGATTACCAATTTTGGAAGCCGTTTCAGTTATACAAGATTAAAAAACTCTCTGGGCTTCGGAAGCGTGAATACCGTTAAATCCTATATACACTCACTCACCGAAACCTACTTTGCGGCGGTCATTAGCAAATTCGATTACAGCATCAGGAAGCAGATCAGCAACGAAAAGAAACTCTATGTTGCAGACAATGGATTTATCCCCCGTATATCTCTTAAAGTAACCAGGGATTACGGACGGCTTCTTGAAAATCTTGTTCATAATGAACTGGCAAGAAGGGGCAGCGTATATTATTTTGCAGATGGAAAAAGTGAATGCGACTTTATTCTTCAGCAGGAGGGGAGTATAAACGGATGTTTTCAGGTAAGCTGGAATATTACTCCGGACAATCAGGAACGGGAATATAACGGACTAATCAATGCGCTTGAGTTTTTTGGACACTCAGAGGGAACAATACTTACTTCTGATCAGGAGTACGAATACAGTCAGAATGGAAAAACGATACATGTTTATCCGGTTTGGAAATGGCTGCTGAGTGAACGATGAAGATTTAATCAGCTGATACGAAAGTCAGATGAATTACTTTTAGAAAGTTACCTTTCTATAATTATTCCTCTTCGAAATAGTCATTATCAATTTTCTTTAGTTCAAAAGTTCTCTCTACTGAGCATCCGATATTGTAGTCAATCATTAGTTGTGAAAGCTTCTCCCCGTCAATAAGAACGATCTTGGTCTCATTTTTAGGGTTATAATCAACAGCATCTTTTGAGAATTGAGAGGTTGTAATGAATATGCCCTTCTTCGCGCCCTGACCCGCAAGAGCTCCAACGAACTTTTGAATTTCTGGTCTTCCGACTACTGTGCCCGGCTTCCAGCGTTTTGCCTGAATATATATAATGTCGAGTCCGAGTTTATCTTCTTTTATGATGCCGTCAATGCCTTCGTCACCGCTCTTGCCTACTGCTTTCCCCGCATCGGTAATCGAACCGCCATAGCCCATGGCCACAAGTAAATCAATAACCAGTCTTTCAAAAAACTGAGGGGAAAGACTTAAAACTTTTTCGAGAAGTTCTTCCGCAAGGGCTGATCTTAGTGAGCCATAAGCAGATTCAAGGTCTTCTTCCGGAGTACTTTGGTTATTCTCAGTTGGTTCTCCGGCAGGGGGTTTAACGATATGGCTGCTCTTTTGAAATTATCGAAACGATGGATAATTTTTCAAGAATGCGATATCAATTTTTTCAGGATTCGACTTTAGAGCAGTCATGCCTTCTTCAGTAATAACAAAAAATGCCCGTTTAGGGGAAGAAATCAAACCTGCTTTTTTTAGATAGGTAGTCGCCCAACCCACTCGATTTTTAAAGACTTCCTGAGTCCCGCTCGGAAGCATTTCACTTTTTTCTTCTTCAGTAAGTTTGAAATCATTAGCAAGTGTTTCAATTATCTGCTTAAGGCTGTGCTCTTTTTTATTAGAGAGCAACATCAAAATGGGTAACATAAATGACTGAAAACCGGGAATCATATTCTCACCATTTGACAAAATTTATACTGTTTAGTGTAAATATAAAATTTTCTGTTAAGCAATCATACTGTTACCGGGTTGCTGAGAGAAGTTAATCCCAGATTCTTGGGACCGGTTTATTATACCCTTTGTGCTGAGTTCACCCTTTAAGCCTTAACTGGTCTTCGCCGGGGGACAATAAGGACACTTCGGACGATGGCGTTAATTTGACAAACCAATATTAGCTTAAATTACTGCTCGCATCTTAACGCCAGATTCGCTGGAGACTCAGGGGTTAACCCGATAATATTACTCTGCGTTTAGAGTTATTTACAAAAAACAATTATCCACTCTCCATTTTCCATTATCAATTTAAATTGTTTTTCCCGAACTTTGCCTGGTGTGCCTTTAACTGCCCGTCCAGTTTTTCATATGCTGTTCTTGCCTCTGGAAGCAGGGTAAAGCAGTCGCCGCGGACTCCGCCATACATTTCACTCTGGCTGAACATAAGGTTTGCTGCCTTGCGGAGATTTGAGTTGTTAATTCGCTGCAGTGTTTCATCGGTATTTTGCATCGCAACAGCATTTCGGCTTGCGCCGTCTGTAAAATAAAAGTAGATAGTGCCCGATTTATCAGAATTCTCACGCAGCGCTATATCAACAAATTTTGCGTACTCGTATGAAAAAAACTTCTTTCTTAGCTGCTTATAGGTTATAATAACACGGCGGTTTGTGATGGCATATATAGCCGAAGCCCGGGTCCGGTTATCAAAGTAAAATTTACCAAAGATGAGGTAAAGTCCCACCAGAAGGAAAGGAAGTCCGAACATGGCAAACCAGATTGCCGCTTCCGATGCTGCATATATCCATCCGACAACTCCAGAGGTCCATATCAGCCCGAAAATGACAGCCCAGAGATCAAATGCGGAAAACATCATCCCCTGCTTTGGCTGTCCGGTCCAGATGATCTTTTCACCGGCTTCAAGGTATTGTTCTATTTCTCTGTCTAAGTTAAAATACATGTTTCTGAATTATGAGTTATTAATTATGAAGTATGAATTTAATTGCTAAGTATCACGTTCTACGCAATGGGCCGGGGATTTTAACGGATGCTAAAGCAGCAAGGATTAAGACGGATCGGAATATCAATGTACAATGAACAATGTAAAATGTACAGTCTCAAGTATCAACTCTCAATTCCTTTAGTATCTCTTCTGCTTCCTCGTCAAGTCCTCCGGCAAAGGGCTTCACTCCGGCTCTGCGGTACCAGTATTCCGCATTCCACTGATCCCCCTCTTTCCGGTGAAGATACGCGTGAACTCTCGCTGCCGTCTTTCCTTCTATTTCCTGGGTGATGGTATGCGCGCGATCCCAGTTTCCGTTCAGGTCGTACCACATCGCTCTCAGCAGAGGGTTTGAGATTCCGGATACATCCTTCTCACTCAAAGAAAGCAGTTTCTCTATATTCATTATAATTTCTGCATAAGAAAAAGTTCCGGTGCGTAAGTTACGGGTTCTTTTTTGATGGGCAAGTTCCTATCCGGTTTTACTTCTTCAAAAGTCAGGAAAACGGAAACGGTAAAAAGAGTATAGAGACCGGTACCCTTTCATAAGATATCAGGGTAATACTTCAGACTACTTTTATCTATTTTAGTAATTAAAAACCGCGATTTTATATGATTCCTGAAGCATTTTCCGCATTTCTTGGTCCGCAGGCAGAGAACGCCGCATCGTTTACCGATCTGGTAAACCGTGTCCTAAAACATCACATAGAAAAAAGGCAGAAGACCTTTAATGAAGACTCCTCTATGTATCCCTCAAGCCTCAACAGCAATACCCTCGAAAGGGAACTTGAGGCTTTTTTGCTGCGGGTTGAGGGGAATCCACCCTATTTTCACCCCCGGTACAGTGCTCAGATGCTTAAAGACCCTGCGCTTACCGTTCCGCTCGGGTATCTGGCTTTTATACTGAGCAATCCGAACAATCATGCTTATGAGGGGGGTCCGGTCACCACAGAGATGGAAATGGAAGTCACTGATCTGCTCCTGAAAATGTGCGGATTCAAAACCGGGTGGGGACATCTTGCCTCCGGCGGTTCTCTCGCGAATCTTGAGGCGCTCTGGGCTGTACGCGATACATACCCGGATGGCGGCTCGGTGCTCTTCAGCGAGGTTTCGCACTACTCCTGGAAGCGCATCTGCCAGATTCTCGGGATAAAGAACTTTGCTGAGATTCCGGTGGATACCGCCTTCAGGATGAATCTGAACGCTCTTGAAGACCGGCTGAAAGAAGAGAAAGTGCTCTGTGTGGTTGCCAATATCGGTTCAACAGGAACGGGAAGCATTGATGATATCGGCGCTATCCTTAAACTCCGCGACCGCTACGGATTCCACCTTCACATAGATGCTGCTTACGGAGGATTCTTCCGGTCGGTGATTCTGGATGATATATATAATCCGCACCCG
Source organism: Ignavibacteriales bacterium (assembly GCA_015709675.1). Taxonomy (NCBI): domain Bacteria; kingdom Pseudomonadati; phylum Ignavibacteriota; class Ignavibacteria; order Ignavibacteriales; species Ignavibacteriales bacterium. Next base: position 691,810 of record CP054182.1, read on the forward strand.
TTTGAGGAAACAGCAGGCATTTCAGAATATGTGTATAATGCTCTGAGGGATATGCAGGAAGCAGACTCCATTACTATTGACCCTCATAAACAGGGTTCAGTCTCCTATGGCGCCGGTGCGGTGGTATATAAGGATGAAAAACTGCGCGAGGCAATACTTAATACTGCGCCTTATACGTATCATATAACCGATAAGCCGAATATAGGAATGTTCGCGCTTGAGGGCTCGCGTCCCGGTGCGATGGCGGCTGCCTGCTATCTGACCTACAAAGTGCTGCCCCCACACTCCGGCGGACTCGGTTCCCTGCTGCAATCCACGCTGGACTCCGCCCAATATTTCTGGCGGAAGATTGAAAAGAGCAGCAAATACCAGAACCTGACCAACCCCGATCTTGATATATGCTGCTTCTGGAAAACCGCAGGCAGTGGAACCGCGGCAGAGGTAAGCAGTGCCTCACTCCGGGTCTATCATGAAAACTCCCTTGAGGCTCAGGAGCCGGAGTTCATCCTGTCAAAGTTTATCGTACCCCCCTCGGTTACGAGGAAAATCTTTACCGGGGCTGAAGAGGGGACTTCTCTGGTAACTCTGCGCTCCGTTTTTATGAAGCACTGGTATTCGCTTCATGATTTTCACTATATTAATGCCCTGCTAAAAAAATTAGAATCATATGATTGAAATTAAAGGACTCAAAAAAGCGTTCGGCTCAAAACAGGTGCTCACCGGTGTTGATCTGACCATACCGGATAACGAAACGCTCGTGATAGTTGGCCGGAGCGGCTGCGGTAAAAGTGTAATGCTCAAGCATATTGTCGGACTCCTTACTCCGGATGAGGGGGATGTGTTTGTGCAGGGTAAACTTATCCGTGAGCTAAAGGAAAAAGAGCTGTATGGGATACGCAAGATGTTTGGCTTTCTTTTTCAGGGAGCGGCTCTGTTTGACTCGATGACGGTGGAAGAAAATGTGATGCTGCCGATTGTGGAATCCGGCGAGAAGTTCAGCAAAACCGAGATGGATAAAGCGGTTGCTGAAAAGCTGGAGATGGTCGGGCTTCCGGGAATTCAGAAGAATAAACCGAGCGAACTTTCCGGCGGTATGAGAAAACGTGTAGGCCTCGCCCGCGCCCTTATTACCAATCCACAGTATATACTCTATGATGAACCGACAACAGGGCTTGACCCGATCATGTCTGACAATATTGACGACCTGATTAAAGAGCTTGCCGGCCGCCTTAAAGTAACCTCCGTTGTTGTTACGCACGATATGTTCAGCGTGAAAAATGTTGCCGACCGTGTTGCCATGATGCACGAGGGGAAAGTCTATTTCACCGGCACGCCGGATGAACTGCTGAACTCCAAAGATCAGACGATTTATGACTTCATCAAAAGAACGGAGACGATATAGGGGAATTAGTAGTTAGGAATTAGTAATTTGTAATGGGGAAAATGTACAATGTACAATTAACAATGCACCCGAGTGGTTTGTAATATATACTGCTGTAACACATCTGTTGACTCTATCACAATATATAAGGATTCAATAGCATGAAAAATCTTGTTCCCTGTCTCTGGTTTGAGAACAATGCCGAAGAGGCGGTTAATTTTTATACGTCGGTATTTAAAGACGGACGGATTTTGCAGACCACCCGGTACGATAAAACAGGCCCGCTTGAAGAAGGTACCGTGCTTACCATATCATTTATCATAAACGGAACTGAGTTCCTCGCTCTTAACGGCGGTCCCCATTTCACGTTTAATCCCGCTGTATCATTTATCGTAAACTGCAAAGACCAGAATGAAATTGATTACTACTGGGATAAACTCTCTTCCTCTTCCGCTGATGAACAGTGCGGCTGGCTGAAGGATAAATTCGGACTCTCCTGGCAGATAGTGCCGCATAATATAAGCGAACTGCTGCATAACCCCGATCCGGCAAAATCAGCCCGGGCAATGAAGGCGCTTCTTGCCATGAAGAAAATTGAGATTGATAAGCTGGTTACGGCGTGATGATTGTACTGCTCTGCCCGTGAAAACTCTCCCGTGCTGCCGTCCGGATAACAGCGTTACATGAACCGGCGTACTTTTTCGTTATAGAGTGAGATATACTGTTTCTTCAATTCAGCGGGAAGGAAAGATTTTTCCGTAAGATCTTTCAGATCTTCTGATTTGTGTATATAATCGTTAATAATCGTCTGAACACTATCTTCATGCAGACCGAGCCGCCTTCCCAGTTCTTCAAAATCCTCCCGAAGATATTTTGAGCCCGCTTTGTATCCTTCGCTTTCATAACCGTCAGCGAACAGATCAAGCGCGGTATCGGATTCATTAGGCAGATGAAGCCGGGTGCAGAGAAGGTCGTAAGCCGGCGAAAGCAGATAATCACCGAACTCATCGTTGCGCAAAAGAGAGAAGTTTTTCAAATGAGCATCGCCGTTGCTAATCAGATAGTTGAAGAGAACCAGCCGGAAAAACTTTTCCAGCTCGAGCTCCGGAGCCGAGACATATTTCCTGATCAGGTTGCCGATCTCCTCATAACTGCTGTTGTATTTGAAATCCGGACCGCCTGTTTCGCTGCTCTTCCCGGCAATCTGCGCAAAGTCTTCGACGGGGAGAGGAGTCCCTGTACTGGTCCGGTCAAAGCGCTTTGTTATATATGCGGGGGAGTTGTCCGAGAGGAGCATGAAAGCATTCGGGGCTGTCTTGAGATCGAACACCTGAGAAGCCGCCTGCATGGTAAGATGTTCGTTTGCGGCTAATAATTCAGGAAAGAGAAAACTTCCCGAACCTGCGGGTTTGAGTATATATCCTCCTCCGGAGGCGGCAAGCTCAAACCGGTTCTTCTGCAGGCGCAGCAGATGTTTGATCTGCACGCCGGAAACGGAAATGCGGCTTCCGGACTGCAGTTTTGCTTCCATAAATCCGTTTCTGCTGAAAGGAAGAATGTGGCTTACCATCCTCCCGTTAAAAAGAAGTCTTCTGCATGATCGGCAGAAAGAATCAACGCACTCCTTCAGACAACTGTGGCAGCGGTTCTCTCCGGTCATGATATACTTCTCACGGTGACTGCTCCGATAGATTCTTTATACGCTGAGGAAAGAAGAATCGCCAGATAATCTTCCGGATCAATCTTCTGTGTCCGGCAGAGAATTGCTTTGTTTTCCCCTTCCGGAAGCATGCCAAAAAAGAAAGGAAATAGCTGCGGAGAAGAGAACTCTTCTTTCTGCCGGGGGAGCGAAAGACTCACCGGCGGAAGATCTCTGCCAGCAAGATAGCTTTCATAATATCTGAAAATATATCCCTCTGCGGTTTTTATCAGCTCACCGGCCGGTATATCTCTTACCAGCACCTCCGCTTTATATATATTGCTCATCTGATGACCGCATGCAGTTTCATGCCGAGCAGATTAAGGATTCTGGTCAGCAGCAGAAAGGAGGGGTTCCCTTCTGCCGACTCAACGGACTTTAGACTTCTGAGAGAGACCCCGGCCCTGAGAGCAAGTGCCTGCTGCGTTAAGCCGAGGAACTTCCTCCGCCTGACAATGAGATCGGAAATTTGTTTGTAATCTTCCATAAAAGTGCAGTAAAATGCATTAATGGCTGCTAAATTAAAGAAAAATCAGTTAAAGGTCAATAGAAGTGCGGTATAATGCACTTTTATGTGTCGCGGCTGCTTCGCCTCGCACTGGTCTGCTCGGCTCCCTCTCGACTCCGCTCGAGGACAACTCGGACACTGGTGGTCCTCGACTCCGCTCGGACACCGGGTGGTCCCCGAGCCGTTCCCCGAGCGAAGTCGAGGGGAAGTCGAAGGGCGGTCCTCGCTCCGACTTGTCGGAGGAGGGGGGATGTAACTTCAGTTTCTTTTCTTATTTTTGTATGAAATGATATGGTAGTAATTAATGATTGTTTGCCTTTGAGAATCAATGTTTGGGAAAGAATGCTGATGCCCGGATGTAGCAGTTTTGTTTACAACCTAAATCCCCGAAATTGCTGAATAATGGACAACATACAGAATTACATTCCTATTTAAGGAACCGGAAAATTTTGAACTACAGGTAAAACTGTAAAAACTTACAACTGGGAAAGAAAAACACATAACCTATGGCACTAAATACTCAATCACTTCAGCCAATAATCAACTTTTTGTGGACTGTGGCAGATGATGTTCTGGTAAATACTTATCAAAAGGGTAAATACAAAGATGTTATCCTGCCAATGATTGTCATCCGGCGGCTGGATTTACTTCTGGAGCCCACCAAAGACCGGGTTCTTAAAACATTCTCCGAGTATAAGAAGAAACTGAATAATCTGGACTCCCTGCTCACCAGCAGCAAACATGGTTCCGGACTGGCTTTTTATAACACCTCACCATTCACACTTAAAAAGCTGATGCAGGACCCCAAAAATCTGCGGTCTAATTTTGAAAACTATCTCAACGGATTTTCTGATAATGTTCAGGATATTATAAAGCAGTTCAAATTCCGTAATGAAATTGAAACCCTGGATGAAGCTCAGATATTGTTTGCCCTGATTGAAAAATTCTGCTCTCCGAAAGTTGAACTGCACCCTGATAAACTGCCTCCTTTGGCGATGGGGTATGTGTATGAAGATTTAGTCCGCCGCTTTAATGAAGAAAATAATGAAGAGGCAGGGGAACACTTCACGCCAAGGGAAATTATTGACTTAATGACCCATCTTGTTTTCATTCCCGTAAAAGATAAAATTAAACAGGGAACCTATCTTGTTTATGACCCCTGTGTCGGCTCAGGCGGTATGCTCACCATTGCAAAAAAATTTATCCTGAATCCTGAAGGCCCTGTGCAAAGTAATGCAACCGTTCACTTATACGGGCAGGAAAGCACGCCCTTTATATACGCAACCTGCAAAAGTGATATGCTCATTAAAGGTGAAGACCCGAACAAGATTGCGTTCGGCAGCACCCTGAGCGCTTACGGATTTCCTCCAGAGCTAAAATTTGACTTTATGCTAACCAACCCTCCATATGGTAAGACGTGGGCAGCAGACAAAAAAGCCCTTGGGGTAGGAGAAAAAGGAAAGATCCTTGACAAGCGGTTCATACTTAATAACGGATATAAGAGCGAAGCAGTAACAAGCCGTGTAAACGATGGTCAGCTGATGTTTGTTCTGCACATGCTCAGCAAAATGAAAAACACAGAACTTGGCAGCCGTATTGCTTCCATTCATAATGGTTCAGCGCTTTTTACCGGTGATGCCGGCCAGGGTGAGAGCGAAATAAGAAAGCATATTATTTCAAATGACCTGCTTGAAGCCATTATTGCTCTCCCAAATGATATGTTTTATAATACCGGAATTCCAACCTATATTTTTCTGATGACCAACCGTAAAGCAGAGCACAGGAGAGGAAAAGTCCAGTTAATAAACGCTACATCAGAAAAGTTTTATACCAAGATGCGCAAGCCGCTTGGTAAAAAAAGAGTTGAATTTTCTGAAAGCCATATTCCCGTTATTGAAAAAATGTATCTGGAGTTTGAAGAAAATGAATACAGCAAAATATTTGACAATGATGACTTTGGCTATACGCAGATAATTGTGAACAGACCAGAGCGGGATGAAAACGGAAATATTCTCTATGCCGCCAAAGGAAAACCCAAAGCAGATATCAAACTGAAAGACACAGAGAATATTCCTCTGAAAGAAAATATACAGGAGTTTTTTGAGCGTGAAGTGCTCCCTTTTACCCCCGATGCCTGGTGGGATGAAAAGGAAAGTAAAATCGGTTACGAAATTAATTTCGCAAAATATTTTTATAAACACCAGCCGCCGCGGCCATTGACTGAAATAGCAAAAGATATTTTAGCCATTGAGCAGGAAACTGAGGGGCTGCTCAAAGAAATTATTGCGTGATGGAATCAGTCCGAGAACTTTTGGACAAACTAAATCTTAGCGATGAATGTTCAAATACGGAAGCTAAAAGAGGAACACAGATTGACCGTTCAATTATGGAAACGGTCTGTGCATTTTCCAATGAACCGGGGTTAGGAGGAGGCACCCTTCTGCTTGGTGTTGATCAGAATGAACTTCCTGCATCTCCCGCTTACCGGGTCTTTGGTGTTGAAAATCCCGACAAACTCCAGCTTGACTTCAGCACAAAATGTGCATCTATGTTCAATCACACCGTGCGGCCAGAAATAGCAACAGAAATAATTAATGGCAGGGTTGTGCTGATGATATATATACCCGAGCTTCCGCAGTCCCGGAAACCTCTTTATTTCAAATCGGAAGGATTACCAAGAGGTGCATTCAGGCGGATTGGCTCAAGTGATCAGCGCTGCACTGATGATGATTTATTTGTTTTTTACAATAAAGAAGATTCTCTTGACGGAAGTATTATTAAAGATACTGGTTTAGAGGACATCAGCGAAGAAGCCGTTAATCTTTACCGCGGTCTGAGAACCAAAGCAAATCCTTATGCAGAAGAACTTCAGTATAATGACACTGATCTTCTTAAGTCACTTGGCTGTATAAAAATGGAACAAGACTCCTGGCGGCTTACCTATGCCGGATTGTTGATTTTTGGAAAACGCCAGTCACTCCGGCGACTGCTTCCGATGGTGAGGGTTGATTATATACGGGTGCCGGGTAATGAGTGGATTTCTGATCCTGAAAACAGATTCACTACCATTGATATGCGCGGCCCGCTTATTGAACTGGTACAAAGAACGTTCAGCGCGATTGCCGATGACCTGCCAAAGGGGTTTCTGCTGCCTGAGGGTAAAATTCAGGCCGATAGTATCGGTTTACCTTCCCGCGTACTTCGTGAAGCCCTCGTTAACGCATTTATTCACAGAACATATCGCGAAAATCAGCCCATTCAGGTTATACGGTATGGAAACCGTCTGGAAATAAAGAACCCTGGTTTTTCACTTAAACCTGAGGAACAGCTTGGTGAACCGGGCTCACGAAACCGGAATCCTTTTATTGCCGCCATTTTTCATGACACAAATCTTGCTGAGACCAAGGGCAGCGGCATCAGAACAATGCGGAACCTGATGGAGCAGGCAGCTCTTATGCCGCCAACTTTTGAAAGCGACCATAGCAACAATCTGTTTACTGCCCGGCTGCTATTGCACCACTTCCTGAATGAAGATGATGTAAAATGGCTGGCAAAGATTAATCATTATAATCTTGGAGATAACCAAAAAAGAGCATTAATTTTTGTAAAAGAGGTCGGGGCCATTGATAATGCCGCTTACCGACAGCTCAACGGAATGGATACTCTGCACGCGAGTGCTGATTTGAGGGGGCTAAGAGACAAAGACATTCTTCTTCAGAAAGGAAAAGGACGCAACACCTACTATACCCCAAGTCGGGTTTTCCCATTTTGGACGGATACCCCGGCTGATGCTGAAACTGCACCGGTTCAGGACCCTAATGCACCAGTGGAAGACCTTAGTGCACCAGTTGAAGACCTTAGTGCACCAGTTAACACGAGCTTAGTGCACCAGCTTCCCCCTGCCCTTAAGTCAGCGGTGGAAAAGTTACCTTTGCGAATTGCAGATCCGGCAGTGCTGGAAGCCGTAGTTCTGGAATTATGTGCTTGGAGGACATTGAAATCCTCAGAATTAAGCGGGATATTGGGAAGAAGTGAAAAATATTTGTTAAGAAATTTCCTCACCCCTCTGCGGGAGTCCGGCAAACTTGCGTATGGTTTTCCGGAAATGCCCAACCACCCGCAGCAGGCATATAAAACGGTAATTAATGAATAAAATGACAACCGCCGAAGAAACCAATAAAACCGCATGGCTGGGTGAGTTCCCTCCTCACTGGCAGGTGCTCCGTATTAAAAACCTGTTCCGGGAAATTGATAACCGGAGCGAATCAGGCGCAGAAGAACTGCTCTCCGTTTCCCATTACACCGGAGTTACCTTAAAGCGTGAAAGTCTTGAAAACGAAGACGACCATTTAACCAATGCAGAAAGTCTTGAGGGTTATAAACTGGTTGAGCCAGGGGACCTTGTTGTGAACATTATGCTTGCATGGAACGGCAGTATGGGTATATCACCATACAAAGGCATCACTAGTCCGGCATATTGTGTTTACCGTATAAGGGAGGGCAACAACCCTGAATATTTTGGTTACTTGTTTACAACAGCTTTATTTAAAGCTGAATTTCGCAGAAACAGCACAGGCATTATTGACAGCCGGCTTCGTTTATACTCTGATAAATTCTTCAGTATTTTTACTGTTGTGCCCCCAAAAGAAGAACAGGACAAAATAGTTGAATTCATTAAAGCTAAAGAAGAAAAGATAAACCTGTTCATCGAAAAGAAGAAGCGGTTAATTGAGCTGCTGAAGGAGCAGAGGCAGCGAGTTATTGATGAATTATTGAAAATTAACGCAGAGACAATAAGATTAAAATTTTGTGTCACAAAAGTAGGTAGTGGAATCACTCCAAGAGGAGGTGCAGAGGTTTATCAGGATGAGGGTGTGATTTTCCTTCGAAGTCAAAACATACATAATGAAGGACTTCGATTAGAGAGCGTTTCTTTCATATCTGAAGAAATAAACGCTGACATGGAAAACTCGCAAGTAAGATTCAATGATGTTTTAATAAATCTTACAGGAGCTTCAATAGGAAGATGCCAAATTTATAACTTTGATGCACCGGCAAATGTCAACCAACATGTTTGCATTATTCGGCCGATCCCGGATGTTATTAATTCTGAATTTTTAATGCTTCAAATTCAATCCGATAGGATTCAGACCTTAATAAACACCGTTGAAGGGGCGTCAAGAGAGGGATTAACTATTGATGAGATAAAGAACTTTGTTCTATTTATACCCCCAATAGACGAACAAAAAATAATAATATCACTAATAAAAAACGAAACCACCTCCATTGATATTACCATAGCAAAAGCCGAACGGGAAATAGAACTTGTTCGGGAGTACAAAGAAGCAATGATAGTAGAAGCGGTGATGGGGAAAGGGAAAGAAATAAAATGGACATAACTCTTTCAGAACTATTTCCCAATTCAAACATGGGGCTTAGTCAAATTGGTTTCTTTTTTGGTGCGGGCTCATCTTTTGCTGCTGGGTATCCTCTTACTTCTAAATTGACGACCCATGTCTTAAAGAAACTATCTTCGCCAGAAATTGAATTAATTGAAAAGATTTTAAAGAAGAAGGGACAAATACTCGATGTTGAGAAAGGAGAGCCCGATATTGAAATTCTCTCTGATTTTATCAATCGTGCAAGTACAACTGGAGGATACAAAGATATTGATTCACTGACCGATTCGATTAGAAAGTATATTGTAGATGTAATAAATGAAGTAGCAGCTCCTAATCTTGAGTATCATATCAAATTCCTAAAAGGTTTAAAAAGTCGCTTGCAGAATAGGAATGAACCCATTTGGATATTCACAACCAACTATGATTTATGCTTTGAAATGGCAGCGGCAAAAGCACATATTCCTGTACACAATGGTTTTGAAGGAATTGCAAATAGATATTTTGACATCGAAAGATTAGATCTGAAATATGGAAAAGTCGATTATCATACAAGGAAATTTGAACCTTTTAAAGAACCGCATATTATACTTGTGAAACTTCACGGTTCTATTTCATGGTTCAAAGATGATGTAAACACTTTCGAATCCTTTTTAAGTGAAAATGCACCAAATAGATGCATGATTCTTCCCAGACGAACTAAAGTCATAGAAACACTTGAAGCGCCATACGACAAATTATTCCGATACGCTTCATCTATAATTGGAAATCAATGCAAGTTTATTGTATCCTGTGGATATAGTTACCGTGATGAGCATATTAATGATATTTTGTTTGTTCCCAAACTAAACAATAGATCTCTTAGACTCTTTGCTTTGTCAAAAGATGAAACTCCCGAAATGTCAAATTTGAAAGAACATCCAAGTTTTCATTACCTGGTTAACGATAAAGTTTATTACAACAAGAATGAACAAAGCGCAAGTTTTAATCTCTGGGATTTTAAAAAGTTTGCAGACTTATTTTAACTAATCAGATAGGAAAAAATGATGGATTACAAAATTGGAAAAGTATTATCGGTATCAGGAGAGGAAATAAATATTTCACTCTTTGATTATTCTTCTACTGGAGAAGTCATTTATGGTGTCCAAGAGAATATGAGTGTAACTATAAATACACATGAGGGTCCGATTCCGGTTTTAGTTGGTCAGCCTGGTACTTTTGTACTGATTGCAATTCCAAATGGAAAGCTGTTGGCAATGATTTCAGATATCTCTATGAGAGATACACCTGTTTCCAGCGGTGAGATAAAGAAACTCCAAATTACAGATCAATACATAATAAGTAGTTCAATTAGAATTTTATCAGTAATTCCGGTTGGAACAATTGATGCTTCTGGAAATTTCGAGAGAGGAACCGATATTTTACCGACAGTAAACAATGACGTCTTTGCTGTTTTACCGAATGTTATTGACAGAATTTATGAATCGTTTGCTGAAGGAAATTTTTCAATCGGGGAACTTTCCTTAATTAGGGATCAAGAGGCAAAAATTAATTTTGATGCTTTTCTATCACGACATGCTGCGATTTTAGGGCAAACGGGTGGCGGAAAATCCTGGACAGTAGCTTCACTGCTGCAAAACATTTCACGATTCCCTAAATCAACGGTTGTTCTTTTTGATTTACATGGGGAATACAAACAAAGCGTTGATGGCACAAGTGTATTTGGCGATGATGCTGAATACATCAATGCGGGTGATTTGGAGTTCCCTTACTGGCTTATGAAAAGCGATGAACTTCTAGGTTTGATGGTTGATAGAACTGAGGCGGCAGCACCTAATCAAATTGCAAAATTTAAGGAACTATTACAAGCTGCTAAAGTAAGTCATTCAGAGAATCAATCATTAGGTATTCCCAAAATTACTATAGATACACCTGTGTATTTCAATTTCGATTCTATTATTACCGAGTTTCGTCGACTTGATGTTGAAATGGTACAAGGCTCTACAAAACTAGTTAAAGGTCCATTAAATGGTGATTTCACAAGACTTTTAATGCGAATTGATTCAAGATTAAACGACAAACGTTATGATTTAATCTTCAATCCAACAACATACAACAGTTCCGCATCAATGGAAGAATTATTTCGAAAGATATTAGGTGAGGAATCTAATCCCAAAAAATTAGTAATTGTTGACATGAGTGCGATTCCATTCGATGTTCGCAATTCCGTTATTTCTCTTTTGTTACGCTGCCTTTTTGATTTCTCCTATTGGTATAAAAAGGTGAACTCGACATCATATCCTATTTCTGTATTTTGTGATGAAGCACATATTTACTTCAACGAGAAAGACCTTAATTCGGAGGCGGCAAGATTATCAGCCGAAAGAATTGCAAAAGAAGGACGCAAGTATGGAATAAGTTTAACCGTAATCAGTCAAAGACCACGAGAGGTTTCTGCAACTATTTTATCGCAATGTAACTCATTTCTTTGTTTAAGAATTTCTAATCCCGAAGACCAGTCATACGTTAAAAGTTTGTTGCCAGATTCAATACGAGGAATAGTAAGTATGTTTTCCAATCTCAGGCGTGGTGAGTGTATTTTGCTTGGTGATTCTGTCATGATGCCAACAAGGATTAAAATTCGCAGACCAGAACCTGCACCAAATAGTGCAGATACTTCATTCTATAAAGAATGGAATAAACCACATGAAGAAATCCAGTTTGCACCAGTTCTGGACGCTTGGCGTAAACAGCAAGTAAGTTAATGACAACCGACACCTCAGAAAAGGGATTTGAAGCGCACATCACGCAGCACCTGTGTCTGGTGAATGCTTTTGAGGAGAGGCATTTCAGCCAGTATAACCGGGCGGAGTGTGCGGATGAGGATCTGCTTTTCCGGTTTCTTGAGAGCACGCAGGAAAAAGAGATTGCCAAACTAAAGACGGTTCACGGAAGTAATTTCAGGAGCAAACTGCTTTACCGTATTAACAGCCAGATAAAAACTTTCGGCATTATTGAGGTATTGCGAAAAGGCATTACCGACAACAATGTAAAGCTGAAACTGTTTTATGATAAGCCCGTCTCCTCTCTGAATGAAAAGGATGTGGCACTTTATAACAAAAATATTTTTTCTGTTACCCGTCAGGTGCATTACAGCATGCAGAATGAAAACAGTCTTGATATGGTTGTTTTCATTAACGGGCTTCCAATTATAACATTTGAACTGAAAAATGAGCTGACCAAGCAGACCGTTAAAGATGCCATAAAGCAATATAAAACCAACCGTGACAGCCGTGAGGAGCTCTTCCGCCTTGGCAGGTGCATGGTTCATTTTGCCGTTGATACCGAACAGGTTTGGATGACAACGCATCTGCGCAACGGCAGCACCCAGTTTCTTCCTTTTAATAGGGGCTATAACAACGGGGCTGGTAACCCTCCAAGCCCGGAGGGAATTAAGACAGATTATCTCTGGAGGGAAGTTCTTACCAAAGATTCCCTAACCAACATAATTTTTAATTATGTTCAGTTGTTCGAAGATGATACCGAAAGAATATTGCCTGATGGCACGGTTAAAAAAGAGAAGGTAAAAAAACTTATATTTCCCCGTTATCATCAGTTAAGCGCGGTAACATCGCTCCTGCAGGATGCAAAGCAAAATGGTCCCGGACGCCGGTACCTGATTCAGCACTCTGCCGGCTCAGGCAAAAGTAATTCCATAAGCTGGCTGGCTCATCAGTTAGTGGGGCTCTTTGACCATACAAACACCACAGCGGTATTTGATTCTGTAATTGTTGTTACCGACCGGAAAGTGCTTGATGCCCAGATACGGAGAAACATCAAAAATTTTGAACAGGTGCGCGGAGTTGTGGAAGCAATTACCGAAGGGTCTAAACAGTTAAAAACCGCGCTTGAAGAGGGAAAGAAAATAATCATAACTACCATTCAAAAGTTTCCCTACATCGTAAACGAGATTGGAGAACTCCCCGGCAGTAAATTTGCTATCATCATAGACGAAGCCCACAGCAGCCAGAGCGGCAACATGGGGGGCAAGCTGAATGAAACTTTGGCACAGGATTTTGAAAAAGTGCGGGTTGACGGTAATGAATATATATTTGTTGATAAAGACCAGTATGATGAGTTAACATCCGAAGACCTGGTGGCGGATATTGTAAGGGGAAGAAAAATGCTCCCCAATGCAAGTTACTTTGCATTCACTGCAACACCAAAGAATAAAACCCTTGAGCTCTTCGGTGAAAAATTCATGGACGGCGATAAAGAAAAATTCCGGGCATTTCATCTTTATTCGATGAAACAGGCGATTGAAGAAGGATTTATCCGTAATGTTCTGGAAAATTATACTACCTATCAGAGTTTTTACAGTCTGCACAAACGGATTCAGGACGATCCCCTGTTTGATAAGGTTAAAGCCCGGAAAAAACTGCGCGTCTATGTAGAGAGCCATCATCTTTCCATTCAAAAAAAGACCGCGATTATTATTGAGCATTTTATGAATGCGGTTATTAAACAGAAAAAGATCAACGGACTTGCAAAAGCCATGCTGGTCACAAGCAGCAGGAAGAATGCCGTAAAGTATAAACGGGCATTTGATTCTTATCTTTCGTCTGCAGGCATTCCATTTAAAGCAATCGTTGCGTTTTCTGGTGAAATGGAAGGCGAATCCGAATCATCCCTAAACGGATTTTCCAGTTCTGCAATAGCCGATGAGTTCAAAAAATCTGAATACCGTTTTCTGATCGCGGCAAATAAATTCCAGACCGGTTTTGATCAGCCCCTGCTTCACACCATGTATGTTGATAAGAAACTCGGCGGTGTTAATGCCGTGCAGACCCTTTCCCGGCTCAATAGAACTCTGGCTGGTAAAACAGATACCTTTGTGATGGACTTTGCCAATAAAGCAGATGACATAAAAAAATCATTTGAACCCTTTTACGAAACCACCATATTAGGTGAGGCAACCGACCCGAATAAACTGTTTGATCTGCAGTCTGCTCTTGATGCGTTTCAGGTATATACCCGGGAACAGGTTGAGGATTTTTCGCAGAGGCTTATCACAGATACGCCTGTTGACCAATTGCACAGCATTCTTGACTCAGCCGCTGCAGTTTTCAGAACCGAACTTAATGAGGAACAGAGGGAGGATTTCAGGGTTAAATGCAAATCGTATGTCAGGTTATATGTTTTTCTTGCGCAGATAGTACCTTTTGTTAACACCTATCTGGAAAGATTATATCTCTTCTTAAATCATCTTCAGAATAAACTTGGGCGCCGGCAGGAAGTAGATCTGGCTCAGGGAATACTGGACAGTATTGATATTGAAAGTCTCCGTTATCAGTTAGAAGGCACTTCCGATATTCCGCTTGAACAGGGGAAGGAACTGAAACCCATACCAGGTGAAATGGGAGGCGGTTTAACTGAACCGCAAATGGATTATCTTTCAAATATCGTAAAAGAATTTAACGAACACTTTGGCACCACATTCACCAACGAAGACAAAGTAAGAAAGATGACTGAAGATTTAATGCAGGATGTGGCTAATGATGATGAATTTGTAAGTGCATTCAGGCATTCTGATATGCAAAATGCCAGAATTACCTTTGAAGAGGTACTTTCAAGAAAACTTACCGACCACATTGAAAACAACTTTGAGGTTTATAAAGAGTTTCAGGACAACAAAGAGTTCCGTGATTTCTTTACCGGAACCATGTTTCAGATAATGCAGAGAGATTTTAGGAAACTAACAGCTAATCAGTAGGACAGCTCGGACACCGGATAGTGTCGAGGGCGGTCCCTGAGCGGTCCTCGACTCCGCTTGAGGACAACTCGGACGCCGGTGGTCCTCGGCTACGCTCGGACACCGGTGGTCCCCGAGCCGTTCCCCGAGCGGTCCTCGACTACGCTCGGACACCGGTTGGTCCCCGAGCCGTTCCCCGAGCTGTCCTCGACTACGCTCGGACACCGCTGGTCCCCGAGCGGAGCCGAGGGGGGGAATTCATACTTCATAATTCATACTTCGTACTTCTTTTCTTAGTTTTGTGGAAGTATTTCTAAACTATTTCAGGCTAAAACACTATGTCATCTTTCCGTATTGAATCAGATACCATGGGACACATCGAAGTCCCCAGTGATAAATATTATGGCGCGCAGACCGCCCGCTCTCTTATGAATTTCAAAATCGGCGGTGAAAAAATGCCGGCCGAGCTTATCCGTGCTTTCGGCTTTCTGAAAAAAGCTGCTGCTCTGGTGAATGCTGAGCTTGGCATTCTGGCGAAAAACAAAGCTGATCTCATCGTCCGCGCTGCTGATGAGGTAATTGAAGGTAAACTTGCTGATCACTTTCCGCTGGTTGTCTGGCAGACCGGAAGCGGTACGCAGAGCAACATGAATGTGAATGAGGTAATCTCCAACCGCGCCATCGAAATGGCCGAAGGAGAGATGGGAAGCAAAAAACCGATTCATCCGAATGATGATGTTAATAAGGCACAGTCCTCAAACGATACCTTCCCGACAGCAATGCACATCGCAGCCGTTGAGCAGATTCATGTTAAGCTGATTCCGATGGTGACCATGCTGCGCGATGCTCTGGCCGAAAAATCAGAGCAGTTTAAGGAAGTCATCAAAATAGGCAGAACCCATCTGATGGATGCAACACCGCTTACGCTCGGTCAGGAGTTCTCAGGCTACGTTCAGCAGCTTACCAACGGTCTGGAAAGAATTCATGCCGCGCTGCCGCGTCTTTATGAACTGGCTCTCGGCGGAACAGCAGTCGGAACCGGACTGAACACCCACCCGGAATTTGCCGAACGTTCAGCTAAGAAGATAGCCGAACTCACCGGTTTTCCCTTTGTTACCGCACGCAATAAGTTTGAAGCACTTGCCACTCACGATGCACTTGTTGAGTTCCATGGTGTGCTTAAGACTCTCGCTGCTTCTCTGATGAAGATTGCAAATGATATACGCTGGCTTGGTTCAGGTCCCCGCTCTGGTATCGGAGAACTGCTTCTGCCTGAAAATGAACCAGGCAGCTCAATCATGCCGGGCAAGGTAAACCCCACTCAGTCAGAAGCCATGACTATGGTCTGCGCTCAGGTAATGGGCAATGATGTTGCGGTAAACTTCGGCGGTGCCATGGGCAACTTTGAGCTGAATGTTTTTAAGCCGGTGATTATATATAACGTGCTGCAGTCAACCCGTCTGATCGCGGATGCGTGTGAATCATTCACCGAACACTGTGTGGTCGGCATCGAGGCAAATACTCTGGCAATTCAGAAACATCTTGAAAACTCCCTCATGCTGGTAACCGCGCTGAATCCGCATATCGGTTATGACAATGCTGCCAAAGTCGCCAAGAAAGCGCATAAAGAAAATAAAACGCTGAAGGAAGTGGCTGTTGAACTCGGGCTTCTGACCGCGGGACAGTTTGATATATACGTCCGCCCCGAGGACATGATCAAACCGGGTCTGTAAGAAAGGAACGGATATATATGGAAAAGCCGGAATCCCCGCAAAAGGAGCCTTACGAGGTAACCGTTGAACCGGGTACATACCGCTGGTGTTCATGCGGACTCTCCATGACGCAGCCCTTTTGCGATGACGCACACATCGGCACTGATTTTCAGCCGGTGATTGTCACCTTCGAAAAGGAGGAAACGGTGTGGTTTTGCGGATGCAAACATACCTCAACACAGCCGTTTTGCGACAGCACCCACAGAAAACTCTGATATACAGACATCTTTATTTCTGATAAAGAACGATGAGCAGAGATGATGAATCCCGGTGATGCCGGGAAAAGGGCATCATCTCTGCCTGCATCGGTTTTGCGGGAACTATGGTTGTAGTCCTGCTTAAGCACTCTGGTTATATTTTAGCAACCTTTATTTTGAATTACGGAAAAGCAGAACCTTATAAAAAAGGAAAGCCTCCGTAATTGCATCACCACTCCTGGTACATCCGCACGAAACAGCGGTATTGCTAATAACCACTGAGCATAATTTATGAAAACAGTATTACTGGCTGCAATTATTATAACATATTCAGCCATTACCTTTGCGCAAAACAGTTTTACCGCGGTTATAAGGGACAGTGAAAGCGGAGAACCCCTTGCCGCGGCTACGGTGCTGATACAGGGAACCACAATCGGGGGAACAACCGATGACGCTGGTTTTGTTGAAATTAAAAACATTCCGGACGGAACGCATACTATTCTTTTCCGTTATATCGGCTTCGCGGATTTTGAGAAGACGTATATATTCCCGCTGCGGCAGACTGAACCGGAAGAAGTGTATCTCTCGCACGAAGAAGAGGAGATTGAAGAAGTGATTGTAACGGCAACACGCTCCGGCCGGACGATTGCCGATCTGCCTACCCGCGTTGAGGCTATCTCGGGGGAAGAACTTGAAGAAAAGGGAAATATGAAACCGGGGGATATAAGGATGCTGCTGAATGAAAGCACGGGAATTCAGACTCAGCAGACCTCCGCAACTTCCTATAACTCAAGTATCCGCATTCAGGGGCTGGACGGTAAATATACCCAGATTCTGCGTGACGGATATCCCCTTTATTCTGGATTTTCCGGCGGACTTGGCCTGCTGCAGATTGTGCCTCTTGATCTTAAGCAGGCGGAGGTGATAAAAGGAGCTTCATCAACACTGTATGGCGGGGGAGCTATTGCCGGTTTGGTAAATCTTGTTTCTAAGAAGCCGGGGGATGAAAGGGAGCTGAGTTTTCTGCTGAATGGTACTTCGGCCGCGGGTCTGGATATAAGCGGATATTATGGAGAAAAATATGAAAAGACTGGAGCAACAGTATTTGCTTCGTACAATGCCGGAGCCCCGTATGACCCATCTGATATCGGATTCACCGCAATACCCCGGTTCAGCCGCTTTACGCTGAATCCGTCGTTGTTTATATATATCAGTCCCGGAACCACACTCGAAGCGGGGCTGATGGGAACCACGGAAGAAAGAACCGGAGGGGATATACGGTATATTGAGGGAAACGGAGACAGCACTCACTCCTACTATGAAAAGAATCTTACCGGCAGATTTAGTACGCGACTTGGTCTGATTCATAAGGCAGGTGAAGATGCAGAGTTCAGAGTGAAGAACAGCTTTGGTTATTATGACAGATCAGTTGAAATTCCAGGTTACCGTTTTTCGGGAGAGCAGTTTTCCTCCTTTACTGAAGCAACCTATGCCGCGGAGCAAAATGATCAGGAGTGGATTTTTGGCGTGAATCTCTGGACGGAAAAATTCAGTCAGGAGAAAACCGACACTGCCCGGCTTGTGGATTACAGTCACGTAACAGCCGGTGCGTTTATTCAGAATACGTGGAAAATTTCAGAACTGATCGCGCTTGAAACAGGTCTCCGCGGAGATTATCAGAATATATACGGCTTTCATCTGCTCCCAAGGATTTCAGTGCTGTTTAAGTTTAACAGTCATCTTACGGCACGCCTTGGGGGAGGCCTCGGTTATAAATCCCCCACGGTATTCACTGAAGATGCTGAAAGGATTCATTTTAAGAGTGTTTTACCGATTGATGAAGACAGGGCAAAATCAGAACGCTCCGCCGGAGGCAATCTGGATATTAATTTCCGCGCGGCTTTTGCGCATGAGTTAACGCTGAGCATGAATGTGTTATTATTTTACACACAGATCACTGACCCGCTCCTGCTCACTCCTCTTTCAGGGGGATACTATGAATATCAGCAGCCCGGCGGAAGCATTGATACCCGCGGAACGGAAGTAAACATAAAACTTACCTATGATCATCTGAAGCTTTTTACCGGATATACCATTGCCGATGTTCATCAGTCGCTGAACGGAATAACCTCGGAACTTCCGCTTGTTGCCCGTCACCGGGTAAATAATGTTCTGATGTATGAAATTCATGATGAACTGAAGATCGGCTTTGAAGCATATTACTACAGTCCGCAGAAACTGCAGGATGGCAGCATGGCCAGAGATTTCTGGATTTGCGGCCTTATGGCGGAAAAAATCTGGGAGGGCTACTCCGTATTTATCAATTTCGAAAATCTGCTCGATACACGGCAGACCAGGTTCGGCAGTATATACAGCGGTCCGGTCTCTGATCCGG
The DNA here is from genome assembly GCA_015709675.1 of Ignavibacteriales bacterium. Classification (NCBI taxonomy): domain Bacteria; kingdom Pseudomonadati; phylum Ignavibacteriota; class Ignavibacteria; order Ignavibacteriales; species Ignavibacteriales bacterium. Next base: position 710,913 of record CP054182.1, read on the forward strand.
TGTTTGCCGATATCTATGCACCCGTGGACGGTTTTGTAATAAACGGCGGGGTTAAGATCAGCTTGTAGGAAGAAATACTGCCGGAAGTATCCGGTTAACCCGGTCTATGAAAATTAGTACAACACTATTTTCTGCTGAAATTCTAAAATTGACTCAGACCCCGGGGGAGATCAGCAGCATTAGTTAAACGCCAGACCAGGAACCAGTTCCTCTATAATAACTTTCCTGATCGCTTATGTAACACTGGTTCTTTTTCTGATTGAACCACCGGTTGTTCATTTCAGGTTCCTGCTCATCATGAGGCGCTTACAGTAAAGATATTACTGATTTAGTGTTTTGTTACTAATTGCAGCGTTCAAAAACTATAATGAACGATGCACAATGTTCAATTCCGGAAGTCCCCTCTTTCCTGACGGACTGAATTTAACTGAATCGGGATTTTGCTGAACGAGGGTATGGTTTTTATTTAGCTTTGATTGAAAAGAGGGGGCTTTGTTTTTGTAATTTTTTTCTGGTTTTGGCGCCCGATCTGAACTTTTATTGACAATTATATGTTGCTACATATAATTAAACAAGAACCAAACACTTATGTATTACGACACGAAAGATCATATTTCAGAAGATTTTCTGAAAGCAGATGAAATTAAAACAGGGGAAACATCCACGGAAGTAATTGAGCCGATAAGAAAACGGTGGAGCATCCGGGCGTTTTCTGATGAAATGATAGCAAATGACACCCTTGAGACGCTTTTTGAGGCGGCTTCATGGTCACCCAGCAGTATGAATGAGCAGCCCTGGCGCTACATCTGTGCCAAAAAGGGGTCAGAGGAGTTTGACATGCTTGCCTCCACTCTGGCACCTTCAAACAAAATGTGGGCAGAGCAGGCACCGGTTCTGGTCCTCAGTATTGCCGAAAAGAACTTTGCTGCCAATGGCAGGGAAAACCATTATGCTTTGTATGATACAGGAGCGGCAAACTACGGACTGCTGCTGCAGGCACAAAGCATGAATATCTACGGACATATTATGGGTGGATTTGACAGATCAGCGGCTGCACGTCTGCTTGGACTCAGCGATCAGCAGGTTCCGGTTGTGGTTATTGCGCTTGGATATCCGGGTTCACCGGATGAACTGCCTGAACAGTTAAAAATAAGAGAATACACGCCCCGCAAAAGAAAACCGGTCTCAGAGATTGTAAAAATAACCGGCTGACCAGTTCAGCCGGTTTGCGGTTAAAAATTATAGAAGAAGTACGCTCCCACACCCATCCCGATATTGGTGCCGGAGTTGTTGAAATAGATAGCCGGGTAGTAAAGGGTTAGCCCAACGGTCATATTTCTAAATATAGATGAACCAAGGAATGGATATTCAAACCCAACCCCAACGCCCAGGTGGAAGTCTGTATCCATACTGGTAACCGGCTCCGGCGAGAACCCGTCGTAAACCTCATCTTCAGTATAATAAAGCCCGCCTCCAATTGCCAGATAGTACCGGAGGTCTTCCCGTTCAGAAATTTCGTACTGATATTCGGCACCAAGAGAAGCGGCAACCCAGTCATTAGATGAAACAATGCCTCCTGACAGCATAACCAGATTAGGCCCTACTGCATGATACCGGTAGGAAAGCCCCAGCCCTGATACTGAACTTGCATTAAACCCGAAAGAGTTGAACTTCTGCCATTTGTAGATTTCCAATGAATCTCCGTTACCTGCCAAAGCGCCTGAGAAAAGCATCAGGCAAAACAAAACAACATACCTCATCACGCGTTCCATAGTGGTAAACCTCAAAAATAACACTTGAAAGATAGCGAAAAAGGGGATTTCCGGAAGTTCAATTAATAGTGAATATACCCGGAGGATAAGGGTTAACCATACCTTTGCTCTTCAAGTGTTTCTGCCGGAGTCAGGGAATGAAAAAAGAGAGCTATATCAACTTAAACCGCCGAATTTTACGGAATAAAAAGGGTTATTTTGGCAAATGAAATGAAAAATATGTAATTTTCCATAGTAAAAGCAAAAAGACTAGTCAGGGTCACTATTGCTTTTCCAGTATAGCTAACTACCCGTGCCCTATATGACCGTTAGCAGAAATATGGTTTTACGGTCAGGCCGGGATCATTTTTAATTTTATGAGGTATTACGATGGGTAAGCACACACAACTTTTTGCTTTTCTCTTCCTTATTGCGTTCACTTTACAGGCTCAGAACTATGAAAACGGCTGGTCACTTGGCGGCGGTATGACATCACCAAGATATATGTCAGACGTTACAACAGAATTCTGGGATTTTGGCGGACATATATTTGTACAGCGGGATTTTGATCCCACCAACTCTCTCCGCTTCGTCGTTGAATTCATTGAATTCAGAGCTCAGGATAGTCCTGTAGAAAACTTTTCAACATTCTTCGGTTTTGAATATCTGTTCAGATTTAAAACTTCCGATAAATTCGGCGTATATGCCGGTGTGGGCGGTTACGGATATGTGCAGGATATGAAAGGTTCGGCCATCAAGAAAGACGGTATATCCTATATGGATGTAAGCGCTTCCTTCCTTATCGGCGGACAGTATTTTCTGAATGATGAATTCGAAATTCATGCTCAGGTAAAGCAGTCAACTCTTTCAACCGACAAGTTTGACGGAGTGAAGGGTCCCGTAGGAGGATTCTTTGGCGGCACGCTTGATTCATATATATCAACCGCAATCGGCATTAACTATTACTGGGAAAGAGGCAAGCCGGTTGTTCCGCAGCTGCCTTCAGGACTGGTAAAAGCTGAAATTGATTATGAAAAAATTCAGAAAATGATTGACGCGGCCCAAAAACCGGGTACCGAAGTAGACTACAGCAAATTTAATGTTGATTACGACCGCATTGAGGAAATGGTTGACCGCAAGCTTAAAGGCATGAAGAATGACCCGACGGTTATCTATCAGTCTGGTGATAATGCTCCGAAGCAGCTGGTGAGCATCAACTTTGATTCCAACAGCTCAACTCTCCGTTCCGATGCATACGTTCTGCTCGCACAGAACGCGCTGGTGCTTCTCAGCAATCCTGATATGAAGGTTGAAATCGGCGGATATACCGACGGCCGCGGCAATTCCGGCTCGAATTCAAAACTCTCTCAGGAACGTGCTGATGCAGTAAAGAAATACCTGGTATCCAAAGGTATCAGCGCTTCACGCCTGACCGTTAAAGCATACGGTTCAGCAAATCCGATTTCAGACAATGATACTGAAAGCGGCAGAGCTCTTAACAGAAGAGTTGAACTGAAGATTATTAAATAAACAGCAGTTTTTATAACTTTTGCAAAGCCATGCAATCCGCCTGAAAAAGGCGGAGCGCATGGCTTTTGCATTTTAAACCAAACAGGGGAAGGATTTTAACGCAAAGGATACAAAGTTCACGCGAAGCACCGCAGAGGTTTATACCTGACGTAATCGAAATATCCAGCGCAAAGACGCTAAGGCGCAAAAAGAAATTAAACCATCGCGGGCGGGGTCGAGACCTCTTCTTATGAATGCCGGTTGTTTACCCCAAAAACTCATCCGGAAGATGTAACGCAAAGGAAGAAACGTTCACGTGAAGTAACGCAGGGTTTAATACCTGACGCACTCCAAAGAACCGCACAAAGGGGACAAGCAATATATACTGCGGGAGGTAAAGAGAGTATGGTATATATAGTTTCGTGCCGGCAGGTATTTAAAATGAAAAAGGTCATGTGCCCAAATGGCAGGCGCATGACCTTTTTTATGTAATGGGTTCCGGGTCTTTGCTCGTTCATAAAGACCCGGATGAGCACCGGTTATTGGCGTTCCGGCACCCGTAACTTTTATTAAAACCTTTTCAGGCTCAGAAAAATCTGCCGGCTATTTTATCTCCCCTATCTTTCGCAAAAGATAATCATTTGAACGTGCAAGATATAATAATTCCTGGACATTTTTACAACCATATTTGGTAAGAAGATTGGTCCGGTAAACTTCAATGGTTCTGGGGCTCAGGTTCATCTCATTAGCTGCTTCTTCTATAGTCCGTCCCAGATATAACTTATAAAACACTTCCCGCTCCCTGTTCGTGAGGATAACTCTTTCAAGCATGAGAGTCTCCTTATATTCTTCATCATAGTTTGCGATAAAGGAGCGGAGTGATTCGCGGTTCATATTCTTTACATAAAATTCAATACCGCCAAGAATAGCATACAGGGCTTTTTCAAGTTCTTCTTTGTCTGAAGATTTATGCAGAAAGCCTGAAGCGCCGGCTTTATAACAGCGGTAAATATATTCTTCCTCATCGTGTATGGTCAGAACCAGGATATGCCCGCTGTAGCCGGTATCGCGGAGCTGCTGAATAAGTTCGGTGCCAAGGGTGTCAGGAAGACTGATATCCACAAAGAGAAAATCGGGTTTAAATTCCGAAACAAGTTTCAGGGTTTCAGCTCCGTTTGATGCTTCCCGGTATTCACTAAACAGATTCAGATCCTGAATCAGACTCCACATACCTTTGCGCACCATCAGGTGGTCATCAACAATAAGAAGTTTTCTTTTGTTTACAGTACTGCTCATTTGATTTGTTCAAGTAGTTCAATAATAACATCGGTTCCATCTCCGTGAGAAGAAATAACCTCAAGCCGTCCGTTAAAAAAGGTAACCTGCTCCTTCAGGTTAAAAAGTCCAAATCCGCGCAGGGATGATGAATTTTTGTAGGATGTGTAATCAAACCCAATGCCGTCATCGGAAACCAGAAGAATAACGCGGTTGCTTTTTCTGCTGATCTGAACGGAAAAACTTTTTGCTTTTGCATGTTTAACAATATTATTCAGCAGCTCCTGAGTCATCCGGTAAAGAGTTGATTCAAGTTTCCAGTCAAGGCGTGTTTCAAGACCGAGTGACTGGTACTCCCCTTCCATGCCCGAAGCAAGGGAAACTCTTTTTACCAGAGAGCGGAGTGTGGCATCAAGACCAAACTCATTAAGCATTTTCGGCCGCAGGTTCAGCGCGATATCCTTAAGGCTGACAATGGTGAGATCAAGCTCCTTGGTCAGTTCATCAAAAACCGGAGTAAGCCGGGGGGAATCTTTAGCGGCGGAAATCTGCGCGGCAAGCATTTTGGCTGAGGTAAGGGACTGGCTGAGGCCGTCATGCAGTTCCCGCGAAATACGTTCCCGCTCATGTTCCTGCAAAAAACTCATATGCTCGGTGAGTTCCTTTACTTTCAGCTCGTTTGTTTTAAGCGCGTGAATATTGTTAAAATAAATCTGAAGCAGATTAAGCCTCGCAAGCCCGCGGAAATACACCAGGTAATACTCGCCGTAAATATTCAGCTCCATTGCCTCATTGCGGTTTTCTTGTATATACTGGCTCACGTCAATACGCGGAATTTCAGGGAGCAGGTCAAAGAGCAGCCCCCCCTGTTCAGCGGGCAGCCGGAGCACCTCCTGGGCGCGCTGATTGCTTAAAAGTATATATCCCGCCGGATCAAGCTGCACCACGGGATTGGGATCCAGGTCGCTGAAGAGTGAGCGGAGTTCGTCTTTTTCACGCTCAAGCTGTTTTTTTTCTTCCGCGTGTTTTTGTTCAAGCGGAATAAGCCCCCGCTTGATGGTAACGTAAAACGTACCGTAAATGACAGCTACCAGCAGAATAGAATACGTGACCGGGCTGAAAATAAGATCAACTAAAGTCAGCGTGAATTCTGCATCATCATACATCAGATCTTAAATCCGAGCTTTGGCCTGTCGTACCGGAAAATGGTGAACCAGAGGGCAATGGCCGTTCCTGCCATAACCTGCAATTGAGAAACGTCGCTCAGCACGCCCGATGAAAAACGCAGACTCAGGTACATAAAAATGAAATTAATTTCATTCAGCAACATAAACACATAAAACAAATTTATCTCCATCGAGTTTTGCATATCGGCAAAAGCATCCCTGAGCAGGATGATAAAAATGACCGCGTGCTGAAAAACAATAAGAGAAAAACCGGCCCGTAAATCAGGAAGAAGCAGAAGTGAAACAAGCGAGGTGACAAGGAGTACTACTCCGGGGGATTTAAGACTGCTGTTCCGGCTGGTTATCAGGATAAAAATGGCCGCAAACCCAAGGGATGCGGTAAGCAGATAATCATAACGGTTAAGCACAAAATACCCGACCAGCTGAACCAGTTCAATTACCGCGTAGGTAATGAACAGATAATTATAACGCCCGTTCAACTGACGCAGTGAAACAACAACCCACACAAATACGTTAACGCTAAAAAGAAAAACCGAAAGAGGCATAACGGACTCCCTTCTGAATAAAGTGCAGGCGGACAAAAAAATTAAACTCAGGGAGTCTCAAACCCAGACACAGACGAATACTACCCCGCTACTCTGTCTGTGTAAATTTTTGTGCCCGCCAGGATGTAAGTAATATGAACGCCACCCCCTGAATAAACAGGTTCCGGGCGGAGTTCTTTTCGGCATAACGGCAGAACTACTATTCCGTTTCCGCTTCCTGAGTTGAAGGACTGATCTGACAGTTCCGGTCTTAACCAGGATACGCAGCCAGAGAGTTACCTGCTCCCTTACGGGTAAACTAAAGCTGTGATTCAGAGAAAACCAGCGAAAACGGTATCCGCATACCGGTCATCCGGAAAATTCCGGTTAACGATTGTAAAATTACGGGATTAGAACAGTGTGCGAAATCCGTGTAAACACGTAAAATTCGGACAAAACTACGTGTTTTCCGCAGAAATGGGGGGTGAACTACGTGTTTTCCGCAGTTTAGAGAGGCGGACTGCGTGTTTTTTGAAGCGGACACGTACAAAAAACCCCGGCAGAAAAGCTTTTCCGCCGGGGTTAAAGGGTATTCTGACTAATAAATGGAATCAGAGAGTGGTTTCAATGCCGGCGGTAATCATTCGCGGAATGCCGGCTTTGATGCCCTGAGGTCTTCTGCCCGCAATGTATCTCAGGTCGCCTGCGTTTTTAACGGAGACATAGATGCTGCCGAGTGAAGCGACAGAGTAACGAGCGGTGAAATCAAGAAGCGTATAAGCGGGAATGAGACCCGTTTCACCGGTGGGATCGGGAGCGGATGAATTCAGCTCATCTGCGTACTGTTCACCGGTATAGACAATACCCGCGTTAAGGAGGAGGCCGTTTCTGAACTGGAAGCCGATATTAAGATTTCCGATAACCTCCGGGGAATAGGGAAGGCGGTTGCCGTTAACGTTATATACGGTTCCGCCGCTGGTAACAAAACGGTCAGAGCTGTAAAGCGCGCTGCTGTAAAGCGCATTAAGGGTAGTAGTAATGCTGAATAAATTACCAAGCAGATAAGGGGAACGGTGGGAGAGACTGAACTCCACACCCGAGTGCTCGGTTTTTCCGCCGTTTACAAATCCGGTGCCTGCTCCGCCCGATGACTGTGAAACCGGGATAACCTGATTAGAGAAATCAAGCAGATAATAGGTAAGTTCAATATCAAGAGAAGCTGACTGCCAGCGCATACCAGCTTCAGAATTGATGCTTTCCTCGGCATCAAGTTTAAGAGAGGTGCCGGAGTTAGAAATTGCGTCTTTTACGCGGGGCGGGGCATAACCTTTATGCACACCGGCAAAGAAAGACACCGCGTCATTCAGGCGGTAATTTGCACCGATGCCGGGAATAATGGTGACCAGATTATCCTCACCTTTAAGCGAGGTATCTTTTGAACTGATGCGGTATATATCTCGGATGAAGGAAAATGTTTCAAGCCTTGCACCGGGGGTAACGGTAAGATTCTGTGAAACATGAAAACGGTTCTGAAGAAAAACGCTGAAGGCACGGCCGGTACGGATTTCATCCTCAGCGAGATCGCCCGAAACCGCGTTAAATTTCTTTCCGTTAATGCGCTGTTCATAGGCTTTTTCCCAGAGGAAGCGGACTCCCGCATCAAGATCATTGCTGATGCCGGCAAACTGATAAACTGTGCTGAAACGGCTTTCAGCGCCGAGGACTTCAAACTGCCGGTCGCGGTTGCCGGTGCTGTTGCGCATATATACTGCTCCGCCGCTCACGGTTGTATCGCCAAAGACAGCGACCGGATTGGAGATTTTATTCCGGCTGAAATCCTGCCTCAGCCAGTTGCGTGACGTGGTATATGCGTAAACATTGGTTCTGATAAATGAAGAACCGCTGAGAATATAGTTATGGCTGATGCTTCCGGCATAACGGCGGACTTTCAGTTTATCATTCGGGGCCATGATGGTATAATACTCACCTGCGTCATACATGGACTGGGTAAGCCCGAGATAGGTGGAGTTTGATACTTCATCGTAAAAGCTCAGTTTTACGCCGAGCTGTGATTTATCATCCAGGCGGAATTTCAGCTTTGCGGTAATATCATCCACGTTAATGCTGGTGGTTCCGATGCGGTCTGCCTGTTTGTGCAGAATACCCAGCTGCATGCCGGCGCCTTCAAACTGGGTTCCGTATGAGCCGTATATACTGAAAAGACCGGAGCCGCCGCCGCGGAGATTAATATATGATGAAGGTTCCACCGGTGGATCTGCGGTTTTATAGTTAAGAACGCCGCCGATGGTCTGGGGTCCCCAGAGAATAGATCCGCTGCCTTTGAGCAGTTCTAGACCGGTCATCCGTTCGATTGCGGGAGTGTAATAGAGTTCGGGTTCACCATAAGGAGCAAGGGCAACTGGTATGCCGTCTTCGAGGACCAGGAGTGTGCGTGAGCGGTCGGGGTCCAGCCCTCTCACACCCATATTCAGACGGAGACCGGTACCCTCTTCATCTACCACATTAACACCAGCCATGGTGCGGATGATTTCGTTACCGGAAAGGGGCTGGAAGGCAAGCATGGTTTCGTTAGAGACCAGGGCTGCCGAGCCGGGAATTTTACTGGTTAAGCGTTCTTTTACACCGATTACGTCAAGCTGGGGGAAGTCGAAATGAAGCGAAACAGAATCCTGAGCCTGCTTGCCGGAAGTGTTCTTATTATCATTTTCCTTAGCCGCCGCGGTAGAAAAGGCAGCCAGAAGAAGCAAAAGGAAGATTTTCATGTAAGTAAGTGTCCGTATTATTAAGATGAGTGCTATTTAAGAAAACTATAACTTATTAAGACTAAATCTAAATAAGAATAACATAAAAAGCAAGAAATAATTGAGAATGGAGAGTGGAAAATTGAGAACTGAGAATTGAAAAGGAGTGAGCGGGGGTCAATAGCGGTTTTTCTGCATGACGGGTCACGTTTTTCGGCGGAGACAAATGAACATCTGTAAACCGGAAACGGTGAGGACTGCTTTAATGGGAATTCTTCAATGTGTTTCGGGTTTCGAAGGTTCCGCAGCAGATGAATGCCCCGCTCCGGGTACCAGTCACAGCTTCATTGCGGGGATATCCAGCCGCGGTTTTAGCTCAATTGAGAATGTTTTCCTGATAAGAATCCGCAGAATGGAAGGGCGGCTGATCCCTGAAAACTATCAGCTATGCCGGTTAAGGCAGAATACTGCCGGAGCATAAATAAAGAAATTTCTTAAGAGAGTATGGGATTTACGTGATCACAGCAGCCGTCATTATATATTGAACATTACACATCACCTCTGCAGCAGAGTATAAATCTCCTCTTCTACTACCTCCCCCTGCAGATCGATTATGAAAGGGAGAAAACGGCCCTTGAGCCGGAGCGATATATACGGGGCAACAATATGGAATTTTCCGTTATAATATTCACCGCTATCCTCGCGCCAGCCCTTGATATCCTGATAGCTGAAGGAATGCACACGGCGGCCAATGAGCGATTCTGTGGCGAGGGTGAAAAGACCAGTGGTTTTGTCCTGCCGAAGGCTGGTTACATAGCAGTCCTGATAAACAAGAATTCCCGCGGCAATGGCGGCTGACATCATCATAAAAAGCGTTCCCCAGAAATACTGATGCGCCGGGGATGACTGCTCCTGCACGTTGTAAACATAGGGATCGCCTATGACCAGTGTGCCGGCCCAGAAAAGCACGGGGGCAAGCAGCAGTAATCCATAGACCACAAACCGGACCTTTATGACCTGCCTGCCGGCAGAAAAGATGGTTTTTGACTCAGAATCCATAAAAATCCCCTGAAAACCAACCTTTAAGCCCGAAAATTAACCGCTTGTACAAATGAGCGTGCCTTTGTTTGTTTATGTTCTTAAAATAGGGCAGAAAATTAAGAAAGATAAGGAGAATAACATGACTGCATTACAAAACCGGCTTTCATTACTGCTGATGGCAGGACTGCTTTTTGCTTTTTCCGGTCTGGCGATGGCTGATGACCTTCGTCTTATCACAGAAAAAAGTTTTGCCGTAAGTAAAGGGGAAAAACTGAAAGCAGAATCGTATTCAGGAGATATAAAAGTATCTGCCTGGGAGAAAGATGAAGTAGCTGTTAAAATCTATGGTGATGAAAGAGCCGAAAAAATCATGGAATTCTACATCGAAAAATCAAATGGCGGGGTGATGGTTAAGATTAAGAAGGAAGGAAAATCCAATAACTGGTTTGGAAAAACCGGAACCATACGGGTTGAGATACGCGTACCCGCTTCTTTTGATGTTACGGCCACCACCGCGGGGGGAGATATCAGCATCAACGGAGTATCAGGCGAACTGCGTCTTAATACTGCCGGCGGCGATATCAAGACTACCGGAGGCACCGGCGAACTGAAGGCCAATACTGCCGGAGGAGATATCATCGTGAAGGAGTTTAACGGCGATGTAAAAATGAGCACCGCGGGAGGTGATATACGCAGCGAAAAAGTACGGGGAGATGTTGATGCTTCAACCGCGGGGGGAGATATTAATCTCCAGTGCGCTGACGGCAAAGTAAACGCAAGCACTTCAGGCGGAGATATCCGGATTGACTTTTCAGGCAATTACTACGGAATAAAAGCCAGTACTACCGGAGGCGATGTAGCTGTGCGGGTACCCAAAAGCATCAGGGCTGATATATATGCTTCAACATTCTCAGGCGATATTGACTGTGAATTTGATATCAGCAACACCAATAAATACGGAAACGCTAAAGCTGAAGGCTCCGTTAACGGCGGAGGCGAGAAACTGAAATGCACCACTACCGGCGGTGATATCAAAATTGCGGTGAAGTAAGTTTTTGCAAACCGCAGTGAAGATGAATTTGTAGAGACGATCCTCTGTAGAGACGATGCACGCCGATTGCATCGTCTCTGCAGATATTAATACATTATTTTAACAAATCGGAATTCTTGTCTATATAGCCGTCACGCACCAGTGATTCATATGACCGGTAGGTAACAACGGTCACTTCCTCACCTTCAGAAAATCCCTTTGCTTCAATTTTTACACCGCCGATCTCCTTGCTGATTTTCACTTCCGCAAGAAGCCGGTCTGTTTCAATAAGTTTATATTCATCCCTGCTCCGTTTTTCTTTCAGATTCGAAAGGCCATACTGCAGTCCCTTCTTTGCGTTGGCATAGGCCTTATCCAGCTGCTCCGTACCGGAAGCAGAAAGGGTAAATGAAATGAGAATAACGAGAAAAAGGGATAAGATTATATGTTTCATGGTTCCGCCCGCCTGAAGTTAAATGAAAGTTAATCTTTTTTCCGGAATACACCGATCAGTGTGGATTTATAGTAGAGATATAATTTCTCTTCCCTGATCTCCCAGAAAAAAGCTGATTTAAGCATATGGACAAGCTTTTGCTCCGTTTCAAAAGACCCTTCGCAGAAATCAACCGGCTGGCTGAAATTATTAAAGAAAATCTTATTGCCGGTTATGCGGTAGTCCCCTGTGATATCATTGCAGCCGCCGGTAGCATAGAATTTATCGTTAGTGCGGTCCATGCGCAGACTCGGGGGAGCAGCAGCTTTGGAATAATCCACCGTATATACGGTATCGGCAAGCCATTCGTAGCGGGTGAGCGCATCAAGAGAATCAACCGGCTCGCGGTCACATGCCTGCAGCAGCATTACTACGGAAAGCAGTGTAAAAAGATATCTGAGTGAAATCATCCGGGAAACTTTATCCTTACTTTTTTACGTCTTTGTTATAAAAATCAATTACTCTGCCGGTTAGTACGCTAAGATCAAAATGTGTAACTGCCCGGGCGCGCGAAGCTGTGCTCATACGGCTCCGCAGTTCTTTGTCATCAACAAGCCGGCTGATTTTAGCGGCAAGATCATCACCATCCTTCACCTGGAAAAGGAGAGAGGTTTCTCCATCAACTGCTATATCAAGAATACCGTCGCTGTTAGAACAGACCGAGGGTACGCCCATTGAAAGCGCCTCAGCAAGAGCGATGCCGAATGCTTCGTTATGTGAAGGAAAGACGAATATATCCAGCGCTGCCAGTACGGTGCGCACATCTTTCCGGAAGCCGGTGAATATCATATTCTGAAGCTCAGCATCACGGGCAAGTTTTTTAATTCCTTCAGCGTAATCATCCTCTCCTTTGCTTGCTTCTCCTACAATGAGATATTTTATGCCGCGGTGTTTTTTATTCAGAATGCCGGCAGCGTGTATCATCTCTTCATGTCCCTTGCCCTTGCTGAACCGTGCTAACATGCCGATGAGAATTTCATCATCGGCGATGCTGAACTCTTTACGCAGCAGAGAGCGGTCGGCTTTTGCCGGATCAAAATGAGCAGTATCAATTGCATTATGAAGCAGATCAATCCGTTCCGGATTAACCGGAGTGGTATCAGCCAGATTTTTTTCAATCACCCTGCTGATAGCAAAAGCACGGGTTACCCGGCTGTAAATCCAGCGGTGAAGCGCATCCTTTTTTACAATAAAGGAGCCAACCTGTTTGGTAAGATACAGAGGGGAAGAAATTCCGGCAATGCGTAAAGCAGGTACCAGTACCCAAAGGTCTTTTGAGGCCTGGGTATGCAGAAGATCATAGCGGTTCTTTTTAAGAAGCCGGGTGAGTTTAAAGATTTCAGCGGGATGAAAATAACCGGATGCTTTAACGGGATAGACGGAAAGTTTCTGTTGCCCGGCTTCATGAAAAAGTTTGGAATCAGGATACGCCAGCAGATCAACCTGATGACCGCGTGCTATAAGCTGATGCATACAGGTAAGGGTGTACATTTCCATCCCTCCCCAGCTTCGCGACAGGCATGAATAGAGGATTCTCATCGGTTACGGGCTGTTTTTTTCCAGCAGTTCCGCTTCATCATACAACAGATGATCATACGTCTCACGGCTGCGGATGAGGCGGAAGGAGTTTCCCTCAACAATCACTTCGGGGACTCTCCTGCGGGCGTTATAGTTTGAGGACATAACCATGCCATAGGCACCGGCAGACATTACCGCAAGCAGATCATCGTGTTCGGGTGACTGCAATGCCCGGCGGCGGGTGAAGAAGTCACCGCTCTCACAGACCGGACCGACCACATCAGTAACCACTTCGGGAATATCCTCACGAAGGATAAGGGGCTGCACATGGTGATAGGCATCGTATATACTGGGGCGCAGCAGGTCATTCATCGCGCCGTCGGTAACAATAAAGTGTTTGTCGTCAGCTTCTTTGATATATAATACCTTTACCACAAGAATACCGCCGTTGCCGGTGAGGTAGCGGCCGGGTTCAAAGAAGATATCACAATCAAGCTCCTTAAGTGCCGGGCTGATAACGGATGCCAGTTCATCGGGGGTGAACGGAGTTTCATCTTCATAGCGGATGCCGATGCCGCCGCCAATGTCAAAATGCTCCAGATGAAGACCGCTTCTCTTTACTTCAAAATAAACTTCAGCGAGTTTTTCAACCGCTTCCTTAAAGGGTGCGGTGGTGGTAATCTGCGAGCCTATGTGCATATCAATGCCGGTAAAACGGACGTGCGGGAACTCAGCGGGATTTTTATATATATTTAAAGCCAGCGGTTTGCTGATGCCGAATTTGTTTTCGCTTAAGCCGGTGGATATATAGGGATGCGTCTGCGGATTAACATCGGGGTTGACGCGGACTGCCACGGGTGCGGTTATGCCCATCTCACCGGCGATGCGGTTAATGAGAGCGATTTCATCCTTTGACTCCGCCTTAATCATGATGACCCCCTGCTCAAGTCCGGCACGGATTTCAGCGGCGGTTTTGCCGACTCCGGTCAGAATCATCTCGCTTCCCTTAACTCCTGCTTTCATGGCACGGAGCATCTCTCCTTCGGAGTTGACATCCATTCCCGCGCCCAGTTTGTGAAATTCTCTGATTACCGACAGGTTGGCATTGGACTTCACCGCATAGAAAATCCGGTGCCTGACATCCTTGAATGCGCGGGCGAAAGAGGTGTACTGATCGCGGAAGTGAGCCGCGCTGTAAATATAAACCGGGGTGCCATACCGATTCGCGATATCCTCAACACAAACATCACCGCAGAAAAGTTTCTGACCGCGGTAATGAAAATCACCGAAAGACTCCTGAGACATGAGCTGCTTAGTTACTGAAAGAAAGGGTGCAATTTACGAAAAAATAACAGGTTCTTTTCCTCAAATGTATTGCGGGGAAATAACCGGAGCGGAATCACTATTCTTGAGGCTGATCAGATAATTCCTGCCAATACCCAAAGAGGCGGAGAGCTTTACTAGTTTATCATACTCCTGACGACTTCCGTTGAGTTTTACTTCTATGGCTGCTTCTTTATTAAGAATGAAATCTATTTCAGCGCTGTTTCTTTTATTGTAATAACTGAGCTCGCCATAACGGGCAAGTTGATTTGCAACTGCGTTTTCAAACAACTGGCCGTCATTCACTCTTCCGATGGTATTAAGAATACCGTTATCCGCGAAATACACCTTTTTGCCTCCGGCAACTGCGCGATCCACACTACTGCTGAATTTAGGAACCAGCCGGATAAAAAATATTCCCTGCAGAAACTCAAGGTAGTTATACACCTTTTGACGGGTAATACCAAGCGCAGAAGAGAGTTTAGTAATTTCTATAATGTTGCCTGTTCTTGGCACCAGTAAAAGAATCAGATCACGAAGTTCGCGCACATCGGTGATATCAGCAAGCAGGCGGAGATCTTTCTGAAAAAAGGATGTAAAAATATTATTAAGAACTTCCTTTTTCGTTTTTACATCCGGAGTCAGAACCACTTCAGGCAGACCGCCGAACTCCAGATATTCATTGTAATCCCCCTCGAACCGTTTATAATCAATCATGTTGTTGGGAGCGGGGTCAAATGTGTTCTCTTCCCGCTGTATATATCCGGCTTTATCTTTGAAATACAGAATTTCCTGAAAATCCATAGGCGGGAGGACAAACAGAAATTTCCTGCCGCTCAGGGATTCTGGAAAAAGATTTCGCAGGTAATAGTTGGATGAGCCGGTTACGATAAACTTCACGCCGTATTTGTCCAGCAGATATTTAATGACACGGGTGATCTGAGGCAGATTCTGAATTTCATCAATGAACACAAACAACCGCTCTCTTTCAGGAACTGCCGTCCGCCTGAGAAGCTCCTGATAAATGCCGTCATAGTCAATATTCTCAAAGATTTTCATTTCGAGCGGATTTTCCAGATCGAACCAAAGTTTGGGACCGGAAACAGTCTCAAAAAGCTGTTTCATGAGGGTGGTCTTGCCTACCTGCCGCATACCGGTAATCACCAGTGCGTTTTTGTGGTCAAGATACCGGGCAATTTCGTTAAAAAGATAGCGTTTTTTCATATTTGTATAATTTTCATTACAAATATACGCATATTTGTCCAAATTTCATTACAAATCTGTAATATAATCCAGATGATTGAACACGATTGAGGGATGGACAGGATTAACAGGATGATGATTAAGAGGAGGGGGAATTCGGGAGCACAGATGGTGGGTAATGTCATACGAACGCGATTAAGGCAGGACAGGAGTGAGAGGATGATTGTTAATAAGGGGCAGGTCTTCCAAAACGCCAGCGGCGTGAGATATTACTAACAGCAGTCTACACAGAACCCACCAAAGCGCCGTAGGTGCGGCATAGATTCGGAACAAGATTTTAGGATGGACAGGATGAACAGGATAATGAATAGAAACGAAAAGGCTTTCCGGAACGAAGGTGTTTGAAGAAGTCAAAAGCACAAAAAAACTAACCATACCAGCACCACAGGACTTTTCACCGCGGGTCAGAGACGACGCAATCGCATGGGTTTTGTGTTTATGAAAAATCGTGGTAGCGATTGCATCGTCTTTACGGATGGGGAAAATTTTTCCAAAACGCCAGCGGCGTGAGATATTAATAACAGAAGAATACTTGCGGCTATCCAAGCACCGTAGGTGCGGCATGGAAAGAGAACACGATTTTGGAATGAGCAGGAATAACAGGAAGCCAATTTCCTCTAAATCATGAACCATTGAACCGTTATCTCACAGGAAATCCCTAAATTTACATCAAACAAAATCCTTTACGATATGCAGGGATCATCAAAACCTTTTAAGAAAATCCTCTTCAGTTTTACCGGATATAACGATGCCGGAACCCTCATCAACCAGCAGGAAGGTGCGGTTTATACTGCGTTAAAAAATGAATCCTTTGACTCAGTTTATCTGCTCTTTAACCCAGGCGGCAGCAAAAAACCTGCATTCGAGGAAATCACCGAACGGCTCGCTAAAATCATAAAGAAAGAAAAGCTCGCAAAATCAGTAACATTAATCCCATTCCCCCTGAAAGATGTTACAGACCATAACGAAGTTTACACCCGTCTGAAGGAATTTACTGATTCAATAGAAAAGCCGGATGGCTGCTATTTTTATGCAGCAATCTCCTCAGGCACTCCGGCTATGCAGACGGCCTGGATTCTGCTTGCTGAGTCGGGGGAGTTCTCAGAACAGCACCCTCTTAATTTATTCAAGGTGAAAGATCCGAAATTCGGAGAGAGCAAAAATATCCCAGTAAAACTTGAAGCTGCCCTCCCCCGCATTACTGCGCTGAAAAAAGAGGTACACTCATTTCTTCCCCCGGTTAATATATACATAGATGCCGGAGAGCTGAAAATCGGCAGTCAGATCATTCCCCTGGCTCCGGTGGAGTTCTGCTATTACCGCTATTTTTGCGAAATAAAAAAGCAGGGGCGCGAAAAGATAAAATTCTCAGGACTGACCACTCCGGAGGAATTTCTAAAAACAGTTTATGCTTATCATGAGGAAAGTTTCCCCGTGCTTGACCTCGGGCGGGAGGAACTGCGGAAGATGATAAAGTCAGGTACGGGCTTGAGTGCCGCAACCTTCAGGGGAAACATAAGCAAGCTGAATAAAAAGATTGAACTCACTCTGCAGAACGAACAGCAGGCAAAATACTGCAAAATTACTGCAACCGGACAGCGCGGAGCAAAGTTTTACGGCATTCCGGCTCCCCCAGAAAAAATCACGATTCACCCCTGAGAATTGCCGCAACGTTGCCGGAATAATTAAAGAATAACTATTGCGTAAGTTTGGATAAAGAAAAAAGGAAAAAAATCAGAAAATGGCTACAGTAGAAGATGTAATTAAAGTGTTAGAGGAATATGGGGTGCCGATGAGTTTTGAACAGATCGAACAATCAATTTTACTGAATCCCGAGGATAAACTTTCGAGGATATTATGTGATGAAGAAATTGTAAAATTACGGGTGGAAATATTCACAGAGAATAAAACGGGCAAACATATCAATAATTTTTATGAATTGTATTGGACAAAAAATGATTTTGAGTTATATTTTTTAACAATGCTCAAAACATTTAATTTATCCAGAGCATCTAAATATCGTATTGAAAACATTAAATTATTCTTTATGCCAAACCTATCAACGCTAATTGGCGCGAGTAGTTTGACAAAATATAAATGGGAAAAAACTAACACTGAAGTATATTATTGTGCTAAATCAGCAAGTGGCGTTTTATCTTGGGAGAAACTCAATTACAATCAACTTTTGAAAATTTTAAAGGACTCTAGCAGGTTTACAATTTATATTCCATCAAAATTAAGCTCAGTAGAAGATTACATTATTTATGAGACACAAAACGATGAATATAAAGATTCTATTGAAAGATTCAGACTTCAGACAATTAGGATCCTTCGTGGTAATCCAGAAACAACGTTTAAAGAACTTGTCTTTAAATTAAACAGTAAAGAAATACACTCTATTTTCCCTAAGCCGTATTCTAAAAAGACCATACTCGAAATTATTAAGGCAAACGAAAAGTACTTTAATGTTGAAGGGGATCAAATTAGTTTGAAAGTTAATGTTGATTTTGTTCTGAATGAGCTTAAGTCTGATCCTGTTAAAATCAACCTCAACCAAGAACTTCCTGAAGGTTATAGTGGAATAATCGCCTTAAAATTTATCGGCACAGATTTTCCCCTGCAAACCGCCGTTGAATATGTAAAAATACGTAAAATAGTGTCAATTGTAAAAACGACAGTGCCAAACACATTCTTTGCAAGAAAAAGAAACATAATGGAGATTTTAAGAAATTCAGAAATGTTTCGGTTTTTAAGTAGCTTCCTTGGTGACTCGGATAAGGCAACTGAATGGATGACGAAAAACTTAGAAGTTACTTTTTATTCTGATACCGAAGAATACATAGAAAGAATTTTTCCTGAAATACTTGAAAAACTTTCTCCTGTCTTCAACTTAGAAAACAATCCGGGTAATCTTTTCGCCACGACTCTGAGAGAGTTTGTTAAGGAAACAGACAATGCAGCAAACAAATGAATTAGAATACTTGCGCAGCGAAAATGAACGATTAAAAAATGAAATTCGGTCAAAAGAGCAAAACCTTAATAACCTGCTAAAAGAAAAAGAATTTGAAGTTAAGAAAGCTGTATCGGTAAGTCAAAATAGTATCCTGCAAGACAAGCAGATAGCCGTAAACACCGAAACCTGGACCGAAGCCATGGATGAACTTGCCCATGCAATAAATACCAGCATCATGGTTGCGACAAGCGCAATTAAGGAACTTCCGGAAAGCCCTGAAAGAAGCAAGGCTTTTACCCATATAAGGCAAATTAAAAATTATACCGAACTTGTATTGTGGGATCTTCACATACGAAAAGGAGAGTTTTTAAATTCAAACGCAGAACCGGTTGAAATTGACCTTGTGCCGATTTTCACTGAAAATATCACTGCGATTAAGGATGAGCCATCTGTTCTCAGACCAAGAAATAAAAACCGTGCTGCACAATACAGTGAAATGAAGGTGGCTACCGATTTTCCACAGAAGTGTCTTGTGATGATTCCGTCTGAATTAAAAAATGTTTTTGATTTACTTTTCTTAGAACTGCTCAAGAATTCCTTTATCAACACAAATGCGGAAAACCCGCATGTGAGAGTGCATGTTAAAGAATTACCCAGAAGTTTTGAGGTTCTTTTTGAGAACAATAAAATCATGGATGAGAAATACCGAAACTGGTTTATGGGGAAAAGTGCAGACAGCTCATTCGACATTGCGAAATCGATAAAAGTAGGACTGCGGCTTGTGATGCGGTGGACTGAAATACTTAAAGTATCCCGCGATGTTACTATAGTTACGGAAGAAGAACTTACCAGAATTACCCTAACCATCCCTAAGGTTATTCAACTATGAAACCAATTTCTGTCTTTATTGCTGATGATTATGAAGATCCCCGTGAAATTCTGAAGAAAAGTCTTATTGATTTTGGAAAACAAGAAAATCTGGAGTTTAGTATTACCGAAGCAGACACATATTCTTCAGCTATCCAGGTGCTTGAAGAAAAAGCCAGGCAAAAGGAATATTTTGATATTCAGTTTATAGATATTGATTTTACCGGTGATGAAAACCGGGGCAAGGCAGACTCCGGTTTTTCCATTATTGAAAAAGCATTCCAAATTTGCCAACTCTCAATAATATTAACTTTCAGTGCGCAGTTTAAGTCCATTAAGCTGCATCCTGTGTTTGTTGACCTGGTTAAGCGTGGTTTGGTAGCGGATGCATTTGATAAAAATGCGTCAATCGACAATCCGGAGCAATGGTTTGAGATTCACTTCAGGCGGATTATTAAAGATTTTAAGGAAAACCTTTTTCTTTGGGACATTTGGGAAAACAACAAAACTATTCAAAACTATCTTAAAGATCATCCGGTTGCCAAAGACCAGATCGCAAACCTGCAAATATTCTCTGAGATAGAAAATTATCTTGATACAACACTGATGCTTCTTATGAACCGGGGAAAGATAGGCGCGGAGCATATCCTAAACCGGTCGCTTTTGCAGATGTATCACCGTGCGCTTGAGATTTTTTGCGAGGGAGATAAGTCAGAAAAAGAAATCAGAGAGATTGCAGATAAGAATGTTCGTGCGGTTGCAGCCATTATCAACAAAAATGATTTAAAATTTACCAGGGACGATAGATTGTCTGCTCTTCATAAGATTGTGGCTCATTCAGCATCTCCCATTTCAAAATTTGGCTACAAGGTAAATAATTATCGAAATAATGCCATGCATCAGAGCAAGAAGTTTGATGTTGATACGGCGAACATTTTATTTGGTTCTCTAGCTCTGCACTTATACATGGTTCCCGGAGTAAAACCAAAGATTGAGCGAATCCGGGAATTTTACAACAATAATAGCAAATTATCCGGCGCGAAGGATTTGAAAGAGTTGATGGGTTATGTGAGTTTTCAAATTAATTGATGTGTGAAAGCATGCGGGAGATTTTCCTTGACGTGCTATCATTATGTCACCCCTACGGGGTTTTGGGGATGGTTAGGTTTGTGTTGTTATTAATATGTCACCCCTGCGGGGTTGGAAACGGGATGGTGGGGAATATATACGATAATTGTATTGTGTGGGTTTCAGACGACGCAATCGCAAAGGTTTTGTATTTATGAAAAATCGTGTTGGCGATTGCATCGTCTTTACGGATGGGGATATATCATCACAATTAATATGTATACCTGTGGGGTTGGGGTTCGGTGTAGAGACGATGCAAACACTTTTCGGATTTTTATTGTAAAGGGATTGTTGTGTTTGCGTCGTCTCAGGGAAGAATATGCTGGTGTGCGCGGTCCTGGATGATGGATGTAATTTATAAGGGCCTGAGACGACGCAATCGCACGGGTTTTGTGTTTGCTAAAAATAGTGGTGGCGATTGCATCGTCTCTACAGGTTTAATATATTGATATATATTTAGCTGTACATTGTAAATTGTTCATTGTACATTGATTATTTCCCCTGTCCTGATTTGATCAGATAAACAATCAGTATCACCAGGTTTCCGAGCATAGCGAAGATCATGGTGTACATATCCAGTCCCTCGCTCTGCCCGAAGGCTACCTGTATGGTGCTGTGCTGAATGAGGGAAAACAGGAGGTTTATAAAAATGGTGAGCCAGTATAACAGCATCCTTGCCAGGCGGTACTGGTACTCCGCGTTTTCAGGCGTGATGGTTATCAGATAGTTAAAGGTGTGGGGATACCGCGTGAGCAGAGTCAGCATTGCCGTAAGCAGAAATGCTATCAGGGGCATTATCCAGATGGACCACTTGCCGCCAAAATCATCCGGTGTGCCCGAAGGCCCAAAGTGGGTGGGGATGCTCTCCGGCAGTGATCCGAAACTCACCCCGGTATAAACCAGCATGCCGGTCAGCATCAGCCATCCGGCTATTGCCGTAAACTTCTCTTTCTCGTTTATCGGAAGATCAAGCTTCGGCTGATTACTTTTGGAAAAGATATTTTTTAGCATAATACCCGAAATCTGCACAAAAAAGGGTTATTTTTCAATAAAAATCGGATGACCGGCCCGAAATTCCTCTGGCATAAAAGATGAATATATTTTCCTTTTATCCATTAATCAGAAACTATGTTTACCAGATTCTTTTATCCCCGCACTCTCTGTGTGGCAGGCGCCTCCTCAAAGGAAAAATCCATCGGCTATGAACTCCTCCGCTCCATTAAGGAATATAACTACACCGGCACCCTCTATCCGGTTAACCCGAAGGCGGATGAGATCCTCGGCTATAAGTGCTTCCCCTCAATTGAAGCTATACCTGAGGCGGTTGACCTTGCCATCATCGTGGTGCCGAAGGCCTTCGTGAGGGAAACAATTGCCTCGCTGGCGGCCAAAGGAGTGAAGAGCATTATTCTGATTACCGCAGGATTTAAGGAAACCGGTGAAGCGGGACAGCAGGCAGAAAAAGAATTAGTGGAGTATATCCGTTCTCAGGGAATGAGAATGGTTGGTCCGAACTGTATGGGTATCATCAACACCTCAGCGGAGATAAAACTGAACGCAACGTTTGTCGCAGAAAAACCGCGTGAAGCCAGGGCGGGATTTCTTTCGCAGTCCGGCGCGCTCGGAGCCGCGGTGCTGAACGGTCTGAGGGAGAGCGGTATTTCCTTCGGGCACTTCATCAGCGTGGGGAATAAAGCCGATGTGAATGAAAATGATTTGCTTGAATACTGGCTTGAAGAAAAGAGCATTTCTGCCGTAGCCATGTATCTGGAGAGTTTTGTGGACGGCGCGCGGTTTCTTGATATATACCGGAAAACAAAAAGCCGCAAGCCGGTCGTGGTGGTTAAGGCGGGAAGAACCGGAAGCGGAATGAAAGCTGCTTCCTCTCACACCGGAGCGCTCGGCAGCAGTGAGCGGGTGGTGGACGCACTGCTGAAACAGTTTGGTTTCCTGCGGGCTGATACCGTGCAGGAGATGTTTAATACGGTGAGTATATATGAGCGGTTCCCCCTGCCGGCGGGTAACCGGGTTGCGGTACTTACCAATGCCGGAGGTCCGGCCATCCTTTGCGTTGATGAACTGGAAAAGCAGGGACTCACACTCGCCCGTCTGACCGAGCCCACAAAAGAAAAACTGCGGGGGTTTGTCCACCCTGAAGGAAGCGTAAATAATCCCGTCGATCTTCTTCCGGGGGGCACGGCAGAACAGTATACCCGCGCAGCAGATCTGCTGGCGCAGGATGAAGAAGTTGACGCGGTGGTCTCAATTTTTGTGGAGCCGGTCATGGTACCCGCGCTGCCGGTGGTGAGTTCGGTATATACGGTTAACTCCCCAAAGCCGGTGGTACAGGTTGTGATGCCTCTGCCTGAGTTCCATCAGAATTATAAAAATGCGTATCCGGAGGGCAAGCCCTATTTCAGAACCGCAGAAGAGCCGGCCAGAGTGCTTGCGAATCTGCTCAGCTATAACAGGTTCAGCGAGGCTGAACGGCTTGAGGGGAAAGTGAAAAAGATAGCAGAGCCGGAAAGATGGCTGTCTCCGGAGAAGACAGCATCTCTTGCAAAGGAGTACGGACTGCCGGTGATTTCATCAGCGTGGATAGCGCCGGGGGCTTCAATTCCCGAGTATATATCATATCCTCTGGTGATAAAAGGAATTGCACCGGGAGAGACGCATAAATCGGAAAAAAATCTGGTACGGCTTAATATCCGTACAGAGGAAGAAGCTGTTTCCGTGATGAAGGAAATGAAAGCCACGGCGCCCGGCATTGTATCATTTGAAATTCAGCCGTATCTGCAGACACGGTTTGAGCTGCTGATTGGCGGCTTCCGGGACCCTTCATTCGGGCCGGTGATCATGTTCGGCAGCGGCGGCAAGTATGTTGAGGTTTATAACGATACAGCTTTGCGTCATGCCTGCCTGAGCGGCGAAGATATCACCGCAATGATGGAGGAGACTAAAATATGCAGGCTTCTTAAGGGAGTTCGGGGAGAAAAGCCGGCGGATTTGCAGGCGGTTGCCGCAGTCATCAAAAACGCAGCCCAAATGCTGCTTGACTATCCGCAGATTCAGGAGTTCGATCTCAATCCGCTTATCGTCACCCCGGAGGGAAAAAACGTAGTTGTTGATATGAGAATAAGGATTGCGGGGGAATAAGCCAGAGAGACAGGGGAAAAACGCTTTGCCCGTCAGGTCAGATCATCCGGGTAAGAAGCAGCAGCCTTGTTCTAAGGTAATGCTGCCGGGGTGTGGTCTGTCCGGTAAAAGTGCTATCGCTGCTTTTTACTTACGAACTCAAAAACTTCGCTGTATTCAGCCAGTTTTTGGGTGGTGGAGGTAAGCCGCTCGGCCATGTGGTAGAGGATTTTTTTAGTGAGAACGGGATTTTCTCTGATGAGCTGATCAAGATCAGCGGTAACTTCGAGGATTGTGGAATCCTCAAGTGCCATGACAGTCGCGGTTCTGGGCATAGAAAGGATGCCGCTCAGCTCACCGATTGTTGAACCCTCGGCTGAAATTTCAGCCAGTTTTTTGCCGTTTTTAAACACTCCGACCCTTCCGGAAACCAGTATATAAAACTCATCTCCGACCTCACCCTCCTTAACAATTACTCTTCCTTCAGCGAATTCCTTCATAAAACCTTCATACTATGCAACACAAAAATACAATGAATCCGAATACGCAAAACAGCAGAGGGGAGGAGAGATAAAATAACCGCGGTTCATCTTCTGGAAAAAACGGGGACTGCCTCGGTGTGCTGTTCGCTCCGGGCAAAGCGGGCGGTGGTGTTTTCCAGCCGTTCGGCAAGATTAAACACAAGAGTTGCTGCCAGTTCGGGGTTCTTTTTCACGATTACATTTGCATCCCCCTCAACTCTGGTAACGGAAACTTCACTCAGCGCAATAACGGTAGCCGTGCGGGGTTTGCGCAGAATACCGCTCAGTTCCCCGATGATGGAGCCCGGCTTCGTGATTTCTGTGACGTATTTTCCGTTTTTAAAAATGGCGAGCGTTCCTGAATTGAGTATATATAAGTCTTTCTCAAGCGCGCCTTCGCGGATGAGAATATCTCCGGTCTTAAAGCTGAGATTCATACGGCAGTGCAGTAATGTTAAAAGTATACCTGTTGATGAAGTGTGTTTTGCGTACGGTGCGGAGTAAAAAAGAGGCGCAGCATCCATACACTACAATGCAATATACAGATGAAACCCAAAGGCGTGACAAAAATATGATGAGCAGAAAAAATAATTACAGGGCTGTAAATCGCTTAACCGGAAGAGTAATCGTTCACCGAAGCCGGGGGAGGAGGACTGATGGTCAGAGCAACAAACGGTGCGGGAAACTATCGGAGAGAAAAGATGTGCCCGGCCTGGCAGTCAGCCGGGCAAAAAGATAAATGCTGTATATATACCGGCTATTTACGGAGCGTATATTCGAAAACTTCGGTCAGCTCGGCGTATTTTTCCGTAGTGGCAAGCACGCGCTTTGCCAGATCAAGCATGATGCCCATGGCAATATCCGGATGTTCTTTCATCAGTCTTTCCGGTTCAGCGTCAATATCAATTACGGTGGATTCTTCCAGCGCGATGACCGTAGCGCTGCGGGGCGTCTGAAGAATGCCGCTCAGTTCTCCGATGGTTGATCCTTCCGTGTCTATCTGAAGAAGCTCTTTGCCGTTTTTATAGACGCCGAATCTTCCTCTCATAACTACATAAAACTGCTTTTCAACGGCGCCTTCCTTTATGAGGATCTGGCCTTTGTCCAGTTTCTTCATCCTGGTTTCCTAGAATAATTATAAAAAGGTGGCAAAATAAGCAATTCAGATTTCAGTATTAAGGGGAATAATTAGTCATTTACCTATCGTGTGTGGTCAGGCGTGCCCCCGTCACATCCTGATCCGCCCTCAAAAAACGACGTTTACGGAAAAATTCAGGCGTTTTCCGTATCTTTGCACCATATTTTTCAGAAATTAAGACAAGATTACCCAATGGGCCGCATATTCGAAAAAAGAAAATATAAGATGTTTGCACGCTTTGCCAAGATGTCCAAAGCGTTTAACCGGATCAGAAAAGAAATTGAAATAGCTGTTAAAGCCGGCGGGCCGGACGTCAAGGGAAACCCCCGCCTCCGCATTGCCATGCAGAACGCTAAGTCAGTGAATATGCCCAAAGACCGTGTTGAAGCGGCAATCAAACGGGCAATGAGCAAGGATACCTCCGGCTATCAGGAAGTGGTTTATGAAGGATACGGTCCACACGGCATAGCCGTCATTGTTGAAACTGCAACCGACAACACCACCAGAACCGTTGCCAATGTGCGCCATCATTTCAGGGAATATGAAGGAACTCTGGGTAACTCCGGCTCAATAGCATTTATGTTTGAGCGCAAGGGACTCTTTACCATCAAGCAGAGCGTTATAAAGGATATTGACGAATTTGAACTGGAAATGATTGACCACGGACTGGATGATCTGACCGGGGACGAGGAGAATCTCTATCTCTACTGCGCGTTCCAGGATTTCGGAAACATGCAGAAAGCTCTGGAAGAAAAAGGCATTGAAGTAAGCAGCACAGAACTGCAGTATATACCGGGAAACACCAAGGAACTCACCGAAGAACAGCAGAAGGACGTAAACGACCTGATTGAAGCCCTCGAAGAGGATGATGATGTTCAGGCGGTGTATCACAATATGGCGTGATGAATTATTAGATAACGAGTAAAATTCTTCGCAAAAGTGAAAGAAAAATTATATGAGTTTAGGCAACTTTACTGAGAATAGCCGGTAACTCTAATTCGCGTATATAAAGACCACAAGGAATAGTGCTGAGTCCCAGTTTTGTTAAATGGTAACAATGGGTATTCGGCACTTTTTCTATAAGGTTGTGTTTTCTCAGTCGAGTTAGTATACGTGATACTTTTGCAGAACTGTAGTTATCACCGAGATTCTTACGCAAGGTTTTGTTTCTGATTCCATTGAGGGTATTACTCCCACAATGAACAGCAATAAGCACATCCTGTTCCTGCTTGTCAAAGAAGTTTATCCCTTTAACTGAGCGGCCATTATCTTTGAGGGGATTGCTGAGTTGTTCTAAATTCATTCTACCGGCTGAGGTATCATCGAAGGAGGCAAGAAAATCAAGGTATCTGCTGTTTACCGCTGTACACTCTTTCCTGAGCGGATGGATACTGTAAATACTCTTTTTCATCTCTGCTTTTTTCCAGGTGATTGTTCCTTGACAGGTTTTCACCATGCGATAGATTCTAAATGCTTTGATATTATTCACCGTCGTCTCAATGCGGAGAACTCCTGGAGCTTTATCATACATTTTAACACTATTTGCACCAATAGCGTGCTTAACGCGAGTTCCATGAATCATTTTATTATAATGAGTAGTGACTTCCTGTTCATAATGAGCAGCAAGCGACCGGTTAAAAAAGGTAGCTATGTTACCTGGTTTGACCAAATGAATACATCTGAGGATTAATTCGTCGTAAAGATGTTTCATTCGATGCTTGTCCTTGAAGACAATATCGGTGGCATATTCTGCCTGAGTAAAAGTCCACTCCGGCCACTGGCGATATTCGGCAAAAACCGGGAGATATCGCCGCATAAATGCTTTCAGCCCGGAGTGTAAATTACCTGCACTGATTTTATCACTGAGTTTTTGTGCTTTCTGAAAATCACTTAGGTAGGTAAAGACATTATCCTGAAGAATATACATGATCCGGTTCTTACGGAGTTTATAAGCCAGAAGATTATGACCGTTAAAATACAACTGAACTTTGCAAGGCAGCCAGGTAGGAATACGAATAAAGCAAAGTCCAAGATATTTATCTAAGAAATACAAATAATAATGCAGGCATTTTGAGGATCGCGCACGAACATCTCCGGTATGAGTGATCTTGTTCCAGGTGGTCTGATATCCGTCGCAAGATTCCATAATTGAGAAAATCGCAACAATGCCTTGCTTGAGGTTCTTTTCAGAAATGATTTTTTTGACTGTATTTTCTTTGTTGACCAGTCTCGGACTCCTGATATAGACAATAGGAACCCGGGTTTTTGCACTAAGAGTCTCCATTTGTGCATTAATTTTATCACGGACGGATTTAGCAAATTTCGTATAGTCCACAAACTTGATCTTGTGTTTGAGCAAAAAAAATTTCATTGCTCCCGGATATCTCCAGCCTGGCATTGTTCCACTGATAATAATCCGGTCAAAACAACTTACAACACCGAGAATATTGTCTTTATATTTTTCCAGAAAAGCCGAGAACATGAGAATCCTTTTGCAATTGAGTTCTCTATATTACGAAAATTCCCATGAATTTGTTCGCTTACCATTTTGGTTCTGGCTACGCCAGCGTATGAATTATGAAGTATGAATTATGAATTGGGCCGGGTTTGACTTTAACCCAGCCCTTTGAGGGGTTTTAAGAATAGCAGGGATATAAAGAACATAAAGACCAGCAGAGAAAAGAGGGACAAAAAGTTAAGAATCAGATGCTAAGAATTATTCATTATTAATTCTTCATTACATTAAAATTCTACCGGTATAATCATCAATGAATTAACCGGCTTTTCGTTAATGCGTGCCGGGAGGTAGCGGGCATAATAAACTGCAATCTGCGCTGCCTCATCACATCCGCCGCCAATTCCCTTTATGACCTCAGCATGCACGGCTTCTCCATTCCGGTCTATCAGTACGCGTACCTCAACCGTTCCGGTAATGCCTTTCTTCTTTGCCGATTCCGGATATACGCGCTTGTTCTGTATGGCATATATACCGCCGACCGGTTCGGGAGGAACATCAGCAGTCAGGAAAAATGCGGGATCATCTTCGGCGACCAGGTTAAAACGGTGAGTAAGCGAGGGTGTATTATGCACAGGGCGGGTTTCAATCTGCCGGACAGGGGGAATAACCGTTCCTTCTTTTAAGACGGGGATGGTTACCTCATCCTCCGTTACGGAGGGCTCCTCTGCTATATATACCGGTTCATCTTTCTGCCTGACTCCCTCACTGTAAAAATAATCATAGATGATTTTTCCGGTGCTGTCAAACGCGGTTTTTGGCCCCTCAAGTTTCCCTTTCTGAATGTTAAAAAACTCCTTTAGCTGTCCGTTTTCATAATAGCGGTTAACAGCCCCTTCCACTCGACCTGCCTGATAGGTGACGCTTTCCCTGATACGTCCTCCGGGGTAGTAGAACACCGCTTCCCCTTCGCGCAATCCGTTAGTCAGGATTATACGGGAGGAAACAGTGCCGTCTTCAAACCAGGTATATACGGTATCTGACTGGGCGTGAAGAACACCCGTGAACAAAAGGAGACAAAAGAAGGAGAAGCCGGTTATACGGCCGGTGAAAATCCTGAGAGACAATAAAAAAACCATCAGTCGTTTATATAGAGGGGAGCAAGTACCGTTAATATGAATGCAATTACTGCCATAACGGTAAAGAAGAGGGCAATTTCAGGAGCATAATCCAAAACATCAAAATAGCGGAGAATCCAGTTCCAGTCATGCTGAACATTCGGCGGGCCGAAGAGTTCAAGTTTCATTGTTTTAGCATCAGCGGCATAAATGCTGATATTGATGAATGAATGCCCGAGCAGAAACATGGAAACCTGAAATAGCACCCGCATATAGTTAACATAGAAAAAGATAATCAGCAGCAGGGGGACGATAATCTGCATAAGGGTGCCGCCAAGAAACATAACCAGATCGCCGAAAAAGCCAAGCAAAACATGTCCCGCTTCATGCACGATCAGATGGAAATAGTCTATGTACGTATAAGAGCGTTCTGAAAGAAAATAGATAGCCGCTGGAAGGAACAGCAGCGAAGGGATCCAGCGCTTTATTTCATCCCACCCGGTGTGTGTTTTTGAACCTTCAGTTATCATGGTCTTCCGCTCTTCTGTTGCGTATATATCAGTCGTATTTGCGGGGCCGTTTGTGCGGTGATGCTTCACACTCAGGGGAGCAGCAGTGATGGTGTTCATCCCGGCAGGATTTGCACACCACAAAAATTTTATCGCAGGCAAGGTTGTGGCAGTTAATATAATACGCTGTCGGGGTGCCGCAATGGTGGCAGACTGCAGTATATTTTAATTCTTCCTTTGAGTTTGGCTCAACCACTTTTCTGTCATCAAAAACAAACATTCCCCCCTGCCAGTAGGTATCAGGGTACTGCTGAATAAAATTGAGGATACCGCCGTCAATCTGATAAACATTCTTAAAACCCTTCTGCACCATATACGCGGTTGCTTTTTCGCAGCGGATGCCTCCGGTGCAATAAGTCACGATAGCTTTATCTTTATACTGCTCAAGCTCCTCAACCACCCGGGGCCATTCACGGAAGTTTTCCATTTCCGGAATGATTGCGTTTTTAAAGTGGCCAATGCGCGCCTCGTAGGTATTGCGGGTATCCACGATAATGAAATCCTCCCCGCGGTCATACATGGCTACCAGTTCTGACGGTTTGAGGCGTTTGCCCCCTTCAGCCGGATTGATGTCATCAACTCCCATGTGAATCAGCTCTTTTTTAAGCCGGACGTGCATTTTTTTGAAGGCATAATCCCGGCACTCAGACTCCTTAAACCAGATGTCATGGAACTGAGGAAAGTGTTTCAGGTAGGCTTTGTAGTTTTCCACGGCGGAAACGCGTCCGGTGATATTGCCATTAATACCCTCGTGAGAAACATAGACCTTTCCTTTAAGACCGTGGTAATGGCAATACTGAAGATGGTCTTCAAGAAAACTTTCGGGATTATCCAGCCGGGCGAATTTATAAAAGGAAATTATGCGGAAATTGTTGCTCATTCAGGGAAAATTATAACACAGAAAGCCCAAAATTACGAAAAGCAGGCATAATTATATGTACAATTAGCAATGGACAATTTGCAATGTAGAGGAAGGAGGTGTCCTCGACTCCGCTCGGACACCGGAAGAGAGCCGAGGGATGGTTCCCGAGCGGAGTCGAGGGAACGGGGGATGTGTCCTTGACTTTGCTTGGACAACAGAAGGGGTGTCCTCGACTGCGCTCGGACACCGGGGGGACCGGAGAGATGTGTCCTCGACTCCGCTCGGACACTAGGGGAGATCGGAGAGATGTGTTCTCGACTGCACTCGGACACCGGGGGGACCGGAGAGATGTGTCTTTGACTTCGCTTGGACACCGGGGAGGGGGGACGCGGATTAAGACGGATCGGATAAATAGTGCACCATTGAAAAAGTACTGTAGAGAGAACTCCCGTTCTGACCATATTAAAACTCATCTGCATCATCCGTTTGTTAACAGCTTTTTCAGATGAGGGAAGTAATACGAAGGGGATTAAGTTTTTTGGGTGTTCATTGGTGCTAAGGAGAAGAGATGACCACGGAATCACCGCAAATAGCAAGCGGATATTCCAATAGGTTTTTTCAGGATAATTTGATAATTTTTAGCCGGAATTGTAGAATTATTAAACAGCATAAAACTATTTTCATCAACTAATCCAGGAAAGATGTATGGACAAAAAGATACTTCTCCTCTTTGTGGTTTTCTTCTCTTTTGCTTCTGCTGGTTTTTCGCAGGCACTTACCGGCGACAAAATAATCAAAGCATCTAAGGACGAAAATCCGACCATCCAGACCTCTACAACAGGTCTCAACTCAAATGGTTCATTAGTGGCAAGCCATTCACAAAACGAGGTCCCCTTGGCTAATCTGCAGGGTATATATTATGTTGGCGCTGCCGGTTCAGGTCCGGGCGGAAGTGACCCGCATTTCCCGTCATTCAGAGCCGCTCTTGATACCATCAGCTCAAACCCGATTGCAGGAGACTGTATCTTCTACATAACCAGCAATATCACTGAGCCCTATAGTGACAACCGCGGTATCGGACTTGCCGTTGACCCGGGTCCATATACCATTACCTTTAAGCCCTATACCGGTGTTCAGCCCGTTATTACCT
Source organism: Ignavibacteriales bacterium (assembly GCA_015709675.1). Classification (NCBI taxonomy): domain Bacteria; kingdom Pseudomonadati; phylum Ignavibacteriota; class Ignavibacteria; order Ignavibacteriales; species Ignavibacteriales bacterium. The sequence continues at coordinate 742,485 of CP054182.1, forward strand.
TCAATTATCCGACTGACCTTAACAGCGGCCCATCAGGCGCGTTTGTTATAGGAATCCCCGGCCGCGGAAATATTTCATGGGACAGCATGAGAACCACACGCAATATCATTATTGACGGTTCAAATACTGCCGGCGGAACAACCCGCGACCTCACATTGCAGTCTGCCACAAACTCACAGCGTAATGCTATACCGCTGGTTATTGTGGGCGATGTTTCAGATGTGATAATTAAAAATACCAACATCCATTATAAAACACAGACCGTAAGCACTGTCGGCAACCTTTTTGCAGGCGCTGTTATGGTACGTCATCGCAATTACCTTGGCGCTGACCGCGTTCCGCACGATATCCTGTTCGAAAATAACCACATAAGCGCTAATTTTGACGGCGTTGCTCAAAACGTGCAGGCATACGGTGTTTATCAGACGGGAACCCCGCTTCCGGTAACGTATCCGTATAACATCACTCTTAAGAACAACCTGATTGAAGGCAAAAGAAGAGCAATCGCTCTCTACCGCGCGGGAAGCCACGATATCATCGGTAACAACATTGTTCTGAATCAGAATATTGCTGCCAATACCACGAACGAGGCAATCTATGCAGTGGATGTTGACACGAACTCAGTAGTAAACATCTACAATAATAAAATCTCCAAAGTATCATCAATGACCAACGGCACCGGCTTCGGCAATACCGCCATCAGCATTGAATCCTTCGGAACCTATAACGTCTATAACAACTTCATTTACGGATTTGAGCTCACTGCTGCAAATCCCGTTGCGTATGTACGCGGCATCAGAAACGGTTCTGCAAACGCCACCCTGAATGCTTCATTCAACTCAATATATATGACTGACATTCTGGCAGGCGGAACGGTTTCCTACAGCGGTATGTATTTCACGGACGGCAATAACACGGTAAAGAACAACATTGTTCACAATGCAGTGGTTGATTTTGCCGCTTACTGCATTAGCAGAGTCGGCGCACTCGGAACGCTGACCTCAGACAATAACGACTTCTACTATGCGGATGCCACAAACGGAAACGTCGGGTTCTGGAACACTGCAGCAACGCAGACTCTGGCACAGTGGCAGACTGCTTCTTCGCAGGATGCAAACAGTATCAGCGCTAACCCGTTGTTTGTTTCATCAACGGATCTGCACCTTTCCGCTAACACGTCACCAGTGGTTGGCAAAGGAACAGCACTGGCCGGAATTACCATGGATATTGACGGCAATATGCGTGATACCATTCCGGAAATCGGAGCACACGAGTTCCCTGGTTTTATTCCGGTTGAACTGGTTTCTTTCAAAGCAGCTGCCAGCGGTAACTCTGTTATCCTTAGCTGGGAAACCAAAACCGAAACCAACAACTCATACTTTGAGGTTGAAAAGAGAACGGAAAACACTTCGTTTGAATCAATCGCACGTCTCACCGGTGCAGGCACCTCTGCTCAACCGGTTCAGTACAGCTATACCGATATCAATGCAGGTACCGGTACGGTTTACTACCGTCTGAAACAGGTTGACTTTGACGGTAGCGTAAATTATTCTTCTGAAGTTTCAGCTGATTTAAGTGTTCCGACTGAGTTCTCACTGAGCCAGAACTATCCGAATCCGTTTAACCCGAGCACAACTATTAAATTCGGCATTCCGGCTGACGCACGAGTTCTGCTTGAGCTTTACTCGGTAACCGGAGAAAAAGTTGCAACTCTTATTGACGGTGATCTTTCAGCCGGATATCATCAGTATCTGCTGAATGCATCAAACCTTGCAACTGGAGTATATCTCTACCGCCTGTCAGCAGGTGAATTCAGCTCAGTTAAAAAACTGATGCTGGTTAAGTAAGAGAAAACCTCTAAAAATAAAAGGCCGTTATCTGCAGCAATGCAGGTGGCGGCCTTTTTTAATTAGTAGTTAGTAATTAGGAATTAGTAATGGGGGAAATATATATTGCTTAACTTATCCTTTGTGCTATTGCGCGGGTTATTCTTCCTGGCGACAATGGGGACAGTGGCGACAAGGGGTTTTTAATTTTCAATTCTCAACTTTCAACTCTCAATTAATTTGCGGCTTAGCGCAAGACCTCTGGGGACAGTGGCGACAATGGGTTTTTAATTCTCAACTCTCAACTTTCAATTTTCAACTCTCAAGTATCAACTTTTGCTTTTTAACTTCTTCAGTGCTGCTTCAAATTCTTCATAGCTCTTTTTCCCCTCAAGCACTGCCTGAAGCTTTCCTTTGGTGTCGTATATAAACGTTGCAGGAATTGCCCCTCCCCAGTCAGGGCTTAGGAAGTTTATCAGCTTTTCGTCACTGGTTTCCGTGTTTACCAGAATGCGGAACTTAACCGGCTGCTTTTTAAGGAAAGGTTTTATCTTTGATTCAATCTCATCCGGGTAATCAATGCTGAGCCCTACCACTTCGATGTTTTTATTCTTTTCCGCAAGTTTATTCAGGTCAGGCATCTCTTCCTTGCAGGGGATGCACCAGGTTGCCCAGACGTTTAGCACAAGGATTTTATCTTTCCGTTCTTTAATCAGTTTCTGCAGATCTTTAATCCCGGCGGTGCTTATGGCATCTTTCGCCGGATGAGCCGCAGGCGGAGGAACGGTATATATCAGCAGAAACGCAAGGATAAGAGTATGTATCATGGGGAATTTTTCCTGATGAGTTTAAAACCAGGGAGGCGCAGGAGAAGGGTGTCCTTTGCCTCCCCTCGGGGTAAGATGAACTGCTAATTTACTCTTTTTATGGTACATCCAAAAGCTTTTGTTTTGGCTACCGAAACTTTTTTTCCGTCCAGGATTTCATCCAGAGCGGCGCTCAGATCGCGCTTGGTAATGCCCGACTCCCGGCGGCTGTCATCTATGCGGCCATGGTAAAGCAGATCAAGACCTCCGTTAAGGACATATACCTCCGGAGTAAAGGATGCCGCAAATTTATCAGCGATAACATTGCCCGGATCTTTAAGGATGGTGAAACGGAGATTATTCTCTTCAGCGTGGGTTTTTATTTCTTCTATGCTTTCAGCTTTATTGGAGTTGATGCCCAGAAAAATAATTCCCTTATCTTTATACTGCTCGTAGAGTGCTGCCATTCTGGTATTATAATCATTAGATACAGGACACTGCGTTGATACCCAGATCAGGACGATTGCTTTTGCATCCTTATACTGCTCAAGGGAATGTGCCTTGCCGTCAAGATCATTAAGCGTAAAGTTTTCTGCTTTTTTCATTTCTTCGGCTGCTGCCTGGCGGTGATCTCCGCAGTTAAATAAAATAAAAGCGGTAAAAACGATGAAGAGAATTCTGCGCATGGGTTTTCCTTAGTTAATGAATAACCGCAAGATATGATTTTACAGCAACCGGGGCAATACCATTTACCGCACCAGTTGAGAAGGGCGTAAACTCAGGTCTGTGGTGAGAGAGGAATAGTATAACAGAAAGTGGTGCCCTGCCCCGGCTGACTGACAACCGAAAGCGTGCCCTGATTAAGTTTTACGAACTCCTGCGTGATGATAAGCCCGAGACCGGTACCCTTAGCTTTATGGCTGCCCCCGATTTCGGAATTTTTTACATCACTCCGGAAAAGTTTGCTGATATCCTCTCCGGTCATCCCGATACCATGATCGGAGATGCAGACTTTTGCAGAGCCGCCGGTAATTTCTGCGGAGACTTCCACGGAGGACTCATTCGGGCTGAACTTAATTGCGTTAGCAAGCAGGTTTCTGAATATAGTGCGCTGCATATTCAGGTCGGCAAAAACCATAAGCTTTTCAGGGCAGGAGATGTTAATGTCTATCTTTCTGTTGTTCAGATCAAGCGTGAAAGCATGCACACCCTGGGTAAAGAGATCATGCAGGTTCACGTCAGCGGGATGATAGGTAACTCTGCCGGCATTCAGGATGGACCACTCAAGCAGATTTTCAACTAGTTTATATACTTTGGATGCTGCATCAAAAAGGTTGTCAATAAACCTCTGCCGTTCTTCGTTGCTCAGCTCATCCTGACTGTCGCGCAGAATACTGATGCTGCCGAGCAGCACGCTAAAGGGGCTTTTAAGATCATGCCCGATGATGGAAATAAGCCGGTCTTTGGCGCGGTTGCTGTCTTCAAGCTCCCGGTTATATTCCTGCAGCTGCTTTTCGGCTTCCTTGATAGGGGTGATATCGCGTATATATTCAATAACCCTGATAACCTTGCCGAGCTGATCATAAACCGGGTAGTTGGCCACTTCAAAATGACTTACCGTGCCGTCCGGGTTTTTATCTTCAAACTGCCGGAGCAGATATTGTTTTCCGCTCTGCAGTTCATTTAGAATGGTATTAATGTTGCCCGTAAAAAACAGTTTTTCCCCCTCTTTTCTGATTTTTTTAAGAGAGTGGAGATCTTCTGCTGCTGTATGGTTATAATACTCAATCTCTTTTGATTCGGTATTAATAACGTAGAACGGATAACGCAGGGAGTTGATGAGCGTCCGCAGGAATTTTAGAATGCTGTTATCCAGTTTATATTTTCTGTAGTAGAAGTAAAGGAAAAACAGTGCCAGTACCGAGAATGCGATCAGGATGATATTGGTTAATGACTGTATAAACAGTTCCTGCTCTTTTTCCGAAACCAGAGCCTGCATTTCTGCATCCTGCCGCTCAAGTGCCTCTTTTTCACTGATATTCAGCAGTTCGGAGCTTATTCTGTCGGCGTTAACGGAGTCGGCAAGCAGTGTATATGCACGGTAATTTCTGAGAGCCGCGGTGCTGTTGCCGGTTTTATCATACAGGAGGGCCTGCTTAAGCAGCAGCTTCATGGTAACGGGGCTGTAATTAAGGGGTCTTCCCGCATTGATGGATTTTTCAAGCCAGAGGAGCGCTTCGCGTTCTTTCCCCCGTTCGGAGAGGAAATCAGCGTACTGCTCATAAAGCCGCTGGGCGGTGGAATTGGTTCCGGTAATAATCTGGTCATCCAGCAGTTCAAGAAAAAGCTTTTGCAGCTTTTCTTCATCCGGCATTTTCCGGTATATATCAATCATTACCGAATAAATATCAAAGCTGAACTCTTTAATTTCTCCGGTGAAGGAGCCGTCATCAAAATATGGCTGCAGATACTCACGGGAAATATTGAGATAATGAAGAGCGGAATCAAAGAGGCCACGCTCCTGAAAAACGCGTCCGAAATAGTAATAGGCATGAGAAACATAAAACGGTGTGGCATTCCGTTTTCTCAGCTCAAGCGCCCGCCCGAAATAGCTGTATGAACTGTCGTAGTTCCTCAGCTTCAGATTAACCAGACCGAGATTGATCAGGCAGACAGAAGCGCCGTGCCAGGTTGCATCCGACCCTTTCCACAGCGCGAGACCGCGCCGGTAATAATTCGCGGCGATATCATACATCCCCTTTTCGTAATAGATATTGCCGATATCACTCAGGGTAAAAATATTAAAAGAGATATGAAAGGCTTCCGCGTACTCCTTAAGCGAGGAATTATATGATTTGAGAGCAAGATTATATATACCCATCCGGCGGTACATATGGCCGAGCAGGGTATAGGCCTGCCCGGTAATAAGAGGGGCGCGGTTTTCGGTGCCAAGCTCAAGCGCAAGAGAAGTATAGGTAAAAAATTTCGGGGAAGAGGTATGCAGGTACTCCGAGGCGGCCAGAAGGGCTGCGTTGCCTGTTACGGTATCGCGCATTCCGGCCTCAAGGCGAACCGTAATAACCTTCTCAAGCGAATCGGCAAGCTGCTGAGTATATACTGTGCAGCACACCCCCTGAATGAGGAAAACAAGAAGAAACCAGCCTTTAAACAAAAAAACCCGTACGTTTTGTTAATGAATACCGGCAGAGCCGGCGTAATACTAATGCCATCAGTTACCGGGCTTGTCGGGCACGGGCTGTGAGGTGAAAAAATCTATATAGAATCTGCTGACATACGAAGAAGTTAGTTCGCTAATCCGCTCGTAGTTTTCGGATGAGAAAATCAGTCCCGCATGATACTGCTTCTTCATTCTCCAGACGATTTCCGGATCATTGTAAGAGGAGAGATCAGGCCACTCCTGTTTGGAAAGTGAAATAAGGATGCCGGCGTATTTTCCGGAATCCTTTGGGGGCTGATAAACCGCGCCGGGCTTTGAGACCTCAAGTTTTGCCCACTCAGCCCAGAGATTCACTCCGGTTGCGGCTTCAATCATATCAGCCAGATGCGCGCCGCCAACCCGCGCTGAGGTTTCGAGGAAGTATATACTGCCATCTTCGTGCGCTTTTATAAACTCCGTATGAGAAACTCCGTGCAGAATACCGAGGGCGGGGAGCACTTCGGAGTTGGTTTTCTTAAGCGCCAGTTCATCCTCTGAACCGCGAATCATATTCCGGCTGTTAAAGACCCGCCCCTGATGGGCTACTTCCATCGGCGGAAGTGAATACTGACTGGCAACCGAGAAGATTACTTTTTTATCAAGGATGATTGAATCAACATGGAAGACATCACCGGGGACGAAACGCTCCATCACATAAAATGACTGCTTGTCATCAAGAGAGTTAATAACCGACCACATCTCATCAGTGTTGTAAACTTTTTTGATGCCGATAGCGCCCGCCTGAAGCCGCGGCTTGATAACATAAGGGAACGGAACCCGCTTTGAAAACTGATTGATGGCATCGTGATTGAGGACGTGGATAAACTCAGGGACTTTAATGCCCGACTCCTTAGCTTTCATGCGCATGGCGAGTTTATCGCGGAAGTAGCGCGCCGTGGTATCACCCATGCCGGGGATGCGGAGATGTTCGCGCAACGAGGCGGCTTTTTCCACATCAAAATCATCCAGGGCGATGATCTTATCAATCCGTTCGGTGCGGGCAAGAAAACTCACACCGCTGATAACATCGGCCATATTCCAGTCTTTGTTCACGTCAGGGATGTAGAAGATTTCATCCAGACTTTCGCGGGGCCAGTCAGCGGTATCAAGGCTTTTTGAGGTAAGAAGGATAACGCGGCACCCCTGGCGCTTGCACTCCCGCATAAATTCAGCACCTTTTTCGTAGCTGGCAACACATAAAACCGTCATCTGATCGCGCATGTGAATAATCCTCTCTTATCTGTGAAGTCCTTGAAAATCAATAGCATTTTGCACGTTAATATGCGAAAGAATTATGAATTATGATGTACGAAGTATGAATTTTATGGAACTGCATAGGGCGGTGTTTTGGGGTTTGCGGGGGACGGTGGGTTATAAAATTCTTCCCTTTTTTTTGAGCTTACAGAACTCACCCCCCAACCCCCTCTCTCCTGACAGTTCAAGTTTTACTAAATTGTGGCGTCGTTTAGTGTGTGAGTTTTTTGTTATTCTTAGTCTGTATTGGAAAGAGGGGGCTTTAGAAAAAGGGGTTTGCCGGCTTTATAATTTTCTGCGTTAAAACTCTTCTCTTTTTTGAAGCTTACAGAACTCACCCCCCAACCCCCTCTCTCCTGACAGTTCAAGTTTTACTAAATTGTGGTGTCGTTTAGTGTGTGAGTTTTTTGTTATTCTTAGTCTGTATTGGAAAGAGGGGGCTTTAGAGAAAGGAGTTTGCCGGCTATTAAATTCTCTGCGTTAAAACTCTTCCCTTTTTTGAAGCTTTCAGAACTCACCCTCCGACAAGTCGGAGCAAGCCCAATTCCCCCTCTCTCCTTACAGTTCAAGTTTTACTAAATTGTGGCGTTGTTTAGTGTGTGAGTTTTTTGTTATTCTTAGTCTGTATTGGAAAGAGGGGGCTTTAGAAAAAGGAGTTTGCCGGCTATTAAATTTTCTGCGTTAAAACTCTTCTCTTTTTTGAGCTTGCAGAACTCACCCCCCAACCCCCTCTCTCCTGACAGTTCAAGTTTTACTAAATTGTGGCGTCGTTTAGTGTGTGAGTTTTTGTTATTCTTAGTCTGTATTGGAAAGAGGGGGCTTTAGAAAAAGGGGTTTGCAGGCTTTTAAATTTTCTGCGTTAGAACTCTTCTCTTTTTTGAAGCTTACAGAACTCACCCTCCCACAAGTCGGAGCAAGCCCAATTCCCCCTCTCTCCTGACAGTTCAAGTTTACTAAATTGTGGCGTCTTTTAGTGTGTGAGTTTTTTGTTATTCTTAGTCTGTATTGGAAAGAGGGGGCTTTAGAAAAAGGGGTTTGTTAGCTTTTAATTTTCTGCGTTAATCTGCGAAATCTGCGGGAAACTTTTGTGGCTTAGCGGTAGATAGGAAGCCTGTACTAGAGCTTAAGAACTACCTACCACCGGTATGAAGTATTGCCCCCAATTCATACTTCAAACTTCATACTTTTCCTTCGCTTATTTCTTTCAATAGTGAGAGGAGCTGATTCCGGTTAAAGGGTTTTGAAAGATAGTGAGTGCAGCCTGCGGCAAGGAACTCCTCACGGTCTCCCATTAAAGCAAAAGCGGTGAGGGCTACTATGGGGGTGTCTTTATATGAAGGAATCTGCCTGAGCTTTTTGGTCACTTCTACTCCGCTCCCCCCCTTGCCCAGGTTGATATCCATGAAGATGATGTCATAGTTTTTTGAACCTGCTTTTTGCAGGGCTTCATCTGAGGTGCGAGCGTGGTCAACAATATATATTTCTTTGGTAATCATCGTGACCAGGTTAACGGCGTTTATGTCATCTTCAACCATGAGTATGACGGGAAGTTCGGAAGCGGACTCAAAAATAACTGGGGTCTGATGATCTTCATGCTCCGTATAGGGGAGTATGCTCTGATGAACGCCTTCTTCCCACAGGGGAAACGTTACAGTAAAAACGGTACCGTTGTTCAGCTGGCTTTTTACGGATATATCACCGCCGAGCTTAGTAACAAATTTGCGCGTGATAGTGAGGCCGAGTCCGGTGCCCTCAAAGTTTCTGTTATATCCTTCGCTCACCTGGCGGAATTCTTCCCAGATAATCTGCTGGTCTTCTTCGGAGATTCCGATACCGGTATCTATAACACTGACGGATAATCCCGATCCGGTATTTTCCGTTTTAACGGTAACCCCTCCACCGGAGGTAAACTTAATGGCATTATTAATCAGATTATTAAAAATCTGTGAGAAAATCTGTTTATCAGTGAGGAGGCGGGAGTATCGGGCGTTGAACTGCCTTTGCAGAGTGAGATTCTTTTTTGCTGCCATAGCACTGAAAAGCTGAACCACATCTTCGAGCACTGCGTGGGAATCAACTATTTCCTTTTTGATATCCAGCTTGTTTGCCTCAATAGCGGAGAGGTTAAGAATCAGATTGAGAGTCTCAAGCAGGCGGATGCCTCCTTTATGTATCATCTCGGACATTTCCCTGCTGTAGTCGTCCCTGGATTCATCCATAAGAATTTCAGAGAAGCCGAGGATAGCAATAAGCGGAGTGCGGAGCTCATGGCTCATGTTTGCAAGGAAGCTGGATTTAAGCCGGCTCATTTGTTCGGCTTTATCCTTGGCGGCTATCAGCTCTTCGACCATTTGCTTCTGTCCGGTGATATCTTCTTTTATGGCAAAGAAGTTGATGATTTCACCCCGTGAATTGACAACAGGTGATATAATGGCGTTTTCCCAGAAGAGTTCGCCGCTTTTCTTTCTATTCAGGAATTCCCCCTGCCATGTATTTCCGGAAAGAATGGTATCCCAGAGCTCGTGATAGAGCACCGGACTTGTTTCTCCCGACTGAAGAATGCGCGGATATTTACCTTTTACTTCTTCAAAGGTATAACCCGTCGTCTGGGTAAAAAACGGGTTTATATATTCAATCCTGCCCGAACGGTCTGTGATAATAATGCTTACCGGGCTCTGCTCAATTGCTTTGGTGAGCTTAAAGGCAAGCTCCTGCGCGTGATTCTTTTCAATAAACAGCAGAAGTTCATGAGCAACAATTTCCAGAACCTCAAGAGCAAAAGCATCAAACGCATCCGGTGCATCATAGCTTTGAACAACCACTGCTCCTTTTTTATTCTTTCCGGAGATCATGGGCACACCGAGCCAGAGCTCCGGCATGGTGCCCACTACCTCAACGTCTCCTGCTTCTTCAAGCTGAAGTATATCCTGCCTGGTAAGAAACAGAGGAATACCATGGGCAAGAAGATAGCCGGTGAGGGATTTTTCAGCACTCCACTCTTCAATGGAGTCCATCTGATCCTGCCCGTATATATCACGCAGCATGCCGGTTTCTTCATTATAAGCGGCAAAGAAAAAATTCTCCGTGTTAATCATTGTTTTTGCTTCGGAGAGGATGATTTCCAGCAGCTCGCTTACGGTTTCGGAACTGGCAACAGCCACTGCTATATTGTGCTGGAGCATGTTGATGCGCTGTATGCGTTTACGCTCGGTAACATCCACAATAATTTCATGGATCAAATATTCATTCTGTACTTTTAGCCTGCTGGCAAAAACCTCTACATCCCGCACGGAACCGTCAGCTCGGCGGTGTTTGTAGTCAATGTGATATTTAGAATTGGCCGCAACTTTTCTAAGGTCTTCCATGAGTTCTTCTGCGGAAAGAGTGTTCAGGTCAAAGACAGTCTTACTGAGCATCTCTTCTTTTTTCCAGCCATAAAACTCCACGGCTGCCTTGTTTACGTCAAGAATCCTGCCGTTTGATGCATCTATCATAAGCATTACTGCCAGGTTATCTTCAAAGAGACTTCTGAAACGTTCTTCACTCTGACTGAGTGCCTCTTCAAACTGTTTCCGTTCGGCAATTTCACTGGTCAGGCTTGCGTTAAGTTTTTCAGCGATGCTTTTTGCCTCAACAGCATCCTGCATCATGTTTAAAGCGGCGAGCCGGGAGTTATTGAGTTCAGCATTAATCCGCTCAAGCTCGTTCGCGCGTTCATTAATATGCTGTTGAAGTTCCGAGTTAGCTCTGGAAAGCTCATCTTCTGATGCTGAAGAAGGGGCGGCGGCATCTTCCTGCTGATGCTGAGAGGGCCGGGGGGAATTTTTTTCCCGGAGTTTTTCCTCAAGGAGACGTATCTGTTCTCTGAGACGCTGGTTCTCTTTTTCTAATTCTTCTGTTTTCAAAATATCAGACTGATTCCTGTTTCTTTTTTGAAATCTTTACAAATGAATATCAGAGATTGTTCATGTACGTGAAACTGATGTCCGGCTCTAAGGACTGGTCTTTATGTGAGCAGAATCTGTTCCTGAGGTTTCAGAGCTTCCGCCGGTGATAAAATCGAGATTATATACCGGCTCCTGCCCGAGCATTCCGGAGAGTTCATTAATTTTCTTTTTTAATTCAATCATCCTGAGCTCTCTGCCTACGGAGAGTTTGTTAAACTGCTCGAGTTCCTGGATTTTTGCCTGCAGTGCATTTTCATAGCGCAGCCGCTCGGTTATATCACGAACAACAACAAGGATTGCAGTTCCATTCTCATAAGCAAAAGGAGTTGCTGTTGCTTCTATGTCTATTACGGTGCCGTCCAGACGGACAAGCCTCCGTCTTGCTGCGGGAGCATATTCACCGGATGAAAGAGAGCTGGACACTCTGTTTTTGATATCCTCATGATCATCTGGATGGAAAAACTCAAAGGGCGCTTTACCGAGAATCTGATCCGAGTTCCGGGCGCCAACCATTTTCATCATTCCGGGGTTGCAATAAACAATTTCATTATTAAAATTAATATATATTGCATCCTGGGAAACTTCAATCAGTTTCCGGTAGCGTTCTTCACTTTCCTTAAGCGAATCCTGCATCAGTTTACGGTTGGTTATATCATGAGCTACTGCAAAGGAAATCTGTTCCTCAGGGTAGGGGTGCGAGACCCATGAAAGCCATCTGACAGAACCGTCCCTGCACAGATACCGGTTTTCAAACTCAAAAACCTCTCTGCCGTCAATGATAGAGCGGTTGGCCTGATTGGTTCGTTCCCTGTCATCCGGATGGATAAATTCATTCCATGGCTTTGAAAGCATTTCTTCAATTGACCACCCTAAGGTTTTTTCCCACGCCGGATTAAGCATTTTGAAATAGCCGTCATAACCGGCAACGCAGAGCAGATCAAGAGAGTGGCTCACTATTCTTCCGCTGAGCCGGAGCTGTTCTTCGGCTTTAATTCTTTCGGTAATATCCATAATCATGGCAACAAACACCTGGTCTGTGCCAAAGGGATGAAGCTGCAGATGAACCTCAACATCATACACGGAACCGTCTTTACGCCGATGGCGGGTAGTAAACGTAATCAGTTCTTTCTGCCCGCTGGTGAGCGGACTGATTGCCTGCATGAAGGTTTCCAATGTATAATCCGGCTTAATATCAACCGGCGTCATCCGGGTTATCTCATCGGAAGTATAACCGAGATTCCTGAGTGCTCCCTCGTTCACAAACCTGAATTTCAGGTCGGAGCGGTTGAAGATATATATTTCATTCAGACTGGTCTTCAGGATTTCCCACAGGCGCTTTTCTTCGGCTTCGAGCTGCTTCTGTGCGGTGATATCACGCCAGACGGAGCGGCTTCGGATAATGCTTCCCGCGTCGTCATAAACGGCGGAAGAATTCAGCAGTATATATATCAGGGTGCCGTCTTTTCTGACCACTTCCATTTCGGCATTTACGATTTTGCCCTCCCTGCGGAACTTTTCGAGATTACGCTTAAAATCTTCATAAGAGCGGGGATGGTAAAGCTCATTCACCGGCTTGCCGATCAGTTCCTCTTTTGTATATCCCGTAAGGATTGTGGCGGTATGGTTACACTCGATAATTCTGGCGGTCCCGGGATCAATGGAAACAAACATATCAGGGGAATACTCGTAAAGATCGGAATATTTCCGTTCGCTTTCAATAAGGCGCTTTTCAGATTCGGATCTCTGCAGTTCTTTCTGATAATTTCCGATGGCGAAAGTGATATCCAGCGCGATCTCTTCAAGAAGATTCAGTTCTTTCTGGCGGAAGAAATTTACTTCAGAGGAAAAAACGGAGAGCACATATTTTGCTTTTCCGTTCCGGAGCACGGGTGCTGAGGCCAGTGACTGTAACCGCCCCATCTCCGGGTATATCTTAAGGAAATCCTCATTAAAGAGTGAGTGAAGATTGTTCTGCACTATAATCCGGTTTTCTTTAACTGCCGCAAAGCAGGGTTTTTTACGAAGTTCTTCCTCAGTGGCGGCAGGCAGTTTTTCAAGAATAACATCAGACCCTGTTCCCAGAGCATAAAGGGGAATAAGTTTTTCGCCGTTATCATCAAGCTCCCCGACCCATGCAAGTGCAAATTCGCCGGTTTCTACTGCAATGCGGCAGATATCCCTGAACAGAGTTTCGGGCGGGGGTAGTTTTGCCACGGTTTTATTTGTCTGGCTGAGCATGGCGTAAAGGCGGTTCAGGTGACGAATTTCATTTTCCGCTGTCTTAACCAGGGTAATATCCGAAATAAAGCCCTCAAGCGCGGTGAGCGTGCCGCCGGTATATATGCCGGTTCCCCGCTCCCACACCCATTTGGTTTCACCCAGCGCGGTGATGATGCGGTATTCAATAACATACGGAACTTCTATCTCAAGTGCCGACTGAATTTTCTGCCAGACCATTTCCTGATCATCCGGATGAATAAGGGAAGCAAACGTCCGCACGGAGCTGGCGATGAAGTCAGCTTTCGGGTAACCGCTAAGCAGGTTAATGCCGTCGCTTATATATTCCATGGTCCAGTCGCGGTCATTTTTGCACCGGTACACCACGCCGCTGAGGTTATCTATCATGGTATTAAAAGCCCGGGCACTTTCACGGAACGCCAGATCAGCTTTTTTCCATTCAGTAAGATCCTGAAAACTGGTGGCGAAACGGTTCTCCCCCGTCCTGAAGGCAGAGATTAAAAAATATTTATCCAGCGGGGCATAATAGGTTTCGAAGACCCCGGGCTTACCGCTGAGGGCAACTTCTTTGTATATATCAAAATAGGGGCTTTCATCCGCTGAATATGCCTGGCGTGCAGGTTTGCCTTTCACCTGCTGAGCGGTTAGCCCTGTCATTTTTTCGTAAGCCGGATTCACATCCAGAATCAGGTAATCAACCGGGGTATTGTTTTCATCAAAGATAAGTTCGTGCAGGGCAACGCCTTCATTCATTGAAGAAAACAGCGCTACAAACTTACGTTCACGTTCTTCGGTTTCAGCCTGAAATCGTTTCTTTTCGATGATTTCCCAGATGATATCGGAAAAATAAGACGCTATAAGCACATCCGGGCCGGTATATTCTTCCGGTTTATTGCCCAGCCCGATAATAGCAACCACCAAACCGTTTCTGATAACGGGAATTACAAGCTCGCGAAGCAGTTCTGCGTGCCCATCGGGCAGTCCTTTTTTGCCAGGCACCTTTGAGTAGTCGTTATGGATAACGGGAGCTTTGGTATATATACACTCCGTCCAGATGCCTGCCTGGCTTACATTATAATGCAGCCCTTCCCCCTCGGCTTTGCAGTAGTGATTCCGGGTGTTTGTTGACCATGCCTGCAGCGAAATGGTTTCCTGATCTTCAAACACAAAATGAAGGAAACCAATGGTGCTTCCGGTAAGTTTTTCCATCTCATCCAGAGCACGGGTGAGGATTTCATTCTGGGAGTGATCGGCTGCGTAATTCAAAAGATTAAAATGTGCCTGAATCATTTTAGACCTCAGGCGGCTGGTGCTCTGGTCTCTGAAGACAATAACTGACCCTGCTACTTCGCCTTTTTCATTAACTATCGGAGCACAGCTGTCAGCAATAGGAATGTAAGAACCTCCGCGGGTTTTAAGAAGCATGGATGCATCAATATTTACCGGTTTTCCGGAAGAAAGCACTTCGGCAACGGGAGCGGGTTTATGTTCAAGGGTATTTTCATCAAGCAGCCAGAAGATGTTATCAGCCGGTTTGCCGGATGCATCATGCAGACTCCATCCCGTCAGTTTTTCGGCTGCGGGGTTAAGAAAACTGACGACGCCCCTGCTATCCGTGGTGATTACCGCATCACCGATACTGCGCAGAACGGTTTTGTGAGTCTGTTCTTTCTCCCAGTTCTGCCGGTATATATTGCGCTGGTTCAGGTGATAAAGCCAGAGCAGGCCGAGCACGATGGCAAGAAGCATAAAAACGATAAACCCTGCAGCAAGCCAGGTGATGAAAGTGATTTCCTGATATAACTCATCTTTATCAATCTTAGCAACAAAGAACCAGTCAGTGCCGGGTACTGATCCGAGATAGGCAAGAACAGCTTTACCTCTGTAGTCATCAGATTCCAAAAAGCCGGTATATCCTTTTACGGCTTTAATCGCTGCAACATCATTCCGGCTGAGAGGAATGTGCATTTGTAACGCGGTATTCCGGAGATGGCGCACCTCATTCAGGAACACAACGCTATCCCTCTCCTTTCTGATAAGGAGAGTTTCCGCGGTCCTGCTTTTTCCGGGCCACGTCTGAATATATGGATAGAGATATTGGTGAGGATCAATCCTGAATACCATAACCGCAAACACGGCATCGTCAGATTTTTTTACCGGTGCAATAACATCATAGTGGATCTGCTGATGGATACTGCAGAAATAAAAATCAGTGTGGATAATTTCTTTTTTTTGAAAAGACTCTTTTATGATCTCTTTGGCATAAGAATCCATGACAGCCGGGGTATCGGGTATGGCCAGGAAAGGGGAGCCGGTGCTGTCGGTGAAGAAAACCGAAATATACTCAGTGTTTGAAAACAGCCGGCTCATGCGCAGATTGATTTCGGCGGTAACGGCCGGTGCGGGCTTTTCTATATATTCGCTTATGAGTGAGGCTGTCATGGAAGAGCTGCTGAAAACATACGCGTCAAAGGTGCGCTCCTTGCGCCAGTTGACAAGCTGTCCGGTTTTAAGGCCGGCAACGGATCGGAGTTCTTCTGACTTTTGCTGTTGGAATGTGAAGGTCACCTGCCGGTAATAGAGGAAGACGGCAGTAAGGAGGGGAATACTGAGTATCAGTGCGGCAACAAGAATATGGGATTTCTTTGCCAGAAGACGGGCTGAAGCATTCAGGAGCTTCATATCTCAGAATCCTCAAATTCCAATCTGTGCCTACGCAAAGGGTGTTCCTGGTAATCTAAAAGTACAAGTTACAAAAACGGTAAATGATAACAAAACACGGTAAAAAATCAATGAATAATGTACAGGGGGAATTAGTAATTAGAACGGAGTAATTAGTAATGCTGACTCAGGAATTCCTTTGCGGCCTGGTGCGGGGTTGATGGGCCGCGGATGAAACGGATGCTGAAGCAGCGCTGATGAGCACGGATCGGAGAATTCTTTGCGGCTTAGAGCCTTTGCTCGATGTTATTGGAGAATGACTACTTTACATTTTCCATTATCCTCTATCCGTAATCATTTACTTTACTGCTGGTTCGGTCAGTTTGAGCAGGCGGGAGTCTGCATCCAGCTCTGCCTGAGTGCCGAAGGGGAGTGTATATTTGTTTGCTATGTGACCGAAGCTAAGGCCGTAACAGACCGGAATGCCAAGCCCGCCAAGGCGGTCGAACAAGACTTCCTTCAGCGTGAGGGATGAGGTAATGCCTGATTCGCTTTCTTTAGGATTGCACTTTGAAAATACTCCGAGTGCTATTCCTTTGCATTTCTCAATCGCGCCGGACTGAATAAGCTGTGTGAGCATCCGGTCAATGCGGTAGGGCTCTTCACGCACTTCTTCAAGAAAGATGATGGAATCAGTATAATCAGGATTATACGGGGTGCCGATAACGGAGACAACAAGCGAGAGATTTCCGCCAATCAGTTTACCGCGTGCAGTTCCGCCGGAGATGGTGTAAAGCTCGTAATCGGGATTGGCCGGATCGGCCGGGGCGTTATCAAGCGTATATACCGGCTGAGGGTTTATCAGCACATTGCGCAGATGGTTAACGCTGTATTCATTAAACGTGGAGATGCCGACGGGTCCGTGGAATCCGGTTAAACCGGTTTTTGCGTATATACCGTAAAAGAGCGCGGTGATATCGCTGTAGCCCATCAGCACTTTGGGGTTTTGTTCAATGAGAGGGTAATCAAGCATGGGGAGTATTCTTCCGCATCCGTAACCGCCGCGGGTGCAGATGATTCCTTTTACGGATGTATCGCCAAACGCCCAATTGATGTCATCGGCGCGTTCTTTATCGCTGCCGCCAAGGTAGCCGTATTTGCTTACCACTGCCTTCCCCTCAGCCACTTCGAAACCAAGCGCTTCGATATTGGCGCGGGACTCCTGCAATTCTTCCGGAGTGATAAATCCACCGGGAGATACCAGCGCGACGCGGTCCCCCTGGTTCAGGCGGGGAGGTATGATGGTTTTTTTAGATACGCTGCCTGCTTCCGAGCGGATAAATGGAGTGAGGGAAAGCAGAAGTGAAGAGGCGAGGAACTGCGAGCGTTTCATGAATAGTCCGTATATATGAGCGTATCAGTAATAATATCCGATGGAAAAATAGAGATAGATCGGGCCTGAACGGATGGGGGTATCGGTCAGGTTTTTGGTGAAGCGGAAACTTCTCCCGATGGAGAAATCAGCCGGGCCGATCGGGGTATTCAGCGAAAGGGTCATGCCGATGCCATGGCGCAGATCGTTAAAGCGGATCTGGTCTTTTACCTCCCACATAGAGCCCAGGTCATATCTGAAGAGGGCATAGCTTTCAAAGTATATATCAAACGGCAGCCGGACGCGGTAATCAACCGACGTGAGGAAAATCTGACGCCCGCGGAATTCATCTTCCCTCATCCCGAAGAAACTGTTCTGCCCCCCGAGCGAATAATGATACGGCAGAGGCATGGTAGCATCGGCAAACCCGACCTTTGCCCCGGTGCCGAGAACATGGCTTTCGGTAAGCGGTATATATCCTTTGTACTCAAAGCCAAGATTGGTAAACGCGATATCCGAGCCCAGTGCTTTTAACGCGGTTTCGTAATAGGCATGAAAACGGACTCCCCGCTCAGGGAACGGGTATTTATCCTGCGTGTCTATGGCGGAGGATATCTTTACGGTGGAAATATGGTCATGCAGTTCGCTCACGGAATTATCCCGCAGGTTTGAGGTCTGTATGGTCTCATATTTGCCTGTGATAATCAGATTGCCGAACCGCTTCACCTGTGAGCCGAGTGAAAGAGATATACCGGTAAAGCTCTGGCGGTACTCCCCCGAAATGGTTTTATTAAAATTCGCGGAGCTGATGGCATTCTCCCGGTATATATAAATATCATCCCAGGAGTAATAGGCATTTATGCGGTAGGTGAAATAGGTATCAAAAATCCGGTTAGCCCGGTGTTCTGCCCCGAGAATACCCGCGCGCGGAGAAAGAAAAAGAAGCAGGCCGAGCTCGCTGCCGCTGCCAAAGACGTTGTTATCACGGATATCAAAGCTGATCTGAGGGTTGTTTTCGTTTTCCAGCTTAAGACCGATGCGCATCAGGTTGGTTTCTTTTTCAAAGACTTCCATAATAAGCCGGTTGCGTCCGCTATCCTTGCTGACAGAAACGATGATATTTTCAAACAGATTTGTAGAGCGCAGATTGGTAAGCCCCTGCTGAAAACTGTCATAGATAAACAGATCGCCGGGGCGGAGCGGGAACTCCCGGGTGATAATGGTCTCCAGCGTGGAAGTATTTCCGATAATATCAATATCGCTGATGAGGCCTTCCTTAACGGATATATAGAGCACTCCGGTCTGGTGCGAGAACTGCAGGGTATCAATTTCAGCAAGAGAATAGCCGGCAGAGCGGTACATTTTAAGAATTTCTTTTGCGCCGTCCAGAATGCGGTGTGGAGTAAAGGGCTTGTTCAGCAGCCTTTTAAGCCGGGCGTTAACTGCAGCGGTATCAATCCTTTCAATGCCGCCATAGCTGATGCTTCTGATAAGGGGAGCACGCCTGCCGTGGATTGATATATATGAGGCATCTTCCCCTGAACGGATAACCGCGTAAAGAGAATCATACTCATTGCTGCGGTTAAGCTGGTAGAGGTCGTAAAGAATCCGGGCAGTTGAGAGAGAATCCGCGCCTATATATGAAAGAAGAATTTCGCGCCCGGCGGTAGAGCTTTCATCAATGGTAACCCGTCTGAGATACTGCTCGTTTTTCCGGAGATTGTCATAAAACCGTTTGTTATATACCTCTTCGAGGGAATCCAGAATGGGGAGTGTGCCCTCATAACCGAGATCAATCATGCCGGCAACTTCAGAAAAATCAGCCAGAGTGCTTGCTGAAACTCCGCTGGTGATAACAAAATCCGCGTTCTCAAGCTGCCTGCTGTTAAGGAGCTTAACCGGAATGCTGATTACCTGATCTGCCACAATCCAGGGAAGATCAAACCGGTCAGGGGAGTGAAGGTCACCCGTGGCATCAATGGCTAAAACAAAGTCAGCCCCTTCCTGACGGGCTATATCAACGGGGATATTGGCAACCAGTCCGCCATCCACCAGCAGTGTGGTATCATAGCGCACCGGTGAAAGAAGAAACGAAACGCTTGAACTTGCGCGCATGGCCTGGGTGAGAGAACCGCCGCGGAGTATATACGGCTCACCCGTAATCAGATTAGTAGCAACAGCGCGGAAAGGAATTTCAAACGCGTTAAAATCATCAATCAGCCGGACCGGTGCCTGAAAGGAAAGAAGATTCAGATAATTGGTAAGCCGCTGCCCGTCGTTAATGGCAGTGGGAAGAATTGGCTTGAGGCCGTCAAGCTGCAGAGTGAGAACGGCTTTATCCTCGCTGAGTTTCTGGTCAATAAAAAGCTCACGCCGGTTCTGCTTTGCCTCGCCGCCGAGCAGATCATCCCACTTGGTAAAGGAAGCAACGGAATCAATATCCTCAACCGAGTAGCCGATGGAGTAAAGTCCGCCGATGATGCTCCCCATGCTTGTGCCGACGACCAGATCAATCGGGAAACCGCGTTCGGTAAGAGCCCGGAGAACACCGATCTGAGCCAATGCACGCGCCCCGCCGCCACTAAGGGCAAGTCCCACTTTCGGACGGGGAACAGCTACTTTCTGCTTCAGTCCGAAGGGGAGGGACTTTTCAGCATACTCGGTCATCAGGATAAAGGTGGTATCCTGTGACTGAACGAAGCCGAAAGCCGGTAAAAGAAGAGCGATAATGAGAAGCAGTTTTATGATACTAATCCGGGAAAACAAAAAAAATCTGAACCACAAATTTAGGCAATCAGGGAGGAATAATTTGGGGGAAATGTGCCCCTCGACCCCCCCTCGACTTCGCTCGGGGACCGCCCTCGCCCCTCGACTCCGCTCGGGAACCTCCAGCCCGGTGTCCGAGCGGAGTCGAGGAAACCTCACCCTCCGAGCAAAGCCAATTAACTCCGGTTTCCGAGCGGAGCCGAGGAAATCCTACCAATATTAATTGTTTAGTTATTCCTTTTTCTTTATTCCCAATTTCCTCATTTTTTTAAACAGTGCAGAGCGGTCAATCCCAAGCTTTCGAGCAGTATAACTCATCTTCCAGTCATTACTTTCAAGATGATTAATGATGAAATCACGTTCAAATTTGTCTCTCGCCTGGTTTATTGAGGTAATTTGATCGCGTTCGTCTTCCGGAATACTTTCGAGCCCAAGAACATTTAATATATCCTTTGTGTTTATAATTGAGTTTTCGGTAAAAACAGCAATATTTTCAATGACGTTCTTAAGTTCACGAACATTACCAGGCCAGTGGTGTTCAGTTAATAAGTTAATCACCTGAGGAGTAAAATCAATAAGACGCTTATTGTAACTTTCAGCAAAGCTTTTGAGAAAGTAGCGGGCAAGAAGGGGGATATCATTTTTTCTTTCGCGAAGAGAAGGAACCGTAACCTTGACGGTATTAATTCTATGGAGTAAATCCCTTCTGAAACTGCCATCAGAAACCATCAAATCCAGATTTTTATTGGAAGCAGACACAACTCTTACATCAACCTTAACGGTCTTGTTGCTGCCGAGTGCATCAAGTTCAAAATCCTGCAAAACCCTTAGCAGTTTTGCCTGTAGTTTAAGATCAAGATCGCCTATCTCATCAAGAAAAAGTGTGCCTCCGTCTGCCTTAAATATTTTTCCCTCGTAATCACGGTCAGCGCCGGTATATGCCCCTTTTTTATGACCGAAGAGTTCACTTTCGAGCAGATCGCCGGGAATGGCCGCACAGTTGATTTTGACAAATGGTTTACCATTTCTCTTGCTTCGGTAATGGAGAGCGCGGGCAACAAGCTCCTTACCCACACCGCTTTCCCCCATAATGAGCACTTTAACATCGGTTGCGGCACATGCATAAATCTGATTAAGTAAATACATGAAAGAGGCACTCTCACCAATCATTGTAGAAACCGAATCAAGCTGTGAAAGCAGTTCTGCCTTTTCAGATCCGAGTTTCTGCTTTTCTGCTGCATTTTTAATGGTAATCAGAAGCCTGTCAACTTCAACCGGTTTTTCAAGAAAATCAAAAGCACCCTTCTTAAGCGCCTCTACAGCATGTGAGATACTGCTCTGACCGGAGAGCATAATAATAGGAGTGAAGCAATGTATTTTATCAAGTTCGCTGAGCAGATCAATGCCGCCAAGTTCAGGCATCACAACATCACTTATGATACAATGAAAACCCTGCTCTTTAGCCATCTGAAGGGCTTCGGCAGCAGAGTTGACGGATACCACTTCCATACCCCGGTTTGAAAGCATTCGCTCCATTGACTGCAGATGAACAGCATCATCATCAACCAGTAGAATTTTAAACATCAGCGACTCCGTTGTTTCCGGTTGGCAACATTACACGTACTATGGTGCTGTAAGCGGTACTTTCAGTAATATATATCTGGCCATGGTGCTCAAGAATAATTTTCTTTGCGATGGAAAGCCCAAGCCCGGAACCATCTGTTTTGGTAGTAAAAAACGGTTCAAAGAGTTTACTCCGGTGTTCATCATTTATACCGCATCCGTTATCACAGACATCTATCGTGCACATATCTAAAGAATCAGTTTTCAAGTTTTGTGCCAGATACGATTTAATAAGAATTTCCCCTGAACCTGACAGGGCTTCAATCGCATTTTTGATAAGAATTTGCATCACCTGCTGAAGCTGGAGTGCATCACCAAGTATGGTTATTTCCTCTTTTTCAGCAAGATTAGTAATGGTTATACCGGGAGTAATAAGTGAATAGAGCTCATCAAGTGCATTGCGTACAATCAGGGCAACAGAAACGCGGCTAAAATGGGCATTCTGAAAATCGGAAAACTGCGCGAATCGCTTGGTCATTTTTTTAAGACGGGTAATCTCTCCGGTAAAGTATTTCAAATCTGTCAGCATCTGCCGGTGAATCTCCTTAGGGTATTCTTCAATCTTTTGCTGAAGATTATCAGCCATAAGAAAAAGAGAGGAAAGCGGGGTTTTAAGATCATGCGCAAAGCGCTTAACGGTATCGCTCCACATATTCATCCGCTCTTTATGTATCGGATCAGAATAATCGAGAATCTCAATTAAATAACCAACAGGATCAGAATTTTCCTTATGAAGAGGATAGCCGTTTATCTGAAGGCGGAGTGTTTCATCTTTGTGCTGCAGGGTAAAATCTCTGACAACGGTCTTTTTATTCAGCACCATTGATGAAAAGGTATCCCGGAGAACGGGAAAAGAAGCGAACTCAGTTGAAAATCTGGCACCCCGATGCATCGAGTGATTCATCTTGAGCAGATCCTTAATAGCCGAATTAATTTTTACTATTTTACCTTTATGATCGAGCAGGATGATTCCCCGCTGTGCGTTCAGAAAAAGCTGATCAGAAAAATGATGAAAGAAGATACGCCGTTTAATATACCAATATCCCGAAAAAACAAAACCAAAACAGACAACAAATAACCCGGCGGGGTAGATGTAACGGTAGGGATACCAGGGGTTGGGTTTGTAATTAACGAAATAAATACCGTCTGAGGTTTCAATGGCAAGGTTAGCGCCGTTATAATAACCTTGTATTGAGTGAACTTTGTAACGAAGTGGGTCAAAGTGCATATCAATTTTGGTAAATTCTGAGAGGGTTGTGTCTGTAATCCAATAGTGAGTCAGATCTAAGAACAACAGTTTCTTCTCAGAATCGCTGCCCAACTTTATCTCAGCCGTAAACTCAAACAGAGCAGGTACCGACTTAAAGAAATGGAGAGAGAGGTTTTGATCAACAATAAATAAAGAGTCGTTAGTACAGAGAAAATTAGTATTTGGAAACAAATCTGGAATCTGAAACAGTGTGTAATTATTTGAAACCGGCAGCCGCATGGTCTGCAGGATATTTCCACCGGCAGTGATTGTATATAAAGTGGATTTTTTGATATCGGTTCCATAATTAGTGCTAATCAGGGTAAACAATAAACTATCACCAGAAGTGGTGGCAAAAGTAGTAAGTCCGGAGAACTCCTTACCAAACGGAATTGGTTGAAATAAAGGATTCAGGTTTTTGTCTAAGGTTACGAACCAGGTTTTGTCATCTTTATATTTTATATCACCATGAATGTTAAAGGAGCTAACAGACAGGCGGAAGTAAAATAGTGAATCACCCCGGTCGGTTGTAACAAAATTCGGATAACCAAGAGGCATTCCCCATCGGGGGGTTTGTGCAACTATTTTTAGTTTAACAAGGTCATAGACAATTGTTTTGCGCGGAAATTGTGAAAACCCGCTGTGAATAGATAAGACTAATTCATTGATTCCGTCTTGGTTAAGATCTGTAAATAAAGCACCATGAAAATAAACATCCCACTTACCAACTGGATTAAGAAAAACGTTCTCGGCCTTTGCCATAAAAAGCCGTTTTTTATAAAAATGGGGTTTTAACAGAGGGTCTATTATGTAAAGAAATAAAGAATCTTCCTTCTGAGTAAAAACATAATACTCTTTATCACCATCATTATTATAATCACCAGAAAAGGAAAACTTGGGAAGCCAACGCTCAGAGAAGTTCCATTGATCAATGATGTTTCCCTTCCCATTGAAGAGAACTAATGAGCTCTGCTTAAGGAGGAGATCGTAACCGAGAAAAACCCTCTCGGTTATACCATCACCCTCAAAATCAATAAATGCAGATTCAAAATCAGGAGCAAAGTACATATTGGAGAGGTCAACAACAATGTACTTATCTGATTTATATGGGAAAAGAGCGAGCAGAGAAAAGCACAAAAGAATAGAAGCGGTAATCTGAAAAAAGAAAACCCTGTGTTTTTTTATAAAGGAACCCAAGAACAAAGCCAACCGCCGCATGAATGCATCCTTTTATTGGAGGAAAAATAAACAAACCAGAGCAAATGGAAAAGAAAAAAGAAATAACGATGCAAAAAATCAACAAAAATGGGGGGGGGTGATTCCAAATGGAAACAGAAGAAGTTTTAAAGAACCACAAAACCGCTTTTAAATATCACAACCAATTTTTGAAGTATGGCATATAATTTGAATAAGTCGGACATGAGGTGGTGATTATACCGGTTTGCCAAAAGCCAGTAAAATATACTTAAACATTTTTCAGCAGACAAACTCAATAATCTATTCACAAAATCAATTGGAGTCAGTATGCACAGGCAACTACTTTTTTTATTTTTTCTTTTGTTTTTATCAGAAGGGCTGATACCGCAGACAAAGGAGAATCTCATTCAATCCACTAGCACTAGTGCTCTTACGATGTCCGAAGTCAAGAAAAATATTGAGGATATTACAGAGCTTTCACAAGTTGCTTATACTAATGCAAATGAGAAGGCACCCGTCATAGTAGGTACATCTAGTTACCTTTATGCTATTTATGAGTATAAGTTAGGTTCAAGCAATAGGGCAATTAAAATAAGGATTTCTACTAACAACGGTACAAGCTGGAATGATTGGGATTTGATTTCAAACACCACATATAATCTTGGCACCCCTTATGCATACATAGCAGGTTCCAAGTTGTATATCGTCTGGCAAGTTGAGTATTCGACCACAGATTATGATATTGAATTCTGCTCATATAATGTGGGGGCCACCCCATCAGGGTTAAGCGTTACCTGGGTAGAACAGAGCGGTAACAATACTTTCCGACCGGTTGTGGCTGTAACTTCTTCTGATATTTATGTTGGGTATGTCAACGGAGGAACCGGCAAGTTTCAAATCAGAAGAAGCAGTAACAACGGCAGCTCCTGGTCTGATATTTTTACTTCCTCAACTAACTTTGTTTATCCAAGCACTTTGTTAAGGGTTGATGGTACGGCAAGTGGGACAAATATGTTTGTATTCAACACAAAAATTTCAAATGTAGATCAAATAGTAGTTGTATCAAGAATGGGTTCAACCACCTGGAGTGAAACGTATGTATCTACTTCATCCGGTAACAAGAGCGGACCATCCATAGGCACCTATGGAAATAACTGGATTGTTGCATTTCAGGGAACAAGTAGTAATGTCAAGTATTTTTATAAGTCTTCAACTGCCTCATCGCCTACGGAATATACATTGGCAACAAGCGCAACATTTCCAACGGTTGAAATGACTGACAACCCAAGCGGCTTTGTAGTGTGTACATTCGTTAAAAATCAAAAAGTTTATAAAGTTACCTCCGGCGTTGCTCAATTACCAACATGGTCTTCGGAAGCAGCACTTTATACTGATGATATGCCGCCAAGCACCGATGATTTTATGGGTTTGCATCCGTCAGGCTCCAATGCCGGTGTAGTTTTTGCAAATCCATATCAGGGTAGCACAAGCGACTATGATGTTTATTACGCAGGGCTCGCTACTTCTGGCAATTGTACGCTTTCTATTCAGCCGACCACAAAGAATATTGGAGCTGAAGGGGGCAGTTTTACTATTTCTGTAACGGCAACTTGTAACTGGACCGCATCTGAAAGTGCCAACTGGATTACTATTACTCCCTCCTCTGGGAACGGAAATGGTTCAATAAATGTGACAGTTGATCCAAACACCAGTTTTAATAGCCGATCTGATATTATAGCTATTGCGAGTGGAACAACGGGGTTGATTTGTACAATAACCCAGAGCGGAGCGTCACAATCACTAATGATAAGTCCAGAAGAATATAGCGCGCCATCTGCAAATGCGGGGAGTTTCACAATTACTGTTAGCTCCAATTTAAATTGGACTGCCTCGAGTAATCAATCCTGGATAACAGTAAGTCCTCAAAATGGAAGTAATAATGGCACGATAACGGTAAACTACACGGCAAACACTACATCAAGTCAAAGAACTGGAATGGTTACTGTTCAGGGTGGTTTGATTTCCGTTTTTTGTGAAATTTCTCAACCTCCAGCAACAACGAATCAATTAAATATTAACCCAACCACTTATACTGCGTCTTCCAGTGCTGCGGGTAGTTTTCCGATAACAGTTACATCCAATGTTAGTTGGACTGCATCTGATGACCAGACATGGATAACAGTCACGCCAACCAGCGGAAGCAACAATGGAAGTGTTACGGTCAGCTATTCTGAAAACACATCCCCAACACAGAGGACTGGAACAGTTACCATTACAGGTGGAGGAATTACCAAGACATGTCCTGTAACTCAGCCCGGTCCGCCAACTGGTAGCATTGTATGGCAATTTAATATTACGGTGGCATCGGGAGCTGATAATGGCGCACTTACTATTGGTCAGGGTGAGGGAGCTACTGACGGGCTTGATGCACAGTTTGGAGAGGCTGAGCTGCCTCCTATGCCGCCAACAGGTATCTTTGACGGAAGAATGGAACTGCCGACTACTCCATTCGCTACCCCTTCCTTGAAAGATTTCAGAAGCAGCACTATAACTACAGCTCTATATACAATGCGATTCCAGCCGGGCTCCGGAGGTTATCCCATGAATTTTTCCTGGAATCCAGCTTCATTGCCCGCAAATGGAATGTTTACGCTTAAAGGTGTACTGTCCAACGGTACGCTCATTAATATAAACATGAGAACACAAAGCTCATATAGTCTTAGCGATCCTGATGTCAGCCGACTTCGGATAGAATATGCACAAGGGATACAATCAACGGTAAGCTATTCATCTGGTTGGAATCTTTTATCAGTGCCGGTAAATTCATCAAACATGACTAGATCTGCAATTTTCCCGGCCTCCGATTTAGTTTATAAATACTCAACGGGATATACTTCGATACCTCCTACCGGCTTAATGGAAAACAAAATAGGGTATTGGGTAAAGTTTACTTCCGGCGGTTCGGTTAGTTTGCAGGGACAGATGGTAATAGGAAATATACCTGTTGTTAGTGGTTGGAATATTATTGGTCCTTTCCATTATTCAGTTCCGGTTTCAGGAATCACAACTAATCCGGCGGGAATACTTACAACGGGTTTTTATGGATATAATAACGGATACACAACCCCAACCACGCTTGAGTCCGGAAAGGGATATTGGGTAAAAGCAAGTCAGGCGGGAAATATTATACTTCCTCCTCCGGCAGAAGAGGGATCGCAGGGGGGTGGAAAAGAAAAAGATACTCCATTAGCAGCGCTTCACGAAATTTCACTTACGATTTCTGATGGTGCCGGCGGATCACAAATCTTAAAAGTTGGAATTGATCCAAGTGCTACCGATGGTCTTGATCCGGCATTAGGTGAACAAGAATTGCCTCCTGCTCCACCAACTGGAGTTTTTGACGTAAGATTAAATTTACCAGTTAACCCATCAATTCCATCCTTTGTTGATTATCGGCAAGGGACATCAAGCGGTGGATTTACCAAAATATATACAATTAAAGTTCAAGCTGGGAGTGGCCCGTGGATGACCTTAAATTACAATTTTACTCCGTACTCTACTGGCCAGATTTCTGGTAGACTACAAGCCCAAAGTTTTGATTCGACTCTCGATGCAAACATTAGTGGTGTGGGAAGTCTTATCTTTAGCGCGACAGAATATTCTCAGTTAAGATTAACATTAACCTTCGGCAGCCCCGTCCCTGTTGAACTCACCTCCTTCACTGGTACTGCTGTAAACGGTAAGGTTTTGCTTAATTGGGCTACAGCAACAGAGATGAATAATAAGGGATTTGAAGTTGAGAGAAGAGCTGCCGGTGCTGCGTGGCAGAATATCGGATATGTTCAAGGTAACGGAACAACAACCGAACCACGGCGGTATTCTTTCACTGATGCTTCTCTGACAAAAGACGGTGATTATGAATACCGTCTTAAACAGGTGGATCACAACGGTGATTATGAATATTCTAAAGTCATTGCGGTAAATGTTTCTGTTACACCGGAAAACTTTGTTTTGCATCAGAATTATCCGAATCCGTTTAACCCATCAACTCAGATTTCTTATTCACTTCCTTCAGGAAGTTATGTGAAACTGGTTCTCTATGATGTTATCGGAAATGTAGCCGGATATATATATGACGGTTATCAGGATGCGGGTCATCATTCAGTAAACTATGATGCTTCCCATCTGACAAACGGAGTATATTATTATCAGATAACAGCGGGTGATTTCAGGGCAGTGAAAAAACTCATTCTTATGAAGTGATATAATATCCTCTCATTCATTCGGGCTGCCCGTCTTTGTCAGACGGGCAGCCCTTTTTTTTCTTGATGGCTTCCCCCCTCGACTTCGCTCGGGAACCGACCCTCGACTCCGCTCGGGAACCGACCCTCGACTCCGCTCGGGAACCGACCCTCGACTTCGCTCGGGGACCCCCCTCGACTTCGCTCGGGGACCGGCTTAGGGAGCGGTTTAGGGGGCAAAGGACGGGAAGGACAGCAAGGACAGGAAGGACGGGAAGGACAGCAAGGACAGGAAGGACAGGAAGGACAGCAAGGTTAAGATGGACAGTAAAATATAGAAGGACAGCAAGATTTAGAAGGACAGCAAGGACAATAAGACAGCCAAACCTCTTTGGAGAGCACGGGCTGCCCAGCCGGGCAAATCTATACGATAGTATCGTATAAAAATTGCCTATTCTATTTGGCAGTATCGAATAAAAAAGGCTATTTCCATTTGGCAATATCGAATACTTTTTCTAATTTTGGGAAAAAGACGGAAAATTGTTCTGAAAATGGATCAGATCAGAGAAGACCTTTATAATTATAATCCCTGGTGGGAGGGGGAGTATGCCCCACAATATCACCCGCGGGAGAGATATCTTCGCGTGCTGAGAAATTCACTCAACCGGAGAGAGGTTGAGATTCTGACCGGACTGCGCAGAGTTGGCAAGACTTCCATTATGAAGCTTTTTATCTCTGAACTTTGCCGGTCAGTTGAACCAGGGAAAATTTTCTACGCATCGCTGGATTCCATTTCGCTTGAAAAATTTCAGATAGCCGAACTGGTGAGGGAATTTAGAAAAATTCATCAGCACAGGCGGGAAGAAAAAATCTATCTCTTCTTTGATGAGCCCGCCTACCGTGAGAATCTTCATCTGGAACTGAAGAATCTTTATGATTCAGAGAATGTTAAAGTCTTTGTTTCCGGTTCATCTTCCGCTGTTCTCAGAGACAAGGGGGCATTACTGACAGGAAGGGCAAGGGTTACTGAAATTAACCCGCTGAGCTTTTCTGAATATCTTGAGTTCAGAAACATTACTATAAAGAACTCAGAGCTTTACCTTACCGAGAAGTACTTCGAGGAGTATATGCAGGATGGCGGGATGCCGGAGTATATACTTACCAAAGATGTGGAGTATCTGAACGCGCTGATCGATTCAATTATCTATAAAGACATTGCCTTTTACAGGGGTGTAAGGGATACTTCATCACTGAAAGAGTTTTTCCGGCTGTTAATGGAACGTGCGGGAAAACAGCTGTCGATTAATAAAATATCCAAAGTAACAGGCATATCGCCAGAAACCGCCGCCCGGTATTTTGAATATTTCCAGAGTACTTACCTGATTTATGCCATTGAGCGCTGCGGTAAGCTGAATGAGCGGGTGAGGGCCCCAAAAAAAATATATGCTGCCGATACCGGCATAAGAAATTTTATCACCGGATTCAGGGATAAAGGCGCGGTTTTTGAAAATCTGTTTTATCTGCTGATCAGAGAAAAGTCCCCATGCTATATTTATAAAAACACCATCGAACTTGATTTCTTCTGCCAAAATACGCTCTATGAGATTAAGTATAGCAGAGAACTCCCTAAAAATCAGGAGGAGCTGTTTAACAGTTTTCCGGCAGCAAACAAATACTTAATTTCAGGTATTCAGGATTATATGAGTTTTGTGGAGGGAAAAGCAGAGAAATAGTTCTGCCAGCGAAGCGGGTTTTTCAACCGATCATCATAATTTTTTGCTTTGCACGGCAGCATTTTTCAGCAAAAGTAATTTATTCCTTAAGTTTCCTGATCACTTTAGAGCAAGACCGTACAATATATTTTCAATCTATTTCACTATGAGAGCTCCAATGAAAAACCTACTGTTTCTCCTCCTCCTTTCCGCGGCTGTTTTCGGGCAGGGCGCAAGGGAATCCTTCTATGATATGAATGCCTTTTCTTTTACCTCCCCCGGTGCCATGAAATACGGGCTTTACGGGTTTGACAACCCCGCACTGCTGGCCACCGTGACAGCGCCTGATTTAATGGTGAACTGGACAACTTTTAAGAAGAAGTGGGATGATGTCCGCCGCGTGGGTGTATATACCGCTTCTCCGGGATTCGGTTTTGCGGTGAATGATCAGAAAGTATTTAACAACAAGGTTACCGACTACCGCGTGTCATTCGGCGGGGGCTCGGCGGCTTACGGATTTGGTTTCGGATACGGCTGGTCTAACGGCGACCGTGATGTATTCGGGCGTTCATCACTCTGGACATTGGGTATCCTCAGCCGCCCGTCTCAGTATTTTTCAATTGGCTCGGTGATGTATATACCTGAGAAAGCCGAAACCGAAGCATCCATTGACGCTGCATACCGCCCCTTCGGCAATGAAAAAGTTTCATTGTTTGCCGATGCGGTTTTCAGAAAAAATGCTCCTGATGATCTGAGCAAATGGAGCGCGGGAATTGCAGTTGAAGCGCTGCCGGGTTTCAGGGTAACAGGAAGATATTTCGAAAAGAAAGCGTTCACGGTAGGCGTGCAGCTTGAACTTGGGGCGGCGGGATTTTCCTCACAGTCCTATTTTAACACCAACAGCGATTATGCTTTTAACTCTTACGGCATAAGACTCGGCGCGTACGACCGCAATCTTGCCGAGCAGTTCCAGAAGCCTGAGGGATATCTCTATCTGAAGATGAGCAGCGGAGTCAAGTATCAGCGCTACCGCCTGTTTGATAACGCAAACACGCTTAAAGAACTGCTTGAGAATCTTGAACACGCTAAAAACGATCCGGCAATCGGCGGTGTTGTTATTAACACGGTTGATTTTTATACCAATAAAGTAATGTATTGGGAGATCCGTGAAAAGCTGAAAGAAGTGAAAGCCGCCGGGAAGAAAGTAATTGTTTATCTGGAGCGCGCGTCTCTTGACCTTTACCGCTTTGCAACCGTGGCTGATGAAATATATATGGAACCGCTCGGCTCCATGACCATGGAAGGATATATACTCGGCCGCAGTTATCTGAAAGGCACGCTGGAAAAACTCGGGATCGGGTATGATGAGTGGAGATTCTTCAAGTATAAATCAGCAGCAGAGGGACTTTCCCGCGAATCAATGAGTGAAGCTGACCGCGAACAGCGTCAGGCACTGGTTGATGACTGGTATGATGAGGTGAAGGGTGAAATCACACAGGCGCGGAATCTGACCGGCGAAAAATATGATGAACTGGTTAACAAAAAAGTATTCTTTACCGCTCAGGAAGCACTTGATAATAAACTGATTGATAAAATTGCCCGCTGGGATTCTCTTGATGCTGCCATCCGTGAGAATGACGGCTATTTTGTTTCAACAGCCGGTCTCAAAGGCAATAAAGCACCGAAAGATAACCGCTGGGGTGTAAAGCCGAATGTTGCGGTTATCTACGCAATAGGCGCCTGCGCAATGGATGAAGGTATCAACGCACGTTCATTAGTGAACTTTGTAAATAAGGCGGTTAAGGATGATAATGTAAAAGCAATCGTCCTCCGTGTTGATTCTCCCGGCGGTGATGCACTTGCTTCCGACTATATATCAGAAGCACTGCTGAAAGCAAAGGGAAAGAAACCGGTTATCGTTTCACAGGGAAGCGTTGCCGCATCAGGCGGTTACTGGCTTTCGATGTATGCTGATACCATCATCGCGGCACCGGCCACCATCACCGGATCTATCGGCGTTATTGGCGGATGGTTCTATAATAAGAATCTTCTTCAGGATGCCGGAATCACGCTTGATCATGTGAAGAAAGGGGATCATGCTGATCTCGGATTCGGATTTACTTTCCCGCTGATCAACTTTCCTCTTGCACAGCGCAACATGAATGAAAATGAGCGGAAGATGATGGAAACCATGATCACAGGTTTTTATAAAGACTTTGTTAATAAGGTTGCAAAAGGCCGCAACAGTACATACGATAAAATCCACGAAGTTGCACAGGGCAGAGTGTGGACCGGTACCGATGGTCTGGGACTCGGTCTGATTGATCAGCTCGGCGGCCTTGAACTGGCAATCAACATTGCTGCCGATAAAGCCGGCTTGAAGAAGGGTGACTATAATGTCATCGAAATGCCGGATGCTCCGCTGCTTGATTTCGGTATGTTTATGCCGTCGTTAATCAGTACTCAGGTAATAAATGTTCCGCTGCTTAAGGATGCCCGTTTCAGAGCGCAGCATAACGGAAAGCCGCTGATGATGCTTCCGCTTGATCTTGCACCGGATACGGATTTTGACGCACTGATGCCGGAATAATAGACAATGAACAATGAATAATGAAAAATTATTTTATCTGATTAATGTTTAATAATTAAAGTTGAGGCGGTGTATGTTTGATATATGTGCACCGCCTTGGTTTTCATAATATATAGGGACTAACATGGAAATTCTGATCGTAATACTGCTGGCAGTTTTGCTGGGATTAGTTGTACTTCTTTTGATACGCAAAAACACCCCGGTGGTTCCGCCTCAGCTTGAGCAGACGCTAAACGGTATATCTTCAGCACTGCAAAAGCTTGAGACCGGACTTAAAGATGATTTCCGCATTAACCGCGAGGAGTCATCCAGAATAGCACGCGAGAACCGTGAGGATCTCCGGCTGCTCCTTTCTCAGATTCAGACTGATATCACCACAACGCTTAACAATGCCGCGCAGGGGAATCAGGCTATTCTGAAAGAACTTACCGTTACACTGAACAATAGTCTTGCCGAACTTTCAAAGAAAAACGAAAATCAGTTTGCGGCTCACCGGCAGGATTTAATAAGCGGTCTAAAAACTTTTTCCGAAAGCAATATTATACAGATGGGTGAGGCACGAAAAACCATCGAGGCAAATCTGCGCACACTGCTTGAACAGGCAAAGAGCGAAAGCAGCGCGACCCGCGAGGCGCTTGCAAAATCGCTGAAAGATTTTCAGGAGGGCTTTGCTGCAAATGTTGAATCATTCAATGCTCTGCAAAGAGAAAAATTCACAGCACTGGAGAAAAAGCAGGATGAACTGATCTCCGGCACAGAAAAGAAACTCGAACAGATGCGCGAAACAGTTGATGAAAAACTGCAGAAGACGCTGAACGAACGCCTCACGCAGTCATTTGAAACTGTTGGCAAGCAGCTTTCAGCCGTGCAGGAAGGGCTGGGTGAAATGCGCAACCTTGCACAGGATGTTGGCGGGCTGAAAAAAGTTCTGGCAAATGTTAAACAGCGCGGCTCATTCGGAGAAGTGCAGCTTTCGATGCTTCTTGAGCAGATACTGGCGCCTGATCAGTATGATGCAAATGTAAAAACCAAATCCGGTTCATCTGATATCGTTGAGTTTGCGGTAAAACTCCCGGGTAAGGACAATGACCGGAAGTATATATACCTTCCTATTGACGCAAAGTTTCCTAAGGATGCATATTCATCGCTGCAGGATGCATACGAGCGGGGAGATCAGCCGGCGGTTGAAGAAGCGCAGAAGCAGCTCTACTCAACAATCAGGAAAATGGCAAAAGATATCAGCGAAAAATATCTTGATCCGCCAAATACTACCGACTTCGGTATTATGTTCCTTCCGTTTGAGGGTATTTATGCAGAAGTAGTCAGAAAAGCATCTTTGCTTGAAGAACTCCAGAGGGATGCCAAGGTAATAGTAACCGGCCCGACTACGCTGGCGGCGATTCTGAACAGTCTTCAGATGGGATTCCGTACGCTTACCATACAAAAGCGGTCGAGTGAGGTCTGGGATATACTCCGTGAAGTAAAGAAAGAATTCGATACCTTCGGCGGACTGCTTGACAAGGCACAGGAGAATATTCAGAAAGGATTGAACACTCTTGATGAGGTAAAAGGAAAACGCACCCGCGCAATCCAAAGACGGTTAAAAAATGTACAAAGCGGGGAAACAAAACTGCTGCCAGGAACAGAAGAACTGTTTGAGGAAGAAGAGAACAGTTAAAAATTATGAAATTTGAATTTTGAAGTATGAATTAGGCGTGTTTCAAGCAGATTAACGCAGAAACCATTACTAATTTCTTCCTGTACATTGTACACGGATTCGTTTCCCGCAGTCTGTCGCGGCAGACCGCAGATTAGCGAAAAAAACGGTCTTATCGTAAACGAAAACCCGCTCAAAGGTGCCAAGCCGCAAAGGAGAAATTAATGCAGAGTTTCCGGCCCCCTTCTCCCTTTCTGGGTAGATGGGCTTGGGATGATGGTTCTTATTTAGGGAAGCAGGAATGCTAAAACATACCGGCAATCTCAGAAATAATGTCACCACTTCGTGGTTTGGGTTGACCAGATTAATTCCTTTGCTAAAATAATACCACCACTTCGTGGTTCCTCACAAGTGGTTTCCCGCAGATTCCGCAGATTAACGAAGAAACCATTACTAATTACTCCTTACTAATTACTAATTTATTCCTGTGCATTGTAAATTGTTCATTGTACATTGATTTGTTTCCCGCAGATTAGCGCAGATTTGCCCCCTTCCCATTACTAATTACTCATTCCTCATTACCAATTATTTTTGTCCCTTTTTTCTGACCCGGGTTACTATTCACCTATCATTCATCATCACAAAGGAGTCCCCATGTTCCAAAGGCTACGGATTACCCCGAAGCAGCATACAGCCTTCCTCTTGGCTGTGGTTTCCATCAGTTTCTTTCTTTATGCGTATTCATCCGGTATTACGGGAATGACCCAGCTTAATGGCGCGGGATGCACCTGCCATGGTGATCTTTCCGCCGGAGTAACCGTCAGCATCGAAGGACCGGATACACTGAGTCCCGGTCAGGTTGCCTCGTACACTGTTTCCATCTCAGGCGGACCTCTCACCCGCGGCGGGACGAATATCGCGGTATCAGGCGGATCTCTGGCCACGCTTCTTGGCTCAGGATTACAGAAAATCGGGAACGAACTGACCCACACTTCACCAAAGCAGCCGGTCTCAGGCGCTGTAACGTTTGCTTTTAATTACACAGCACCGAACACAACCGGTAATGTAACGATGCATGCAAACGGAAACAGTGTGAATTTCAACGGCGGTAATGACGGAGATCAGTGGAATTTTGCTCCTTCAAAAACCATCACCGTGGCAAACATTGTTCCGGTTGAGCTGACCTCATTCACTGCGTCGGTATCCGACGGTGAAGTTGCGCTGACCTGGTCAACCGCAACCGAAATGAACAACAAGGGCTTTGAAGTTGAGCGCGCTGAGGTCACCGGCGGAATTAAGCAGGAGTTCACCTCCCTTACCTTTATTCAGGGTTCAGGCACTACCACCGAACAGCGTGTATATAACTATACCGACCGTCCCGGCAAAGCGGGCCTGTATCAGTACCGCATCAAGCAGACCGATTTTGACGGATCATTCACTTATTACAATCTTTCCGCTGAGACTGAGGTAACCATGCCGGAGCTATTTACGTTAGAGCAGAATTATCCGAATCCGTTTAACCCATCAACCCAGATACGATTCTCGCTGGCCTCGGAGTCATTTGTAACCATGAAGATATACTCCATCACCGGTCAGGAAGTAGCCACACTGCTTCAGAAGCAGATGGAAAAAGGAAGCCACAGCATCAGCTTCACGCCTGATGACTACGGCCTTACCAGCGGTGTGTATATATACACTCTTGATGCCGGTGACTATAAAGCTGCAAGAAAAATGGCGCTGACGAAATAATTGATAGCGGATAATGGAGAATTGATAATTATTCAATATCAAAATAATTGAAATCCGTAGGGACAGGCCGCGACCTGTCCTAATGCGGCAAATGCCTGCCAGTTATTACCACAAAACAAATCCTCCGGAAGAGAAATTCTTTTGGAGGATTTTTTATTTATAGTATAACCTGCTTTGTACATGCCGTGAAGAAGTTTAACGAAGAGTAGGCAGAGTTTTGGACACGGTGTCCTCAGACGAGATCGCGCAAAGAAGCATCAAGCAAATGTTCGGACAGGTCGTGACCTGTCCTAATGAATACCGGGTTGGGGAATCCATGTACACAATAGGACAACTCGCGTGTTGTCACAAGGAAGGGTTAATAAAAAAATCCTCCGGGAAAACTGTTGTCTTTACCCGGAGGAGTTCATTCACCAATACATGGGGGTATGCAG
The DNA here is from genome assembly GCA_015709675.1 of Ignavibacteriales bacterium. Lineage (NCBI taxonomy): Bacteria > Pseudomonadati > Ignavibacteriota > Ignavibacteria > Ignavibacteriales > Ignavibacteriales bacterium. The sequence continues at coordinate 779,024 of CP054182.1, forward strand.
AAGAATTACGAATTTTGAAGAATGAATTGAAAACATTTCATAACTCATAATTCACACCTCATAATTCTTACTTCAACAACGCCATTTTCCGGCTGAGCACGGTGCCATTTGCTTTAAGAACATAGAAGTAGGTTCCGCTGCTGAGACCGCTTGCGTTAAAGTTTACAGAGTGGCTTCCGGCTTCGCGGTATCCGTTTACTAAATCAGCTACTTTATTGCCGAGCACGTCATAAACCTGAAGCGTTACGCTTCCAGGGTTACCAACAGAGAATCTGATTTCAGTTGACGGGTTAAACGGATTCGGGTAATTCTGATCCAGATTGTATTCACCCGGTGAGGCAGCTTCAGAATTTATTCCGGTAACGCCGGATGAGAATAACATCGCCATTGAGCCGGGTGCATTAAAGAAGCCAGGCATGTTACCCTGTGAAGCTGAGATTACTTCAGCAAAATTTGCGATGGTGGTATCACGCGTAAGGTTTCCGGTAAAAGGAGCTAAATTAAACTGACCTGAACCATACATGCAGCGAACCATTGTCTGACCCGTAATTATTCCAGCCGGAAAATCTAAGGCTGCAAAAGGAGCAAGTACTGATCCGGTTACATTGATACCTGAAATATGGAGTTTTTCTGCTTCATAAAAATTGAATAATATATTTTCCTGCACTGCTCCGGTAAGAAAAATTCCGCCAAACATACGGGTGCTGTCACCGCTTACGTTAACCAGCACGGTAGAATTTACGGGAACATCTATGTTTAACTGATTTGAACCAAGCAATAAACTGCCATCCAGATAAAATACATTCAGATCAGGATTGGTGCCAACCAGACTTATCTGCATTCCGGTATGATAAACAGAACCTGATTGCGAAAGAGTGGCAAGCTGAACCGAAAGATTTTGTAAATGCAGCTTTGCGGCGGGGAAGTTTATGACGCTGTCCTGAAAAATGCCGCCATCAGCCGAGAATCCAATTGTTGAAGTAATATAATTCTGATAGACAGCTCTTCCGTTATATACACGTCCGATCATATAGGTAAGATGATTACCCACAACAAGCACATCACCTGAATTTGGAGGAAGCTGATCACCAACACTATAGCCGGTCAGGTTTGCGATTCCGCCTACGGCAAGTTTACCCTGAGTGTCAGCAGAGGGCTGAATTAAGGTATCAAGAACAAAAAGATTAAATAGGGCTGCGGCGCCAAAATTAAATGAAGCGGCCGCAACATTTGAATAATCTACCTGCACCTGAAGAAGAAGCACTGCGGAATCACCCGCGCTGATGTTGCCGGCAGTCCAGATACCTGTGGCCGGATTATATACACCTGAAGGCACGGCTGAAACGAAATCAAAAATATCAGCCAGCTGATCTGATACTTCAACACCTTCAGCATTAGCAGAGCCGGTGTTTTTTACGGTGATTCTATAGCTGATGATATCTCCGTTGTTTGCGACAATCTGATCAACAGCTTTGTTAACAACCAGATCAATCTGATTGAACCAGGTGATGGTTCTGTGGATGGTACGTGCGGCAATAGTTGGAGTTGCCAGAATAAGTTTCTGCTTTCCGTTTGGGTCTGCTACATGATAATATTTTGTACCGGCCGGAATTCCAACCGTACCTGAAACGGAAATAGTTGCATTGGTGACTCCGACGCCTGGGATTATCGTAAGAACTGGTGAAACACCAGTGGGTCCCGTTACGGTTGTTGTGCTGCTAAGCGTACCCGAAGTAGTTGAAAGCGTAATGGTAACGTTCGGCATTGCAATACCCATGTTGTCAAACGCCTGTACGGTAAAACTGATGGGGCTCCCTATTGCAAATGACTGAGCAGGAATATCAACAAAAAATGATTGAAGACTAAGCACATGTGCGTGAAGATTTGCGTCTGCAATAATATCAAGCGCCCTGGTTCTTACATCATTAGCGCCTGTAACTCCCGCAACATTCAAACCATCAGCATAATGCCATAAAGCGAGCTGAACCGCCGCAGCTTCTTTTTCCACGGTTGAGGCAGAACCCGTGTAGGGGTAGGGTTTGAAGGGATAATAATTGTTGAGAATGTAGGTAAGCATACTGTCCGTAGATGACACATCCTGATATTGCTGATTATACGCTATCAGGTTTGCGAGATCTATGCAGTATAAGTTTGTTGGATTGCCGTCAATGGTGGCATTAAAAGTGCCGGCAAACACTGTCTTGCTAAAAGGAGCCGGCAGCGTAACATTCACCCCTTTATGAGTGCCGGATACCGTTGCAATGCTTTGCACATCAGCAAACGAATGAACGCTAATTAAAGCGAATAACACAAAAGAAATAAATGAGTTGTTCATGGCTGACAGACCATTTAAATAAGTGAATAATCAATTGTTCAACAAAAGATGTGCCATATAAAGATGCCACAATTAAAGAAGTTATGGACTTGTCATACGATCCCCCTCGTCTCAAACTGAGACTTTTAGCCAAATGTATCAAATTGGTTCAGTTAAGGCGGGGATGAGTTGGAAAGGTGTTTGGGGTGTTGGCTATGTGGGGTTTGGAGGAGGGGGTGGGACAATATGATAGAATAGTCGGGTTTAAGAGGGGGTCTGAAGGTGGATTAGAAATTTAGGAATGGTGTGAAGGAGGTGATTAAGTGGGGTTGGTTGAAATCAGTTAAGTGAGAAGGCACTTAAAGGGCTTTTGCAGCAGCCTTACGGGGAGTGTAATTATAAAATAAGTTCTTCCCGAAACAGTTGTTTTTGATGCTAATTATTACTTTTTGAGGTAATTTTATAATATTATCAGTTCCTTTCAGAGACTTCCATTTTTGCCTCCAACGGATTCAATCTATTCTTCTTCGCACCAGTATGCCACGATTTAGTTTCACTTTTTAATGGAAATTTCCTGATAACCGATTGAAATAATAGCATTTATAGGTATAAAATTCCCAATACTTAACTGAATTTCGAGCAATACGCACCAAATCGACAATACATACCATAATCCTCAATAAATTGCACTTTTCTAAACATATATGTTAATTTCTGTTTGTTTTATTCCTGAATATGTGTATATTTGCACCCATGAGTATAATTAATACACCAAATTTTAGCATTCATGTATGGGGGTTTGATCATCCCCCGCCGCATTGCCACGTCCGTTTTAAGGATGGTTCAAGTGTATGTGTGACTATACCTTTTATTGAACCAATGTATGGGGCTACAATAAGTTATGCAGTGAGAAAAGCAATTGAAGATAATCTTGACGAGATTGTGGATTACTGGGATGCCTTACATCCAATTAGACAACCGAAGAGAAAAAATAAAACGAAACTAAAATGATACGCTGGACCAATACCTCATACCAAAAAATCAGGCATGCAAAATTTGCCAACGAAAATGTTGTTGTGATTTTTGAAAATGGAGACATTATTGAAGTTCCTATAGAAACTTTAATTCCGTTCGATGTTAGGAACATTGAATGGAATAAATTGCATTATAATCCATTTGAAATTATTATTCCTGCAAGCCCACATAGTTTAGAAATTCCTTGGGATAAACTAAGAGTAATGACGGACAAAGATTTTGCAAAATATCTAGCTAATAAGTCTGAAGAGCAGGCGAAACTTATAGGAGTTAAAATTAAACGTCTTCGTGAACGAAATAACCTAAGCAGTAAAAATCTTGCAGAAAGAGCTGGTGTTTCAGCACAAACAATTTCGAGAATTGAAAAGGGACACACTGATGTAAGCTTTGGAACTCTTCGTAAAATACTTGCCGCAATGGGTTTTTCATTAAAAGATTTAGCAAATCAGGAAATAGAACTAGAAATGGAAAAAACTCAAAAGAGCTTCAATGTGCTTCTGAAAAGATTGAGTTATGCAGGGATTGATTCAAATTTTCTGACACGTAAAATTATTCCAGCAAGAATACAATTTGCATTGAATGCCCAACCGCAAAGCGAACCCGCAATGTTACTTGATGAAGCCGCAAGTTATGTTTCTACTATTTATGGTTGGACACTAAACGAAATTTGGGGTAAAGAAAACTTAGTATTAGGACCCGAACCTGCTGAAATGGCTTTCTTTAAGAAACCAACAAATGCTAATGAAAATCAAGTAAAAGCATACTCTCATTATGCGTTTTACTTAGCAAAAGTTGTTTTGAAAGCATTTAACCAAAAGAACAGTATTGAATATCCTTACAGTATAGAAGAATTTAAGAATGAATATTTCAAGAATTATCAAAACATTGATTTAATTGCACTTTTAGAATTTGTTTGGAATATGGGAATATGTGTTTTGCCGTTAAGCGATTCTGGCGTGTTTCATGGTGCATCTTGGAATATAGAAGGAAGGCATGTTGTTGTTTTAAAACAAAACACACAATCACATGCTAGGTGGATTTTTGATCTGTTGCATGAGTTGTATCATGTGTTTATGCACCTAGATAAAGTAAACACATCAGTTGTTGAAGTTCAAGAAATGAATCCATTTTCGAATAATGAGTCAATGGAAGAACTTGAAGCAAACTCATTTGCAAATCAAGTGATATTTGGAGGTCGAGCGGAAGTTCTTACCGAAAAATGTGTGACCCTTGCGAAATACGACATCAAAAATTTAGCAAAAGCAGTTTCACATATTGCCAAAAGAGAAAGGGTAAGAGAAGATTTTCTTTCAAATTATTTAGCTTTTAGATTGAGTTATCAAGGTGAAAATTGGTGGAGTACTGCAAATAAAATGCAAGTGACAGAACCAAATCCATTTACTGTTGCATCAGATTTTTTGAAAGAGAAAATACAAATACAAAAACTCACCCCTATGGACTTTAGTTTATTGAACTCAGCACTTGCAAACTAAAACAACAATATTATGGCAAAGAAATTTAAAAGAGTTCCTCCAGATATTCCAGTTTCAGATTTAAGTCCACTGAATATATCGTGTGGCAGCACAAAATGTGATGACGGACTTCACTGTTTTAAAACCAGCGAAAGAACCGCAAAAAAATTTGGCAGTCACGGAGTTTGCAAAGAATGTGGTACAAGTTTGATTGATTGGAAAAGAGTCCATCTAAATGATATCAATGATGCTAAATTCATTTTCGAATCTATGAAAAATGAATTGATAAGACATATTTACTGGCATACTCCAATAGAACAAGATGCTATTACAAATGCTCTGAAATCAACTAGAAATGAACTAAGAACACATGCAAAGAGAATATTAAAATCAAAGATTGGCAGTTCTAAGAATGCTTGGGATGGCAGACAAACGCCAATGACAGGCAACGAAATCGTGCATTATGCTCAACACGCAACGGCAACTTGTTGCAGAAAATGTTTAGAGTATTGGCATAACATAAAAAAAGACGAAGATCTAACAGATGAGCAGTTGGAATTTTGCACTGAGCTTGCAATGCTCTATATAGAAGAAAGAGTGCCGAATATTGATGATAAAAGATCAGAGGAAAATGGCAAATCTTGATACTGAAGTTATGTCCTCAAGTCTGAGAGATAAAGCAATTGATATTGATCGAAGAGCAATATTGATTACTAATTTTTCAGGCTCAGAACAAGAAAAAGATTTAACTGAACCGGCTAATTGTAATGGCTTTGGGAGGGTTCGTCATTTTAAACTTGATGCGGGAAATGATTGGATAAAAAACCCGTTACCCATTTTACCGGCAGCAAAAGCATTAGGTTTAAAACCAGATTCACAAATTCGAGCTCAAGTTTTTCAAAATTCAGTTTGCAATTGGCGTTGTTGGTATTGTTTCGTTGATTATAAACTGTTGAAAGGTGATACAAAGCATGCTTCATTTCTAAGTTGTGATGAAATGGTGGATTTGTATTTAAAAGAAGAGAATCCTGCCTCAGTGATCGATTTAACGGGTGGACAACCTGACTTGACGCCTGAGTGGGTTCCCTGGATGATGCAAACATTAAAAGAGAGAGGATTGAATGAAAAAATATTCTTATGGTCAGATGATAATTTAAGTAATGACTACTTATGGAAATATTTAAGTAATAAGCAAATTGATTTAATGTCTAACTATAAAATGTATTCAAGGGTCTGTTGTTTCAAGGGGATTGATGAAAAGTCTTTTTCACTTAACACAAAGGCAGAGCCAAAATTGTTTTTAAAACAATTTTATTTATGCCAACGTTTATTGCAAATTAATCTAGATTTATATTGCTACATCACACTGACTGCAAACACGGACACAAAGTTTGACATGGTTGTTCCAAAATTACTGGATATTGTACAAAATATTGACGAAGCACTACCATTACGAGTTTTGCCTTTAAGAATATTTAATACGTTTACACCTATTGTAAAAAGAATGGATGATGGGTTTAACGATATGTTGCAAGGTCAATATATTGCACTAGCCGTTTGGAAAAAAGAAATGGCGAAAAGGTTTACCGCGGAACAATTAAACCAACCTATTACGGAAATTAAATTAAAAAAATATTAGCTATGCATAATGAATACATCAATAGTTTGATTTTACGGCTTTGTAAGCAACCTCGAACTTTTGAATTCATTTCAAAGAATTTCAGTGGACACGACCCAATCCAACTAAGGGATGCCCTTGAAATATTAGAGAACAAAGGATCGTTATATAAGCAAAGCGATATGTGGTCCGTAAAAGAGGATAAGAAAACACCCACTTTTGATTTACTTTCAGAAGACCCACAACTTTACCTAAAAAAGTACATGGGGTACTTTGATTTTCTAAAAATTCCACATCCTTTAGATTTTGAGTGGAGAAATTCTACTGCAAGTTTGAATTATTTGATTAATGAAATTCAAGAGATAAATTCTGTAAACGACAGAATTTTATTATTGGGAATGCCAACACTGTTTGCGACTGCGTGTATAAAAGATATCCCTCAAAAAATTACTTTGGTTGAAAGAAACAAACCCATTGTGCGAGGTTTATCGAAATTAAGCGCTGATAAGGTTAGATTTCGAATTCTTGAAGCAGATATTTTTGAAGTTTCACCCAAAGCTATTGGTAAATTTTACAGTGTAATAATGGATCCACCTTGGTATTCACCTCACTTTTATCAATTCATGTGGTTGGCTGCTCAATGTGTTGAATTGGGTGGGGTTATTGGTATAAGTTTGCCACCTATCAATACTCGACCTAAAATTGAAAAGGAAAGAATTGATTGGTTTTCGTTTTGTCAGCAACAGGGCTTGTGTTTAGAAAATTTGTTTGCTCAGAAGTTGCACTATGCAATGCCATTCTTTGAGTTTAATGCTTTTCGTTCAGCCGGGGTAACAAATATTTCCCCTTTTTGGCGTAAAGGTGATTTTGCGTTATTCCGCAAGGTTCATTCTGCTGCCATTGAAAGACCTGAATTTAATGAAACAAAACCTAAATGGGTTGAAAGGGATATTGATACTGTCCGAATAAGGGTTAAGGTTGATGAGTGTTCTGTAACTAATGATTTGGAAATACTGAGCCTAATAAAAGGTGATATACTTCCAACGGTGAGTACCAGAGATAAACGAAGGGACCTGGCGAATGTTTGGACTTCGGGGAACAGAATATTTAAAGTGAATAACACAAAGAAATTTGTTAAGTTGCTTGACGATTTTAAAACTGGTAAACGAATAACGAAAGAACTAAAACTCGTTGCAGATTTTGTAAATGCAATTACAGGATTTGAGAAAGGAGAATACAATAACTATCTAGACTGGCTATATCATGAAATGGAAAGGCAAACTAATTAATTACTTGATTGAACAACTGAAGGAAGATTCTCAATGGGGAAATACTATTGAGCACTTGCTGTTTGATCTGTCTATTGGAATTCACTTGGCAATTTTTAATGAGCCGTTTTTATCTCTTGTTTATAAAAAGGAAAAGAAAATTGAATCAAGGTTTTCGGTAAATCGAAGAATTCCATTTGAAAGAGTAAAAAAGGGTGATGTGATTATTCTGAAAGAATCCGGTAGTTTTGTTACTGGTGTTTTTGTTGCAGGTGAGGTAAATTTTTTTCATTTGGCAGATAAAGAGACTCTCAAATATATTGAAGCGAATTTTGGAAAAGCAATTTGTGCAGATTATGATACTAACTTTTGGAAAAACAGAGCAAAGTCAAAGTATGCCACTTTAATTGAAGTAAAAAAGATAAAAAAGATAGCACCATATAAAAGTGAAAAGAAAGATAGAAGCGGGTGGTCAATTTTGAGAGAAGGAATTTCGGAAGACCTGTTTACACAATCAAAATGAAGTTAAAGTCTATAATCACAATAAGTGGTCGTATCTGTTCGGGAAAGTCGTATATTGCAAAATTGATTCAAGCCGAATATGGATTCCCAATAGCTTCATTCGGCGTTTACTTGAAATATTATTGCGTGAAAAATGGTTTGCCTACTGACAGGAAAGCACTTCAAGATACTGGTGAAGCATTTGTGAAGGAAAGTCCTAAGAGGTTTTTGAGTGATGTGCTTTCACATTTTATTGGCTTTTCAAATATAATTGTATTGGAAGGAGTAAGACATAGATCAATCCTTGAAGAAGTATATCAGCTAACCGAAAACCACTTGACGATTTTCGCTGAAGCTGATTTTGAAACTCGTTTTAAAAGATATTATTCAAGAAATAAAGATACAGATGAAGTAAAAACCCTTGAGTACTTTAAAGAAGCAGATAATCATCCCGTTGAACATGATATAGCATTCTTAAAATTTCTTTGCAATCTTTCAGTTGATTCTACATCAGACAAAGATATTTCACCAGAGTTATTTACATTCCTTTCACATAAACTAAAAAGGTAAATAGGATTTAAAAAGGCTTTGCCAAAAATGTCTCTTTTGGCTTTGATTGAGCAATTTGTTGAGCATGTTTATATCTAAAAGCTAATCTCTACGAAGTTCCCATATTTTCCAAAGTGCATAATCAATAACTTGAACTTCAATATTTTGCTCACTTGCGTATGGTCTGATATTGGTCAAATAATTCAGATAATCACCAATTGAAAAGTTATGGGTTATAGAAGGTAAAACCGGATCTCTTTCGTTAATTTCATCCCAGGTACGAAAATCAATTATTCCATACAACTCTGGATAATATAGTGTTAGTATTGCTGATGCAATTCCGAGACCAACCCCAGGTAAAGACCTTAAAATATTAATTCTAACTCTTGTTAAAATATTGTAATCGTGGTGATTTAAGATTAGTGCGGTTTTCGTAACCTCGTTTATCATTTGCTTGTTTAAATATTGCAAATGATGATTGACTCTATGTATTTGGTCGCCAAGTTTCCATTGAATAATTTGGTTAAATAGACCCTCTGATAAACCTTGATTTGGAAAATGAATCCGATAGGTCTGAATACTGCTTTTGAGTAAATTCGTTTGTTGCCATTCTTGACTATTTTGCCAATTGTCGTTTAATAAAAATTCAGTTACTCTATCTTGCCACATAGTTTAAGTGCCAAACCATTGCCTAACTGGAAACAAATCAGCAGTGTTTCGTAACAATATGGAAGAATTGTTTTTTTCGAAAACTCCCGAATTTTCACGGTTCATCGGACTTAACTCATTAATGCGAATTTTTTTGAAAAAACTTCTATGGTTGTGTGGTTTCTCACCCATTTCCATAATCTCTGAAAGGTACCGTCTAAAAACTATTTATTTATTTGGCCAAATGCAAGTAAAATTTACCATTGGGCTGGGGTGCTCAAATCTGTAAGAAGATGGGATTTAGGGGGCTGGGTGGCGTTTATCTGTGGGAAAAGGAGTTTAAAAGCAGAGGGAGCATAATAATTGAGAGTGGATAATGCAGAATGGAAAACCCTGTGGCAAAGTATGGCCACTAAAGCCCGAACAAGGAAGGGTTTAACGCAAAGGGAGCAAAGTTGGCGTGAAGTAGCTAAGAGTTTTAATGCCGTTGTCCCCTGAAGAACACATGCGAGGGAAGTTTCCCGCAGATCTCGCAGATTAGCGCAGAAACCGCTACGATTTCCCTCCCGTACATTGTAAATTGTTCATTGTGCATTGGTTTGTTTCCCGCAGATCAGCGCAGAGACTGCTACTAATTCCCTCCTGTACATTGTAAATTGTTCATTGTGCATTGATTTGTTTCCCGCAGATTTCGCAGATTAGCGCAGAGACCGCTGCTAATTCCCTCCTGTACATTGTTAATTGTGCATTGGTTTGTTTCCCGCAGATTACGCAGATCAGCGCAGAAACCGCTGCTAATTCCCTCATGTAAATTGTTCATTGTACATTGATTTGTTTCCCGCAGATTAGCGTAGATCAGTCCCCAATTCCATTACTAATTGCTCATTACTAATTATCTCAGAGCCACTGCTTTTTTCTGAAGATATACAACATCACTAAACTGACGGCGGTCATTAGAAACAGAACAAGGGGATAACCCCAGCGCCATTGCAGTTCAGGCATAAAATGAAAATTCATGCCATAAACTCCCGCGATAAAGCTGAGCGGTATGAAAATAGTAGTGATAATGGTGAGCACTTTCATGATTTCGTTCATCCGGTTGCTCAGGCTTGAGTGGTAAAGGTCCTGAAGACTGGAGAGCATATCACGGTACATTTCTATGGTCTCAATTGCCTGGAAGATATGATCGTATATATCACGCACATAGATGCGGTTCTGATCGTCAAAGAAGTTTCCTTCATCACGTTCAAGCCGGCTGACAATTTCCCGCATCGGCCAGACAAGTTTCCGGAGTTCCATCAGTTCGGTTTTCAGGTTGTGGATTTCTCCAAGAACGGATTTTTGCGGGGAGGCGAGTATTTTTGCTTCAGCAAGTTCAAGTTTATCCCCTGTTTTTTCGATGATAATAAAATAATTATCAATCACGGAATCAAGCAGCTCATAAAGCAGGTAATCGGTTCTCATGCGGCGCAGGCGACCTTTTCCTTTGTCAAGACGTTCCCGCACCCGTTCAAACACATCCCCCTGCAATCCTTCCTGAAAAGTGATAAGAAAATTCCTGCCAAGAACAAAGCTGACCTGTTCGGCTATTACTCTCCCGGAGTCATTATCAAAGGAAAGCATTTTAACCGTGAGAAAAAGTTTATCTTCGTATATCTCTGTTTTTGGTCTCAGGTCAGTATTAAGAATATCTTCAAGAAGCAGGGTGTGCAGACCGAAGACCTCTCCGGTTTTTTCAATCAGTTCGGTGTCGTGCAGACCGTCAATATTCAGCCAGGTCATCTGATGCTTAGGAAGAACATTCATCAGATCGCTGGCGGACTCAATAATCCTTTGGCTGCATTCATGCTGATTATAGGTGAAAACGGTGACCAGGGCTTTATCCAGTTTTTTTTCACCCAGGAAGAGCAGAGTTTCCGGCGGCATTCCGGCTCTCTGTGAAAGGCGTGTTCTTTCCTTAAACCGCGATAATGGCGGGGTAAATCTTCGCATTGATAAATCCTTACTGTGGTTCCTGTTTGCTCTGCTGAGTTCTTCGTTTATGCGAAAATAGTAAAAAGGAGATTATGAATACTATTCCTTACCGGCCAAATGATATCAGACAGGGTCTCGCCCGCAGGCTGGATGCCTCCCGATCATCGCTCTGAAAAAAATCTGTTGATTACTAAATCCGGAGTTCCTCTGTTTGCGTATTACACCGTATGATTAACAAACTAATAAGGAAATTCAATTGACAACCGGCGGTGTAGTATTTATGGTTCTTGCGTGGGGATGTGTTATTGCTCTCACGGCGATTACGTTTTATAAAATTATGAGAGGGAATACTAAGCAGCCGGAATAAGACCCGGTTACATTTCGTTTCTGTCCAGATATGCCCGGGCAACCGGGATGTCAGCTTCCGCCAGATCGTAACTAAAAATTTCTTCCGGGGTGATCCAGCGTACCTCAGCATGATCCCGCAACAGAAGCTCACCCCCGGTCACAACACAGACGCAGGGGAAAAGGTGAATACCAGCATATTCATAGGAGTGATAGTTTTCTTTCATCCGGTAAAGCACCGCTATATCCAGATTAAGCTCTTCTTTTATTTCTCTGACGATACACTCTTCAACTGACTCCCCCTCTTCAAGTTTGCCGCCGGGGAACTCCCATTTTAGTCCGAGTTTCATTCCCTCTTTTCTCTGAGCGAGCAGAATACGCCCCTCCTTTTCAATCAGAGCGCAGGCCACCAGATGTTTAACTGAAGATGAATTCATAAGGGAGGTTTTCCGGAGTTAAAAAATTAGTATATACAAGGTTTTTGCGCGTTATTTGAGAAGTTTTTTCAGGCACTTCTCAACAGCATCCTTAAAGCGCGCGAGGTTAACCGGCTTGCTGAATACATATTCAACGCCCAGATCATTATAAGCAAGAGTTTCGCTCTGCCCCACATCACCGCTGAGAATAATGACCGGAGGTTTCCCCTTGATGGTGGAGTATTGCAGGGTGCGGACAAAATCCAGACCGTTCATCACCGGCATGATATGATCCATAATCACCAGAGCCGGTGCGGCGGTTTCAACTATCTTGAGTGCTTCTTTTCCGTTGGATGCCGTAATCACTTCATAATCATGCGTAACGTTACGGATGATTTTTGAGTAAAGAATGCGGTCGGTGTTACTGTCATCAACCAGCAGAATAGAAGCTGAAGCTTTGGGGAGTGTAAAGATGAAAGATGATCCTTCATTCTTTTTGCTCTCAGCCCAGATTCTGCCTCCGTGCCGGTTAATAATCTCCCAGACCAGCGTAAGGCCGAGTCCGGTTCCTTTTTCTCCCGCGGTTCCTTCGGTAGTGAGTTTAGAATCCAGTTTAAAAAGTTTCTGCAGGTTTTCCTCACTCATTCCCACACCGTTATCCCTTACGGTTATCTGCAGGAAGCGTGGATGCTCGGAGTGTTCTGCCAGAATCTCAATTCTTCCGCCGGGGCGGGTGAATTTCAGCGCGTTGGAAAGCAGATTGTTAAACACCTGCATCAGCAGTCCTTCATCAACAAAGACGTATATATCGTTATCTATATGACTGATGATCTCAATTTCTTTTTTCATTGCAACCCCCTGAACGGTCGAGATAATCTTTGAAGCAATGTCGGCAAGGTCATGCCGGTTTGGTTCAAAGTTTATTCTTCCGGTCTGAATCTTTGTCCAGTCAAGCAGGGAGTTCACCAGCGTGAGCATGCTCTGCGCGGAGTCGCGAATAAACCCGACGTAGCTGCGCATATCATCGGTTGTCAGATCGTTCTCATTCATCAGGATATCGGTAAAGCCCATGATGGAACTGAACGGAGTGCGCAGGTCGTGGGAGATTATGGAAATAAAACGGTCTTTGGCTTCATTAAGTTTGGAAAGATTTTCAGCTGACTCCTGCAGCACCTGCTCAGCGTGTTTCTGAGCGGATATATCACTCACCAGGCCGTACATTTTGATAATCTCCCCTTTGCGGTCACGGATAGCGGTCAGTTTATTTCTCACCCACACCACATTCCCCTGTTTATGCAGAATACGGAAGACCAGTTCGGTGGATTTCTTGTAAAAGTTCTGATAGAATCTTTTCAGGTCATCCTTAACATCGGGGAAATCATCAGGATGAATCATCTTCAGGAAGAGTTTTGAATCTTCCAGAAGTTCGGTCTGCGAGTAGCCGGTCATCTTTTCAACCGCGGCTGAGTAAAAGATGGTTTTCATCTGTCCCTTGAAGCGCTCGGCGGTCCAGAAGAAATCATCAAGGTTTTCGGTAATGCTGCGGTAGCGTTCTTCAGACTCTTTAATTGCCTGCTGGGTGCGTTTGCGTTCGGATATATCGCGGACGATAATAACGGTAAATTCCTGCTTCTGAAACATAAAGTGCGTCACAGAGGCCTCAATGTGAAAGCGGGCGCCGTCTTTTTTAATGCCGAGGAACTCAAGACGGTTTGTCCCCGCTGTTCCTGCCGCCCGGGAGTGTATATACTGTTCAAACAGGTTTTTTTCTTCGGGGGAAACGATGGTGAAGTAATCCGTGCGGGTTAGTTCATCAAAAGAGCGGTAGCCGAACATGGCTATGAATGCATCGTTGGCAAGTATATATTTCCCTTCGCTTTCAATAGCGATGCCGTCTTCACTGGTCGCAAAAACCGACTGCATCAGGGAGAGTTCTTTTTCAAAAACAAGCTGAGCGGTGATATCCCTGATAACCGCGGTAAAGGAGGGGTTTCCTTTTTCGTCGGGTATATCTTCAGAAACGCGCACCTGAGCCGTAAATGGTTTGCCGCCGGCTGTAAGAAATTCGGAGACAAACTCTTTGCCGGTGCTGGCGGTGGTCATCTCAGAAACCAGGCGGGTTTCAGTAACAAAATCATAGAGGGAAACGCCTCCGGAGGCAGGCGTGAAGCCAGCGGTTTTTTCAAATGCCTGGTTCCAGGTGAGCAAACGTCCTGCCGCGTTATATCTGATAACCATGTCGGGCAGCGTGTTATATACTTCATGCAGGCGTTTTACCTGTTCATCAGCGCGGGCAAAGAGCCGGGTCCGTTCCGTGATATCCGAGCAGAGCAGCAGAATTTCCTCTTTTCCTTCAGCAGGGAAGAGGAGGGAAAAGATAAGCTGAACAACAATTTCGCGCTCCTGCAGATAATAGCGGACCTCCCGCTGAACCGGCTCATCAACGGTAATGTTTCTGATCAGGGAGTTAAATTCATCCTGTTCAAAAATCCTTAGTGTGCGGTTAAAATTCTTTCCGTATATCTGAGATCTGCTCAGGCCGAAGAGTTCTGCAGCAGCGGTATTCCAAAACAGAACATCACCTCTGCGGCTCAGGGTGATCACAGCATCGGCTGAAGCTTCGGTAATCTGTTCGTAGTGGCGGAGTTCTTCAATCTGCATCCTCAGTTCCTCGCTTTCACCAAGGAGACCGGTAACATCATGCAGGTGGATCAGGTGAAGCATCTTTCCCGGAAGGTCAGCATATATACTTGTAACGGAAGTCTCAATTTTTTTTGGTATTCCGTCCTGATATGCAGTAAAAAGGAAATGCCCCTTTTTGTTTTCTCCGTGAAGAATCAGATTTCTGCTGTCAAGTTCATCAAGCAGTTCCTGGGTGAATGCATCGCGGAAGTAGGTTTCGCCCGGGTGAATTTTTTTCAGGAGCCAGCCGCATTCTCCCTGCCTGCCTGAAACGGTAAGAGCTTTTCCGTTTCCGTCAAAAGTGATAATGGTATCTGCAATTGCATTAAGAATGAGAGAACCCTGTCCACCCGAATCGTGGGAGTCAGCAGCCGGCTGGGCTTTTATTTTAAGGTCTTCAATCAGGATAACTCCGCCGGCAAAGTTTTCTCCTTCAAAGAGAGGTGTGGCTTTAAGCATGACGGAGATTTCATCACCGCTGAGTGTTTCAGAGGAATGCAGCTCCCGTTCTATTACATCGCCAAGGGGAAGCCTCTGCAGTTCTTCCTCAATGCCGGATGCCGCGGTGAAAATGCCGGAAAGAAGCGAAACACCCGGAGCGGGTTCGCTTTCCGGACTGATAACGTTAAAGCGGTATATATTATCGTTGAGGAAAGTAATGATGAAATTGCGGTCGAACGCAAGAATCCCCGCCGGAATGGATTCCAGCAGTTTAGCCGGAGAAGAAGTCTCCTGAATATTTGGATTGCCCGTTTCGTCCATACGTACTGTTATTGCTCAAAAAAATTCCTGCATGAAAAACTGACATCATGCAGGAGACAACTCACCGGCCCCGGTATATATGAATCCGCCCGTGGGGGCGGGTTCAGGCCTCTGAAAAACTTGCTTCTGCCTGGGAAGCATCATCAAAAATTTTAAATACATCATTCAGATGCATCAGATTAAAGATCGGGGTTATGGTCTGGTTAAGCCCTGAAATACGGAGATCTCCCCCCTTGAGCCGGATTTTTTTGGTGCAGGAAACCATAGCGCCAAGGAAAAAACTGTCAATAAAAATGACCTGCGAAAAGTCAACAACAATTTTTCTGATATCCTGATCTTCAATCAGTTTAGTGAGCAAATCTTTAAACTCATGAGCGATATCAGCGGTTGCTCTTTTCGGTTTTATGTTCAGCAGGAGGAAACCCTCCTTTAATACTGTTTCAAACATAACCCAAAACTCCTGTTTTACCTGGTCCTGGCGTAAAGGAGGTTAACTTAGAAACCTTTACTGCCGGCCGTAAAATATCACTTTCAGGGGTGGAATCCAAAGAAAAACAGGACTTTGAGCGCTAACCGGCATCAGAAGGAGATAAATGACCCCGGAACGGGTTTTCCGCTCCGGGGGTAAATTCAGACAAACCGCCGGTCAAAAGAGGGGCGGTTAAGCAGCGGGGTGAAAAACCTGAATGCTTAGTAAATCACAAAAGAAGCATTTACCACGGCTGTGATTTCCTTCTCGATGGAATATTCATCATTTATGCCATAGTCGGAAATCTGGTTGGAGTTCTTCGGAGTAATCTGCAGTACTCCCATGCGGGCATTGCGCAGCTCTCCCAGCGTGCGGTCGGTTGCTGATGCCACCCGGTTAGCCCGGTTCATGGCATCTTTGGCAGCTTCTGACTGCACTTCAATCTTCACATCCGCGAGCTTTGTATATATGAAGCGGGGCGGTTCGGTAACCACGTTTACTCCTTTTTCGATCAGCGAGACAATTTCCAGAGAAATTGACTGTATGAGCTGAACGTCGGCGGATTTAATTTCAAACCGCTGAGAGTAGTTCCGGCCGATGACCCTCTGTGTGGTATAGCCGCTGGCGGAGACTTCGAAGATGTCATAACTGGACGGCGGTGAAAGTGATACAGCATCCTTCTTAAAGCCCTTTCCCTCAAGATAAACAAGTACCTGACTGAGCTGGCTTTTCATCTGACGGTAGGCCTCCTGCGGAGAGGATGACTGTGAGGAAACCGTTGCGGCAAGGAATCCGAGGTCGGATACGATATCCATCTTGGCCGAGCCGGTCACATTGATGGTCTGGCTGTCCTTATTGCGGTCTCTTAGTGTATCGTTGATAATCAACACTGCAATAAGCAGAAAAATACCGCCTACAGCCGTGGCGATAATACCTTTGTTTATGTCGTTCATGTTTAATAAAGATAATTTGATGGTGATGAAATATAGGTAAAAAAATAATGTACAATGAACAATGTACAATTTACAGAACGGTCAATCCTGTTACTCCTGTCCATCCTTTGATCGCGTTCAACTCCCGGATGGGCCGCGGATGATACGGATGCAAGCAGCGCGGATTAAAACGGATCGGAAAATACAATGAACACTGTACAATGGCGGGGCGGTTTATCTTGTTAATCCTATCTATCCTTTAATTGTGTACAACTGCCCGATGGTCCGCGGATGATACGGATGCAAGCAGCGCGGATTAAAGAGGATCGGAAAACACAATGAACAATTTCAGAAATGGATTAACCTTCGTACAGACAGATACAAACTGTCTAAGAAGTTTTAAGTTTGAAAGGCATCTTCTATACCTTTGTTAAGGCTGATAATAGACTGTCTTCTCCAGTGTTCTATGGAAAGCATAAAAATCCTGTTAATCTTTTAATCCGGTTTTAACCAATTTGCGGCGCGTAACAAATTCGCAGGCTTCTACCCGTCTGTCTATATATGATAATTCAGGGTTTAAATCTAAAAGCGGGTTCCATTTCTTCAATTTCATATTTTGGAATTCCTGTCCGGGCGGCTATATGGTGCCAGTTGCTTACTGCTTCACGTATTTTTTTTATCAGAACGTTCGCTCTTTTCTGTTCAACCTTATAATATGGCGCGGTTTCAAGTACAAGATCGAAACTGAGGGTATTATCATTTTCAGAAATATTGAGACTCAAGCCGTTCCCTGCCGGGTTTGCATTCACATCATACATTGGTGAAAGTATCCATCCATCGGCGGTAAGGAGAAAACCGTGATTTCTCAAGTGATCATCCGTGTTTGCGACAGCAACGGAGAATACAATTCTTTTCCAGAGTTCTTCAAGATTAAAATTGACCTGAGCGCCAAATCGCTTAATAAAATCAGCCATTTCAAGATAGCTTGCTCCTGCTGAAAAATTATCACCGTCTTTGTACCCAAGCAATGTCATAGCCGATGTGAAATGAATCCTCTTGTTATCCGCTCTGTCAAACCGTTTTACCAGAAAAGTATGATGCACATTGCTGAAAGGAATAGCTTGTGCCGGAGGCAACAATATACCAGCCTGTTCTGCAAGCCGGTGAATAACCATCTCCCAGCCACCGATATTTTTTGTATCCTGAGAGCTTGGGAATTTGGCAATCCAAAGGTTTCCCTCAGCATCAGCCACATTGGCCTTGGGGCGGGCTCCGCCAAGTGAAGAACCCGGAGCAATAAGCCGGAGAAGCCATTTTTTGTATTCCAGACTTTCATATTCATCAGATTGTTCAATCATAAAACTTGCGTGCTGCAATTCCGCGAGCGAAGACCAGGGAGGAACAGCAAGTTGATGATCTGAATTGATAAACTCACCGTCTTCGCTCAATTTAAATCGAAGCCCTCCCATTCTGCTTTGATCATAAACACCAAGTAAAAAATCCGATTCAGATAATGTATTGGGAGTTCTTGCTTCTTCACGGGCGGTAATCGCTTCGCGGCGTTTCATTAAAAGGCGGCCCCAGCGATCTGGCGACGAATCAAGAAAAACTCCAAAGTTCGAGTGTCCGGACTGAGGATATTGAGTTCCTGAATAGTTTTGCAATTGTGGATCCAGGTAAAGTGCAGAGTTGTTTTTTAGCCACCCTGCTGAATATTCAAACGAGAATATCTCACTACCTCTTACAATCTCAGCATAGAGATATCCCACTAATTCTGGTTTTTTGAAGGGTATCCAGTCAGCATACACCAGAATTTCTTTTCTTCTCCGTGATTTAGCCATTATCAGACCTTCTCTTCCCGGGAGCACGTTTTTTAACAATAATTCCCGCATCCTGTAGTTTTCTGCCAAACACATCATCGCGGGCAACGGCGGTGAGATCATCAAGCAATCCGAGTATAAAAAGCACCATTGCATAATTACCGATGCTTACGTTGGGTTTACCCGCTTCGATAGCAGTAAGTGTCGGACGGCTTATTCCGGCTCTTTCAGCAATCTGTGCCATGCTGAGCCGTCTGCGAAGACGGGCGAGCTGAATATTTTCACCCAGGAGTTTAAGAGTTTTGGAAACTTTGAGAGGGAGCATTTTTCACACACCTAATGTAAATTATGTTTTACAAATATAGGCAATTTGGCAAATATAATTTACATTATTACCTGATTGCTTGCACATTTTACTATGGGGGGCGGTTAATCCTGTCTATCCTTAAATCGTGTTCAACTGCCCGATGGGCCGCGGATTATACGGATGCAAGCAGCGCGGATTAAAACGGATCGAAAAATACAATGTACAATGGCGGGGCGGTTCATCCTGTTAATCCTGCCTATCCTTAAATCGTGTTCAACTGCCCGATGGGCCGCGGATGATACGGATGCAAGCAGCGCGGATTAAAGCGGATCGGAAAATACAATGAACAATGTACAATGGCGGGGCGGTTCATCCTGTTAATCCTGCCTATCCCTTAAATTGTGTCAACTTCCCGTACATCGCCCGCGGATTAAAGAGGATCGGAAAACACAATGAACAATGTACAATGAACAATGGCGGGGCGGTTCATCCTGTTAATCCTGCCTATCCCCTAATCGTGTTCAACGATGCATTCATTTCCCCTGGATTTACTGGCTTTGTAGATACACGCCGCGGCGTGTATCTACGCAACCATGTATTGTGAAATACTAAAACGCGGAAACAAATCCCATACTGAATGAAGGATACTTATGCGTGAAGTTGTATCCGTATTCCGCAACAAGACGGATGTTTCTGCGGGTAACATGTCCGAAGTGAAGGGCAGCACTGCGGTGGTTCTGCCAGGTTTCGTCTGATTCAATCCAGTTGAATACTGCGACGCCGTAAAAACGGCTGTCATCACCGTTTGGCATATATATCAGTTCAGCCATTGCGCCCTGTGTTTTTATTTCTTTTACAGAACCGCCGGACATGGTGGCATCATCTGTTCTGCTCAGATACATCGTATTCAGTTCAAAATTACCAGCATTGAGCGTAAGATCAGGGCCGAACATAGTGATGCCATTATCAGAGAAACGCTGACGCTCGGCACCGAGATAGGTGAATCCGCCGATTCTTACTCCCTCAAACAGATCCTGTGAAATGCGGCCGATAAAGTTCTTAAAAGGATCTGAGTCAAACGTCCCGGCAGGACCCGGAACGCCGATACCCGTACCATTCACCAGTTCAACAAAAATATCCGTTCCTGTCGGGAGCGAATAATTAACCATGATGCCCCGGTCATAAGTGAGATTTATCTGCGATGCAGAAGGAGCAAATTTTAATATCTGATAATCTTCTCTCGTTAAACGAACTTCCCGTTTGAACAGAGGATCGGATACCTGGAACTGTCCGAGATATATATCAAGCTCGAGCCCCGCGATGTTATTGAACATCAGATAGGCATCCTCAATTTTTCCGGTGTGCCCTTCTTCCAGTATATAATAAAAATAATACGACATATATTTGGAAAGTGCGCCTCCCGAAAGCAGTTTAACTACTGAGGGAGCATAAAAATCCGACTGTTTTGACTGGTCCTGATTATAGGTCACATGCCCCTCTAAGCGCATGGCCAGGGGAAAATCGCGGATAAGAGAGACCTGATCATCGCCGGTATCCTGATAGTAACGGGGTGCTTCCTTGTCCTTCAGTTCAAAACCGTTTGCAGCAAACTCTTCGCCATAGTCTTTGAGTTTGGGAGCGGGTGCATGGCAGGTTTTGCATGACATGCTGTATTTACGGGCGAAGGCAGGAATGGCGTGAGTTTCAGCCAGCAGGCCTGCGAGAAAGACCAGTCCGGTCAGGAAGTATATATAATGTTTCATAAGTGTTCCTTTGGTGTTATGGTAAAACCTGAATCTGTGTTGCGTGTTTGTTGACCATCACGATTTCCGCTTCATCGGGGACTCCGAGAAAATCAGCTACCGGCCTCACTAATTTCTGATAATTCAGCACTGCTGTAACCTTCAGCGTTCCGGGAGGTATATTATCAGGCAGATTAAATGTAAGAGTCTCAAGCTTGGTTTCTCTCGGGCCGAAACGGTAATCTACGCCGAGCGATGCTGTGTTCCACTGCTGAATGGTCATGCGTCCCTGCGGATCAAAATAGGCCATGCGGAAAATACGGTCGCCAACCGGAATACCGTCCCGCTGCAATCCCCTGAAGTTTGGATCATTAAGCGCGATACCCATATCCTGGTATGCAAGCACATCCGCTCCGATGGTATATTCCTCGCCGGGGAATCCTTTTTTGTCAACCTTCAGGTGATATATATTGCCGTTCGCGTCAACGGCTTCTACATGCATCCAGACGATGCGGTCTTCAACAGAGCCGCTGGGGAACTTGTGTCCGGTTTTCTGATTAAAAAGCGCTACCGTGAATTTTACTTTATCACCCGGTTCAGCTTCATTGATATCAGGGTGGATGCGCAGTTCGATGGTACCGGCTATTTTTCCGTTATCATGCGCGCCGTGGAACAGATGCTGGCGAACATCGGGATAGGTCTTGCCCATTGAAGCGGATTTCCCCTCAGCATAAGTCATGTGGCACTGCTGACAGGTAACTCCCTGCTTTGCATACGGGCCTTCCTTCCATTCAAGATGAGTGGATTTAACCCATACACCGTATGGACTTTTCTCATTGTGGCAGGTGCCGCAGAACTCACCTGTTGCAAGGAAGTCAGATTTCACGGTCTGATGTTCGGGTGAGTTGGTGCCGCCGCGAGGGCCGTATTTTATTTTTCCGGGGGAAGAGATAAAGTTAAAATTATAGGGAGTATCTCCTTCATATCCGGTAACCGTATGGCAGACATCGCAAGAGACACCTTCGTTGGCACGGCTGTTGAATTCCGGTTTGGGAGGGGGCACATCACCTGCCAGGAAAGAAACAGGTGCGTGGCAGCCGTTGCAGCCGGCTTTCACACCGGCAACCTTTGCATCTTTTTCTGCATGAGGAACAGCCAGTTTGAAATACTCAACCTCATCCCAGTCATGCGTGTAGGACTGGGACATCATGGACTGTTTCCACTGCTGGTAGATATCAGTGTGGCAGGAGGTGCCGCAAAACTGGGGAGTCTGATAATCCTCATATTTGCGTGTGCCGAGTGCCGCTTCTCCGGCGGTCTGCGGTAGTATATATTGCGGTAAAGTGAATAAAATCAGGGTAAGAACGAAAAACGGAAGAGGTACAGGTGTTTTCATGAGAGTACAAAATTGTATTATGAATACACAAAAATACGACATGCATATTCAGGCACAAGAAGTTTAAGCTTAATTAAGATTAAGTATAAGTAATAATTCAAACTGACAATCTGACCAGAGTGCGCTTCAGAATATCTGAGCACCGGTAAACAAACCGATATCCAATAATATAACAAAAACCCCGCCGGAGCGGGGTTTTAAAGATCAGAAAATTATCAGTTGGCCATTTGAACCGGTTTGTAAGCAATAAGAGAGGCAATCTTTGCGCTGTAATCATCAAGTGAAGCACTTTCACCTCTGATTTTTTTAGTAACTTCAACACTTTCAGTCAGAAGATTTTTGAATTCATCAGCGCCGGGTACTTCAGGCATTTTAATTTTAAGTTTTTTCAGTACCGGTTTAAGTGCATCTTCAACAAAGTCGCCCACATATTTTTCCGCTATTTTACCGACTTTGCCTCCCTCAAGCACATCTCTCACGCTGATATTAATTTTCACTTTTGCTATTTCTTTTTTGAAGCGTTTATCAAGCACTTTGTTAATCTCGTCGGCTATTTTATCAACCTGCTTGATGGACTTATCAAATCCCTTCACACCTTTTACAATTTTTTCGGCAGGGGCATCAATCTTGTTAATGAGTTTACAGTTCTTTTCTGTTTCAGAAAGACTTTTATTAAGCGCAGAGAATGAAAGAGTCAGCTCAGAAATTTTCTGACGCATTACCGCGAAATCATTCTTTGAATATGATATGCCGTCTTTTGAAAGACCTGAAATCTGCTGTTTTACTCCAACGAGATATTGTTTCAGATACCTGATCTGGGAATTAAGAAGAATGTTTTGCCTCATGGCGGTCTGCATGTTAGTCACGGAGGGCTCTATAACGTTATCTTTAATTGCTCCGAGTGCCGCATCAACTCTTTCCAGCTGCTTGCCGGAATAATCAAGTGATGTTGACATTACTTTTACAGCGGGGCCGATAAACGGGAGCCGTTCAAAAACAACTATTGCATCATTAATGTCATTCACTTTAGAATTGAGCGAACTGACCTTAATCGAAACATTTCGGGCATCACTGAGCGCGTTACCTGACTTAAGAAGATTCTTAACAACCGAAGCTGATTTGCCTTCAACACCGCCGATTTCACGGTACATATTATCTATCTCAGCAGCGAGTGATGCAGCATCCGGATCACTTCCGGGAGAAAGCACAACGGAAGAGATATCAGGATCGCCCCCTTTTTGTTGTTTGGGAAGATACGGCTGATTGGTATTTACATCAATCAGATACCATTCAGTCCATGCGCCGGACTCATCCACACCTGTTTGTATATTGCTGCTGTTGGCATCGGTCCGGTTTGCAAGGGAAATCACTTTTCCGTTTTGGGCGACAATTTTATATCGTCCGTTCCCCAGGTGTCTGAAAGAAAAGTTCTGACCCTCACTGTTGTTCATGTCAACAAGCGAGATATTTGTGCCGGCAGGGGAGGAGGGATTTCCTGCATCAACCAGCAGGGTATTGTTTTCAGCGAGAGCGATGCTGTAATATTGTATGTTTGAGTTTGACGGAATAATCTGATACTTCCGGTCATCATTAAAATCACTGAGCCAGTAAACCTGCAGATTATTGCCGTTCACAGCCTCCGCAACACCGGGAACGTCAAAGTAGCCGTTCAGATTTTTTCCGTAGCTGAGAGCTGACTGTATATATACGATTCCGGCATCCTCAATCTTGTCTCCTGTGCCGCCGGCGAGTTTGTTGATTTCAGCATCAAGGTTGAGCGGCTTTCCTGTTTCAACATTAATCAGCAGCCATTCGGTGAAGAGCCCTTCGTGGTCCTCCCACATCACCAGATCGCTGCCGTTGGAGGATTTTCTTCCGGCAAGAGTAATCAGTGATCCGTTCTGGTTATATATTTTAAATCTTCCGTTCCCCACATAGCGGAACGTAAAGTTCTGTTCAGGAAAGGAAGAAGGCTGGGCAAGAGCAAGTTTGGTGCCGTTTTTTGAAGAGTTCCCCTTAACGCAGATATTTCCGGCGACACCTGCTATATGGATGTTTACATATCCCGGGGTCTGCGAATTTTTTACTGCATAGCGCCGGTCCTTTTCATTTTTCTCGAGATTATATACCTGAATTTCAGCGCCGGTACGGATTTTATCTTCACCGCCGCTTATATCCCAGTATCCGCCCGGCTTTCCTTCATTCTGAGCGGACTGAATGAAGAATGCCGTTCCTTTTGGAATCAGATCGTTAATGCTCTGGGGGTAAAGAACAGAAAAAAAGATGAGAAGAAAAATTGAAATGCGTAGCAACATAGTATTGTTCCTGGATTATTATGAAATAAGAAAGGAGCCGGCTTGCAGAATAAGATATTTGCTGAATGTAAGGCCGGCAGTACTGATGCGGCTGAGATATGAGTAACAGCGGAACATTAAACCCTGATGCATCTGATTGCAGAACCGTGGCAATACCTGAGTGTGATGGTATTGCCGCTGATTGTCCGCCCGGATGAATCAACGCTCTCTTCCCGAAAGAATATGTAACGCAGTCTCTGTCATTTTTTATAGCCGTACGGCAAATTATAAAATTCCGCGGTAAGTTCAAATAATAAACCGCGGAAAAACTGGCTTTTAGAGTCTGACGATTTCAGCATTATATATATTGTTGAAAATATATATATGTTCTGTAAAAATATTCTACAGCTTCCGGGCAGTCTGCGTTGCCTGCTGTATGCGCAGAATACTGTATCGGGTGAAAAGCAGCCCTCGAAAACCGGAGCGGTTAGTTCCGGTATGAAGAGATTGTCTGCATTTCCGGCGTGCAAGCAGGGGAGGAATGAAATACCGCTTGTCACGCATTTTTTCCGGTCAACAGACCGATTGCTCTGATTCAGAAGAATTCTTGCCAGGTTCCTGAAAAACCCGTATGTTTTCCTCCGGATTTCATGGGTTTTCCATCTGTCTTCCTGAACAACTTCTTTCTTATTTCGTCTTTAAAAAACACTCATCAAATAAAAGGGCATAACCATGAAAGTACTAAAGATACTTGGTATCAGCGTTCTCGTTTTAGTTGTTCTTGCCGGAGCATTTTTGCTCTGGTTTAATTCCGCCTATCCAAAGGTCAGCGAGCCGGTTAAACTGAAAGTTCAGATGACTCCGGAGCAGATTGCACGGGGCAAATATCTTGCTAACCATGTAACCGTTTGTATGGACTGCCACTCATCGCGTGACTGGTCGAAGTATTCCGGTCCGATGGTCAAGGGTACTGAAGGCAAAGGTGGGGATATGTTTAATGAGCAGATCGGCGGAGTGCCGGGGACCATTTACGCGCCGAATATTACTCCCGCCGGCATAGGCAGCTATACTGACGGAGAACTGCTCAGAGCATTTACTCAGGGCGTTACCGCCTCACACCGCGCGCTTTTTCCGCTGATGCCTTATACCTCATATAGTAAACTTTCCATGAGCGATGCTGAAGCAATTATTGCGTATATACGCTCGCTTGAGCCGATTGAGAATGCTGTTCCGGTATCGGAACTGAACTTCCCGATGAACCTGATTGTAAAAACCATTCCGCTGGAAAAGTATAATCCGTCTCCGGAGCAGGATACCGCTGATATCGTGGCTTACGGAAAATATCTGACCACCATAGCTGCCTGCGGCGACTGCCACACTCCTGCAGATAAAGGAACACCGCTCCCCGGTATGGAATTTGCCGGCGGATTTACGTTCCAGATGCCGGGCGGATTGCTTGCATCAGCCAATATAACACCCGACAAAGAAACCGGAATCGGGAGCTGGACCAAAGAACAGTTTGTAGCCCGCTTCAAATCATTCTCAACCGACAGCGCCATGAATATTGCAGTCAATGGTATATATGACTTTAATACCGTGATGCCCTGGACAATGTACGGAGGCATGACCGAGCATGATCTCGGAGCCATTTATGAATACCTTGCAACCCTGAAACCGGTATCAAATAAGGTAACCCGGTGGGATAACAGCAAACAGCTCCCGGGCATGGTAATTAAATAAACGGAACTTATATACTCTTCTCAGCAGCCGGAGGACCCCCCTCCGGCTGTTTTATGTTCGGGGAATACTGCTGCTGCCGGCAGAGGGAAAATCACCTGTGAAATCAGCCGACTTGCCCCGGCATCATGGAAAAATCAAAAATTTGAGTATCTTGCAGAAGTGCAGGAAAGCTCCTGTATCGGTTCCTTCTCCCGGTTAACTTTTTCACAATAATAAGAGCGGCAGTTAATGAACGAAGAAAAAATCCGTCTGCTTCCGGAAAACAGAAAACAATGGCTATTATGGGGTCCTTATCTTTCTGACCGGCAATGGGGCACTGTCAGGGAAGATTACAGCCGGGGAGGTGATGCCTGGTCATATTGCACTCATGATCATGCCCGCAGCAAAGCCTACCGCTGGGGTGAAGAGGGTATCGGCGGCATCTCTGATGCAAAGCAGCGGTTATGTTTTTCCCTGGCGATGTGGAACGGTAAAGATCCTTTTATCAAAGAGAGATTCTTCGGGCTTGCCGGTCCGGAAGGGAATCATGGTGAGGATGTAAAGGAGATGTATTACTATCTGGATTCGCTCCCTTCGCACGCCTATATGAAAATGCTTTATAAATATCCGCAAAACAGATTTCCATACGAAGACCTTCTTGATACCAACCGCAGGCGCAACCGCTCCGAACGGGAATATGAGCTGATGGATACCGGCATATTCGATAATGATGAATATTTCGATGTATTCATCGAGTATGCAAAAGCCGGACCGGTTGACATTTGTATCCGCATAACTGCTGAAAACAGGGGAAAGCAGGATGCTCCACTGTATCTGATTCCGCAGCTCTGGTTCCGCAACCGCTGGTCATGGGGGCAGGATGAATACAAGCCTGAAATGCAGCTTCAGAATGACGGGGATATATATATACATCACCGCTCCATGGGAGAAAAACATCTGTATTATGAAGGTGAGGCGGTGCCCGCGTTTTGTGAGAATGAGACAAATATTAAGCGGCTGTACGGGGTGAAGAAGGATGGATTTTTTAAGGATGGCATAAATGATTATGTTATCTCAGGGAATAATGAGACGGTAAATCCGCAGCAGCGTGGGAGCAAAGCGGGGCTGATATATACAGTAACCGTGCCCGCGGGCGGAAAAAAAGAACTCCGGCTGCGGCTTACTTCAGGCACGGTAAAGAAGCCGTTTGCGCAGTTTAACGCGGTTTTTACCAAACGGATAAAAGAGGCAGACCAGTTTTACCGTGAACTGCAGACTCATACCTCAGGCAGGGATGCACGCAATATACAGCGGCAGGCATGGGGGGGGATGCTCTGGACAAAACAGTTTTATTATTATGATGTGTCCCAGTGGCTCCGGGGTGATCCGGGTCAGCCTCCTCCTCCCCCGGAGCGGAACTTCGGAAGAAACAATACCTGGTTTAATCTGAATAATGCCGATATAATTTCCATGCCCGATAAGTGGGAGTACCCGTGGTATGCCGCCTGGGACCTTGCATTTCACTGCATTCCTCTTGCAATGATAGATCCGCAGTTTGCAAAGGATCAGCTAAAGCTCCTTACGCGTGAATGGTATATGCATCCGAACGGACAGCTTCCGGCGTATGAGTGGAACTTCTCGGATGTTAATCCTCCTGTGCATGCATGGGCTGCCTGGCGTGTATATAAAATAGACCAGAAACTGAATGGCGGCAAGGGCGATACTGATTTTCTTGAAAGTATTCTCCATAAGATGCTGCTCAATTTTACCTGGTGGGTGAACCGGAAAGATGAAAACAACAGGAACGTATTTCAGGGGGGATTCCTTGGGCTGGATAACATCGGTGTTTTTGACCGCAGTTCGGATCTGCCGACAGGAGGACATCTTGAGCAGGCGGACGGCACCAGCTGGATGGCAATGTTCTCCCTTAATCTGCTCAGAATCTCGCTTGAGCTTGCAGGCAAAAATCCTGTTTATGAAGACATTGCCTCAAAATTTCTTGAGCACTTTTTATATATAGCAGGAGCAATGACCAATATAGCCGGAGAAGGAATCAGTCTTTGGGATGATGACGATGCGTTCTTTTATGATGTACTGCACATGCCGGGGGACCGCGTGATGCCGCTCAAGGTCCGTTCCATGGTTGGACTGATACCGCTCTTCGCTGTTGAAGTAATTGAACCGGAGATTATCAGTCATGCACCGGGGTTCGCAAGCCGCATGGAGTGGTTTCTTAATTACCGGAAAGATCTGGCGGGATTAGTGAGCAGATGGACTGTTGAGGGGAAAGGGGAAAGACGGCTTTTCTCGCTGCTGAGAGGACACCGTCTTAAGAAACTGCTGGTGAGGATGCTTGATGAAACGGAATTTCTCTCTGATTACGGCGTGCGTGCACTCTCAAAACATCACGAGAAGCATCCGTATATACTCCACGCCGGAGGAGGCTCATTTTCGGTGAAATATATACCGGCCGAATCGGATACGGGGCTTTTCGGCGGAAACTCTAACTGGCGGGGACCCATCTGGTTTCCGGTGAATTTTCTTATTATTGAATCGCTGCAGAGGTTTCATCACTATTTTGGCGATGAATTTAAAATAGAATATCCGGCGGGCTCCGGTACGTTTATTACTATCGAGCAGGCGGCAAGTGAGCTTTCAGAACGGCTCGCGCGTATCTTTCTCCGCGATAAAAACGGAAGAAGGGCAGTATTTGGAGATAACCGGAAACTGCAGGAGGATCCTCATTTCCGGGATTATATACTCTTTTATGAATATTTCAACGGGGATACCGGCGAGGGGCTTGGCGCTTCACATCAGACCGGATGGACCGGCCTGATAGCGAAGCTGCTGACTCTTCACCGAGATCACTGAGGAGGTTATTTCAGTTTGTCCTTAAAGACTTTTCTGAACTTCTCCAGTTTCGGGGTAATCACAAAAGCACAGTAGGGCTGCATACCGTTCTGGCTGTAATAATCCTGATGATAGTTTTCAGCAGGATAAAACTTTGTGAGAGGCTCAATTTCGGTGACGATGGGGTTCGTCCAGATTTTTGCTTCGTCCAGTTTCTTTTTATACCCTTCAGCCAGCTGTTTTTGCTCATCATTGTGATAATATATAACTGAGCGGTATTGGGTGCCAACGTCGTTCCCCTGACGGTTGAGTGTGGTGGGATCGTGAGTTTTCCAGAAAATTTCAAGCAGCTGATCATAGCTGATAACCGCGGGATCATAATGAATCTGGCATACTTCGGCATGGCCGGTGGTACCATCGCAGACCTCGTTGTAAGTCGGGTTTTCTTTATGGCCGCCCGCATATCCGGATATAACGGAATGAACGCCTTTTACTTCTTCGAATACCGCTTCCACACACCAGAAGCATCCGCCTCCGAATGTAGCTGTTTGTAATGAATCTGACACTGCATCTCCTTGTGTTGATATATTGTTTTTCTTTGCCTCATTTGAGCATGAGCTCAAAAGAAAGAGAAGGATGATAAAAAATAAATTATTAACGATTTGTTTGTTGAACATAATATATGTAACAGGTAATTTCGGTAAATTTGATCAGTTTTGCTCAATAGCTCCCGGCTTAAGCCGGGAGCTATTGAATGTAAATAATTTAATTGATTTTATCCGGTTGCATTTATTAGGTGCCCGGTAAAACCCGTGAAATACATTTGATCGGACAAGCTCCCGGTTAAAACCGGGAGACAAGCTCCCGGTTAAAACCGGGAGCTATTGAATGCAAATAATTCAATAGCCACCAGCTTTAGCTGGTGGATCTGTAATGTTAAAATTAAAATCAATCAACCCCAAATGCCACAAATAAAAAATTCCAATCATGATTTGGAATAAATCATAGATTTTCGGATCCTTGAAATCCGTGATATTTTATGAATCTGTCATATTCCGCGTCAAAGGTCTCGCGGGTATGATGGATTTCCTGATTCTGTATATATTTGCGGACCCGGTCAAGATGGTCCTGTGCTACCGATGCGGCAAAATATTCCTCCTGCCAGCGGAAATGACCTTTTACCAGTTTTTGCTCGTTAATCCATCTGGATGATTCTCCTTTAATCAACCGTACAATCTCTGATATATTTTGTGTCGGTTTAAGCGATACCAGACAGTGGCAATGTTCCGAGTAGCCGTTGACGTGATCAAGGTGAATCTCTTTAGCCCGGGCATTGCAGAGAATGTGATTCCATACCGCGGTGCGTAATTCAGGCGTATCGAGAAATTTTTCCCTGAATTTTGTGCTCCAGACTATGTGAATATATACTGAAATTAACGACATTAGTTCACACCTTTGCCCGGTAAATAGGCCGTGCCTCAGAAAACCGTGCTGCTTCCTTATAACCCGCCCTGAGATATGCGCTGCTCAGGCCGGTCCAGACAAAAGCGCCGGGGAGTTTTCCTTTTGGCTCATAGGGGTAGCCCTCAACAATATTGCCGCCCCGTTCCTTTACAAATTTCTTTACGGCTTTTAGTAATTGGACGCTTAACCCCTTTTCTCGGCAGTCTTTTCTGATAAAGAGACAGCTTACTGACCAGACCGGTTTGTCATCAACCGGTTTCAGAACTCTGCTCCGGCTGAGGTAATCATAGTCCAGCCGCGGGGCAGCGGCAATCCAGCCGACCGGCTCATCGTTGTAATATGCCAGGAGACCGGGCTCTTTACCCGAGCGCACTAAGCGTCTCATCCGGTTGCGATTAGTGCTCCCTTTCCCTTCATTAAACTCCTTTTTACCAATCAGCCAGTTCATGCACCAGCATCCTCCGCATGCGCCGTTGCTGCCGAAGAGGGTTTCAAAATCCTCAAGCGTTTCGGGGGTCAGCGGCTTAAATATGAGATTTCGTGCTGTTAGTCGTATAATCATAAAACATCTGCCTTTTCAGGATTGTTCCTCTTTGGTTTGAAGTGTAAGCAAAAAATAAGGAAAAAGGGGGAAAGAAAACAGAGCGGGTTCAGTAACCGGTGGCGGGTGCCGCAATACCCACGCCGGAGGAAGAGGTATATATAAAGAAGGGAGGCGGGTACAATCCGCCTCCCTGTATCAAGAGAGGAAAGAACTTATTTTAGGAGATTCAGTTTCCTGGTTTCGGTATAATTCTCTGATGTGAGCTGATAAAAATAAACACCGCTTGAAAGTCCGGCGGCATTAAAGGTAACCTGATGTGCTCCTGCATTCATGGTTTCACTGATAAGGGTACTTACTTCCACGCCAAGGATGTTATAAATCTTCAGGGTGACAAAGCCGGCTGATTTCAGCGTGAATCTGATGGTTGTTGAGGGATTAAACGGGTTTGGATAGTTCTGGCTTAGTGAATAGTTATCAACAACGGTTTCATCTTCAATGCTGGTAATGATATTAGCAGAGCCTCTGGTAATGGTATTCAGGAGCTGCCAGAAAGGGGAACCGTCGGGATATCTGCCATATGACTGTGTTTCGGTCATAGCGGTGAAAGCAACTGAATCAAGAAGCAGTCCTGTTGCGTCTTCAATCCAGACTTTTTCTCCGCCGCTGGAAAGTCCGAATCCGCTTGCAGTGGTGTCATCAGTTACGATTACCAGGAATCCGTTCGCGGGAATAATGCTTCCGGCAGGGAATTCCTTCTTTGGCTTTGTTCCGGTCATGCCGCCGTTGTCATAAATTTTGAATCCGGTGATATCAACCGGAGCTGCTGATGAGTTATATATTTCAATCCAGTCAGGAGCTTCGGTAGTTCCGCGGGAATAAATTTCATTCATCTTAAACAGAACATTTGATGTGCCTCTGGTGATGGTATTCAGCAGTTTAAAGTTAGCAGAACCATCAGGATATCTGCCGTACGTTTGAGTAACATCCATTGCAGAGAAAGTAACCGTATCAATCACGGTACCGGTTGCGTTTTCGAGCCAGACTTTCTCACCGCCGCTTGAGAGTCCGAATCCGCTTGCCGCAGTATCGTCAGTTACAATTACCAGGAATCCGTTTGCGGGAATGATGCTTCCTGCAGGGAATTCCTTTTTTGGTTTGGTTCCGGCCTGTCCGCCGCTGTCATAAATCTTAAAGCCGGTAATATCAATCTGAGTCTGACCGGGGTTATATATTTCAATCCAGTCGGGGGCTTCTGTTGTTCCCCGTGAATAAATTTCATTCATCACGGCAGTCTGTGAAAAGCCCGTCTGAATCATAAGCACTGCTGCAAAGAGTGCTGAACGGAGTAGTGAATGTTTCATTGTTGTTATCCTTAATAAGGTACGTTTTATAGTTAATTAACTGGTTTGGAAAAAAGGTACATCCTGTTTTCCTGATCATTTACGATATAAATTTTATCCCCCGCAATGGCTATACCCTCCCCTTTCGAAAATGGAATATTCCATGATGCGATGAGTTCACCAGTGAGTGTAAGTTTCAGAACTTTTCTTGATTCATCACTGACTATCCAGAGAGCGCCAGTGGTTTCGTCATAACAAATACCGGAAATATCAGAAGTAAAACTAAGCGGTTTCCGCCACAACTCGGTGGTATCATTATAACAAAACAGCATAACAGGGTCTTTTTCGTTAATAATGTATAAATGGCCGGTTGCGGTATTAACCGTAATGCCTTCGAGTCCGCTGTTGCCAGGGGAACCGGCGTTGATGGTAAAACTTCTGAGAAGGGAACCGCTGCGGGTAATTGCGGAGACTCTTCTTATCCGCTCTTCTGCAAAATAAAGAGTATCTCCCGTGACGGAAAGTGCTACCCCTTCCATATCGGTGCCGTTTGCCGGGATGGTGCCGTATGTGCTGCCGGTAAGGGAAATTTCATAAATATCCGGCTGACTGTCTGAAACGGTGAGAAGAGTATTGGTGTGTTTGTTATATACCAGCCCTGATGGTTCAGATACGGTGAGTGAGTAGAACGTTTCCGGTTTCATTTCAGAGGAAACCGGAGGAGCAGGTGCCGCGGTTGTGGGCTCTTTGCGTCCGCAGTTCCAGGCTGTGAGAATGAAAAGAATAATGACAATAATTGTCAGGATATACAGTTTCGCGATGCGTTTTTTCATAGTAAATAAACAGGGAACCAGACTTTGCCCGGTTCCCGTAAAGTATATAGATCAGGGCTGATTAGCTGCACCCTTAGTTATGGTATTTGAAATCACCCAGTTTGCGCTTCCGTCAGGAATCCGGCAATAGGATGTAGTTGCAACCGGCATTGCGGGAACAACCTGATGGTCAATTACCGTACCGCTGGCATTTTCGAACCAGACCTCATCTCCGCCGCTGCCGATGCCAAATCCCGCAGCTTCCTGAACATCAACGATAATAACATAGAAACCGTTTGCCGGAACGGAGGCTCCAGCCGGGAATTCCAGCTTTGGCTTTGTGCCGGCATTGCCGCCGCCATCATAGATCTTATAACCTGAGAGATCTATGCTTACCGGATTGGGATTATAGATTTCGATAAAGTCGAAATTCGGATCAGCGCCTCGTGAGAAGATTTCATTCATTACTACCGGCTGAAGGGTGACATTTCCTGTACCATTGGTTACACCTTTGGTTGAAGGGAAAATAACTTCCCAGTTGGCAGTTCCGTCACTTCTTCTGCCCCATGATGAATCAACACCCAGTGCGGGGAATGTTACTGTGTCAATAACGGTGCCGGATGCCTTTTCGAGCCATACTTTTTCACCGCTGCTTGAAAGGCCAAAGCCCGCTGATGTTGTATCATCCACAACAATTACCAGAAAACCGTTTGCTGCAATGGATGTTCCGGCAGGAAGAGTCATTTTAGGTTTTGCGCCGGTCTCTCCGCCGCTGTCATATATCTTGTAACCGGAAACATCAACCGATGCGGTACCGGTGTTATAGAGTTCAATCCAGTCAGGTGCCGCAGTTGTTCCGCGGGAATACACTTCGTTGATCTTAATGGTCTCTACCACAGGAACCGGCGGCACAACCGGCAGTGAAGGTTCATCCCTTGAGCAGGCAGTAAATACCAGCGGAAGAATGATGATAAAAGCTGATAAAAGGTTTTTCATTATTTATTTCTCCTGTTATTATAATGATGCCTGGAAGCGGATCTGAATAAAGGCATGGTCATCATCACCTTTCAGGTTGCCCTTACGGGTTGCGTATTCATCCAGGTTTACATAGGAATAATTGAACTGAATTTTAATGTTTGGATTGGGCATAAAATTGATTCCAAACATATACTGATTTGCCATACCGCCCTTTACGCCGGCTTCGCTGTCATTAAGGTTTGTATGAGTGTAACGTGCTGCAATTTCGAGCGCGCCCCATGAGTTTTTGGGTTTTTCAACCGGACCAACTTCTCCCTCATCCACATAGTAATAGCGGGTTTCACCGGTAAGAAGATAAGCTGCGGTGATATATCCTCCGCCGAGAGTAACCTGCGGTTTGCCGAAAAATCTTTCAATTGATGTACCCATCACTTCAGTCTGAAGATAGAGAGGACCGTTGATATACATCAGTTCGGTACCGCCGCGGAGATAATAATTTACATCAGCAATGTCACCGGTATGGAGGAATTTTGGATTGAATACATAAGATTCGGTTCTTGAGCTGAGTTCAATGGTATTGGCACGAAGTTCTGAAGTTGCATCGGGTATCTTATATGAACCGGCGAGACCGAAGTGGAAATTTTTGCCAAACTCGTTCACCGGAGCGATGGAAGCTCTGATGTTTGTTGAGTAACCTTCGTCTCTCTGACCTTTGTCAATACGGGTTCCGGGTTCATGTCCCATGATTGCGCCGGTTATCTGATACCAGTCTGACCAGGTGCGGACTGAAGCGCCGACTCTTCTGCCCATAGGCAGTGCACTTGAAATAGATGATCTTTCAAGAAAGGTAAGCAGACGTGAGCTGTTTAATCTTTCCATACCGAAAGGCTCTTTGAAGTGACCGACCATAAAGGACAGGTTTTTATTCGGGACATTGTATTTTATCCACATATCACGGAGTTCGTTTTGTTCGTCAACATCCGTGTCTTCTCTCATATCAATATCAAACTCTGCTTCCCAGTCCCTATAGAGGGTTGCTTTAAGAGCGAATGTTAATCTTCTGAAGTGGAAACCATTGCTCATGCCGTTCTTGGTCTCTGATACAAAATCAGGAGCGAAATACATAGCTCCGTCAAACTGAATACGTGAATCAATCCACCAGCGGAAGTTACCGTCGGCTGATTCAAACACTAATTTTCCGTTTTTTA
Organism: Ignavibacteriales bacterium; assembly: GCA_015709675.1. NCBI lineage: Bacteria > Pseudomonadati > Ignavibacteriota > Ignavibacteria > Ignavibacteriales > Ignavibacteriales bacterium. Next base: position 814,483 of record CP054182.1, read on the forward strand.
CATCAACTGACATGGGAACTTTCTGGTCACCGCCCGGCACTTTAGCATCCTGTGCTAAAACAGCCGGCGCTGCAAACAGAAATACCGCAAGCTGAACAATTGCGTATATATGGGTAAGTTTTCTCATTATGGCACCTTTATTTGTTATGGTTGAGTTTTATCTGGAAATAGTTTGTTTCTTTGGATGTTCCTGTTTTTGCCGGGTGTTTCCCGGAGATCCGTTTCGGCACGAAACAGGTTCTCAATAAAAAGCAGTTTCTCTTTTACAATTTTGTTATGCAGGAGGTCGCCGTTTTCTTTCCATTCGGGAAGCAGGCTGCTGATAACAGCTTCAAAATCAATGCGGTGACTGAAGGCCCTGCCATGCAGCGGTTTTAAGAGGTCTATTTCCGCCTGAGTAAAGAGATCAGTATTCATCTTTTCATTAATCAGCAGTGAGTCTACTTTAAAGCTATCAACTATTGCATAGGTAAAGATTGCATAGAGCTGCTGATTATTAAACTCATAGCGGCTCAGTAGTTCATTACGGAATACCTTTTTATTGGTAAAGCGTTTTCCTTTCAGATCTTTAATCAGTTTAGTATTAATATTTTCCGATTCAAGTTTTTGAATGACTGATGTGGTTATCTGATACGGCACTGGATGAATTACTTTTTGTTCAAAGACATTCTGTACAAAGAACAGCATAATGAACGCGAGAACACCTGCAGTAACAGGGGCAATAATCCACCCCAGACTTATTTTTCCGAATACTTTGAAGTTTATGGACTGCGGATCCTTTGCAAGCCCGACACCAATGACCGCACCAACAAATGACTGCATTGCTGAAAGCGGAACAAGCGGAATTGCAGGAAGTCCGATTGATAGCAGAACGCTTTCCAGGGTTTGTGAAGTAAAGAGGAAAAGCACAATTGACTCAGCCAAAACCACAGCGAATCCGGTTATGGGGGAAATCTTATAGAGATCATTTCCAACCGTGTTCATAACCTTATGGCCATAAGTGATAATACCAAGAGCAATAGAGAGTCCGCCGATAAAGAAAAGCTGCTCTATTCCACTGATGACAAAATTTTCAGTTAATGGTATATCGTTAAACGGCGTAGCCGAAGCGAACATACCCATAACATTTGCTATATTATTTGCCCCCATTGAGTATGATGCAAGGGCTCCTACTAAAATCAGACCGATCCTGGTATAATTATCAAGCTCAAGCATATGAATCTTCCACTTCAGTACCGTATTCTTGATAAGCTTAAATATCAGAAAACCGATAGCAGCGGAGATAAGCGGGCTTGCTATCCAGCTGCTGAAGATTTTTGTAAGGGATTCCAAATCGGTTGGTGATCCGGTAAATATATTCCATCCGATGATTGCACCAACCACAGCTTGAGAAGTGGAGACGGGTAGTTCTGCTTTTGTCATCCAGGTAATTGCAATAGCAACCGAGAGCGCCACAGTAAAGCTGCCAGCTATCGCATTGATGCCGCCAAGATTGGTGAGCGTTGAAGTAGTTCCCGCACCGCTGATTACAGCACCGAGCAGCGTAAAGATTCCCCCGATAATGGCGGCAACCTTAAAGCGCACCATTTTGGAAGATACTGCCGTACCGAAGAGTCCCACAGCGTGATTGGCGCCAAGAGACCATCCGAGAAAGAGGCCGCTGCTGATGAAAAACCAGACCGATATATCCAATGTTATTCGAACCTTTTAACGATTGCTATTGAAAGGCGGTCGCAGACATCCTCAGACTGCTCCGCGATTCTTTCAACATGGAAGGTGAAATAACGGATATGGATCTTGCGGCTGAGCTCAAGATCAGACCTGAATACCATGCGCTTGATCCTCTCAGCGATTTTGTTTGTCTCCTTTTTATAAAACTGCACTTTGGTGACATAGTCACGCACAGCATCGATGTTTTTAAAGTATGCCCTGATGCCGCTTACGGTATTCTCCAGGCAGGAAATTGAATTGTCTGATATATAGAGGAAATCCTGTTTCAGTTCAGGCAGGATTTCCGGAATCTCAACTGAGAACTCAAGCAGTGTTTCAGTGGTGATATTCAGCACCTTATCGCAGCTTTCAAGAAGCCCGAGCACATCGCCGCGCGCTTCAGGTATGAGTGTGCGGGTGTAGAGCTTAATTTCGATATTACGGCGCAGGTCATCCGCGCGGTCTTCCATTTTTCTCAGGTCGCGCAGATGATGTTCAAACTCTTCAATCTGTCCGTCCATATAGCATTTAATCCCCAGCTTAAAAATAAGCCCGCCCTTGATCACCAGATCAAGGTATTCATCCATTTCGGATTCAAGCTTTTTTGTTTTCTTAAAAAATAATGACATTCAGTCCTCGTAAATCAGAAAAATAGATACAGTCAGAATAAACCGAAAACACCGTTAGGCGTAATGCCGAGATACCGGAACCAGGTTTCACCGAGAATAATATTCAGCACCCACGCGCAGGTCATCAGCGTGATGCCCAGCTTAAAGGTATCACCGAGCGAATACTGATTTGTCTCGTAGAGCAGTGCCGCCGGTTTTGAATTAAACGGGAGCACATACACATGTTCAATCATAAAGGCAACCGGAAGCGCAAGGCTGATTACCGGGAAACCAAATTTGTTAGCAACACCAATTGCAATCGGAATAAAAATCATGGCGCGCATGGTCTTTGACTGAAACAGAAGAGCGCTATATATCATTACACCGGTCAGGAAAAGATAAAGAACCCAGAAATGCGCTTCGTTACTGATGCCCAGTGAATCAAAGACGGCGGTGACCACATGAAGGGGAAGATCGGTTGTATCTAGTCCCGCGCCGAGTGTATATGCACCGGCCGAGAAGAGCATCAGGTGCCAGGGAATATCAACATCATTCCACTTGACTATGCCAAACCGCGGCAGCAGCGCGATGATTGCGCCAAAGAACGCAACGGCGGTTGGGCTTATTCCATGCAGCTTATCAGTTGTCCACAGGGCAAGAATTGCAATAAAGATAATTGCGGCACGGATTTCAAGCAGGGTGATTTTGCCGAGTTTCTGGTACTCTTCCCTGAGGCGCTCCATACCCCCTTCAATCTGCGGGAGACGTTCTTCAGGCGTGAGCGGAAAGAAAACTTTCATGGCGAGTATATATCCAGTCAGCATGAGGATAATCATGGTAGGAAGCATGGCAAACATCCAGTCGGCAAAAAAGATATTGCCGCCGATTGCACCGCCGATAATGCCGGCAGCCAGAAGATTAGCCCCGGACCCGGTGACAAATGCACCCGCGCCAAGATTGATATTAAGAAGATTCTGCAGGACAATACTACGCCCGAAGTTATTTTTATTCTCTCCTCCGGTTGCACCATAGATAGCGGCGATAACCATAAAGATCGGGAGCAGAATAGCTGCTTTTGCCGTTGTAGCTGAAATAAACGCTGAGAGAATGAGATTGATTATAAGAAACGTTAGAAATATTGTGCTGGCATTTTTACCGAAACGGATAATAAGCCAGAGAGCAAAGCGCTTTGCAAGGCCGGTTACGACCAGCATGCTTGCGAGCACGAAGGACATGATATTAAGCCACATCACCGGATGCCCGAGCTGTGCATACGCTGTTTTTTCTGTGAGCACTCCGGTCAGCACCAGAGATATAATGAGCATGAGCGAAGTGAGATAATTCGGTATCGCCTGAGTCATCCAGAGAATGATACCTGCGGCAAAGATGCCAAGCATATATTCATTGTTTCTGGTGAAGGCCTCAGGACCGATTTTTTCAAAAGCTTTTTTTGCCGCATCAGAGACCAGATGATCAGGCTGAATGGCATAGAGGAAATCAAATTTGATGACAAAGCTGAAAAGAATAAAAGCAGCAAGCGCCAGAAAAGGGCCGCTTGCCGCAAGTATTCCTTCAAACCTGGATTTTTCCCGCTTGGGAAGTTTCTCGATACGGTAGTGGTGCATATCGAGCGGATCAAAGCTGGTTTTCATGGGTTCAGGTTTCGTTGATCGTTATATATGTATATAATGTAAAGTTACCACCTGGTGAAGGGGTTTTTCATGAGCATGGAGTTATAGTACTTTGTATCACCGGTAACTTCATCGCCAAGCCAGTCAGGTTTCTGGAATGACTCGTCCTCTGAGCTGAGTTCAATTTCAGCAAGGGTGAGTCCCTGATTTTCACCATAGAACTCATCAACCTCAAAAGTGTGATTTCCTGATTTTACGAGGTAACGGGTTTTGTCAATTACGCCCGGTTCGCAGATCTTAAGCAGCTCTTCAACCTCTGAGGCGGGAATTTCTTTTTCCCACTCAAAGCGGGTTGCGCCTGATGCACTGCCGATTCCTTTAATGGTGATATATCCTTTATCACCTTTTATTCTTACTCTCACGGTTCGTTCAGGAACCGAGGAAAGGTAACCCTGCACGATGCGGGTTTCTTTGCTGGCGAACTTTTTGAACTCACCCTTTACCAGAAACTTCCGTTCTATTTCATTTGCCATGGTAATGCCTCACTTCATTCCGACCAGGTTTTTAAGCCCGCGCAGATAGTTGATATTCGGGAACTTATCAAGTTCAAGTTCTCTGACAGTTTTTATGACCAGTGCAGGGTCCTCCATTTCAACAGCAGCAGTTTTAATCACTTTGCCGTCAACGGTAACTTCTGCAATTTCCACGATAGTGTTATTGATGGTAAAGCCGGTTCTTTTCTTATGAACGTTAACGGCTTTGAGGAGTGTTGAAGGTTTAATCACTTCATCCAGATACTGCTGGAAGGTGTATTCAACCCTGGCAAAATTCGGGAGGGCTACACGGAAGCACTTGAAAACTTTTTTGATTTCAGAGACCGGGAGAGGAAATTGGCCTTTCATGATCGGGAGCCAGAGCTCAAGACGGTCCTCGTTTACCTGCTGAAGAGTTTTGATATCCATTAGTCCGTCACGAACTTTGGTATTATCCATACTGACTTCCGAGAGAATGTAAACCTCATCGCTCTCGCGGGTTTTGCCCTCAGGATGCCTGCGGATGTTTTCTTCGGCTTTGCCGAGATCGTTTGAAAAAGTGCGCCATTCCCAGCGGGGTATGATTTCGCTCATGAGTGAACTTCCTTCTATGTTAGTGTAAGATGAAATTGAATTACTGCCCTGGTTATCCAATTTCCATACCAGTAAAAGCCGGTTAAAAAATGCCCAAATCCTTTGAAATCAGGGGAAATACTGCTATCGTTACTGAGAAAAATGACGAAATTTAGTCACCCCCTCCTGAAACTCCCGGTTTTCAGGAGAAAAATCTGCCCGAGACACCTGTTTAAGGGCCTCCGGGATTGGTATAAAATTTTATTATGGAATGAGACGGCAATATGTCCGGTGATAAAAAAGTAATGCAAAAAAAGAAACTGATATACTCATTTCTCTTCCTGCTGGCAGGGGGGACTGCCCTGACGGTATTTTTCTACGGATACTTTCTGGATATTTCAGGGGTATATACACCCGCACGGGCAGAGTATGAGCAGGTTTCAGCCCGGCCGGAGAAACCGGTTGTTTATATTGGTGTAATCTCCCGGTATCCCCCGAATATCATTTACCGGGGTTATCAGCCGATGCTGGAGTATCTTACCGCCAATACCCCGTATCACTTTGAACTGAAGCTGAGCACGGATTACAACGAAGCAGTGCAGATGCTGGTTAAAGGGGAAACTGCCGCCGCGTTTCTCGGTTCTTATGTATATATAAAAGCGAGAGAAAAGTACCGGGTTATTCCCATTCTTAAACCGCTGAATGAGAATTATCAGCCCTACTCACGATCGGTGCTGATCACCCATAAATCATCCGGGCTTAAGGAACTGAAAGATCTTAAAGGAAAGCGGCTTGCGCTCCCCTCACAGGAATCGTTTTCAGGCAACTGGCTGATCTCTTATGAACTGGGCAGGCAGGGTATAAAAGTATCCGATATCGCTGAAATTCAGCATTTTCCTCACCATCAGAGCGTTATCTATCAGGTTGCAAGCCGTTATTTTGATGCCGGTGTAACCAGGGAGTTCCTGGTGAACAGTCTGCAGAACAGGGATTCAATCAGGATTATTCTCTATTCAGAAAAGATACCCACCTCTCCCCTTGTTGCCGCGGTGGGGTATGATCAGAATATTATAAACGCGATCTCTGCCGCGCTGCTGATGCTGAACCGTTCTAATCAGAACCTTACTCAGATAACACGCAACTGGGACAGTGAATTTAAATACGGATTCGAAAAAGCAAATGATTCCGATTATGATTTTATCAGACTGATTGAGAGGTAACGAAATATGGTTGCTGTGAAATCGAGCCTGAAAACCAAAATCATCATGACCACGGGCGTGATGATTGTCGCTCTGATGCTGCTGATCTCCGTTGTGATGCTTGTTCAGTGGAGAAAGAATATTATTCATAAACACGCAGAGAATGTTTACGCGGTTACAAGAACTTTTTCAGTGACCATTGTTGATGCTCTGATCTTTGAGGAGAAGAGTGTCTTTCAGAAAGAAAATATTCTGCAGACCTATATTGATAATTTTATCAATTATCTTGGAAACGTAAAATACGTTACGGTGTATGATAAAAACGCAACCCCTATTGCCTGGCGGATTAACAATGGAGGGAGACTGAAAACCCCTTCCGGATATGCCGGAATTCAGGCGGATATATCATCCCAGTCAGAAAATAATATACTTATCAGCCAGAGCGCAGAACATGGCTGGGTGATTACATGCACAGCGCCGATGAACATGGCGGGAAATAACTGGGGTTATCTACAGGTGGGCTTTGACGCGGAACCAATCCGGCAGGAGATTGCTTCTCTTTTTCTGATGCTGGTGAGTGCCACGGTAATCATCACCTCAGGGGTTCTTCTTCTATTATATCTGCTGATAAACAGACTGACCGGTTCGCTGGGGCGGCTGGTTCATGAAATTGACAAGATTGATCTGGTGCCGCAGCAGGATATATCGCTGCCGGAAAAGGATGATGAAATAGGATTTTTGTATCATCATTTTGGGCTGCTGCAAAAACGCCTTGATACATCGCGCAGGGAGCTTGAGTCAGCGCAGAAGCAGATTTATCAGGCGGAAAAACTTGCTTCCATCGGGCGCCTTGCCTCGGGGGTGGCGCATCAGGTGAATAATCCCCTTAACGGCATAAAATCATGCCTGTACGCGATAAAGAAAGACCCCGCTAATATATACCAGACAAAAGAGTACCTTGATCTGATCAGCGAAGGCATTGATAATATTGAAACCGTGGTGAAAAAGCTGCTTGGATTTGCACGGCAGCAGTCTAAATCGCAGACCAGCATTGACGTTAATGAGTCAATTCAGAAAGTGGTTCAGCTAACGGAATACCGCCTCAGGGAAAACCAGATCCGGGTTACAACCGGACTGCAGTCCGATCTCCCCCGCGTGATGATTGATTACCATCTCTTCCAGGAGGTCATTATGAATCTGCTGCTTAACAGTTTTGATGCTCTCCAGCGGAATGGGGAGATATCTATATATACCCGCACCGGAACCAGGGGGGATGTTATTATTGAGATCAGCGATACCGGCTCCGGAATGGATGCTGAAACCATGAAAAAGATTTTTGACCCGTTTTTTACCACAAAGGATATCGGCATCGGAACCGGGCTCGGACTTTCGGTATGTCTTGGTATCATAGAATCACACAATGGAAAAATTGAGGTGAAGAGCACTCCCGGCGAAGGGACCAGATTCACCATATCACTGCCAATTGCAAAAGAACATGAAACTGTTAATAATTGAAGATGAAAAAATAACGCGCATTACCCTTGCCAACACGCTGCGCGGTGAGGGGTTTGAGGTCTTTACCGCCGAAGACGGTGAAGAGGGACTGGATATATTCAGAAAAGAACTTCCCGATATCGTGATCACCGATCTGCGGCTGCCTAAAACCGGAGGACTTGAAATTCTTGAAGAAATTATCAGAACAAAGCCGGACTGCAAAGTGGTTTTGATTACCGCTTACGCGACGGTTGAAACAGCAGTTAAAGCACTGAAAATGGGGGCGTATGATTATCTGACAAAGCCTTTCTCGCCTGAGGAACTGCTTTCAATCCTGAGGAATATACGGCAGCTTCATTTTGTCATTAAAGAAAACAGAGAGCTGAGGCAGAGGATAAAGCAGCTTGAAAACAGAACCCTGATTGGAAACTCAGCCCCGGTAAAGAAGCTGCGTGATGTTATTAATCATATTGCAAATAATGATGCATCAGTCCTGATAGAAGGGGAAAGCGGAACCGGTAAGGAGCTTGTCGCGCGGATGATACATCTCTCCGGAAACCGTGGCAAGGAAAAGTTTGTCGCGGTAAGCTGCTCCAGCATTCCTGAAACGCTGCTTGAAAGTGAGCTTTTCGGACATGAGAAAGGTGCTTTCACCGGCGCCGCGAAACGGCATATCGGCTATTTTGAAAGTGCCGATAAAGGAACACTCTTTATTGATGATGTGGATGATATACCGCTCCAGCTTCAGGTTAAACTGCTGCGTGTATTGCAAGAGCATACCGTCATCCGTGTTGGCGGCACTGAACCTGTTCCGTTTGATGTAAGAGTGATTGCCGCCTCAAAAACCGACCTGCGCGCAAAAGCCGACCTGAAAGAGTTCAGGGAAGATCTCTATTACCGGCTTAATATCGTGACCCTTAAAGTTCCGCCCCTAAGGCAGAGGAAGGAAGATATACCGGAGCTTATTGAACATTTTTTTCGCAAGTATGACGCAGCAGATAAATTAGCGGTAATAAATGATCAGCTGCTTTCATCACTGCTTGCGCATGAGTGGCCGGGGAATGTGCGGGAGCTGGAGAATATCTGCCAGAGAATCATCGTTCTTTCCAATCTTGGCAGTATTGATCCGGCGCTGCTTGATTTCAGCAGTCCGCACGCGCTTCCGAAACCGAATATATCATTTAACGGCGATTTTCCTTCACTTGAGGAATATATGGAGATGACGGAGAAGGAAGTAATAGAGCAGGCACTCAGGCAGAGCGGTAATAACATAACCCGCGCGGCAAGACTGCTGCAGATTCCGCGCACCACTCTTAACAGCAAGCTGAAACAGTTGTAGTAAAAAGGTGAGATAATCAGCCGCGGAATTTGAGCGGAGGCAATCAACTGTGGTGATAACTCGCGAGTTGTTCTATTGTATGGTAAGATTTTACAAGGCATACATTAGGACGGGTCACGACCCGTCCCTACGAAATTCAAAATTCTAGCGTAGGGATAACTCGTGAGTTATCCTGTTGTGTATATAATTTTCCAACCCCGGCATGCATTAGGACAGGTCACGACCTGTCCCTACGAAATTCAAAATTCTAGCGTAGGGATAACTCGTGAGTTATCCTGTTGTGTATATATTTTCCCAATCTGCATGCATTAGGACAGGTCGCGACCTGTCCCTACGAATTTGTGTTTCAACTGTAGGGACAACTCGAGAGTTGTCCTATCCTCATTAATGGTTTTCCAACCCGGCATTCATTAGGACAGGTCACGACCTGTCCCTACGAAATTTGTTTCATCTGCAGGGATAACTCGAGAGTTGTCCTATCCCCGTTTATGGTTTTCTAACCCGACATGCGTTAGGACAGGTCACGATCCGTCCCTAAAAAATTCAAAATTCTTGCGTAGGGACAACTCGTGAGTTATCCTATTGTGTATATATTATCCCAATCTGCATGCATTAAAACGGATCACGACCTGTTCCTACGAAATTTGTTTCATCTGCAGAGATAATTCGTGAGTTGTCCTATCCCCGTTAATGGTTTTCCAACCCCGGCATATGTTAGGACAGGTCACGACCCGTCCCTGTGAAATTCAAAATTCTTGCGTAGGGACAAATCGAGAGTTGTCCTGTTGTGTATATATTTTCCTAAACCCGGCATGCATTAGGACAGGTCACGACCTGTCCCTACGAAATATTATATATGATTTGCGGAAAACAATTCATAATTCATACTTCATATTTCATAATTCTTATCGTTCTTTTTTGATCAGCACTACTTTATACATTCTTACTTCCCTTTTATTAAAAACCATCGGGGCTACGATGGGGTTGAATGAGAGAAGGGCTACTTTGTGAGGATCATTAACAGGAAGACTGCAGAGTTTAATTGCGCCCCGGGTGTTATCCCACCGTGCGGCTACGATATCATTATTGGCGACCGGTGCTGTTGAACTTACCAGAAGCATATCCCCCGGCTGAATGAACGGCATCATACTGTAGCCGTTTTCCTCATCCACCTTAAGAAAAAAATGATCTTCCGGTTTGAAGTTCAGCACTTCAGACTGCATCCACTCGCTCATGTCGTATATATCACCCCTTCCGGCGGGAACGGCTGCCTCAACGCGGTACTGAGGATATCCCGGATGAGTTTCGTTATGCTCATTTTCACCGGATCCGAAGAGAAGCCAGTCTATACTGCATCCCATATTTTTAAGCCGCTCGGTAAATGTTGCTCCGGGGAGGCTCTGTCCGTTCAGGTAACTGTTGCGGATGGAATCAGCGGTGGTGCCCAGCGCTTCAGCCGCTTCATTCATGGTAGGATAGCGGTTCAGAAGAAATCTCTTCAGACGCGCTCCCACAGCTTTTTTATCAATTTTCATCTTTTTATGCATTTCCGGCTTGACATGACAGAAAAAATCTAATAAGTTAATATAAGTAAATTACTTAGAATTATCAATTATTAACGAAGTAGAAATGGAGGATAGATGAACCGGGAGAACCGTTATGATTCACTTTTCAGATATTACGGGGAGTTAAACGGAGTTGACTGGCTGCTGTTGAAGGCACAGGTCAGGGCAGAGAGCGGATTCAACCCGGACGCGGTCAGTCCGGCCGGGGCGGTTGGTTTAAGCCAGTTTATGAAAAATACCTGGAAAGAATGGGGGGACGGCAAGCCGGGGGTGAATCCGGTTCCGCCTGATGTCAGTTACGATCCCCGTGATCCGGAGGATGCAATCAGAGCGCAGGCGGCCTATATGTCCTGGCTGAAGCGTCAGTTCGGGGGAGATATCCGGCTTTCGCTTGCGGCTTATAACTGCGGCATCGGCCGGGTAATGAAACTTGCTGCCGACAAAACCTACCGCTCCATTCAGCTCAAACTGCCAAGGGAGACCAAGGATTACATAGCACGTGTATCGGCTTTTTATGAGGAATATATACAGGAACAGACTAAAAGAAGGGAGAGCACGCATGCAGTATGACTGGCTCAGAGAAGTTGACATAAAACATCTTACCGGAGATATGAGGGAGGTGGCGGAGATAACAGGAATGGAAAAATTCATTCTTCTCTTTCATGCATTCAATAAATCCGAACTCTACTTTTCAGAGAATCAGCTTGAAAACGCCGCGGCTGCCTACGTGAAGCGCCATCCCGATACCGATCACAAGGTCCTTGCCAGAAAGCTGGGGATAAGCGTCCGCAAGGTAAAGAAGCTGCTAAACGGGGAAAGGTAAGTTGTACGTATTTTTGCGGTATCACATTAACAAATAAAGGCAGATACCCTATGCCCGGGACGATGTCACTTAAAGATGCAGCAGCAGAATTCCTTTCTTATAAGAGAATAGCTGTTGCAGGTGTTTCACGAACGAAGAAAGACGCAGCCAATCTGATTTACACAACTCTCAGAAAGAGAGGATATCAGGTTTATGCTGTTAATCCGCATGCTGAACAAATTGAGGGGGATTACTGTTTCTCTTCACTTGCAGATATTCCGGGCGGAGCAGAAGCGCTGGTAATAGCTCTCTCACCAGAGAAGACTGATACCGTTGCACGTGAGGCAGTGAACTGCGGTATAAAAGCAGTATGGATGCATAAATCTTTCGGAGACAGTGTCTCGGAAAGTGCCGCGGCGTATTGCAGAGAGAAGGGGCTGCTGGTGATTCCGGGAGGATGCCCTATGATGTTCAGCAAGCCGGTTGATTTTGGTCATCTCTGCATCAGGGGAATCCTTGGTGCAATTGGACGTATCCCGGGAAGGATTCCGGTTTAAAAAGAAAAAGGGACGGCCAAACACGCCGTCCCTTTTCTTTATATATAAGGGTAAAATTACTTAAGCTGGCTGCGCAGTTTACGGCTGTATCGCTGGCTCACGGTAATGGGTTCCGGTATTTCATTCATGGTCAGTTTGTAGGTATAGTTATACCAACGGTCAAATCTGAGCACATGATCTGTGTTAATGATATACGAGCGGTGAACCCGCATGAATTTTTCTTCCGGAAGAATCTCTTCCCACTTCTTCATGGTTTTACGGAGCACATAGGAAGTGGATGTGGTGGTGACCACCGTATAATCATCATTAGCTTTTATGAGAACAATGTCCGCCAGTTTAACCATACCGGGCGCATCAGCATCATCAATAAAAATCTTTCCGCTGTAACTGAGACGTGATTTCGGCTGATCATCGGATTCAACCATTGATGCCCCCCCTTTAACCTGTACAAAGTGAATATCTTTAAGCAGTTCATTCCGCTTGGCTGTCTGAATCTCAATAGCTTTAAGCAGTTCAGCGCGGGTGAAGGGTTTGGTGATATAGTCGTCCGCGCCGAGTTCCATACCATGTCTGACATCCTGACGGTCAACCCGTGCGGTCAGAAAGATAAACGGCGGAATTTTTGGAAAGTTGAGCGTTCCCCTGATCTCTTCAAAGATTTCAAACCCGGATTTCACAGGAAGTGATATATCGCAGATAACCAGGGAAAACTTGTTATCATTTATCTGCTGAAGCACTCCGCTTCCGTCAACGTTAACGCTGACCTGAAACCCTTCATTGGTGAGCAGCTCCACGATATCTTCTCTCACTCTGAAATCGTCTTCTATTAATAAGATTTTCTTGTTCATGCGGCCTCCAAATATATGTTAATTTACTCGCTTAAATGTACATGTTACGCTCACGGATTCTTCCGTGCTTGAGATGACCAGTCCGGCATTTATCAGTCCGCAGATATTCTTAACGATGCCGAGCCCAAGTCCCATACCCTTACGTTCTTTGATATGTTTTTTAAATTTGACAAATTCATCAGTTGCGGCAATTTCTTCCATGCTCATTGAACTGCCCAGGTTATGCACCGTGAGGATATAATCGGATCCGGAAACTGTGCCGGTGACCATGACCTTATCTCCTTTTTTGGAAAACTTCAGTGCGTTTTCCGTCAGTTCGGAAACCAGGCGGGTGAAGTGTTCGTATTTGATGGCAAGGTCGGTATCCTCGGCGTATATACCAAGATCTTCAGGGCGGTTAAGCAATCTTGCAACCGATTCGGCTGTTGACTGCAGGGTCTTGTTTGCCGCAGGTGTAATCTCTTTTTTTAGCTGTGCAATCTGATCGGGATCACTTTTTATCATCATCAGATCAATAAGGAAAAAATATTTATCAATCGTCATCTTCAGAGTATCCGCCGAGCGGTTGATAATTCTGACAAAATCATACGTCTGCTGAGTTTCCATTTTCCCTTCCTCTTCCAGAATAATCTGAGAAGCCGCAAGGATGGCGCTCAGCGGAGTAAGAAACTCATGAGGGAGGGCATATTTAACGTTTGATTTCAGACGGATATATTTATCCTCATACAACTGTCCCCGCTTCAGGCGGCTTTTAATTGCGTTAAGCAGCTCGGTCCGGGTGAAGGGCTTGGTAAGATAGTCATCAGCGCCGGACTCCATTCCCGTGCGGTAATCTTCGCGGGAGGTTTTTGCGGTGAGGAATATAAACGGACTGTGATGAGACCCTTCGCTGCGGATAGTGTTCAGGACGTCATAGCCGCTGAGCCCCGGCATTGAGATATCGCAAAGTATCAGATCGGGGTTTTGTGCCTTAATAAGCTGCAGTCCTTTGATGCCGTCAGGGGCTTCAATCACCGTGTAACCCTCCGCGGAAAGCAGTTCAACAACATTTTCTCTGATATTGCTGTCGTCTTCTATAACTAATATTTTTTCCATGGCCTGTTTGTATATATTATTCAGTTACCGGAATGGTAATGGTAAACGTAGTGCCTTTTTGCAGTTCGCTCTGCACATTGATAATGCCGCCGTGAAACTGCACGGCATTTTTCATTATGGGAAGCCCGAGTCCCGTACCTTCGATACCGGCGGTATTATTGCCGCGGAAGAACCTGGTAAAGAGGCGCTGTATATCTTCGGGTGAAATGCCGATACCCTGATCCGACACTTCTATAATCAGGATATTATCTGATTCGGTAACGGAGAGCCGTATGTGTCCTCCGCTGGGAGAATACTTAAACGCGTTGCTTATAAGATTGCGGAATATCTGCCCGCTTAGTTTCTCATCGAGACGGTAATACTCACGCGGGCAGTCGTATATAAACTCAAGAGTGAAGATATCACTTTTATACAGGGAGAACTCCTCAATGATATCACTGACAAAGGACTTGAGACGGATGGGCTGAGGATTAAACTGCAGCTTACCGCTTTCCACCTTGTCAATCAGGAGAATGTCATCAAGCAGCCCTTTCAGCTGAGTAACCACGCGCTGTATTTTCTTATAGTAATAGTTCCGCTTTTCATCATCCCACTTATGACCATAATGCTCCAGCAGTTCCGCAGATGAGAAGATGGAAGTAAGCGGCGTCCGGAACTCATGAGAAGTGGTTGAGATGAAGCGGGACTTCAGTTCATTCAGCTCTTTCTCTTTAATGAGTGCCTGCTGAGTTGCCATTTCAATATTCTTTGATTCAGTTATGTCGGTTGCAATACCTTCAACGCGGATGGGATTACCCTGCTGATCGTGCACTACCCAGTTTCTGTCCCACAGCCAGCGGACAGCGCCGTTCTTATCAATGATGCGGTACTGGAATGAAGCCTTTTTGTGCTGGAAGGTCTTGCCTGAGAATGTGTTAAAACCCTCACGATCATCCGGATGAACCACATGATTAATCCAGTAATCATTGTGGTCAATGATCAGTTTCGGATCCATGCCGATTACTTTTTCGTAAAAATCATTCGCGAAGGAAGACCGTTTGGTTTTGAAATCATAGAAATAGATAAGATCATTGATTGCAGTGAAGTAATTATCGAAGCGCTCCTGATTTTCAGCAAGCTGTTTAATCATCTCCTTAATCTTGCTCATATCAACGCAATAGGTAATCACTTCATCATCATCAAGCAATGAAGCCACCATGTTCACTTCGGTTTTGCTGCCGAACTTACCCTGGATGAGCATTTCGTCAGCTTTGGTGCCAAGGCGCAGCACATCAAGGAAGTGCCTGGTGTGAACCGCTTTGCTTTCATCGGGAATAAGATCGCTGATAAGCATGTGTGAAAGATCATCATAGGTAAAGCCGGTCAGAGAGCAGGCTGCTTTATTCGCGTGCAGAATGCTGCCGTTGCCTTTAATGATAAATACGGCAATAGGCGACTGATCTATATACTTTCTGTATTTACGTTCACTGTTTTCAAGAGCTATTTCAGCAAGACGCCGGCGGGTAATATCAAGCATGGTGCCGTGCAGAACCGGCATCTCTGATCCGTTCCGGGACTCCTTATTGATCTGCACTTCAACATATGTAATGGTGCCGTTGGGCAGCATAAGCCGGAGTGTTACCTCGTGCTGAGTGCCGGTTGTGCTTACTTCAGTGAGAATGGTCTGCAGCAGCTTTTTATCGCCGGGATGGATAATCTGCATGATAACATCAACAGAGGGCTCAACTTCATTGGCATCATAGCCAAGCAGTTCAAACATCTTGTTGGAAAAGAAGGTGCGGCCGGTATTCAGATCCACATTCCAGTATCCGAACTGGGCAATGCGCTGTGCTTCTTCAAGGTTTGCCTGGCTTTCGAGCAGTTTATTCTGCGCGCGGGCGCGCTCGGTATCATCGCGGATGATTGCAAGAATTTTGTCGTCCGAGATGGCGTATATACGGGCCTCAAAAACAAACTCAAGTTCATCAATGTGCACCGAGTAGTAAAAGCTGACAACGTCTTTCTTTTCTTTTGCTTCCACAAACTTATCCATAAAGGCGTCAACCTGATCCTGCGGGAAGAAATCCCCGAGCGATTTTCCTATGATGGATGACTGATCCGCAACAAGAAGACCGGGCTGATTAGCATAGAGCTCAAGATACACACCATCGGCGGAGAAAATAAAGATATTATCCGGCAGTGAGGTAAGCAGACTGCGCAGTTTGGCTTCGTTCTGTTTAATGATTTCGGTTTGCGCGCGCTCTTCAGTAATATCGGTATGCGTTCCGATCATGCGGAAAGGTATGCCATCTGCAGTTCTTTCAATAACGCGGCCCTGATCCAGCACCCACACGGGCTCACCGGTTTTAGAGATTAGCCGGTATTCACACCGGTAGTATTCAAGTTCACCGTCAAGATGCCTGCGAAGAGTATCAAGCGGAATCCGGACATCATCAGGGTGGAGCAGTTTTACGAAATGATCAATCTCATTTTTAATCTCATGATCCTGATATCCGATCATTTTTTTCCATTCAGGAGAAAGATAAAGTTTGTTTGTGGGGATTTCGAGATCCCACAGACCGATGCCGGTTGCTTCAAGCGCGAATTTATAACGCAGCTCGGCGGTGCGTACCTGCTTTTCGAGCTCCATTTTTTTGAGTTTGGAGCCGAGAGCATTAGCGGCGGTTTTAAGGAAGTGTATATCAATCTCCAGCCATTCACGCTCGTTAGTGCAGTCATCAAACCCGATAAAACCCCAGAGGGCATTATTCACAAAAATAGGGATAAGAATGATG
Source organism: Ignavibacteriales bacterium (assembly GCA_015709675.1). NCBI lineage: Bacteria > Pseudomonadati > Ignavibacteriota > Ignavibacteria > Ignavibacteriales > Ignavibacteriales bacterium. The sequence goes on from CP054182.1 coordinate 831,211, forward strand.
GAGATGATTCCCTGCATTTCAAGAACTTCTTTAAGAACAGGGTCTCCTTCAATATTTTTAACCAGTCCGTAAAAGGATTTGTTCTGCAGGAAGTGAGAGTGATATACTCCCATTTCTTCTATCGGGGATTCAACCAGCTCAGGGTTGTCTATCTGGGCCTCAATATTTGCCTTGGTCCATTCAAAACGCTGCGTGGCAACATTAGTGCCGGCTGATTCGCTGTAATATATATCAAAAATATAGGTGCGGTCAACATTGGCGGCGGTGCCCAGCATTCTGAGAGCTTCGGTAATGGCCTGCTGGTAATCATCATTTACCAGAAGACTCTGCGTGCCGAGCGCTATATATTCAAGAAGGGTCTGCGTGCGGTGAAGATGTTCCTGCGTTGTTTTTTCATCGGTGATATCACGGCCAAATGAACGGATTTCAACAAAGTCATCTTTCTCATCAAACACGGAGATATTATCCCACCGGATCCAGCGGTAGCCGCGGATAGTCATCTGGCGCATATCCACTTTCAGGCGGGCAGGCAGGGTAAAGAGTTTCTCGGCATGCTCTCTTGCCGCGGGAAGATCGTCAGGATGAATAAACTGATGAAAAGAACTTCTCATTAACTCGTCAGGAGATTTGCCGGTTAAATTGCAGAAGGCCGGGTTTACATAAAGGTATTCGCCTTTGCTGTTTACCCGCACGATCAAGTCCTCGTGGGACTCTACGAGCTGGCGAAAGCCGGTTACATCTGTGTTATCGTTTGCTATACCCAATGGAAAAGTCCGTGATAATAAAAATCAGTCTAAATCAGGAATAAAAATAACAGAAACTCCGTCCAATTAAAACAACCCCCGGCGGGTTAACGCTGAAAATTTGCGGTTTTTGCCAAAAAAACGGGGTGAAATTAAAAAAAATTGTAAAAAAAGAGGGGATTTCTGCTGTGATAAACTAACGGACTGACAGGGGAAACTTACCGGAAACCGGCACGCACTACCCTGCCGTAAAATGAATTACGGCAGGGTTACAGGCGTGGAACGAGCCTTCATGTGACTCAGGGAATCTTTCGTTCCCCCGGGTCTCTCTGCCTGAGAGACTGTTATTTCATCAGCGTCATCTTGCGGGACTGGCTGAAAGAACCGGCTGTGATGGTATATATATAAACTCCGCTCGGCAGGCTGCTGCCGCTGAAGCCGACGGTATAGCTGCCTGCTTCTTTGGTTTCATTGAGAACAGAAGCAACCTGTTTGCCAAGAATATCATAGACGCTTATCGAAACATGCTCTTTCTGAGGTATGGCAAATCTGATGGTTGTTTCCGGGTTAAACGGATTAGGGTAGTTCTGCATTAGAGCAAACTCAGCAGGAATGCCAATGGTTACGTTTTCGGCAAGGTTATATACCGTGACGGTTCCATCGTAATCAAGCTGCTTTATCCGGTAGCTGTATGAGCCGGAAGAGAGGTTATAATCAGTGAAGGAATAGGAATTCATCTCCGCGCTTGAACCTCTTCCCTCTGTATATCCCGCGGGCACCCAGTCAGATGAACCTGCCAGAGCGCGTTCAATTTCAAAACCGCGGTTGTTGGTTTCGCTCGCGGTTACCCAGTTAAGGGTAACATCACTGCCGGAAACGGACGCGGTAAATGAGGTGAGTTCAACCGGAATCTGTGAAGGCATAACAAACTTCACCACATAACCGCCGGCACCGGCAACGATGCAGGTATCAGGATGGGGGAAAGCAGCGCCGAGAATCTGACCATTGAGCTGCACGCGCATTCCGAAATTATATGAAGCCCATGAGGTGCCGCCATTGCTGGTGTAAAAGATATTTCCTTCAGAACCGACAATAACAAAATCATTCAGGCCTCTTAATGCCATGCTGTAAAGGCGTGTTGTGGCGAACGGGAAATTCGTGTTTTCCCAGGTAAGGCCGCCGTCGGTGGTTTTGTGCAAAAAGCCAACCGCGGTAACACCGGTCGCGCCGATGATATAGCCGTTATTTTCATCTGTGAATTTAATGTCGCTGATGCTGGCGGGAGTTGTTCCTATTGTAGGGAGCAGAAACCATGAGGTGCCGCCGTCAGTTGTTTTATATACTCCGCCGTTGATGAATGATCCGGCAATATAGGTTGACGGATTCAGAATAGCCGCGGCGTTAATACCTCCGGTCAGTCCTGTGCCGTTAATGGATGCCCAGGTTACGCCGCCGTCGGTGGTTTTATACATACTGCCGCCGTTGCCGACTGTAATTCCGAGATTCTCATTATAAAAATAGATGCGGGAAAGCGCCTGAATGGACGTGGTATATATAGAATCCCATGAAGCGCCGCCGTTAGTGGTTTTGTAAATCTTTCCTCCGCTGCCGCAGGCATATCCCGTTGTTGAGTTAATCATGGATAAACCGCGGATATCATTGGATGAAGAGGAAAGACTCACACCGTTCCAGGTATTTCCGTAATCGGAAGAATACATAAACTGGGCAATGCCTATGGGGTTTGTTGCGCCTTCTGCTGTGCCGCCGGCAATAATTCTGCCGTTGCCGTCAGCCCAGAGCGCCTGAATAAATCCGGCTTTTGCAATCTGTGTGGGAGTGGTCCAGGTTGATCCGTTGTCGGTTGATTTGTAGAACGCACCGTTATCACCCGAGATATATACCGTATTGCCTGAGGAGGAAACCCCTCTCATAATAATATCGGGAATGTTTGCGGGTCTGAACTGCACCGCGCTAAAGGTTGCGCCGCCATCGGTGGAGCGGACAACAAAGGTGCGGTCACCAACCAGAAAGATATTTGAACCGCTGATGTGCATTCCGAATATTGATGACGCGGAGGCGGCAGCAGAAGGAAGTTCAGCCCAGGTATAGCCGCCGTCTGTAGATTTAAACGATTTGCCTGAAGCGCCGGCAGCATACGCTGTGAGAGAATCAGTGAACTCAAGCGCGTAGAGGGTGCCTGTACCCGCAGCCGCTCCGGTCCAGGTAGCACCGCCATCGGTGGTTATTCTGACATTAAAGCCGCCGTTAGCGCTGCCGGCAACAATTATCTTATTAGTGCTGAATGCATGAACAGCATAGTACGTAGTTGAAGGAAGATTAGAATTCATCACCCATGTCTGCCCGCCGTCCGTGGTTGATGACATTCTGAAAGTGGAGGTGCCAGCCAGAAATCCGTTATTGGCATCAATAAACTGAATATCTCTTCCTGTTCCGTTAATAGCGAGAGTGGGCATGCTTGTCCAGGTCTGTCCGCCGTCTGTGGATTTTGTTCCGCCTCCGGCACCAGCCGTATAGACCAGATTATTATCTACCCAATACATAGCATAGATATCATATCCGAAGTTATTTGCCGGGCCATAAGCCACGCCTGCCTGAAGATTGGCGGCAAAGGACTGCCCGCCATCAGTAGTTTTCAAAAAAGTACCGTTTTGGCCAGCCATATAAATGGTGTTTTCGCTGAATGCCTTCATCCAGCCGATTCCCTGGCCAAAGGGTTTGGGATTCAGCCAGGTATAACTGGGTGTTATCTGGGAAAACGAGATGGTGTTCAGAAGAAGTAAAAGGAACAATTTTTTCATGGTCCGGGCTCTCTCTTTGTGTACGAGAATAATTAATTACGTACCGAAAAATAAAGGGATCAATAGGGGAGAGTGTTTGCCGGATTGCGCAAAGCTTGTGCAGATTTGCGCAAAATTATCAGTTTTGGGTGAATTCGCCCGGGGCTTTGCCAAAATAACGTGAAAAGGCTCTTGTAAAGGTTGACTGGTCACTGAAGCCAACCATAAGGGCAATTTCCTTAATGGGGTAATCCCCCTTTTGAAGCAAAAGAGCTGCCTTTTCCATCCGGGCAGAGCGGATAAGCTGACCTGCCGGCTGACCGATCAAGCCCTTAAGTTTTCTGTTCAGCTGCGATACGCTGACTGAACATTTTGAGGCAAGAATTTCAGCGGAGAAGTTTTCATCAGCCAAGGAAGAGGTGATTTCAGACTGCACCTTTTCAAGAAATCTCCGGTCAATATCTGAAGCGCTCACTTCGGAAGGATTAAATGAGGCGGTGCGGCTGAATTTCTCGATAATCTTTTTTCTGCCGGCAATCAGATTTCTGGTTCTGAGGAGGAGTTCTTTTGTGCTGAAGGGTTTAACCAGATAATCATCCGCACCGGTTTCAAGTCCGGTCAGCCGGTCTTCCTCTTCAGACTTTGCGGTCAGAATAATAACCGGGATGTGGCTGGTAAGCGGATCCTCTTTAAGTTTTTTGCTCAGGGTGAAGCCGTCCATACCGGGCATGCGGACATCAGTGATAATCAGGTTCGGTATTGATTCCCTTGCGCTGTCAAACCCCTGCAGGCCGTCATGAGCTTCAAGCACGGAAAAGGAGTCTTCAAGCTGCTCTCTGATAAACTGCCGGATATCGGAGTTATCATCCACAACCAGAACAAGATCGCGGTCGGCATCGTGATGCTGATGCGGGGCATAAAAGAGGGACGGGGAGGTATATATATCAATTTCCCGGGTGAGGGAAGCTTCTTCGCCGGAGAGTTCCTCCTGAACGGACTGTGAGGAAACCAGCGGAAGGGTTACGGAGAAAACACTTCCCCTGCCTTCAGTGCTTTCGACGGAGATGCTGCCGCCGTGCAGATCAACCAGTTCTTTCACCAGAGAAAGCCCGATGCCGGTCCCTTCCAGCTCGCTCCGGCCGGTCCGCTCCACCTGATAAAAACGGTCGAATATATACGGCAGCCGGTCAGCCGGAATTCCGATGCCGGTATCTTCAACGGATATTTTAACCTGCTCCTGTTCATCAATGCTGAGGGAACGGATGCGGCTGATATGGAGCTGAACACTTCCTCCGGATGAGGTGAACTTGACAGCGTTGCCGAGCAGATTCACCATCACTTTTTCCATTTTTTCAGGATCAAAGGGAATACGCAGCGACTCATCTTCGGAGGTGAAGCGGAGGGTGATTCCCTGATTGTCTGCGTACGATTCAAAATTATAAAACAGATGACGGCAGAAAGCGACAATATCTTTACTGACAAGTTTCAGCTTCTGCTCCTGCGATTCAAGCCGGGTAATCTCAAGAATCTGGTTTACCAGTTTGAGCAGTTTTTTCGCGTTGCGGAAGCTCATTTCAAGTTTTTGTTTAAGCCCCCGTTCGGAAGTTGATTCCATGACTGACTCAATCTGTCCGAGCGTTAAGGTAAGCGGAGTGCGGAACTCGTGTGATATATTAGCAAAGAAGCGTGATTTAATTTCATCAAGATGGCGGAGTTTTTCTGCCTGTTCACTGATGATTTTGGTCCTGTCCGCTATGATTGCCTCAAGCCGCAGATTGCGTCTGATGAGATAATCAGTTGTCCAGCGGAGCAGCCCCGCGACGGCGAGCACAGCCAGGAGCAGGTAGAAAAGGTACATATACCACGACGAATACCAGGGATGCAGAATGGTAAAGGTAAAAGTGGATTCAGCGCCGGTAAGACCGGAGGCAGAAACCGCCCGTACTCTGAATATATAGCTCCCCGGAGGCAGGCTGGTATAATCACGGGAGGTTTCATCGGTCCGGGGAGACCAGGATTCCTCCAGCCCTTCGAGTATATACTGATAACGGGTGAGTCCGGCATCGAACGTGAGTCCTGAATAGCTGAAGCGGATTGAATTTTCTTCATGCGAAAGAATGAAGCCGTCACCTTCTTGAAGTGAAGCACGCAGAAGGTCATCACCGGCAAAAAGAAGCGAATCTCCGCGCAGGGACACTTTTCTGATAACCGCGGCGGGCGGGGTATGCAGAGTGTCTATTGGGCTGAACTCCGGTTTATAACTCACAATACCGTCAGCGCCGCACAGCCAGATTACCCGGTTCTTTTCATCGGGATATATACGAAAAACAGCGTTGTTGTTTGAAAAATCAATAATGCCGCGGAGCGCTGAGGGTTCACTCCACTGATATGTGCCTCCGGTCTTCCGTGCCGTGCCGATACGGAGCTCTGATGAGGGAGTAACCGCTGCCGCCCAGAGAGTTCCGGACGATTCTTTTAGCTCGGTTATAACATCCGAGCCGCGGGTCCATGCACTGAAGTTATATATATCATCCGGAATAAGCTGCCCGGTTTTGTAATCATAGCGTAACATACGCGCTCCGGTACTGACCAGAAGGTCGTTCCCGATTCTGAAGACCCGCACCTCGCCGGAACGGGGGATTTCCTCCTCAGGGAAATGCCTGATTGACGGGGAAGAAAAGCCGCCGGGGGAGGTGAGGGAAATGCGGAAAAGCCCGTAGTAAGCAGTGCCAAGCCAGATATTACCGAGCGAATCCTCAGCAAGGTTGCGCACCGCTGTAGTGATGCCGGGTATTTTTCCGCGGTCAAACCATTTTCCGGCGCGGTTCTCAATAACCGCCACGCCGTCTTCAAGCCCTGCATATACGCGCTCAGGAAAGCGGACTGACTGATACAGAAAGTAAATCCGGCTCCAGGATACGGGAACCACTGCCACCCGGTTTCCATCAGCGCGGAGCAGATTATCGGATGTGGCAACAAGCAGTGAGTTCCCGGTCTCAAGCAGCGACCAGCATTCTGCATCCGCGACGGTTATGCGCCGGATATCATTCTGGCTAAGATAACGGTTTTTTAATTCCACGGAGAAAAGCCCGGCGGTAGTTGCCGCATAGAGATTGCCGCCGCTGACCAGAACATCACTCACGGAGCCCTCAAGTCCGGTAGTCTGGTTTATATATGCCGCTGGTGAGGGGAGCTCAACGGCTGAGATGCCGTTTTGCAGAGCGAGCCAGAGTATATTGCCGTATTGCTGGGCAAAGAGAACGCCGTTATCGGGAATGCCGTTTGATTTATTCACCCGGTGGACAACATCTCCGTTTTTATCAATGATGATAATGCCTCCCCGTGTAGTGGTGAACACAAAACTGCCGTCGGTCAGACGGAGGCGGGATATATACATATTTTCCTTCAGGAGAAAACCGGCTGCCTCAGATCGGAAAGGGGTAAAGGTACTGCCGTCAAAAAGATGCAGCCCGACCTCACGCGTTCCTAAAAGAATGCGCCCCTGATCATCAAAGGGAATCATGGCGGCAATCATTTTATCGGCAAACTGTTCACTGCCGGGAATAAGCCGGAGCGAACCGCCGGAGAATTTTTTAAGTCCGGCACCCGTTTCAAGAACATATATATCATTGCCAATCTGATGGGCAGCCCTGAAACGCTCCCGCGGTTTCCAGGATTCAACCTGCGGTTTGCTCCCGGCTCCCGAGGGGAAGGTATAGCGGAAGATATAATTATTGGATATAAAATAAACGGAGCTGTCGGAGGCAAAGGTGTACCAGATGTGCCCAACGGGCCCGGAAACACCGGTGTGGGAAAGGAGCGACGTATATACCAGCCGTCCGTCCCGCTCTCGTTTGAGATAACCAAAGTCATCGGCGGAGCCGGCGTAAATGGTGCCGTCATCAGCGCAGGCAAGGGAGCGGACTATCTGATTAGGCACTCTGATCAGATTCCAGGTGATGCCGTCATACTCAAGAACTCCGTAGGAATTTCCGAAATACATGACGCCGCGCTTGTCCCGGGTGATAGCCCAGTTCTGGCTGTGGGCTTTATAATCCCGCGGCATAAAGTTTCTGATAACAGGAAAACCAAATTTACCGGAGCCGTCTGAGCCATGAAGAAGGTTTTCCGCAGAAAACAGAATCAGAAACAGAGCCGCAAAGAAAACCCTGATCACGGAGTCACACCCGCGGGGAAGATTTCTGCCAAGCCATGAGGGAACACCTGATTGCTGCACATTTTTGCCATGTGCTAATATAACAATTCAGGGGGAGATGGGAGATGATCAATGTACAATGTACGATTTACAATGTACAATTAACAATGATGAGGCGGCTGAGACGAATGGACACAAACCGAGGGCAAACAGAACTCACCCTCCGACAAGTCGGAGCAATTGCCCAACTCCCCCTCTCTTTCCGTAAAATGATGGTTTTGCGTTACTGTGGCTTTTGTGGATGATGATACTATTTCAGTGGTAAAAATCCGTTCGGAAAAAGAGGGGGCTTCCGGAAAAGGGAGCTTGGAGGAAAGAGACGGCTTCCGGGAAAATTGTTCGCTGTGGATTGGATTTGCATATATATAATCATTTTCGTTGTTGGGCAAACAGAACTCACCCCCCAACCCCCTCTCTTTCCGTCAAATGATGGTTTTGCGTTACTGTTGCTTTTGTGGATTATGATACCATTTCAGCGATAAAAATCCGTTCGGAAAAAGAGGGGGCTTCCGGAAAAAGAGGGGTCTTTCGCAAAAAGTGGGGCTTTGAAATAAATAGACGGCTTCCGGGAAAATTGTTTGTTGTGGATTGGATTTGCATATATATAATCATTTTCGTTGTTGGGCAAACAGAACTCACCCTCCGACAAGTCGGAGCAATTGCCCAACTCCCCCTCTCTTTCCGTCAAATGATGGTTTTGCGTTACTGTTGCTTTTGTGGATTATGAAACCATTTCAGCGATAAAAATCCGTTCGGAAAAAGAGGGGGCTTCCGGAAATGTTGAGGCTTTGAAAGAAAAATAAGGCTTCCCGGAAATAAAGATTGGGTTTGCTTTGTATAAAAAATCATTTTCATTGTCGGGCAAACAGAACTCACCCTCCGACAAGTCGGAGCAATTGCCCAACTCCCCCTCTCTTTCCGTCAAATGATGGTTTTGTGTTACTATAGCTTTTGTGAATTATGATACTATTTCAGAAATAAAAATCCGTTCGGAAAAAGAGGGGGCTTCCGGAAAAGGGAGGCTTCCAGGAAAAAGGGGCTTTAATATTTGTAAAACTTTAAGAATGACTATATTTTATAGGATGAAATATCAAGGTGCTTTATGTCAAGTCAAAGATTAATCATAGTGCGTCGCTGCAGGGAGTTGCGTAAAAGAATAACTCCTGCTGAATCAGCGGTGTGGGAAATTGTGAGAAACAGGAAATTCAATAATCTGAAATTTTTACGCCAGCCTCCAATAATTCATAATCTGATTAATGGTCAGCTATATTATTTTATTGCGGATTTTTATTGTGCAAAACTGAAACTTGTCATTGAGATAGACGGAGCATCGCATAATGAATCCAAGGATTACGATCTGATGCGGGACACTATTCTTACAGAATATGGCTTAACAACTCTCAGAATAAAAAATGATGACGCGGTGAATGAAAAAACTCTGATCCAAATACTCAGCGAGGCCATAAAACAGAAGGGGTGATTAAATCATCAGCTTTTACAACAACATGAAAGCAATGTACACTTTTTAATCCATCCCGTGTTTCTGTCCTGAATTAATTATCCAAGTAAGCCACAATTCTTAAGCCCCCTCTCTTCAAAACAGTTTTGAATAAATGAAGAACGTTGGTTCTGTCAGAATCTCTATCGCTTACAAACTTGATTTGTCGGAAGAGAGGGGGTTTGGGGGTGAGTTCGAAGACCGCGTACAAGCTCACCCCACAGCCCGCCGTTTATTAACAGGGGTTTGGAGTATGTGTAATTCTTTACGTCACTTTGCCTCGGCAATCGCCTTCAGTTTTTGGAGAGCTTTACCCCACAGTTCGGTAAAATTTACATGGTGCTGATCTTCAATATCCATATCAACGCTGAACTTAGTAGTATGTTCATTAATTTTTTCAAAAGAGTAATTCTCAAACGAAGGCACCCATGCTTTAACTGCATCGCTGGTTCTGTCTTCAACGCCGTCTAAAATAAAACCAAGGTGCTGAATGGAAATGAATTCAGGATATATACTTTCCGCAATCTCTGAAATCATGCCTTCTTTTTTGCCATTTTGATTAACAACTAAAAATTGAATACTATCTCCCTTGTTCCAGCCCCCTTCAAAGAAGGAGCCTTCCATGAAAGCTGCTGCCCAGCCCCGGTATTTTGCATCGCTGACAATTGCATCCCACACTTTTTCGCGCGGTGCATTGATTGTTATATCAAGATTGATTTTTTTCATGGTATCCTTATGATTATTGTTGTGATTTTCCGGAATTTAAATACATAACTTCCCACTGGTGCCCGTCAATATCTTCAAAAGTATCATAATACATCCAGCCATGGTCTGCTGCTTCTCTGTACCGCTTGCCTCCGTTTTTTAGCGCGGCTGCAACTATTTCATCAACTTTTTCCCTGCTTTCAACTTCAATGGCCAGCAGAACCTGAGTGGTGGAACCATCAGCAATTGGTTTATTGGTAAAGGTTTTGAAATACTCGCGCGAGATAAGCATCGAATAAATAGCTCCTTCATTCATAACTAAGCAGAGAGCTTTATGATCACTGAACTGCTCGTTAAAGGTGAATCCCAGTTTAGTCCAGAATTCTCTTGTCGCTTTAAGATCATGTACCGGCAGATTAATATAAACTGATGTAACGGGCATAACAACTCCTTATAAAGTAAAATACAATACGTGGAAAAAACAGGTGAGGCGGACAATCAGTAAGGCGGATTATCCCGGTAAAAACAGAGGCCAATAATACAAAAAAAACTTAAAATACCAGCAAATCGGGCCGGCAGGGGTCTGGAGTTTTCATTTTTTGAAAAATCTAAATATCGGCAGTAAATAGGTTTTACTGCCGGAATATGGAAATTTTGTATTTTTGCAGTAAACCAAGAGAAAGTTATGGCCGCAGAAAAATTACTGATTGATAAAATTGAGCACCGGTTCAGCGGAAAGCCCTTCTTCGAAGCTCGTGAAATAGCCGCTTTCTACAGGATGAAAGAGAAGGAAATTTCCCCGGCAGCGATAAACTGGAGAATTCATTTTCTTGTCAGATCGGGAGTTTTTCAGAGAATCGGAAAGGGAAAATATGTTCTCGGAAAAGGCAGGAGCTACTTCCCTGAAATCTCAGGAACGCTGAAAACGCTTTTCCTGAGAGTTACTGAAGAGTTTCCTTACAGCGATGTTTGTATCTGGAACACCTCCTCGTTCAATGAATTTATGCTGCACCAGCCCGCCAGGTTTTTTACTATTATTGAAATAAGCAAAGAAACATCTGAAGCGGCTTTTTATTTTCTGAAGGATTTGAAGAAACAGGTGTTTCTGGAACCCGACGAAGAGATTCTCGAAAAATATCTCTCGGGTGACAGAGAAGCATTTGTCGTAAAGCCGCTGGTCACCGAAGCACCGACACAAATTATTAAAGGGGTTACAACAGTCACATTGGAAAAAATGCTGGTTGACATATTTTGCGGTGAAGATATATTTGCTGTGCAGCAGGGAACTGAATTAAAAACGATTTTCAGAGAAGCACTTGTAAAATACACCGTTAACCGGAGCAGAATGATGCGTTATGCCGACCGGAGGGGAAAGAAAGAACAGCTTGGGCGGTTTTTAAAATCGTTTTCTAATTTACGGCAGTAAATCAAGTTTATTGCCGAATTATAGATTATGATTAATCAGCGTGACGTAACACCAGAGTGGCTGACTCAGAAAGCAAAACAGCATAACGGTACAGATAAAATACTAATTGAAAAAGTCATCCGGGCATTCCTGCTCCTTGAAGGAATTGTAAAGGTGAACATTCCCTTTATCTTCAAAGGAGGGACATCACTCATGCTTCTTTTTGACACCCCCAAGCGATTATCTATTGATATTGATGTTATTCTGGAGAAAAAACCAGAAATGTTTGAGGAGCAGCTGACCAGGGTGGCAAGAGAACAGGGTTTTTTCAAATGGGAGAAACAGCAGAGGAACACCAACTCAAAGATTGTAAAGGAGCATTACAGGTTTTTCTATGAACCGCTTCACAGGACGTTACAAACGGAAGAGTATATTCTTTTGGATGTACTGTATGAAAAATCCCCTTATACCCGGCTTATTTCTCTTCCAATTCAATCACCGGTTGTTCCTAATAAAGGTTTGCCACTTAGTGTAACCATTCCAAGCCAGGAAGATCTGCTCGGTGATAAACTAACCGCCTTTGCCCCAAACACAACGGGAATTCCTTATCAAAAAAAGGGGATAAGCATGAGTATGGAGATTATTAAGCAGCTTTATGACATTGGTAATTTATTTGAGACGGTTACTGATTTGGACGTCGTTACATCAACGTTTCGCCGGATAGCCAATTTGGAATTAAACTACAGGGGCCTGACTCATATTTCAATTAATGAGGTTCTGGAAGATATATATAACAAATCTCTCTGCCTGATAACAAGGGGTAAGGATGGAAAAGGTGATTTTGAAATACTGCAAAAAGGAGTAAGAAGAGCAGCCGGTTATATTTTTTCTGAGAGTTATCATGTAGAAAAAGCAGTTAAGCATGCATCAAGAGCAGCATATCTTGCAGTACTAATCCAAAATAGCATTGCAGCTTTGGAAAAATATCACAGTCCGATCCAAATTGAAAATCAGCTGATAACTGAACCGGGCAGTTCAAAATTAAACAAGCTCAGGAAATCCGATCCAGAATCGTTTTACTATTGGTATAAAATCGTTAAAATAATACGCTCCTCATCCGGACGAAAAAAACCCAAAGGTAATTGAAAGAAGGAAATTGCTGACTCAATAAGCCGACGGGGGTGTTACTTTTCCAAACTAAAATATCGTGAGTAAATGCGTTCAAATACCGAAACACAGGAAGTGGCTGATGCAAAGTGATGAAGAAGTTAACACGAATTGACACGAATTGAGAGCACGAATTATCACTAATCAGGATACCCCTAAAATGGAATGCATTCTTTTTCAACAGGTCACCCGCTCTGCGGGCTCAGGGAGGGTCTAGTCAAACCAGATATTATTAACAGGTCACCCCCGACGGGTCGGGGGTTCAGAGGGATCCGGTTATGATCTGTTTTGGCGATTTTCGAAATTTTTTGATGGGTGTCTAGTAACAGGTCACCGCGATGCGGTTCAAGGGGTTGTTTATTTTGAGATTCTCAAGAATTTCACCTGGCCGCCCGATTAAGCTGCGACCAGGAACACTTTATCTCCGGAATTGGTTTACACTATTATGAAAATCCTCCTCACCGGTGCCACCGGTTATATTGGCAAACGGCTTCTGCCGGCTTTGATTGACAAGGGGCATCAGGTTGTCTGCTGCGTCCGTGATAAAAACCGCTTTCCCGCAGAGGGCATCTATGCTCATCAGAATGTCTCCGTATTTGAAGCTGACTTCACCAAAGAGATTACCGGGGCTGATCAGATAGCTGACATTGACGCCGCGTATTATCTGATTCACTCGATGAGTTCAAATGTAACTGACTTTGAAAAGCTGGAGGAAACTTCAGCACGGAACTTTAACAAGCTCATAGCACAGACCTCAGCCCGGCAGGTGATCTATCTGGGGGGTATTGCCAACGAAGATCATCTTTCCAAACATCTTGCCTCACGGAAGAAAGTAGAAGAAATCCTGCATGAAGGAGCGGCTCCTTTGACCGCACTCAGGGCCGGGATTATTGTCGGTTCAGGCAGCGCATCATTTGAAATCATCCGCGATCTTGTTGAGAAACTTCCGGTGATGATTACGCCGAAGTGGCTGAACACACCGCATCAGCCGATAGCAATACGCAATGTGATTAATTATCTGACCGGTGTTCTGATGCGGGAAGATACCTTTAACCGCTCATTTGACATTGGAGGGCCGGATATATTAACCTACCGCGAGATGCTCCTGCAGTTTGCCGGAGTGCGCGGGCTGAAGCGGTATATATTCACCGTTCCGGTCATGACGCCGCGGCTCTCTTCTTACTGGCTCTATTTTGTGACCTCAACATCATATAAGCTGGCGGTTAATCTGGTGAACAGCATGAAGATTGAAGTGGTCGCGAAAGACAATGAACTTGAAAAGATGCTGAATATATCCCCGCTCACCTACCGGGAGGCGGTTGAACTGGCATTCCAGAAGATTATGCAGAATGATGTGATCTCAAGCTGGAAAGATTCGCTCAGCTCAAGTTATGATGATAACTCCCTGCTTGACCATATACACGTTCCGGTCTTCGGGTGTTATAAAGATATCCGTGAGAAAGAAATAACCGGGAGCGCTGAAAAGGTACTGGAGAATATCTGGTCAATCGGCGGTGATAAGGGGTGGTATTACGGTGACTGGCTATGGCATATTCGCGGTTTTATAGATAAGCTTGCCGGAGGCGTGGGCTTAAGAAGGGGGAGGACAAATCCTGTTTCAATTCATACCGGTGATACGCTGGATTTCTGGCGGGTGCTTGCGGCAGACCGGAAAAATATGCGGCTGCTGCTTTATGCTGAAATGAAACTTCCCGGCGAAGCATGGCTTGAGTTCAGTATTATTAAAAAGCAGGGGCGTTTTTTTCTGCGGCAAATTGCGACCTACCGTCCGAAAGGACTTCTGGGAAGGGCTTACTGGTACGCGGTGCTGCCATTCCACTTTTTCGTTTTTGAGGGGATGGCAACAAATATAATTAATGAAAAATGAAGAATTAGTTTTCAGCAGCGAATAACACGAATTTTAACGAATCAAATAATCCCCCCACAAAAAAGAATCTCCCCCAAAAGTAATCCGCTGAATCCTTTAATCCGATTAATCCGTGATGAAGATTCTGGCTCGGTATTTGAAGAATACACAGCGATAACCTTGTAAATCCGGAATTTCCGCCTTAAAATTGCCTTAAAACAGCATAAAAAGCCGGATTTAGCCGTTGAATTTTTCATCAATCTCTTTTTTGAGAATTCAGACGTGGTTTCTGTCAATTTTGTAATTAATTCATGAGTAAATCATCGTGTTTCATCCGGAATTGTTCCGGGGACATAGTGAGGGAAGAAAACAGGCGCCAAAGCGCAGGCCTGGCTCTGTTGTTCTGCCCGAACGGCCTCAGGAGGGTCAGCGGATGACACCGGACTTCTTTAAGAAGATTCCGAAGTCGCAGAGTGATTTGCTTCTGAATCACTGGGGCTACGACGTGATGGAAGAATACACGGAGATGATCTCAGGCGCCGGCTTTCCGGATGGATGCCAGATACTTGATGTGGCAACCGGAACGGGGCGTGCCGTTTCCATCCTGGTGCGGCTTGGCTACAGGGTGGTAACCGGTGATATCAGCTTTGACGGGAAGCATGATGCCGATAAACGGGTGACCCCGATGTATTATCACCGTGTGCAGTATGTGAAGCTTAATCTGGAGCAGGCACCTTTTGGTGATGACAGCGTCCGGAATATCGTCTGCATGAATACACTGCACGAACTTGAAAACCCCAATGCATGCTTAGATGAAATCTTCAGAATCCACTCCCCCAACGGAACGCTGCTGATTGCAGACTTTAACGCCGAAGGGATGGATATTATGGATAAGCTGCATATCATTAAGTTCGGCGAGCGGCACCCGAAGGGGAAAAGTTCACTCCGGGAGCTTGAGTGCTGGCTGAAGAGCAGATATACGAACATCAGGGAGTTCCACACACGCATGAACCGGGGATTTATCGTCACAGGAAAAAAAGACCCCTCGGCCGAACCTCTTCAGGATGGATAACCTCTTTCCCGTAAAAGCGGCGCTCCGCTTTACCGTTCACACTTATGATATAGACGCTGCCGGACATGTAAACAATGTTGTATATATACGCTGGCTTGAAGACCTGCGCAACATGATTGTGGAAAGCACGTTTACCTTTAAACATCTGCTTGAGCGGAATCATTATCTGGTGGTGATTTCAACCGAGGCAAAATACCGGAAGCAGATAAGCCTTTTTGACAGCCCCGAGGGGGAGATGACTCTTACCGGAATGAAGCACGGCATATTTGAGCTGCATGCGAAAATTATCCTGAACGGAAAGCTTTCATTCAGCGCGGTGCAGAAGTGCGTGCTGATGAACACCAGGACCGGCACGATGTTTACCGGCAAACTGAACGATTTTACCATTCCCAAGGATATACCTCTTTAATAATTGAAAAGGAAGCAGTATGGATACAAAGAATAAAGGTTTTAACACAAAGCTGATTCACAGCGGAGAGATACGCGATCAGTTCGGAAGCGCAACCGTGCCTATCTATCAGACTTCCACATTCCGTTTTGAAAGCGCTCAGCACGGGGCAGACTGCTTTGCCGGAGTGAGCAACGGATTTATATACAGCCGCATCGGCAACCCAACCATCCGCTCGTTTGAACAGAGCATAGCCGAACTTGAAAACGGTTATGACGGCATTGCAACCAGCAGCGGCATGGGAGCCATCACCAGTGTGTATATGGCACTGCTCGGGGCGGGGAGCCATTTAATAGGGACATCCTCGGTTTACGGTCCGGCCCGCGCGGTGCTCGAAAAAGATTTCAGCCGTTTCGGGGTAGAGTCCGATTTCTGCCATACTTCCGATCTTGATGCAATAAGAAAGCTGATACGCCCGAACACGAAGGTGTTATATATCGAAACACCTGCCAACCCGACCATGGAGATTTCCGATATCGCTGCCTGTGCTGCCCTTGCGCATGAGCATGGAATGATTCTGGTGGTGGACAACACTTTTGCAACACCGCTCTACCAGCGCCCGCTTGACCTCGGGGCTGATGTGGTGCTGCATTCGGTCACCAAATATATAAACGGACACGCGGATATTGTCGGGGGTATTGTGGTCACCCGCGATAAAAAAACCTATGACAGCATCCGCCACACAATGGTATATATGGGGTGCAACATGGATCCTCATCAGGCGTATCTGGCAATCCGCGGCATGAAAACGCTGGCACTGCGGGTTGAGCGGAATCAGGAAAACGCGATGAGGGTTGCAGAGTTTCTGGAGAATCATCCTAAAGTGGCGTGGGTGCGGTATCCGGGGCTGAAATCGCATCCGCAGTATGAACTCGCGAAAAAGCAGATGGGGGGACCCGGTTCAATGATTTCCTTCGGCGTGAAGGGAACGGAGAAATCAGGTGGATGCGGCTTTGTTGCCGGCAAAACACTTATGGACTCAGTAAAAGTAGCAATGCTTGCCGTATCACTCGGAGGAGTTGAAACACTGATACAGCATCCGGCTTCGATGACTCATGCAGCAGTGGGACAGGAAGACAAATTAAAAGCTGGTATTACGGACGATCTGGTGCGCCTTTCTGTCGGAATCGAGGATGTGGAGGACATTATTGATGATCTTGCACAGGCGCTGGAAAAAGTCTGAACTTAATTGTGAATTGTGAATTGTGAATTGTAAATTGTAAATTGATAGTCATAAATTATACGTTGATTACTAATTACTAATTACTCTTTACTAATTATATGAATGCTGTTCAGGATTTTTATCCCGATGATGCCGCGCATTGTTATGGCTGCGGTAAACTGAATGAACATGGCCACCAGATAAAAAGCATCTGGGAAGGGGAGGAAACAGTTGCCAGGTTTACTCCGAAGGAATATCATACTGCTATTCCGGGGTTTGTTTATGGCGGGCTGATTGCTTCACTGATTGACTGCCACGGTACCGGCTCGGCTGCGCTTCAGGCATATAAAAATGAAAACAGGGAATTGGGCACCGAACCCGCATTCAGATTTGTAACTGCTTCGCTGCAGGTAGATTATCTGAAACCAACTCCGCTTGGTCCGGTTCTGGAACTGCGCGGTACTATTGTTGAAAACAAAGGAAAGAAAATCACTACCGAAATCACCCTGGGCGCGAATGGCGTGGTAACCGCAAAAGGAAAAGTGATTGCGATAATGCTGCCGGAAAACTTCGGGAAATAATTAGCAGTTAGTAATTAGTAATTAGTAGTTAGTAGTTAGTAATTGGGGATATATATTGTTACTAGAAATTTCTAATTGACCTAAGAGTTTTCTTCAGACTGCTGATTGATACGGAAGTTATCCGGCTATTACTTATCATTTCTCTAAGTTTCAGATATTTTCTTCTCACCTTTGCTGATAACACATTCTCCCCCGATGGCAATAATATAACTGCCTTCCAACTTTTTCTGCCTTAATAACCAGTCAAGTTTTTACAATTCTGTGACAACTCAGGAGGGTGCACCTTCTAATTTTGCTTTTAAAACAACAAAGTTCTTAATAGCCATCATCAATGAGGTGCGGAAATGAAAAAAAAGTCATTATTCAGGCTGCTGCCTGTGCGGCTGACAGCGCTTATTACCGGATTTTTTCTTTATGGCTGCGCGGGGGGTTATACGGAAATACTTACACTGTCTGAAGCCGAGCAGGATCCCGGGGATGTATCATCGGTTTTTCTTAAGGACAGTACTGAAATCCGTCTTGAAGGGAGTGCAGAGTTTGATTTCCGCCCTATAGGTATTACTGGAACCACCTCTCACGGAAATGATACGCTCATAGCATGGGAAGAAATTGCCGAGCTGCAGGTGAAGGTCCCTGATACCGTTACATTTTCTCCGGACAGGGTTCATCTGTATAAAGAGATTAATCTTAAGAATCATATGGCAGTAAGGCCGGACAATAATGGATTTTTCTTTGACCCCTTGTCGGGTTATATCAACGGGAAAACAGAAAACGGACTGCTGATAAAACTGCGGCGTGATAATATAACTGCGTGGTTTACAGACCTTCCGGAAACCGTAACAAAAGAACAAATGTATGCGGACACCACTATACGTATTCAAAGACTGATGCTTCATCCGGATAATATGCTGGTGAGCTTTTATGATCAGATGGCGGGTATATCCCCCCGGGTAAAACTACTGACGGGAATTAACTCAAAGAATAAGCAAAAGGTAACGCTTGAAACAAAGGATATACAATATTACTCGGCTGACAGAGTGAATATAGGAGGGGTAATAAAAGATGTTGCCACGGTGACATTGGTTACCGGAGCAGTAGTAGGAGTGATTATGCTTATAAAATTTTTTAACCGTCCGAGTTCTACTAACTGGTCCGGAGGCAAAAAAATTATGTAGATTATTCCGTAAGGCGGCAGTTGTAAACCGCTTTTTCTCCAAAAGATCTGAGGGTATTAAAGAGCTGTCTTTTATAGAAGTATCTGCATAACAGTTTATAAAATGCCGGACAGTAATACTATGATCCGGTGTATTACATTCAGACACCAGTTAAGGGAATGACTGCCGGGGGAATAGGTTTAGTATCGATAATCTCATTTCAAGAATATTCTAAAACACCAAAAGAATCTGAAAACATTCTCTCTGCAAAACTTTTACATTTCCGTGACAACTCGGGGATTCAAACAGGATAATTTTAAGCTGAAGATTTGAAAGGACAAGGTGATGAAACGGACAATTTTTGCAATTTTTAAAATAAAACCTCATATACCGGCAATATCAAAGTGTGATTGGCGCCTGTTTCTTGTTTCAGGATTATTCCTGAGTCATGCGGTTACCGGCTGTTATTATAAAACCGTTGAGTTCACTTCACTTGAGGATCCGGTTCTGGAGGATTGTAAAATCATTTCAGCTGAGGATAAACACAGAGGCAGAGTCACATTTAACTATTACGGAGCCCGGTACCACAGAGACGGGGGCGGCATTACAGTTCTCTCTGCTGAAGGAGATACTTTTAATCTTGCGGAAGATCAAATTGATAAACTGATTACCTCTGAGGTGCAGGGTCAGCAGTTTGTCCCGGATAGTCTGCCAAACCTTGCTTCAGTTTTGCTTAACAACAGCAGGTTGATTTTTGCAGGAGACCGGGGTTTTTATTTTGAAGAAAGCAACAAGGAACTGATCTGCTTCACTGACCGGGATAATTCCTTTTCCGCAAATCTTTCCGAAATCAAAGAGTTCTATTATGCAAAACACTCGTTCATCACACCGCAACAACTCACTGAACAAACTGTTCCGGCTGTGAAAAAAGTAATTCTTAAGGATTCGGATTTGGCGATACCGGTCAAGATGATACTGCATGACAGGGGTAATGAATATATTGCCGGAGTAAGCAATACATCTGAAAAAATTATTATACCAGGAGACGATCTGATTTCATTAGAAGCAGAAATGCTAGATGAAGAGGCAACAACGCTTGTATGGGTGCTTAGCGGGATAACAACAGCAGTTCTTGTGGTTCTATTTGTACAGCAAATGGATAAAGCTTTTTCCGGGATGGGCAGAGATATCAGATTTTCCGCGGCTTTTGATGAGCACGCAATCAGCGGAAGCGGAAGATAATTGACCGGAGAAATGGCTGGTGAAATTAGAGTTACTGAACGTCTGCTTTTAAAAGGAATACGGAGATGAAACACCTATATAACAAAATACAACCATTCGTACATGTTATTATAATTCTTTCCGCCATGTTTTATCATGGCTGCGCGATGTATTATTCAAGAATCATGACCAGGGATGAAGTTTACGCTAACCCTGTGGAGGTTGGCTGGGTTAAACTGATGGATTCAAGTGAAGTCTTGTTCAACGGAGGAGTAACGATAAATAATTTGTCTGCCGGGGTTACCGGTGTGACTGCTGACGGCGCTGAAACGTATATACCTGGAGAGAAAATCAAAGAACTGCAGACAGCCCTTCCTGATGCGGTGCTTTTTGATAAAGAAAAAGTTGGTGACCTGAAAGAGATTCACCTTAAAAACAATATTTCCGTAAGGCCAGATGATTCGGGATTTGCTTATGATGCCCATACCGGTCGGCTTTCATGCAGGACTGAAGACGGAAAACCATTTTCTTCCCAGGCAGAGAGCGTTGCAAAATATTTTACGGAACTTCCGGACACGGTAAGCATTGAGAGATTTTTTGCCGATACTACGATTAGTGTAAAAAGTGTCCTTATGAAACCGGTGAATCTGGTCTTAACATTTAATGAGCCGGGTGCCGGGAGACTGCCTGCAGGAGATATGGCAATGGGTTATACAACTGCCGGCGATCTTGTTACCATACCAATGGATCAGATTGCCTTTTTCATAAAAATGGAAGGGAGTGCAGCGGGTGTTGCCGGAAATGTCGGGATAGTTCTGGGTGTATTGGTTGTAATAGCGATTATTGACCTTATGACAAATATGGACGCTGATATTAAGCTCGATTTACAGTTAAAATGAAACAAACGATACTGAAGAATGTGATTTTTTTATTCAATATGTGGTTAATTAATAGATTGTTGTTTGTATGCTGAGAGAAAAACAAGCTCTCAATCAAAAAACAGGTTCAAAATTACTTCGCGGGCGGATAGTGGTTATCAAAAAAGAAAGTTATTATCATGGATTATAGGAGGGAATATAATGATCTTAATGAGATAAAACCTGCGTCACCTGACTCAAATTTTACAATTCAATGACAATTCTAAAGGTGTGGTAAAGTAGTTTTACTTCAGTTATTTACCGGAGCAAGATGATGGAACAGAAATATCTTCCTATGGTGAGAGTCAGCCGTGTCGCAAGGCAATGGGCAAAAACGAAGTTTATCATAATAATACTATTAATAAGCACGGCTTCTCTTTTTGTTTCAGGATGTATGCTCAAAACTATTGAACTTAAAACAAAAGAAGCTGTTATCACCAATCATACTAAACTGAGCACCGTTACGGATAAAACCAGAGGAGAAATTCGTTTTGATATTATGGGTACAAGATACAAGAAGGGGGAAGTTGTTTTCATCTGTCATTTAACGAGGGGTGATACTCTTCAGTTAACGGCGGATAAGATTGATGAGATTCGCACCGCAATTCAGGAAGGGGAGGAATTCTCTGAAGAGAGAGTAGCAGAGTTAAAATCCGTTCTGCTCACAAGAAACATTCTGATAAAACCTAACGCTAAGGGCTTCAGGTTTTACGGGGAGAGCGGTGAACTCGCCTGTTCAACCATTGATAATCTTACCTTCAGGAAAAAACTGTCTGATATTAAGCAATTTTATTATTCAATGCCGGAAACGGTTTCAGCTGATGAGCTGAAACGAAATCCTTCCTTAAAGGTAAAGCAAATAGTAAAAAAGGGAAATCCGGTTCTGCTTGACGTAAAATATATGTACAGTATGCAAAAAAGCAACTACCTAATCGGGAGAACATCGGAATCTGAAGATGTTATTATACAGGAGGAGAATATTGTTTCCGGAACTATCGAAGTTATTGATGTTGAAAGCGATCTCTATGTGTACGGAACCAGACTTGCTGCCGTTGGGGCCGTAGTTGGACTTATTTATCTCTTTTATGATTCCATAATTTTCGACAGGCCACACAGATCCGGCGGAAGATGAGACAGATGAACTGATAAGAGAGATAAATACAAATACAACTCAGTATGAGTAAACCTTTTCACGAATTGCTGACTTATATACAATGCAGAGAAAAGATTATTATGAACAGAACTTTTTACAGGTCTGCCTGGCTTATAAAAACCCTTGTTGCAGCTCAAATGTTGCATATTTGGGGATGTTATACCGTTAAAACGCAGATTTATGATCAAAAACTTCAATCACTCAGAAACAAGCAGTTTGAAAGCATTGTCCTGACTAACGGGGACTCTCTTTTTTTCGGAGACAATAAGGCATCTTTGGTAACTCTTCCAAAGATGTTAAAGGGAAAGACGCCTTTCGGAAAAGAGATCGCTGTGAAATTGTCTGACTGCAATGAACTGATGATAAAATATTCTGATGTACAAACGTTCAGTCCGGAAAATATTGGTGATGCTAAAGAAGTTCACCTGAAGAACGGACTGCTGATCCGATGCGATGAAGAGGGATTCACTTACAGTCCGCAGGATTCCGCTGTTCGCTGCCTTACATCTGCAGGAAAAAGTATGCCTTCCCCGTAAAATACATTGAGATGATATACAACAGCCTTCCTGATACTACGGACCCGCATCTTCTTTCAGAAAATACATCTTATCAGATTAAGGCTGTTCTTCTCACATCAAACATAGTAATCAGATTTAGTGATGAAGAAGTAACTCTGCTTCCTGAGAAAATTTGTATAACAGGAGAGACGAAAAACAACCATGTGGAAATTACCCCGGAAAATCTGGAATCGTATACAACCATTGATTTCAGTCTTCGCAGAACACTTAATACGGTAATAATTAGTGCGGCGCTGCTGTATTTGGGATTTATCTATGCGTGGGCCTCAAATAACTAACCAGAATAATGACCAGGAAGACCTGAAAACTTATTCTTTTCCGACATAAACCCCTGCGTGAGGGGGCGGATACAGTAATTGGATTTCACTTTCCTAAGAGGGTTGAAAAGACATTCATACTTCACACTTCATAATTTTGAGAGAGATTATTCTTTAACCGGCAGAGTGAATTTCACGCGGGTATATTTTTCCTCTTCGCTTTCAACACTGATGGTGCCGCCGTGAGCCGTGACAAAATCGTGACAGATGATGAGTCCCAGTCCGCTGCTTTTAACACCGGCGGAATCATGTCCCACCACTTTCTGATGATGTGAGAAGAGGAAGGGAATGAGTTCCTGGTTAATCCCGGGTCCCGTATCTTCCACGGTAATGGTGTGGAATGTGCCTGTTTGCTGAGCGGTCAGTTTGATTTCACCATCCAGATAAGCGAACTTAACCGCGTTTGAAAGCAGGTTCCTGATGATTGCTTTAAGCATATCAGTATCTGCGAATACCATCATGTCGGCCGGTACTGACAGGTGAAGCCGCAGGTTTTTGTTCTTAAGAGCGTTTTCCTGCAGGATGCGTATTTCCTGCACCAGGGGATACAGCGGCTGCTTTTTAGGCTGGAACTTAATGTTCCCCTGCTGGCTGCGGGACCAGGTGAGGAGATTGTCCAGCAATGTATATATAGATGTTGTCGAGTTGGCGAACATATCAATAATCTCCCGTCTCTCCCTGTCGGTCATCTCAAAATATTCGTTCTTCAGGATTTCAAGAGTGCCTATCATGCCCTGAAAGGGGGATTTAAGGTCGTGCGCGATGATGTTAAAGAACTTGTTTTTTATATCGTTAATTTTTTCAAGTTCAGCCGAGAGCCGCTTTTTTTCCTGATAGCGGTAAATAAAAAGAGCCGTGAGAGCAACAAGAATGAAGCTGATCACGATATATATTGTCAGGAGAAAGTTCCGGTCCTCCAGTTCTTTTTCGAGCTGTTTGTTCGCCAGTTCGGTACGTTCAAGCGCCACAAAATTATCAAGATCAACAAACTTTGAACGCTGCTTCAGGATTGCAAGCGAGTCTTCCACGGTATCATATTCTTTTAAATAAGCAAAAGCTTTGCGGAAGTCGCCTGCTTTTTCGTAAAGCCGGTACCGCGCTTCATAAGCATCTTTAAGCAGTGCAAGACTTCCGGAGGGGCGGATTAACTGAAGGCTCGAATCAAGATATTCGGCGGCAAGGGTGAGATTGTTCGCGGTGGTATATATAGAAGAGAGCAGAATCAGCTGGCTGATTTCTCCTTCCTGATTCGGAATACTCCGGTGTATTTGCAGAGATTTAACTGCTGAAGAGGAAGCGCTTTTGTAATCTCCCGCTTTCAGGTAAACACGGGCCATACCGCTGAGTGTTTCGGCCAGTCCTTTTTTGTAATTGCTGAGAGTGTAGAGTTCATTCAAATGGCTGTAGTTTTTCAGCGCTTCTTCATACTCTCCTGTTTCCAGCCGTAATTTGGCAATATCAAGCAGGATGCGGGCATACATTGTGGAATCGGGAATCTCGATTGAACGGCTGAGTGCTTTCTGGAAATATGCAAGTCCGTCTTTATAATTGCCCTGCTTCAGATAAACTCGTCCGAGGAGAATTTCCGTATAGGCAAGGCCTCTCTTGTGGCCAATTTTATTAAAGAGAACGATTGCTTTTCCGATGCTTTCAATTGCTTCAGGGAACTGCTCCAGACTGGTATATATATCCCCGCGGGTATTATACGCGTAGGCAATGATCACGGTATCGCCTATCTGCTCACCGGCTGCAAGGCATTTGGTGATGGTGTTCATCGCAAGCTGATAGGCGCCAAGATTGTTGTAGGCAACCGAAAGATACCCGAGTCCCTGTGCCTGGCTCCACTGATCATCATAGGATTCCGCTGTCTTAATGCCCTCAAGAGCAAATTTGATAGAGACAGAAGGATTATTGCTGCGGTTTACCCAGGCGGAGTCAAGAAGTCCGGCCACCCGGGCTGAGTCCTCAGGAGCCGGATAATTCCCCCGGAAAGAATGAATCGGCTGCTGGGAATATATATAATTTTCCTCCAGCGGAATCAAAGCCGCCATGAGAATCATTACAGGGATCAAAAAACGGTAATAGCAACGCATTTGTACGCTTAAGTGAACCTCTTATGCAGCGAAGGAGTGTTTAACTCCCTCCAGATCAGTTAATAAAAATACAGCTAATAAAAATACAAAGTAAAACGGAAATAGCATCAGGAAAAGATTCAGGACTCCCGTAGGCGATAAGGTTACATATTCCTTGCCTGGTCCTGGCCGGCGGAACAATCTGAGGTACGATTAACTATATTTGACAGGTAAATCATTTGCATTTATAAAAACAGGAAGCATAACAAAGGCAATGCCCAAGGATAAACCCAGGACCTACTGCGAGTATACTGAGACCCTTGCTCCCGGAGACCCTCACCGTATGTATCATGATACTGCATACGGATTCCCCATTGAAAATGACAATGAGCTTTTTGAACGGCTCGTGCTTGAGATTAATCAGGCGGGACTGAGCTGGACAACCATTCTTAACAAGCAGACAAATTTCAGAAAAGCATATAATCGTTTTTCCATAAGGAAGGTTGCCTCCTACGGGGCCGGGGATTTTAACCGCCTGATGAATGATGCCGGCATCATCCGCAACCGTCTGAAGATAGAAGCGGCTATTCACAATGCCGGAGTGATTCTTGAGCTTCAGAAGGAGTACGGGTCATTTAAGAACTGGCTGGATGTGCATCATCCCCTGAGCAGGGAGGAATGGACTAAGCTTTTTAAGAAAACTTTCCGGTTCACCGGCGGGGAGATTGTTAATGAGTTTTTAATGAGCACCGGTTATCTGCCGGGTGCACACGGCGCTGATTGTCCGGTTTATAAAACGATTCTGAAACAAAAACCGGCCTGGAACCGGAAAAAGAAATAACAGTAATACATACTTATAAAACACATGAGCTCTTTATGTTCTATTTTTTAGTTTATGTCAGTTCAGCAACAGTTCCATTTGCACAAAAAGACCTTGAGGATCTTCTGGAAGTAAGCAGGCGCAATAATAAAAAGCTGAATATAAGCGGAATTCTTCTTTATAAAGACGGTAACTTTATGCAGATGCTTGAGGGGGAGGAAGAAGCAGTAAAACAGTTGTATGACAAAATATCGCTTGATATACGCCACGGGGGAACTATTGTAATCCTCGATGGATATGAAGAAGAGCGGCAGTTCGCGGACTGGTCAATGGGTTTCCGCAGCCTGAACTCCCCCGAAGTGCTTGCACTTCCGGGATATAATAAGTTCCTCAATACTCCGCTGACAGGGCGTGAATTTTCAGAAAATCCCTCGGAAGCACAGGAACTGCTGCTGATGTTTAAGGAGAAGAACCGTTAAGAAGTATTAAGACAAAGTTCCATCTGAGGAGTGTGTAAGAATACTAGATATGAGGAGAGAATAGTCTAAGCCTGTTTACAACTGAAATTTTACAATTCTGTGACAACTCACTTTCCGGGGTACCATAGATTTGCGGTAAAAATAATCCGCTCTTATGCGGTTAGTTCATGGAAACTCCGGAAAGGATTGTGATGAATTTCAGGATCGGAAGAAAGAGGGAGAGTCTCAGCCGGATTCTTACTGCTGTGCTGCTATTACTGACGGGATGCAGTTCCTCCTATGAGACAGTACTTCAGGGGGAGCAGCTGAGTAAGGACGAAGGGAAGGTTGCATCACTGATTTTAAAAACAGGGAAGAAGGTTGTATTCAACTACGAAGGGGGGAGGGTACGTTATAACTCAGCACGCATCAGCGGAATACTGGAAGATGGCACTCCCGTTAGAATTCCTCTGACCCTAATCCGCGAACTACATACCAGCAGACCTGCCTCACATGACTTTTCGCCCGGACTGATCAGCAGTATAAAAGAAATAGAACTCACCAACAATATTCTGGTCAGGCCCGACACAGCCGGGTTTATTTACAATCAGAAAACAGGCGGTATTACCGGCCGGACCGATGACGGGCAGTTCTTTAGCATGAGTCCGGCAATGATACGCAAGGTATATATCACTGCCGCGGATACTGCTGCTTTAGAGAAAATTATAAACCAGGGGGAAAGAAATGTTAAAAGAGTTCTCGTACTGCCTGATAACAGGCTTTATACATTGAACGATCAGGGAATCAGCATTTCCGAAAGCGGACTAACAGTTGAGGGAATAACCGAAAGCGGAAGATACCACACGATAAATATTTCCGATGTAAGTTCTGCGGTAATAACTGAAGAAAGCGGGATGCCGGATGTGTTGTTCTACAGCGGGGTTACCCTGGGAGTTTTGACGCTCATATATCTGGCCGGGTCTTCCGGCGCATTATTGCCTGATGGTATCTTCTGAAAGGAGTTCATGATGAAGCATGCTGATAAACCTGCATTGCCGAGGCGGATACTGATTATGCTGCTTGCCGCGGCGCATTTGAATCTTGCGGGGTGTCAGACAGTAACATTGGTAGTATATAATGCTGATTCGGATACGTATGATGAAGAGTTGATTCATTTCCTCAGACTGAAATCCGGCGAAATTGTAGTATTTAACAATGAAAAAGGAATGCATCAGAATGTGGAGGCGCGGCTGAAAGGAAAAACCGTCAAAGAGAAGGATTTTACCGCTAATATTGCTTCGGTCAGGGAAATGATTGCTTACTATCCCGAAGGAAAAGCTTTTAGCAAGGAGAAAATCGTTCTAGCCAAAGAAGTGCATCTGCTGAACGGACTTTACGCGCGATGCAATCAGGAGGGATTCCGATTTGACGAAAGAACGGGGAAGGTATCCGGTGTCTCCTGGCAGGGAAGAGAATATATCATAAACCCAGACAGCATTGAGCTGATGTACTTTTCGTTTCCGGAGGTAATAAATATGGATACGCTGAAGAACAATACTGTGTATTATCCGCAGGCATTGCTGATGATGAGTAATCTGGTGGTAAGAACGGGTCAGGAGGGAGTGCGATACCTTGAGCAGGAGAAGAAAATTACCGGAACCACAGTTGATAATATTCAGGCAGAAATTGATATCAATGAAGTGGAATCAATTGCTGTATACCAGTATGATCTGGTCAAAAGTGCTATATATGGATTATCCTGGATTCTGGGGGCGGTTCTGATTGCTGTTCTGGTTGATATTTTTGAGCATGATCACAGCGACCCGAGTAATACAGGTGTGCGGGTTAAACCTTAAAGTTGCTGAGATTCCATTGTTTCAAGGCAGTAAAAATACCAAAGATGTATCTGTGATAAGATGGTGCCGGAACCGGTTGATCAGCATAAACAGAGTTATAAGATTTTACATTCACCGCTGAACAGCGGCAAAGTGAAAGAATTAACAGGAGAAAATTGTCATGAACAACGTATGTAAACCCTCAGTGCTACGCCGGACACTGATTATACTGCTTGCCGCGGCGCATCTGAATCTGACGGCTTGTTTTTCGCTTGAGTCGGCGGCTTTCAATCCGGAGGAAAACTACTCCGATGGTTTTCGGATGAATTCGGTAACACTTGAAACAGGCGAGACGATTATATTTAATACATCAAAGGGGATGCTTAAGGTGATACCGGCACATCTGAAGGGTAAAAGCAAAGAAGGGAGGGAATTTGTTCTCTATATGCAATTACTGAAGGAAATGATAAGAGCATATCCGGAAGGGAAACCATTCAGCCCTGAAGAAATAAGCCTTGCAAAAGAAATTCATCTGAGTAATGGCCTGTCGCTCAGATGCAATGAAGGGGGTTTTCGCTATGATGAAAAGACAAAGAAAGTTTCCTGCATAACTACAGAAGGAAAACTTTATACCGTGAATCCGGACAGTATAAAACTGTTGTACCGTTCCCTTCCGGCAGTTATTCCGGCTGATACGCTGAAATATAACACAATATATTATCCTGAAGCACTGTTGCTTAAAAACAATATATTGATACAGACAGATAAGGAGGGAGTTATCTATCTGGCTCCGGTGAAGAAAGTTATTGGCGTAACGGAAAATAATAAACCGGAGGAAATAGATGCGTACCAGATAAAATCCTATACTATATACGAGTTTGACTTTTTGCAGACTGCAGCTTATCTTCTCGGAGGGGTGTTATTTCTAGCCGCCCTCTACTTTGTGCTTATGCTGCTTTTCTTTAAAAGTTTATTTACACAGATGAACAAATCCGGGAAATAAAAATCCGGAGGAGTGATACAGGCAGACATACGGAAGCGGTATGGGGAAAATGCCTGTCTGTTTGACGCAAAGCGGAATCTTTTTATTTTCGCGGTAGTAATAATTCATCAGAAATTAACCCAGGAGCATGAGCATGAAGAAATCACTCACCGCATCGCAGCAGAAAGAATTGCTGCTGATACTGAACAAACGGTTTGAAGATAACATGAAGCGCCACAAGACGGTGCTTTGGGCACATGCCGAAAAAAAGCTGAAAGCACATCCGGACAAACTCGTCTCTCTGTTCAGAATGGAAGAAACCGGTGGAGAACCGGATATAACAGGCTATGATGCCAAAACCGGAGAGTATATATTCATGGACTGCTCGGCGGAGTCCCCGATGCGGAGGAGTCTCTGCTATGACCAGGAAGCGCTTGATTCGAGAAAGGAAAATAAACCTTCAGGCAGTGCAGTTGGGATGGCAGAGGAAATGGGAATTGAACTGCTGACCGAGGCGGATTACTATGATTTGCAAAAATTGGGAAGTTTTGATACAAAAACTTCAAGCTGGCTAAAAACATCAGAAGAGGTAAGAAAGCTTGGCGGGGCGATTTTTGGTGACAGGCGATATAACCGGGTGTTTATTTATCATAACGGGGTGCAGTCATATTATGCAGCAAGGGGCTTCAGAGGAAAACTGATTATATAATTAGTAGTTAGTAATTAGGAATTAGTAATTGGGGATAAAAATGTACAATGTACAAGTTACGGGATTAAAAATTAATGATTCGTGTTGTAAAATATATAACCCTGCAGAGACACGCCGCGGCGTGTCTGTACAAAGGCCAAATCCCGGAAACAACATTGTGGGGACAGGTCGTGACCTGTCCTCGGGAAGCATAGGTGCTCCCGCTCTTCAGTATATGCATAATGTGACTGTTTTGAAGTCGTAGCACATCGGTAGAGACACGCCGCGGCGTGTCTCTGCATTCGTCGTGAATTATTTAAGCAAAATCATCTTTTTTGAAAGCTTCATATTGCCAGCGGTAAGCTGATAAAGATAGACACCGCTGTTTAATGAGCCGCGTCCTTTTATATCATCAGTGCTGAAATTAACCGAATAATCACCTGCGCTGCGTTCATCATTAATCAAAAGCGCCACTTCTTTTCCTGTAATATCAAATACTTTCAGGGTTGTTTTAACCCGCTCACTCCCTTGCCGGGGAGGGATGGTAAACCGAATCCTTGTTGTCCCGTTAAAGGGGTTCGGATAATTCTGGCTGAGTGTAAAATCAGAAACGGTGCCGTTTTCAGATCGTACATCCGAAGGCAGCAGAGGATAAGTAACGGTAAAGACTCCGCGTCCGTGAGTTCCGACAGCAAGGGTTCTGTCAGACTCCCGGTAATCCAGATATGCAATAGGCACATTTCCGATTTCGTTATATGCAGCATGAACCCACTGAGTGGCTGAGCCCTGAAGCTGGGTTGTCATGAGAAGTCCGATGCTTGTGCCGATAAAGACGTGCAGTTCGCTTCCGCTGTAAACAAACGTTGCCCAGCGGACAGAAGGACCATCCTCGCCGGATATATTACCCTCGACATCAGTCCAGCTGAGCCCGCCGTCGGTGGTGAGCCAGAGACTCTTGAAATTATAATTACCGAATGCAGCAAGCGCGCGCATGGAGTTTTTCGGGTCAACTGCGATGCAGCGGACAAATCCACCCTGAGCAGTTCCTCCGTTCAGATCAGGAGGAGTAACCAGGAAGGCCCCGGGAGCGGCAGAGTGAGCGTTATCAATGCGTTTGATGATGCCGTCAGTTGAACCGATATATACGGTATGGGGGGTGTTCTCTTTCGAAACACCGATGGCACTCACGCGGCGGGTCCAGCCGCTTACGTTTCCGACATCACTTACACTAATAGCCGTCCACCCGCTGGTAGTTGTACCCTGTGTGATATTGGAATTCCTCCATATACCGCTGTAAATAACCGGAGAACTGGTTTTGCCGGCTCCGTAGTATAGGATATCTGAGTTGGATGGATCAAGCGCAATTGGGTTTACAAAAAGCGCCCGGGTGCTTCCGCTCGGAGTCAGTGTAGTGACTTCAGTCTGCTGGCGGGTCTGCCGGTGAAATGGACCGTTCTGATACTGAGTATACATGCGGTTATCAGCCAGCGGCGGTAGTTCAAGTACAGTACCGTCTCCGCCATATATAAGATACCAGAGGCCGGAAGAGTCTGTAGCCAGCGAACCGTTATCCTGAGCTCCGGCTACAATCATATTATCGCCGCTGTCAGGAGAGATTGCCACGGAATAGACCTGCGTTACGTTGTAACCGTTATTAAGTGAAGTCCACACCATGGAGCCGGGCATGGAAATGTTATCCGCGCGGTGAAGTCCGCCGTCGGTAGCGGAGTAATATATATTAGTGTTTGTTGGTTTAAACATTCCTCCCTGTATATCGGGGTGATGATTTCCTTCCGGATAATAAGGATAACCTCCTATAACATCAGTGTTCGCGGTTGAAGTAAATCCGTCAGTGGAGCGGTAAAGATTTGTGCCGCCGATCAGAATGAAGTTCGGATTATCGGGCTTGATATGAATGGTCATATCATAGCCAGTCTGAGTGGAAAGGTCTGAAGGCAGGTTTTGCGCGCGGTTTTCCCATGTTCCGCCTCCTGCAGCGTGTGTATATTTCCAGAGCTGATGACCAGCCACGACGGGGGTATTATCAGGCCCCTGCACAAAGACATATATAATATTTTCATCAGAGGGAGCATAAGCCATGACCACTCTGCCGCTGGCGGAAGGGAAATTTGCCGGTGCGATTGATGACCAGTTCACACCATCTTCGGAGCGCCAGAGTTTCAGAACGCCGCTTTCGCGGGTGTGCGCGTAAATCACACCTGACGGGGTAACAATAACATCGGTAGTGACCGTTGGAGTGTTTACCGTTCCGGGGTCGGAGGCTTTTGCAACACTCCAGGTTTCACCGCCGTTAACAGAGCGGTATATACCGCGCCAGGTTGCGGCAAAAACCTCATCCTGAAGGGTATTGGCGGGATTAACAGCCACATTCCAGATAAAATCAAATGCATCGGGGATATGCGGGGTGCCGCTCGAGGTTGAGGGGAGAATTTCCCACGTCTCACCGTTATTGGTTGATTTATATATACCGTCACCGTGATAAAAGGAGCCCCACCGGGTGTTGTTTGTGGTTGAGCCCCGGAACTCACCGGTGCCTACATACCAGATATTGGTTTTTCCGTCACGGGTATCCTGGGCAATGCAGCTTGTTGAGTGGGACTGTTCGGGGCGGAGTTTAAGGCGCCAGCTTGCGCCGTCATCGGTTGATTTCCAGATGCCTCCGGCAACCCCTCCGGCGATAAGTACACCGGTATTTTCAATATCAGCGGCAAAGACACGGCTTCTTCCTCCGATGTTATCAGGACCGCGTTCTGCCCAGTTCAAAGAAAAAACCTGTACTCCCTTAGCCAGATGGAATGACTCATAGGTCTCAAGCCGGCGGCTGAGGCTGGTTTCTCTTTTGCGGATGCCGGAGGGAATCTCATCCCGCACAGGATCGCGCATGACAAGGTAGTCATATTCAGCACGTGAGTTTGGATTATTCAGGTCTCCGATGCTGACAGGAGGAAGGATTTCCCTCTCATTAAGCAGCGGAATAATGCTGAGAGTGATGAGAAAGGCCAGTAAAGGAATGAGTTTTTTCATGAAGTCTGCTCTTGATATCTGAAGTGTGATGCTCTATGAGAAATTATTAACAGGATTAATTTATGAAACTTAGAGAAAAAGAAGAAGAGGACAAAGGCGGAAATTTTTGATTCAGTGATTCCGGGAGATCAGCTTAATGTTGGCAAGAAGCGCTACTTTCATCTTTTTGCACGGGGACTGATTGCGTATTTTTGGAACATGAATTTACCATTACAAAAACCTGAACTGCTCGCTCCGGCGGGAAACATGACTATGCTGAATGCTGTGCTTAATGCCGGCGCTGACGCGGTGTATCTTGGCATCGAAAAACTTAACATGAGAGCAACCGCGGCAAATTTTACCGCTGATATGCTGCCGGAGATAGTTTCTCTCTGCCATAGCAAGGGCTCGGAGGTGCATCTTACGGTTAACAGTATTGTCATGGAAGAGGAGATAAGCGAACTTGACGGCGTTATGCAGGCGGCAAAGCAGTCGGGGGTTGATCTGATTATCTGCTGGGATACCGCGGTAATTCAGAAGTGCATAGAACATGAGATGCCGTTTTGTATATCCACGCAGGCAAGTATATCCAATTCGGGTTCAGCAAAGTTTTATAAAAATCTGGGGGCCAGGAGGATCGTCCTTGCACGGGAGTGCACGCTTGAAGAGATCATCAAAATAAAAGAAAGTGTTGATGTAGAAATAGAAACCTTTATTCATGGGGCCATGTGCGTTGCTGTGAGCGGAAGATGTTTCATGAGCCATGAGCTGTTTGGGCGCAGCGCTAACCAGGGGGACTGTATGCAGCCCTGCCGGAGGGAGTATGAGATTTATGACGGCAAAAAGGATTATTCGCTTCTTTTGGGTGAGGATTATGTGATGTCAGCAAAGGATATGAATACACTTCCGTTTATTGAAAAGCTGATAGAGGCGGGCATTCATGCATTTAAGATTGAGGGGAGAAAGCGGAGCCCTGAATATGCGGCAAAAGTAACCTCCGTGTACCGCCGTGCTATTGACGCATATTTTGACGGAACACTTACTGAGGGAATGAAATCATCACTGGGAGAAGAACTCCTTACCGTATATAACAGGGGATACTCAAACGGGTTTTATTTCGGGCTGCCGGACGGCGGTGATATCTCAAAAGTTGCCGGAAGTGAATCGGAATACCAGAAACAGTATCTCGGGAGGGTGCTCAACTACTATAAGTCACCGAAGATTGCATATATACAAATGGAAGCCGGAGAACTTGCCGCGGGCGATACTGTGCTGGTTATTGGTGAGACGACCGGTGTGGTGGAGGCAGCTGTTGCAGAAATGCGGGTGAATGAACAGGCCGGAGCTTCAGCGGGGAAGGGGGATCTCGTAACATTTTATTCAGAGGAGCGGGTCCGTGAGGGAGACAAAGTATATATCTTAAGAAAAAAGCAGAATACGTAAACCGGACTCCAATATAATCTGCCGTCGCGGGTTATTATAACCTCTGTTATAATGAATGGGTTAATGTTTCCGGCGGTATTTTCATTTCCGGATATTCGAAGAAAAATTATTGTTCTTAGAAACTCTGCACAAAAAAATTCTCACCAATAAACTCTTTTGCCACGTATACAAAGCATTCACCGTCTGATTTAAGAGCCCGCTGAAAACTTTTTAATTATTCCGTCCCTGCGTTGTATATTGCGGATAATTCATGATGAAAAGGATTGGTTTATTATAAGACCAGCATTCTGCGCGTGAATGAGTTTCCCGGCTTAAAGAAATGGTGAGCATATGTTTCTTCTCAGAGATACGCGATAACGCGTATCTGCTTCAGACGGGTTACTGCGGACAAAAGATTTCCTTACCGGCATTCCGGGGAGGTTGTTTACAATTTTTATTAATGGTGAGAGATGGGTGAAAAACAGAACAACAAAAAGACCAACAAGTCACACTGGCAAATTTCAGATGGCGATTATCAGCGCCGGAGTGATCATATTGATGAGGCATATAAGAATAAACTGAGAAGGGACTCTCTGGTGAATCGCATTGCGCTGGGTGTCGGGATAGTTGTTGCCGGGGGTCTGATCTCATTAATAATAATCCTCATCGGCAGGTTGTAAAAATACCGGGCCCTCGTGTCATAGGAAAGCGGCTCTCAATTTTCTTCCGAACGGGCCTGTTTGCCTTAGTTTGTGAACAGACTCGGGTGCCGGCTACTGCCGTTTTGGGTGAATTATATCCTCATTCTGTATTGGTTACAGTCCTCATAAACCGTAAAATTTTACTTTTTTACCCCTCCGATGTTTTAGATTACCCCTTCAGATTGTATTTTACCCTTCAAGTTTCTATTTTTAGGTAAACATTTGCGATGAGAGTGGGTATAGCGCCATTGTAATCAGCTCGTAATGGTTTACAATCATTTTTTCCTGAAATCACTGTCAGAATTCTTAAAACCGCTCTGGTTTTGCCGGGATGGTTTTGAGTCCTTGGTATTAATATGCCGGGACGGAAAAAATGAAATTCTCTGCTCCCAGAATCATTATAACACGTTCCGCCATCAGGCGGGAAGGATAATGTATGACGGGAATGAAAATGGTTCATGGTATTATCACAACCGGCTGACCGGCAGTTTTGGAGTCCACTGTGGATGAACAAGCCCGTCCGGATGCCACATTTACTAAACACATAATGAAAGGAGCATATCTTGAAAAGGATAGCTTTATTGTTATTTATTTCCATGATAGTGAGCAATACAAACGCCCAGGAAGAAAAATCTTTTTGGGATAAAATTGCCACAGGTGCACACGCCAGCTATGTTCTTCCAATGAACGACTTTGAAGAGCATACATTTTCCTACTTCCTCCGTGCTTATGGCAGATATTCCCTCGGTGCATATCTGCACGGTGATGTTGGTCTCGGATTTGGCACCAACTCCGGTAAAGATTTTGACGGAGGTGAATACTCATCATTCATGATTCCGATTGACTACCGCCTGATGTTTGCACCGGAATTTCACCGTTCAATACAGCCCTATCTTTTCGCGGGTATTGGTCTGATGTATTATAACAATACAAAGGATATCAATTCCGGCTGGAGAATGGTGCTTAACGGAAAATCATCCGATAAAAGCGGAATATCCGGTATTATTCCTCTCGGAGCAGGTTCCATGTTTAAGATTAATGACTGGTGGTCAGTTGATGTTCAGGCTGCGTTTAATCAGTCACTTACCGATAACCTCAACTATTATATAGACGGCTCACCAAAAGATGCTTATCTGACCCTGAGCGCCGGCGTTACCTACAATCATAAATGGTATGATCCGGATGATGATAATGACGGTCTTTTTGACAGCGAAGAAGCTGCTTACGGAACCGATCCTAATAATCCTGATACCGACGGTGACGGTCTTAATGACAATGAAGAAATTAATGTATATAAAACCAATCCGCTCAACGGCGATACTGACGGTGACAAACTCGGCGATAACGGCGAAGTTAAACAGTATAAGACTAATCCTTTGAATCCTGATTCAGACGGTGACGGACTGAGTGACGGTGATGAGGTAAATGTATATAAGACTGATCCTCTGAAGGCAGACACCGACGGTGATGGCCTGAATGATTTTGCTGAAGTAAAAACCTATATGAGCAGCCCGCTTGAAAAAGATACTGACGGCGACAAGCTGAGCGATTATGACGAAGTAATGACTCATAAGACCAGCCCGATTAAAGCTGACTCCGACGGTGATAAGCTGAATGATTATGACGAAATTAAAACCCATAAGACCGATCCGCTTAAAGCAGATACCGACGGTGATTCACTCTCTGATTACGATGAAGTGATGACTCACAAGACCAACCCGCTGAACCGTGATACCGACGGCGGCTCTGTTTCTGATGATGAAGAAATCAGAAGAACCTCTGATCCGCTTGATAAGAATGATGATGTGGTAACTGTTGGTGTTGCATTAGTGCTTGAAGGCATTACCTTTGCAACCGGTAAAGCAGACATCACTCCTGAATCAGAAGCAACCCTTCAGAAGGCGCTGAAAACCTTCAGTCTGTTCCCGGAAATTTCTGTTGAAATTGCCGGACACACAGACAACAAAGGAAGCAAAGCAGCAAACGTGAAACTCTCACAGAGAAGAGCAGATGCTGTACGCGACTGGCTGATCAGCAAGGGTGTTGATAAGAACCGCATCACCGCAAAAGGATACGGTCCGAACAAGCCGATTGCCGATAACGCAACTGAAGAAGGACGCGCGAAGAACAGAAGAATAGAGTTCATCCGCACGAAATAAATATTTACCGACGTAGAGACGATGCATTCCGATTGCATCGGAACAAGTGCATCGTCTCTACCGGACAAATGAAACAATTATAAAAGGACGGTCAATATGACCGTCCTTTTTTTATATATACAGTTCCCTGCACGGCGGATTTAGTGTTGTGAATCTGTGTTGTGTGAAGTTTTCGTATTCCCCCTCGACTCCGCTCGGGGACCGCCCTCGGCTCCGCTCGGGGACCGCCCTCGGCTCCGCTCGGGGACCGCCCTCGGCTCCGCTCGGGGACCGCCCTCGGCTCCGCTCGGGGACCGCCCTCGACTTCCCCTCGACTACGCTCGGGGACCGGCTCGGGGATCGGCTCGGGGACCAGCTCGGGGACCGGCCCGGAATTCCGTACGAGGATTTGTCAGAATAATGTGTGTTTTTTGCTTTATTTAAAATGATGAACACTCCGCCGGACACAGAACCGGCTATTACCCGCCTTACAAACTTGTAAGTTACATGGATGTAAGTTTTATTTGTAACCAGTTTGGCAGTTCCTGCTGGAAGACTTCCCAACCCGGTGTCCGGGCGGAGTCGAGGACACCGATACCCAGCCGAGGAAACCAACACAGCCAGGGGAATCATCAGGAAAGCCACAGCCAAAATCCCGTCAATTTTTCGTAATTTCCGAATTATTAAAATTAACTTTATTGCAACTGAGGAAACCAAATGACAGCCAATCTTGACATGATTAAAACGGTTTATGCCGGTCTGAAAGCGAAAGTTGAAACAGCCAGAAAAGTGCTCGGCAGACCGCTTACCTATACCGAAAAGATTCTTTACGCTCACCTTTTTGATCCCGTTACCAAAGAACTGACACGCGGAAAAGACTACGCTGATCTGGCACCAGACCGCGTTGCCATGCAGGATGCTACCGCTCAGATGGCTCTGCTGCAGTTTATGTCAGCCGGCAAGAAAACTACCGCGGTTCCCTCCACAGTTCACTGCGATCACCTGATCCAGGCAATGACCGGAGCCCGCGAAGATCTTGACCGTGCAAACTCAGAGAACAAAGAAGTGTATGATTTCCTCGAGAGTGTCAGCCAGAAATATGGCATCGGCTTCTGGAAACCGGGTGCAGGTATCATCCATCAGGTGGTGCTTGAAAACTATGCTTTTCCGGGCGGAATGATGATTGGTACTGACAGCCACACCCCTAATGCCGGCGGCCTGGGTATGATCGCAATCGGCGTAGGCGGAGCGGATGCGGTTGACGTTATGGCAGGAATGCCGTGGGAACTCAAATGGCCCAAACTCATCGGTGTTAAACTGACGGGTAAACTTTCCGGATGGGCATCACCAAAAGATGTAATTCTTAAAGTTGCAGGCATCCTCACCGTAAAAGGAGGGACGGGAGCAATTGTTCAGTATTTCGGAGAAGGTGCTTACAGTATATCCGCCACCGGAAAAGGAACTATCTGCAACATGGGTGCTGAAATCGGAGCTACCACATCAGTATTCCCATATGACGCAAAGATGGCTGCATATCTGAAATCAACCGGAAGAGCAGATGTCGCCGCAATTGCAGATGAACTTTGCCATGAACTTAACGATGATCCGGAAGTGGTTAAAGACCCCGCAAAATATTTTGATCAGGTCATTGAAATTAACTTAAGCGAACTTGAGCCGCATGTTAACGGACCATTCACACCTGATCTCGCATGGCCTATTTCAAAACTGAAAGAAGCAGTAAAAGAAAAAGGATATCCAGATAAAATAAGCGTAGCACTCATCGGAAGCTGCACCAACTCAAGTTATGAAGATATAGACCGCTCGGCAAGTCTTGCCAAGCAGGCAGTAGCTAAAGGGCTGAAGACTCAGGCACAGTTCACCATTACTCCGGGCTCCGAGCAGGTTCGCGCTACTATTGAACGTGACGGACAGCTTCAGGCACTTGAAGGTATTGGCGGTGTGATACTTGCTAACGCATGCGGACCATGTATTGGTATGTGGAAACGCATGGATGTAAAGACTGGTGAAAAGAACACCATCGTAACATCATTCAACAGAAACTTTGCAAAGCGGAATGACGGAAATCCGGAAACACTCGCTTTTGTTGCAAGTCCTGAAATCACTACCGCATTTGCTATTGCAGGATCACTTTCATTCAACCCGATGACTGATGAACTGGTAAACGAAAAAGGAGAGAAAGTAAAACTTGATCCGCCAACCGGCGCGGAACTTCCTTCAAAAGGATTTGACGGCGGCGAGAGCGGATATATAGCACCGGCTGAAGACGGATCTAAAGTAGATGTGAAGGTCAGCCCTGCAAGCGACCGCCTGCAGCTTCTTGCTCCGTTTGCTCCGTGGGAAGGAAAAGACCTTGAAGATATGACTGTGCTGCTTAAAGCTAAAGGCAAGTGCACAACGGATCATATATCCATGGCCGGTCCGTGGCTTAAGTACCGCGGACATCTGGATAATATATCCAACAACATGTTCATCGGCGCAATAAACGCCTACAGCGGTGAAGCAGGAAAAGTAAAGAATTTCTTCACCGGTGAAACAAAGTCAGTTCCTGAAGTTGCGCGTGACTACAAAGCACGCCGTCAGAACTGGGTTGTTGTGGGTGATGAGAACTATGGAGAAGGTTCAAGCCGTGAGCATGCAGCGTTAGAGCCGAGATTCCTTGGCGGAAGAGCTATCATTGTGAAGTCATTCGCGCGTATTCACGAAACCAACCTGAAGAAACAGGGAATGCTGCCTCTGACTTTTGCTAATCCGGCTGATTATGATAAAATCAGAGAGGACGACAAAGTAAGTCTGAAAGGCCTTACTGAATTCGCTCCGGGCAAACAGGTTACGTTAGTTGTGAAGCACAGCGACGGAACAACCGACGAAATAAAACTGAACCACACATTTAACGAACGTCAGTTCGACTGGTTCAAGGCGGGCAGCGCACTCAACCTGATAGCAAAACAGAACGCTTAAAACAAGTATATACTGAGCAATATAAGCTCCCCGGTGCACGTTATGAGCCGGGGAGCCTTTTTATTTTTATAAAAACAAGGAAGAAGAATGAATCAGATAGTTAGATTGGTGCAGGTTAATCCGGCGCAGACAGGCGAAGGAAAAAACGGCCCATGGAAGAAACAGGAAGTAATTGTCGAAACTGAAGGACAGTATCCCAGAAAAATCTGTGTGCTGGTCTGGGGTGATAAAATTGACATCAACAGGTTTAAGCCGGGTGATATGATAGATGTATATTTTGATGTTGAAAGCCGTGAGTACAACGGAAAATGGTACACCGATGCCAAAGCATGGAAAATAGAGCCGGCCGGACAGTCAGGCGCTATTGACGGGGAATATACTGCATCTGCTCCGTCACGTTCATTCTCACCGCCCCCGCCTCCGCCGCTCCCGATGCCGGAAGACAAAGACCTGCCATTTTAAGTATGAATTATGAGGTATGAATTATGAAGTGCTATTCATGGTTCATACCTTAATTATATCACCGCCTGCATATCTCTCGCGCAAAGGTGCAAAGAGTAATGTAACACACACTAATACTTTAATTTTCTGTGTGCGATGCAGACAGGAAGTTTCCCGCAGATTTCGCAGATAAACGCTGAAATTAAACAGTAAACTTATTTTAACCGGATGCAAAAGCAGCGCAGACTTTAACAGATTGAAAATTAATGCAGAGAGAATAATTCTTCATTATTAATTATTCATTAATAAAGTACTGCTTTTTTAATCTCCTCTATTCGGGATATTGTATATTCATATCCCACTTTCATAATCTCATCCAGTTTATCGGTCTCCATCATATCATATTTTTCTACGGGGGGATGAAGGACAATCTCGGCAAGGTGGTAGTCTTTTTCGAACTTGCTGCTGCTGGCAATAGTGGTCAGTTTAGAGATAATATCAAAGAATCCGGGATAAGAACCGGTTTCTTTTCCGATTAGACGTTTGAATTTATATTTCAAGGGTCCGGGGAATTCATCATGTATGATTGAATACTCCGGCGATGCGCTTACGTTTACTGCAATCACCCTGCACTTGAAGAAATTTTTCATCATATCAATCGGTACATTGTTGAATATCCCTCCGTCAACCAGAATTTCTTTATTGCTGATAACCGGCGGCAGAAGAGCAGGGAGGGATAGCGATGCACGGATAGCTTTCCAGATAGGGCCGCTCATGATTGCCTCTGGACTGATCTTGGATATATTGCTCGCTACAGTAAAGAAATTTATCCAGGTATCATCCATTTGGGTTTCATTAAAGATTTCTTTAAGCGCTGTGTTTACTCTCCTGCCCGCGAGAACAGAAAATACCGGAAGGGTAATATCAATAAAGGGTTTGCGTTTAATAAAGTAACTTGAAAGCCGGTAACGTGTGTCAGCATCCATATCAAGCGCCACACCGGAGGCGATGGTTGAGCCCGCACTGGTGCCGCAGACCAGATCAACAGGGATGTTATGTTCTTCAAGCGCTTTTACCGCACCGAGGTGAGAAAGACCGCGTGCTCCCCCTCCGCCAAGCACAAGCGCAATGGCATTGCCGGAGACAATACGGGCAAGCCGCGCGAAATCTTTATCTTCCTGCAGACGTATATGATAATGATCTGCGTTGCCCCGGAGCTTTTTATAGAAAGAAGTTTTTTCAGGTTTCTT
Organism: Ignavibacteriales bacterium; assembly: GCA_015709675.1. NCBI lineage: Bacteria > Pseudomonadati > Ignavibacteriota > Ignavibacteria > Ignavibacteriales > Ignavibacteriales bacterium. The sequence continues at coordinate 873,023 of CP054182.1, forward strand.
TCCGGTGCGGTGGCAGAAGACAATTTCTATCTTGGTGTATTCCTGATTTATATACGCAAGCACTTCATGTTCAAAGCGGGTAACGGTTTCCGCGCTGTCAAAATCAACAAGAAGATAAACCCGGTCAGCAATCTGCCCCGCCATCTTTAGCCATCCGGTATCGCCGTAAGGGCAGCTAACCAGAACGTGCTGATACTTGCGTTCAAGTTTGTTCATGGTATTGAGAAGATTTCTCAGCTCTTCATCATTGAATTCAGAAACGGGTTTTTTGAGAGACTTAGGAGTAACCAGCCGGGTAGCCGCGTAGGGCCTGAGCTTGCCGGTAAAGTTTTGCAGAAACGCATCTATATCAATATCCTGGCTTCCCTGAATAAAAAGGATATTATTCGGCGTGAAGTTCTGGCTGAGCGCGAGGTTGGATTTTCTGAGCCGTCCGATAATATCGCGCGTGATGTTATACAACAGTTCGGGATATTTGTGCACCAGTCCCTTAAAATCATCAGCCTGAATTTTAATCAGGAGAGAAGAACGCATCGCGCGGACGGTAGCGGAGCGGGGTTCGTTGGCAATGAGGGCCATTTCACCCACACTTTCTCCCTGAAGGATATACCCGTGCAGTTTGTGCTGTTTACCCTTCCCGCTGTAAACCTGAAGCCGGCCGCTGAAAAGTATATACATGCTGTCACCGGGATCCCCCTCGTTAAAGAGAATCTGATCGCGTTCAACACGGAGCCACTGAATATGACGGCTGATTTCTGTGAATACCTCCGCCGATATTTCACCGAAATATTCCGGCAGATGTTTTTTCAGATATTCAATCTGTACGCTTGCGTCTGATTTTGACATAAAGAAAGTTTGTTAGGGATTCCGCAATATACTAACCAAACCGCTTTAGCGGGGAGTTATCGTATTAAATTTTGCCGAATTTATCCATAAATGCCTGCCGTGCATTCAGATTTTTTCGTCTGATTTCTTCATCACTTTCGGAGGGTATCCGGCTGAGCGCATCAAGTTTATCGCTGAGCGCTGTGCTGCCGCTGATGAGCGAAAAGAGTTTCTCCGTTAGCTCCTGAAGAGTAAAACCGGGGAACCAGGCATTGGGAAGGGATTCAGCCAGAGACGCAATCCGGCCGGCATTAATATTAGTTATGCGCTGTAAAAACTGATCGGGCTGAATTTGCTCATGCCAGAAAATATGCCGTTTAAGCAGGGGGAGCAGTTTTTCAGGTGAAGCGGCTGAGGGTTCAAAGATACTTCGTACCGACATTGAAAGAGCATAATCATAGCAGAAAGCAGAAGAGCTGCCGCAGAGAATATTCGGATTTTTACTGGTGCGGTCTATATTCATAAGCAGCAGATCGGTGAGAAAAATCATGTCTTTTTCTTCACGGCTGAAAACATTCATCGTTTCAGTAAACGGTTTTGCGTCAGGCAGAAAGCGGGTTGCGGTGTTAATGCCTCCGCTTCTTGCGGCAAGGTCAATAATTTCCGGATCAGCTTCAGTCGGGATGATGGCAGGGTTAAAGTCAATCAGCAGTTCGGGCAGAACCGGAATGCCCAGCAGACCGGCAATCCGTGATGCAGCCATTCCGGTAATCATGGAGAGTTTTCCTTCACCGGCGCCATGAAGTTTAACTACATAACTCATTCCGTCATCTGCTTCAATCAGAAACGGAAGCGATGAACCGGTTCGGAATTCTTTGACGAACCGCACTGCACGGGGGATGGAGTTTTTCTGTGTATTCATTTATTTTGTCAGCAAATTTACAGAAAGGAGGACTAACCGGTGTGATTTCCAACAGAATAATAATCACGAAATCCGCATATAAATACAAGTTATCGGGATATTGACTATTTTTGTGTATGCATCACATTCCATACTGAAAAAACGAAAGCTGCTGCCATGAAACTGCTCACCCTGTTTATCATTCCCGTAATTATCTGCGGATTCACCATACTCGGTATTGAGTACGGACTGTATTATAAAAATTTCAATCCATTTAAGCATATCAAACAGTCCGGCGCGATGAAAGCGATGCATTCCTGGCAGCGGGAGCGGGCTTATCCTGAGGATGATATACCGGAAGCTGCTTACTACCGCGCATACGAGCAGATACAGGCTGAGTTTTCAAAACAGAGCATGATCCTGAACAACCAATGGCAGGATATAGGCCCGAAGAATATCGGCGGCAGAACCATCTCCATTGCCATTGATCCGGTGAATCCGGATATAATCTACGCGGGTGCTGCCAGCGGCGGATTATGGAGAAGCACCACCGGAGGAGCCGGCGTGCAGGCATGGGAATATATTGAAACAGGATATCCGGTAAATGGTGTTGGTGCAATAGCGATAAACTATGACAATCCTGAAATTATATATATCGGAACCGGCGAGGTGTACGCGTACCAGAATTCAATCGGCGGGCTGAGCATCAGGGCAACAAGGGGCAGTTACGGAATTGGCATTCTGAAGACCACGGACGGAGGAGATACCTGGACGAAGTCACTTGACTGGAGCTATAATCAGAAGCGGGGCGTGCAGATGATACGGATACATCCGGTGAACCCGGAAATCCTCTTTGCGGCAACCACGGAGGGTATATATAAATCAACCAACGCGGGCGGTGCGTGGACTCTGGTGCATCCGGTCATCATGGCTACCGATCTGCTGATACATCCCAACAGCCCGGATACCATAATCTCAGCACACGGAAACCTGAACTCCTCGGGCAACGGTATATACCGTTCAACCAACGGCGGAGCCACCTGGCTGAAAATAACATCAGGTCTGCCGGCTTCCTACGGCGGGAAGACTCTTCTGGCCGGGTTCGAGTCTGATCCGGATATTGTGTGGGCAAGCATCGGTTTCGGTGAAACATCAGGCGCGGGAACGAATCTCGCGAAATCAACAGACTTTGGCGCGACATGGACGGTGGTTAATACCGATGACTATGCCACTTATCAGGGATGGTTCTCTCACTTTGTGGTTCCGCATCCGACCGACCCATCAAAAATTCTTACTGCCGGAGTTGATGTATATAAATCCACAGACGGCGGTACAAACTTTTCACAAAAATCATACTGGTACCTGTGGGATTTTGGTGTTCCTCCCGTTGGCGGACCGGAAGGCCCTCCCGATTATTCTCATGCTGACCATCATGCGTATGCTATACATCCAACTAATCCGAACATTGTTTACTTCGGCAATGACGGGGGAGTTTTCAGAACGACAGATTTTGGTGAAACGTTTTCAGGACTGAACGGAGGATATCAGAGCACGCAGTTTTATAAACGTTTCGGTGTTTCGAAGGCAGATACCACGCGCGCAATAGGCGGCATGCAGGATAATGCAACTGCAATATGGGAAGGCACGGTTGCATGGCGGAGAGTTCTCGGCGGTGACGGCTGCTGCACGCAGATAAGCCATACCAATACCGATACCATGTATGGCTCTTCGCAGTATTTATCAATACGAAGATCCACAAATAAAGGGTTAAACTGGTCAGGCATTGCACCTCCTTCTTCAAATCCGGCGTTTAACGGACAGTTTCTTGTTGCACCGTCGAACGGTAAAATACTCTATGGCGGCGGCGAATATTTTTATAAGTCAACCAATGCAGGCAATAACTGGACGGCGCTTAACAGCGGTGCGCCGGTTAACGGTGATCCTGTGCTTTCAATAGCTATCTCTTACACTAATCCTGATACGGTATATATAACAACAGCGCCGTATGTCAGACGGGCAGAGGTTTTCCGCAGTACCAACGGCGGAACTACATTCACGAACATAACCTCATCACTGCCTGACCGCTACCCGGTGGATATATCAGTTGATCCGGCGGATTCAAGGATTGTATACGTAACATTTTCGGGATACGGTACTCCGCACCTATATAAGTCGACAGACGCGGGAGCATCCTGGACTGATATCAGCGGAAATCTCCCCGATGTCCCAACCTCAGCGGTTATTATTGATCCGGAAAACCGAGATCACCTGTTTGTGGGAAATGATCTTGGTGTGTTTGTTTCTTTCAACGGGGGAGCAAACTGGAATCTGCTGAACAATGGCATTCCCGGATCGTTCCTGGTTATGGATCTTGCATACTCGCCAGTTGACAGAATGCTTTTCGCAGCAACACACGGCCGCGGAGTTTACCGGATTCCTCTCACAGGATTGACCTCTGCCGGAACAGCAGGAAACGAAAACACTGTTACAGATTTTGCGCTTGGACAGAATTATCCGAATCCTTTTAACGCGGGGACACAGTTCAGCTTTACCATACCGCAGGAAGGGGACGCAGCTGTGAGGTTATATGATGTCACCGGCAAGCAGATAGCAGAACTGCTGAGCGGAACAATCTCAGCAGGAACTCACTTCGTGCGGTTAGGTGCTTCACAGTTGAATGCTCTGGCCAGCGGTGTATATTATTATTCGGTTGAGTGGAAGGGAAGAAAGCAGACGAAGAAGCTGATATATATGAAATAGAAGTATGAATTATGAAGTATGAAGTATGAATTGGGGAAGGTGAAGCATGGTAAGCGAAGATCATACTCTTCGTCAATGGTCCGCGGATTTTAAACGGATGCTGAAGCAGCGCGAATTAAAACGGATCCGGAAAACAAATTTTTTCGTACAGACAGATGACAATCTGTCTTTGAATTATGAAGTATGAATTATGAAGTATGAAGTATGAATTGGGGAAGGAGAAGCAAAGTAAGCGGAGATCATTTTATTCGTTAATGGCCCGTCTATAGAAAAGAAAGTCAAGAGAAAACAGTAATCCTGTAAAGAATTTTACAAAATTCAGTCTCTGACTTGGGGTTTCACAAGCCACGTTCTTGAAAATGCCAACCAAAATGTACCAACTCAGAGTTTCCCCCTTGGGTTCATGGGTTCTTCAACTGCTTTCTTTATTCGCTTTTACTTTATAAGTTTTTCTATGCGTCTATTTGAGCCATGCCAATGTTTCAGGCTGCTACGATAAATTCCAGAATTAAACCGGAAGAGGATTAATCGCGGATATGTGCTATAAAGAAATTATTCTTTTGCAACGGGCCATTGTGAATGCTCTCTTCCTTAATACTCTAGTAAGCGTGTTTACTGTCTCCATGAGAATGTTCTTTGCCGGTAAACAGAATGGTATCTAATTGGATATGTTTACTTCTTGGATTTCACCTTTGTTTTTTTACTGATAAATGGTTTTTCTGTTTTGAGAATGCCAAAAGTAACCCTTGCAACATACCGTGCTACAGCATTCCTTGCATTGTGCTGGCTTACACCTCTTTTTAGCAGATCCTTGTAAAGAGCCGATAATTCATTCTCACCGTTAATGCAAGTTGAAGCAGCAACCTTAAATGCCTGTTTGAGGATTCTGCTGTATCGACCTTTCCTGTGCCCGTAAGTCTTTCCTCCGCTCTGTTTAACGTGAGTAACCAATCCGGAGTAGGCAAGAAATTTTCCAACACTGTCGAAGCGTTTAACATCTATAACCGTTCCGAGGATGGTTACTGCACCAATTATACCGATACCAGGTATGCTCATCAGGTTTTTCAGAGTTTTGTTTTTCTTACACAGCCCGGTGAAGAGAACTTCAAAATCCTTCTTCTGCTTCTCATACTGCTGAATATCTTCTTCCAGTTGGTTGAGGATAAACTTTGTACTTTCTTTCTCTGCTTTAGAAAGATTCCGGGTTTTCCGGGAAAGTCCGTCCTGCCCAAGAAATGCTGTTTTCTGATTCTGGAGCCTTACCCCTCGTTTTATCAGATCACTGTAAGCGCTGATATATTTTCGCAACTCAAATTCTTCTTTCTTTGCATGGTAAGTTTCCTTGAGCATGCCGTTATAAAGCAAGGTGCTGAGTTTTTGAGCATCAATAGGATCAGTCTTTGGCCCCTGGGTTAACAGTCGGTTCTGATAAGGATCACAGATAACCACTTTTGCAGCGTAATCGTACAAATTGACAAAGAGCCAGTGAGCCGGAGAGCTTTCCTCTAAGGCAATAATGGTTTTACCGGACAGACTCTTGAGCAGTTGCTGAAGCTGCTTCAGAGAGCTTGGGTGCTCGGTTACCCGGATACGGTTCTGATAGGGTGCTCTTATCATTGCAATTGCCATGGTGCTTTGCGACCAGTCAACGGCAAGATAATTATCGTATCCTGCATATTTGTTGACCACTGAATAACTTTTGCCGGTCAGTTGTTTTTTTATAAGTTTCATGAGCGGTTTCCTTAGTTTAATGAGATGTCAACTGTTATGGTGAATAAAATTCACTTTTACTACACCTTAAATTAAGTGAAACCGCTTTTCTAATTTATCGCGGATCTTAAACGGATGCCAAAGCAGCACGGATTAAAACGGATCGGAACTCACTTCGGACAGAAAGATGACAATCGATCTCATTCTTGCTTAATACTGTGAGGCGGGGAATAACCATGGTTTCAGTATTTTCAATTTCTAATTAGAAAAGAAGCGAATTCCTGAAGTAGTACCATTTTTTATCTCTAACATAAAAGGAGTTGCCCTATCATTTTTTTTCAAGAAAGATAGTGTTATCTTTGGATTATGTTTTCAAATAAACTTTCTTCCAGTAATCGTAAACTTCTCCTTTATTTGCTTCTGGCATGGTCATTCTCATTTGCCCATTCAGAATTAGGAATGTTTGAGTTCGATGGTCCAGACCACGAGCAGCATGATTATTGTGAAATAGTACAAAACGCTTATCCAAAAAGTTCAGCAATAAGAGATTTTGACTTTTCAATATCTTTTGCGCCTGCTTCAAGTGATGCCTTCACAGCAGTTGTTGATTATTCCCCCACATTTCGCTTTTCCTCTTTATTTGAAGCCCCACCTATTAGGTTTGGGGCAGTTAAATCAAACATAATAAACTCCATTTTTCGTATTTAAAATTTCTTTAAACCGTTTTTTTAACATTCCCCTTTAATGGGGATTAGTAAAACCATTTTAAAGGAATTTTCATGAAAATGTTATTTGGAGCATTCTTTGTATTACTCTGTCATTGGGTAAGCTTTGGACAAAGCTCTCCCTATATTCTCACTTTAGAGCAAGCCGTTCAGGCAGCTCTTGAAAACAACCCCAGATACCTGGAAGCCAAATATGAGGTGGCGGCTTCTAAAGCCTCCTATTGGAGTGCTATTTCTCTTCCGCAGCCATCTTTTGAAATTAGTTATAATTTTGTTCCGCAAGGCGCCGGACTATCTCAATATGATGAAAATAACATAGGGGTAAGTCAGAGTTTTGATTTTCCAACGCTTTATTTTCTCCGCGCATCCGTGGCTGATTATACGACTGATCAAAAAATCAATCGGTTAGAATTGGTTAGAAATAAACTTATTCATAAGGTCAAACAGTCATATAACAAACTACTCATGTTAAAGTATAAGGTAATGTTTACCGAACAAATTCTGTCAGTAGCCCAAGAGTTGCATACAAAAATTGAACGCAAAACTATTCTGGGAGAAAGTTCAAAACTTGAAAGTTTAACAGCTTCTGTTCAGTATACAGAAGCTGTAAACAATTTGGCTATCGCCAAAAATGATTTACAATTAGCTAAGGCGGAATTAATAAACATACTTGGACCAGAAAAATTCAAAAATAGCGGAATTCTCTTGGTGGATTCCTTATATGTGGATGCTTCACCGCTTGATTTCTCTGAGTTGTTGGATGCGGTTAATAAAACAAATCCACAAATAAGTGAAGCAAATGTGTTAAAAGAATTAGCGGCAACTGAGAAGAAAATTTCATGGCATTCACTTTTGCCAGCTTTTACGTTATCATGGTATAAACAATCCCGCGGGGGAAACACTAACTTTTACGGAGCTTCATTAGGTTTATCTTTTCCTCTTTGGTTCATGTTTGAAAACAGAGGAAAAATAGCTGAGGCCACTGCAAAATATTCTATTGCAGAACAGCAAGTAAGGACGGTGAACAATGATCTTGTCTTACAACTTGAAGAAGCTTATGCTATATTCAAAAATGCAGATAAACAAAAAGCACTTTATTCGAACACACTGATTCCGCAATCTCAGACAGTATTTGAAATAGCTCTTAAAAGTTATATTGAAGGTGAGGCATCATACCTGGATTTTTTGCAGGCGAACAGATTGTTACATGACACACGCAATGGATATATCCAGTCAATACTCAATCAAATAAGTGCTGCTCTTACTTTAGAAGAACTTAGCAGTATCACAATGGTAAAAACAAGGCAACAGGAATTGAAATGAAAAAATTACGGTTAATAGCATACATACTCTTAGTCTCGGCAGTTCTGATATCCGGATGTAAATCAGAACCAAATGAAACCACTGAAGAACATCACGAAGAAACCACAGATACAGTGACTCTGTCAGATTCAGCCATAGGAGAAATTAATCTGCAAACCTTTAAGGTGAAGTCGAAAATATTCACCGGATCGTTTTCGCTTACAGCAGAAGTTAAAGCAGATCAAAATAATGAGGCCTTGGTTGGTCCACTTCTATCAGGACGAGTGCAAAAAGTTTTTGTAAACACAGGACAGTATGTGCGAAAGGGGGATTTGTTAATGACAGCAGAGGGATTGGAAATTGGTGAATTAAAAGCAACTTATTTAAAAACAAAAGCAGCATTGGAATTTGCTAAGGCCAACTATGAAAGAACAAAAAAGCTCTTCTCAGAAAATATTGGTTCACAAAAAGAATTGCTCATAGCTCAGGCAGACTATGAAAAAGCCAACGCTGAATTCAAGGCGGAGGATAAAAAAATTCATTCCATCGGGTTAAGTGATAAAGACATTGAAGAAAGTATCAATGAGGATCACACATCGGGTACTCTAAACATAAGAGCACCAATCAGCGGGGTTATAGTTGAAAGGAATGTAGTCACGGGGCAGTTTGTAGAACCTTCTGAAAATGCATTCAGAATACTGAATGTTTCTTCGGTTTGGGTGGATGGTCAGGTATTCGAAAAAGATATTGCGCGGTTAGATGCAAAAGCAGTTATTTTCTTTGCTTCCTCTGCTTACCCAGGCGAAAAGTTTGAAGGAAGAATCTCCTTTGTTGGTCAAATGTTAGATGAACAAACAAGAACACTTACCGTTAGGGCAACGCTTCAGAACCCAAAAGGAAAACTGAAACCTCATCTTTTTGGCGAAATGCATATACCTGTTTCGGGAAACAAAACTGCGATATTTGTTCCTGAATCAGCAGTTTTTTCACTAGACGGAAATGATTTTGTGTTCGTTAAGGTGAGTGCTGATTCATTTATCAAAAGGATGGTTAAAATCCGGAAGTACTCAGCTTCTGAAATTGAAATAATAGAGGGGATTATTGAAGACGAAGAGGTTGTTAGTCAGGGAGTGTATTATTTAGTAAGCGTATTACAAAAAGACCAGATTGAAGGGGATGAACATTAATGTTAGCAAGGATTATTGAATATACACTAAACCAAAAAGCGCTTATTATAATTGCTTCTTTGTTTATCATTTCTTTAGGCATCTATTCATACGTAACATTGCCAATTGATGCTTTCCCTGATGTTACTAATATTCAGGTTGAGATAGTAAGTCATGCGAATACGCTTTCGGCTGAAGAAATTGAAAGAAAAGTAACCTATCCGATTGAAATGGCCATGCGCGGATTGCCGGATATCGAGCAAATCAGGTCAGTAACTAAGTTTGGACTTTCAATAGTTACCATCATCTTTAAGGATGGTGTGGATATCTATTTTGCGCGGCAACTTGTTTTTGAGCGTCTGGCCGAAGCCCGGGAGAATGTTCCCGCTGGTGTTGAGGTTGCTCTTGGACCAGTGGCTACGGTAATGGGAGAGATCTATCAATATACATTAGAAGGAACGTTTCCAACTGACTCTTTAGAGAGGGTCTCATTTCTTTCTGAATTGAGAACAATTCAGGAATGGGTTGTAACTCCTCTTCTCAAGAATATACAAGGTGTTAACGAAATCAATTCATTTGGGGGATATTTTAAGCAGTATCAGGTGCTGCTAAAACCGGAACAACTGCTCACTTATTCACTTTCACCAGAGGAAGTATTTTCCGCTCTGGAAAACAACAACCAGAATGTGGGAGGCAGCATTATTGAGAGAAATTCTTTTCAGTACATTGTCAGAGGGTTGGGTCTTATCAAAGAGATTCGGGATATTGAGAATATCGTCCTGAAACAAAACAACGGTACTCCGGTATATCTAAAGCAGGTTGCTGAAATCAAGGAGGGACAAGCTGTAAGAATGGGGGCGGCTATGAAAGACGGAAAATATGAAGCTGTTGGTGGTATAGTAATGATGCTGCGCGGTGAAAACAGTAAAGCGGTTGTGAGCCGGGTCAAGGAAAAAGTTCACGAGATAAATGAAAACAATATTCTGCCTGCCGGAATAAAAATTGTTCCCTATTACGACAGGACTGAAATAGTGAATGCCAGTGTCCAAACAGTTAACAAGGCATTAATTGAAGGAGCCATTTTAGTATTAATTATTCTTTACATTCTCCTTCGAAGTTTCAGAGGCAGTTTTGTTGTGCTAATCGCTCTACCGCTGTCACTGCTTGCAACTTTTATCGTAATGCGATTTACCGGATTGAGTGCAAATCTAATGTCCTTGGGGGGGCTTGCAATATCAATCGGAATGATAATAGATGCAACAATTATTCAGGTTGAGAATGTGCAGCGCCATCTCGGTGAAGCTCCGAAAGAGGAAACAAAAATAAGAACAGTTCTAAAAGCTGTACTTGAAGTAAGAAAACCAAGTATTTTCGGGGAGTTAATCATAGCTATCACCTTTATACCCATTCTTTCGTTAGAAGGAATAGAGGGTAAGATGTTTGGTCCGTTAGCACAGACTGTAGCCGTTGCACTTATAGCTTCGATGCTGCTTTCAATTTTGGTTATTCCGGCATTATGTTATATGTTTCTTAAACCGGCAAAGGAGAAACCTAACCCGGTAATGCAATTTGCAGGAAGCATATATATAAAAATGCTGGACTGGACAATTGATAAAAAAGGGGTATTACTGAGTATGGCCGCAATTTTGTTACTTGTTTCAATTTTTCTTATCTCCAGACTGGGAACCGAGTTTATACCGGTAATGGATGAAGGGGCCTTCGATGCAGATGTAGCGTTATTGCCCGGGGTTTCACTTGATAAAGCGATAGAAATAAATCAATTAGTTTCAAAAAAACTAAAAACGTTTCCTGAATTGGATGTTCTTGTAAGCCGCACGGGTCAAACAGGTGTTTCGCTGGACACCAGGGGAGTGGACAAAACCGGCTATGTCGGAATACTAAAGCCATCAGATGAATGGCGGGAGAATTTAAGCAGAGAAGAACTCACCGAAGAAATGCGAAAATCATTAGAAACTATTCCCGGAATTACTTTTGGCTTTAGCCAGCCGATACAGTGCCGAATTGATGAGTTGGTGGCCGGAACCAGAGCCCAGTTGATAATTAAACTATTTGGTGATGATCTGAATCTCCTGCTTTCTCATGCTGAAAAAATTGCAAGAATTCTTTCTTCAATTAACGGAGCGACGGATGTGATGTCTGAAAAAATAGCCGGACAACCATATATAAACATTTCCATAGACCGAGAGAAAATTGCCCGCTACGGTATAAATATGAGTGATGTTCAAAATATTATCGGAATTGCAGTAGCAGGTAAAACAGCCACAAAATTTTATGAGGGCAATAGGAACTTTGATATTACCGTGCGTTTTCAGGAAGACAAGCGTAATTCGATAGAGGCATTAGAGAAGATTCTCGTTCCGGTTAGCAAAGGGCTAAATGTTCCACTTGCACAGGTGGCGCAGATTTCAATGATTCAAGGTCCATTACAAATCAGCCGTCAGGATGGTATGAGACGGATTGGAGTTGAACTAAATATAACAGGACGAGATATCGGAGGTTTTGTTGCAGAAGCTAAACAAAAAATTGCCCAGGAGATAACACTGCCGCCCGGATATTTTCTTACCTGGGGGGGGCAGTTTGAAAATCAGGAAAGAGCTATGAATAGATTGCTTCTTATCGGTCCGTTAGTTATAGCTGTGATTCTGGTTCTTTTGTTTATTACCTTTAACTCAATAAAGCTTGCATTACTTGTTATTGCAAATTTACCATTTGCATTAATAGGTGGAGTGTTTTCACTTTATATATCCGGAATGTACTTGTCTGTTCCAGCGTCAGTGGGGTTCATTGTCCTTTTTGGTGTAGCAGTACTAAACGGAGTTGTTCTGGTAGCACGAATTTCTCAGCTTAGGGAAGAGGGGGTTCCTCTTTCTCAGGCGATTCGAATGGGCAGTATCAGCAGATTAAGGCCCGTCCTCATGACCGCATCAATAGCAGTATTTAGTCTGATTCCTATGCTCTTTGCATCTGGTGCCGGATCAGAAATACAAAAACCTCTTGCGACGGTAGTTGTTGGTGGATTAATCACCTCCACCATTTTAACGCTTCTGGTTATTCCTGCGGTTTATAGTTGGTTTGATAAAGGCGAGAAAGTATAATTTTTGTATAAAGCCGGCAAATATTTATTGAGCCGGCTTTTTTTTGTGCTGAACGACTGTTACTAAGCTCAGAAAAGCAAATCTTATTGCTGTGTTTTCATTTCTAATTCACTCCAGCGACGATAAAGTCTCTCAGATTCTGCTTTTGCCGCATCGAGCTGAGCTTGAAGTTCTTTAGTTTGAGCGGCATACTTTTCGTAAAAATCGGGGGAGGAAAAAAGCGATTCAATTCTTTCTGCTTCCGCCTCGGCAGCAAGAATTTTTTCTTCGATTGCGTTAAGCTCCCGCTGTTCATGGTAACTCAGCTTAACCGGCTTTTGTTTTACGCGCGTGTCTTCTTTCTTCTCCTTAGGTGAAGATATATCTTCAGTAACTCGCGCTTTTCTTTTTTCAACATAGTAGTCATAATCCCCCTCGCTGAAGTGAAGATATTTATTTCCTTCAAAAGCAAGGATTCCGTTGCAGACACGGTTCAGGAAATAGCGGTCGTGGCTTACTATAACGAGGCATCCTTCAAAGGCAATAAGCGCTTCTTCAAGGATGCGCAGGGTAGGAAGATCAAGGTCGTTTGTTGGTTCATCAAACATAAGGAAGTTGCCGCCGTTTTTAAGAATACGAGCCAGAAGAAGACGGCTTCGCTCACCGCCGGAAAGGCGGTTTACTTTAGTATTCATTCGGTCATCAGTAAAAAGAAAGCGGCGTAAGTAAGTCCACACCGGCATCTTCTCTTTACCGAACTGAATTACTTCCATCCCTTCGCCGATTGACTCAAAAACGGTTTCTTCCTCATTAAGAATCAGACGTTCCTGATCTATATAATTATATATCGTCTTTTCGCCCGAGTCAGCTTTACCCATGAAGGGCTCCTGCTGACCGAGAATCATTTTCAGCAGAGTTGTTTTACCGGTGCCGTTTCTGCCCACGATGCCGAGTTTGCGCCCTGGTTCAAAGATGAAGTTGAGTGATTCAAACAAAACGCGGTCACTAATTTTCATTCCGCAGTTTTTGAGCTCGAGTATTTTATTACCAAGCCGGTCTGCCGGAGGAATGATAAGTTCTACATCAAGTTCTGTCTCAGGTCCCTTCTGAGCAGCAACTTCATAATACTGATCAAGACGGCTTTTGGCTTTTGTGCGGCGGGCCTTGGGTCCGCGCATCACCCAGTCGAGCTCACGCCTGAGGAAATTCTGCCGTTTCTTTTCTTCTGTCTCCTGAATTGCCTGCCGCTCTGATTTATTTATAAGATAATCAGTATAGTTGCCAGTGTGCGAATAAAACACACCATGCGAAAGCTCAACAATGCGTGTTGCGATTGAGTCAAGAAAATAGCGGTCGTGCGTAACAAAAATGCAGGTGCCTTTATATACAGCGAGATAATTTTCAATCCATTCAATTGATTCAGTATCAAGATGGTTGGTCGGTTCATCAAGCATCAGCAGATCGGGTTTTGAGATAAGCGCGCGGCAGAGTGCAACCCGGCGCTTCTCCCCTCCGGAGAGTCTTTTTATATCTGCCTCGGGGGGAGGTGCATGAAGTTCTTTGATGAGGATACCAATTTCGCGCTCAAGATTCCATCCGTCAAGACGGAGGATTTTTTCTTCCAATATATGCTTTTGCGGATGATCGTAGGGAAGCTCTTCGTAAGCACGGAGCAGATCGAGGATGCGTCCCGCACCGCTCATGATGTTTTCCAGGACGGTCAGATTCTCGTTCAGGGTGAAATCCTGCGAAAGATATCCTGCGACCAGATCCTTGCGCTTTGCGATATCGCCAGAGTCGGCGGACATCACGCCGGCAATAATCTTCAGGAACGAAGACTTACCCGCGCCGTTACGTCCGACCAGACCGATCCGGTCTCCCTCATGAATAGTGAGCGAAGCACCATCAAGAATGACCTGAGGGCCGTAAGCAAGCCGCAGTTCAGCAGCAGTGAGAATTACAGGAGAAACAAACAATTCTTAATTAGTAATGAGTAGTTAGTAATTAGTAATAAATGTACAATGTACAATTAACGATGAAATTCGGCCTTAAAGAACTAAGCATTATAAACAGAGAACCACGAACTAAAAACCAGGCACTAAGAACCGAATTTCGACCTGCAATATAAGGGTTTTCAGGGGATGAGGGTTGGAGTTTTACGGGAGGGGATGTATTTTGCACGTGTTTAATTTAATGAGGTAACACCATTTCTTCAGTACTGTTCGGATACGGACGATTCGGCCGGCTTTTTGTAAAGCACTTTGGCGCCGAACTTGCTCTTAAAGTCCTGGATAAAAACGCTGCAGTTCCGGCTGAACTGAAAGTCCGTGATTATTCGGAGCTGCGGGAGGCAGAGTATATCTTTTTTGCAGTACCGATATCTGGGCTTGAGCCGCTACTCATGGAGATTCAGCAGTATATATCAGGCTCCGCGGTTCTTGCGGATGTCTGCTCCGTTAAGGAGTATCCGCTTGAGGTAATGAAAAAATACTTTCCGCGGAATGAGATTATCGGAACGCATCCTTTGTTCGGACCGGACAGCACAGCCGATGGTCTGGCTGGACGGCAGATGGTGATGACTCCCTCAGCGCAAACCCCGGCATATATACAGCTGAGCAGTATATTCAGATCAGCCGGACTTGAAATTATTACAATGACCGCTGAAGAACATGACCGCCAGATGGCATGGACTCTGTGTCTCACCCAGTTCATAGGCCGGGGACTTGGGTCACTTCCTCTGCCGCGGAACAGCATCGGAACCAGAGGATATTTTGATCTGCTGGATATAGTCACCCGCTCTAATGCAGACACTATGCAGCTCTATATTGATATGAATAAGTATAACCGCTTTGCCGGTGAGATGAGAGAAAGTGTAATTAAAGGACTTGCGGATATACATAAACAATTATGAATTTCCAATTCTCCGCCGATTTAAGACGGATGCTGAAGCAGCGTGGATTAACACGGATCGGAAAATCAATGTACAATTAACAATAAACAATGTACAATTTTATCTCAAAAATAAATTCCGTCCATGGTCCGGGGATTTTTGTTTCGTCCCTCTGAGGCTTTTGGGAGATATTGGAATTCATATACAACCATAGGTCACCCGCGCTGCGGGTTCAGGGATTTGGAGGTTTTATCTGACTAGCTATTAACAGGTCACCGCTAACGCGGTTTATGGAGTATCGGTAATGACCTGTTTGGGGTATTCCCTGGATTATCCCGTTGTTGCCAGTTAATATTTCGCTCCTGTGGAGCTGTTTATTGTAATCCTGTCAATCATGTTCATCCTTTAATCGTGTGCTGATACCCTAATCCCGCGCAAAGTCGCCAAGACGCAAAGAGAATTCAAAGGATAATTTCTCAGTATGCCTGTTCATTGTACATTGTAAACTGTACATTGATTACTAATTACTAATTCCTCATTACTAATTATCTAGGTGCTGGCCCCTATATCCCCAAAAAAATGAGAGCCAGCCCCTATTTTATGCTCCTTAACCTCCCGGTAATTTGCTCCCCTGAAAAATCCCAATCCCGTCCGGTCCGTTTTCTGTCAGTCCGGCCGGGTTGCAGTTTAGTGTGTGTAGTGAAAAACGTTATCTCTCCTGAACCATGGAGGGATTCCGCCGGATCACAACTGCAAAGAGGGCAGGAAGAATTTATCAAAAAACCTAAGGATACAATGAAGCAATTGTTTTTTCTTTTTTCATTTTTGCTCCTGGCGGCAGGCACGCTGCAGGCGCAGAACTATCAGGTATCAGGGGCGGGAACAGCCGGTGTAAACGGTGTATATGTTAATGACGGCACTCTTAACGGAAAACCGCATTATACTCTGAGCGGATCACCTTCATATTACATGTATTTTCATTCAGATACCGAGCGGTGGGTGATATCCGATGTTGATAACGGAATGTTCCATCAGTCTCTCTATTTTAATTTCGGGACGGATGCTACCCCTCCGGCAGCTAACTGGTATACCAATCAAGGAAGCAATCCGGCACCTTCTGTTGCCATAGCAGCACCGAAATTAACCTATAGCGGAGCGGGATTTTCTGAATCAATGTCTAATGATGGTTCAATCGAAAATACTCTGACGATTACCCATAATAATTTTGACGGGGCAACCTTCACCGGATCAAACGGTGATAATTTCGTTTCAGGAGGAAAAGCAACAGTAACGAATCTGCCCTCAGGTCTGACGGCAGTAATTACCAGAACTTCTGCAACCACTCTTTCTGTATCACTCAGCGGTAATGCTTCCGCGCACGGTAACGCAAACGATGTAAGTAATCTTACTATTGCATTTCAGAACTCTGCTTTTTCAGGAGGTGATGCTTCGGCGGTGGTGAATGCAGCAAAAAGTGATCTGACCATCAATTTTTCTGAACTGGTGGAAGTTGGCACCGGTCAGACTTACACTACTATTGCCTCAGCAATCGCAGCAGCATCAGATGGTGATATACTTAACCTTGCTGCCCAGACTTTCACTGAAAACGCACTCACGCTTTTAAATAAATCGCTCCGCTTTAAGGGGCAGGGTGCAGCAAACACCATCATTCAGGGAGCTGCTTCGTATAACACAGCATCTGACCGTATTATGACCGTCAGTTTTGATTCATACGCAGCATCAAACACGCTGCAGTTTGAAGGGCTTACTCTCCGTTATGGAAAAAAAGCACAGCCGTATGAAGTTTCAGGTTCAACCGGGGGCGCGGTAAAGGTTACTAACGCAAATGTAATCATAAGAGACTGCGAACTTTACGGAAATATAGCTTCAGTTCAGCCTCCGCACGGATGGTACGGCGAAGGCGGCGGTGCACTCGCTCTCTTTAGCAGCAACCTTACAGCAGAAAACACTACTTTTGCAGACAATGTATTCTCTTCAGCATGGAGGCCGGGTGACTGGATGGGCGGCGGTGCAATTTTATTCATGCAGGATAACAGTGATTCCTATACCATGACTTTAACAAACTGCACCTTTTCGGGCAATACTTCAAGTGTATATGGCGGTGCAATCTTTATGAGACCATCCAATGTAGTTGCAACCACCATAACCAACTGTACTTTCGCGAATAATGCAGGAGGCAACGGCGGTGCATTCTCTTCTGACAACTCAAGCGGAAATCCGCAGCCGGTTACATTCAGAAATACTATTTTTCACGGCAACACAGCTTCAAATCAGGGCCCGCAGATGTGGGCAGGCAGTTCAACTGCATATACATTTGAAAACTGCATGAATCAGAACAGCGGGTTTTATAATATATCAGGCAACTTCACAAACTGCTTAACGGGCCAGGATCCGCTGCTTTCAGCTCTTGCTGATAATGGCGGGCCGACAAGAACCATGGCTCTGCAGACCGGAAGTCCGGCTATTGACGCAGGCACCTCAACAGGTGCACCTGCTCAGGATCAGCGCGGTTACTACCGCTCAGGAGCCGCAGATATCGGTTCGTATGAGTTCGGAGGTACGGTTTCGCTGTTTGATGTGGCCGTATATCTTACCCGCAATAACAATGAGGTTAGCGAGAACATCTTATATCCGAAAGTCGGATTTGGTTCGCCAATAACTTCACCGTTCAGCTGGACTCCAGCGAGCCCTGACTGGACCTATAACGCACCAAAGTGCACCATCTATGTTGTACCAACAGGAAGCGAAGGAATGGTTGCTTCCAGTTTTGTTGTAAACTTTGATGCAACCAAAGCAACTCTTTCCGCAGCAGCAGGTGATAATAATCTTTTTGACAGCGGCATCTTTTATACACAGGTAACCGGAACCGGCCGCCTGAAGGTTAACGCATCGAATATATCATCTGCAATCAACATGACCCCCGGCTCAGGCAAATATCTTGCACGTCTTATATTTACCATGCTGAAACCAGGTCATCTTGAGGTATCACTTGATTCTCTTGACTTCCGTCAGTATGATATTGCTGCAAATGAACAGGTATCACTCGTTACCGAAGACCACGGCGCTGAAGTAAAGTTTTATCTCGGTGACTTTGCAAGTGCATCTGTTGAAACCACCGGTGACGGTCTTATCAACATTAACGACCTCAGTTTATTTGCATCTGCATACTGGAGCAATCACGCTCAGGTTAGCACACTCTATAAATCAAAATTTGACGTTGGTCCTACCAATGCATCAGGAAACTACTTTGCGCTTCCTACCGCTGACGGCAACATCAACTTTGAAGATCTGATTATCTTCTCAGTTGGTTATGGTAAATCAGCCGGCAACGAACTGCCGAAAGTAAAAGTAAATCCGATCGATGTAACACTCGGCGAAGAGATTGTTGGAAACACCGTTCGTGTTCCTGTCTATCTCTCAGGAAGTGTTGAAGATGTAAGAGGACTTTCCTTCAGCTTCAGAACCGGAATGACACTCAAAGGTGTTGAAAAAGCTGGTGAACTGAATAATGAAAACGGTTTTGTAATCTTCCGTCAGGAAGGTGATCTCGCACAGATTGACGCAGCGGTAATCGGTGGTGATAAAAAAGCAATCTCCGCTGAGGGAATTGTTGCGTATCTGGTATTTGAGAACAAGTCATCACTTGAACTTGAAGCGGTAATCGCAAGAAACAGCTTTAACCAGGATATCCCTGTTCTGATGAAGGGAAATTCTGCTCTGAGCATCACACCTGACGCATATGCTCTTTCACAGAACTACCCGAATCCGTTCAACCCGTCAACAGCGATCTCTTTTGCACTGCCGCAGGCATCAGAAGTAACGCTGAAGATCTACAACACACTCGGCCAGGAGGTGGCAGTACTGATCAATGGCGAGACCATGGAAGCCGGAGTTCATACCAAAGCATTTGACGCGGGTAATCTGACCAGCGGAGTTTATATATATAAACTTACTGCGGGAAGTTTTTCGTCCGTTAAAAAGATGAATCTTCTGAAGTAAGAGTCAGACAGATTTTTAGGAGGTACCCCGTCTTCTGAAAAGGAGGCGGGGTTTTTTATTTTATGCCAGTCTGCATCGCACAAGGACTATCTGCATGTTCTTCTCCAATGTCCGCGGATTAAACGGATGCAGGGCAGCACGGATTAACACGGATCGGAAAATCAATGTACAATTAACAATTAACAATGAACAATGTACGATTTTATCTCAAAAAATAAATTCCGTCCATGGTCCGGGGATTTTTGTTTCGTTCTTCCATGTCTTTTGGGAGTAGTTGGAAATCATATGCTATTAATATATCGCTCCTCCGGAGCTGATTTGGTATAATCCTGTGCATCGTGTGTATCCTTTAATCGTGTTCTAATACCTTACCCTCGCGCAAAGGTGCTAAGACGCAGAGAGGAATTTTCATCGCAAAGAAAGCAAAGTAATCCGCAGAGCAGCGCAGAGTTTTGATTCATCCCCCGGTTTCGCTATTATTCCCTATCCCGCGCAAAACCGCTAGGTTGCAAAGATTACTAACTCCTCAATTCTAATGATCCCCTCCTGTATTCTTCCAAAAAATGAGGGCCAGCCCCTATATAATTTTGATAAAATTAAAGCCATATTGTTTTACTGTTCACCGTTGTTTCTCTTAGCTCGCACGATAATAGTATGAGCAGCAGAGGTTCATTTTTTTACGTAGTTAATGTGAGGTTTTTTGAGAGTGGTTCATTTTTACTTTGTTTTCGTACTTTTTCTTGCGGCATCACTTACTGTCTCAGCCCAGTTTGCCGGTGGCGACGGTACATCAGGGAATCCTTATCAGGTTGCCACAGCTGCACATCTTAATAATGTGCGTGATTATCGGACTTCCCATTTTATCCAGACTGCTGATATTGATCTGAGCTATGAAACCGGAAATTCCGGCGGTGCTTATTGGAATGGCGGTTTGGGATGGAATCCTATCGGAGCTACCGATGCAACTTCGTTTTTGGGGAGCTACAATGGTCAGGGGTACAGTATTACCGGATTAACCATAAACAGACCCGGCCAGCATTATATCGGGCTGTTTGCCTATGTCGGAAATGATATTGTTACACCGGTTATATCAAATGTTAAACTTGTTTCTGTCTCAATCACCTCAAACTGGGTGTGCGGTGCGCTTGCAGGAAAAATAACTAAAACTACTATCAGTAAATGTTCTTCAACTGGTTCGGTTACAGGGGTAGAGTATATGGGAGGATTGATAGGATGGACGCCTTCCAACAGTACGATTTCTGAAAGTTATTCTTCATGTACAGTTACTACGACTGGGTTATATACAGGCGGGTTTATAGGCATCACTGGTTCAAATACCTCTATCACTAACTGTTATGCAACCGGAAATGTAACTTCCACATCAGGGCAGACGGGGGGATTTGCAGGTCGTATTATATCAACAAATCTCGTTAACTGCTATTCAACCGGTGCTGTCAGTGGTTCGTCTTCAGTGGGAGGTCTTATTGGCACTATTATGACTGCATCAGCAACCAACTGCTTTTGGGATACACAAACTTCCGGTCAGGCATCTTCAGCAGGAGGCACAGGAAAAACCACCGCACAAATGAAAACCAATCAGACTTTTTCGGATGCCGGATGGAATCTGGCAATCTGGAACCGTGATGACAGTTTTAATAATGGCTACCCGTATCTTGACTGGGAGAATCCCTCAGGCACTCCTCTTCCGGTTGAACTTACCTCATTTATCGGCAGAGCCACAGGCAGCAACGTTACCCTGCAGTGGAAAACTGCGACTGAGGTAAATAATTCCGGATTTAATGTGGAACGCTCTTCCGACAGAAGTAATTGGCAAACACTCGGGTTTATAACCGGGCACGGCAACTCTAACGCAGAAAAAGCATATTCCTTTACGGATAAGAATCTTGCTCCTGGCAAATACCACTACCGCTTGAAGCAAATAGACACAGACGGGCAGTATGAATACTCTGATATAGTTGAACTTGCTGTTAGCAATGCCCCTGATGCATACGCTCTTTCACAGAACTATCCGAATCCGTTCAACCCGTCAACAGCGATCAGCTTCGCGCTGCCACAGGCATCAGAAGTAACGCTGAAGATCTACAACACACTCGGCCAGGAGGTGGCAGTACTGATCAATGGCGAGACCATGGAAGCGGGAGTTCACACCAAAGCATTTGACGCGGGTAATCTGACCAGCGGAGTTTATATATATAAACTTACCGCAGGAAGTTTTTCGGCTGTTAAAAAGATGAATCTTCTGAAGTAAGAGTCAGACAGATTTTTAGGAGGTACCCCGTCATCTGAAAAGGAGGCGGGGTTTTTTATTTTATGCCAGGCTGCATCGCACAAGGACGATTTGCATGTCCTTCGCCAATGGCCGCGGATTAAACGGATGCAGGGCAGCGCGGATCGAAAAATCAATGTACAATTAACAATGAACAATGTACAATTTTATCTCAAAAAAATAAATTCCGTCCATGGTCCGAGGATTTTTGATTCGTCTTTCCAGGGCTTTTGGGAATAGTTGGAAATCATATGCTATTAATATTTCGTCCCCTACGGGACTGAATTAATCCTGTGCATCGTGTTCATCCATTAATCGTGTTCTCATACCCTAACCGCTAAAGCGCAAAGAAAAAGTTGAACTCATGCCGTCCTTGCTGTCCCTGAACACTCAACCCAAACTGCAAGACCCGCCCAAAAACCTGGTTTTCATTCCAAATAACTGCCCGCTAATTTCTCCGGAAATTTCCCCTTTTCTGGTTATTTTTAAAACTGAATTTTTCCGAGGTATTGATGTACAAACTTCTATCATTTTTCTTATTCTTATCAGTAATGATGAACGCACAAAACGGACGCCAGCTTAATTTTGACGATCTCTGGGCTATGCAGAGGATTGGCACGGCCGATCTTTCTCCCGACGGCTCTAAAATAACCTTCGCGCTCACTTCCTTTTCCTACGATCTGAACAAGGGAAACAGTGACGTTTATGTTATCAATACGGACGGAACCGGCCTGAAAGCCCTGAAAAACACCGAAAAAGGGGAGAGCGGTCCTAAATTTTCTCCCGATGGCAAGAAAATCGCCTATGTGACGGGCAACCAGATCTGGCTGACCAACGCTGACGGAAGCGGTGAAGAGCAGATTACCACTCACCACACCGGCGCCTCAGGAGTGGTATGGTCTCAGGATGGCAAAAAGATGCTCTTTGTTTCAAGTGTTTATCCTGACTGCGCAGATCAGGAGTGCAATAAGAAAAAAGATGAAGATGCTGAAAACAGCAAAGTAAAAGCCTCGGTATTTACGGAGCTGATGTACCGCCACTGGGACGACTGGCGCGGTGACAAACGCAGCCACCTTTTTCTGCTTGATCTGGCAACAAAAGAGATTACCGATCTCACCCCCTTCAGCAAATTTGATGTGCCGCCGATTGCATTAGGAAGTGCAAAAGATTATACCTTCTCTCCGGACGGCAACTGGGTTGCGTTTACCATGAACACGGATGAGGTTCTGGCAACCAGCACGAATAATGATATATTCCTCCTTGACCTGCGCACACTGCAGAAAGGAAAAAAACCGGAACACAAAAAGATATCACTCAGCAAGGGGAATGACAATCAACCGGTATTTTCTCCCGACGGAAAACTGCTTGCCTATACCTCCATGGAGCGTGCCGGATTTGAAGCAGACCGCCTGCGGCTGATGATTTATGATGTGGAGAGCGGCAAAACCCGCCAGCTTTTTCCGAAGCAGGATATATCCGTCAGCGAATTCATCTGGAGTCCGGACGGGAAGCATATATATTTCACCGCGGCTAAAGAGATTTATGAATCAGTTTACCGGGTAAGTCTGAGCGGAGACAAAGCTGAAGTAATCATTGAGAAGCACATGAGCTCTACTCTGATGATCTCCCCTGACGGGACAAAGCTTTACTTTAAACAGCAGAAATCCACACAGCCGCATGAGTTCTTTTCTGCCGATGCTGACGGAAAGAACGTAAAACAGATCTCCTTCATTAACGCTGAGCGTCTGAAGGATGTGGTTATGAATGAAGTTGAGACTTTCTGGGTAAAAGGAGCAGGCGGAACCCCGGTTCAGTCAATCATGGTAAAGCCGCCGTTTTTTGACGAGACGCAGAAATATCCGATGATTTTCCTTATACACGGCGGACCGCAGGGGCACTGGTCAGATGACTTTCATTACCGCTGGAATATACAGATGTTTGCCGCAGACGGTTATGTGGTTATTGCGCCGAATCCCAGAGGCAGCACCGGCTATGGTCAGAAGTTTACCGATGAAATCTCCGGTGACTGGGCAGGCAAGGTATATACCGACCTGATGAATGTGTATGACGAAGCCGTTAAGAAATATAAATTTATTGACAAAAAGAACACTTTTGCGGCGGGAGCTTCCTATGGCGGATATATGATCAACTGGATTGCCGGGCACACCGACCGCTTTAACGCGCTGGTTTCTCACGCGGGAGTGTTTAATCTTGAAAGTATGTTCGGTACCACCGAGGAACTCTGGTTTCCTGAGTGGGAATTCAAAGGCACTCCGTGGCAGAACCGGAAGATGTATGAAAAATGGTCTCCGCACCGGTATATACACAACTGCAAGACTCCGGTTCTGGTTGTGCACGGCGCGAAGGATTTCCGCGTAACCGAAGACCAGGCATTTCAGCTTTATACCTCGCTGCAGCGGCTGGGTGTGCCGAGCAAGTTCCTCTACTTCCCGGACGAAACCCACTTTGTGGCAAAACCGCAGAACAGCCGCCTCTGGTGGAAAACGGTTCTGGACTGGTTTGATAAGAATAAAAAACTCTGATTATCTGTAAAGAAACACTAAACGGCGGATGAGAAGCATGGAAAATGACAATATAGACTGGCGTGAAGTTGATTACGGTGACAACCGTGAGAAGTTTGAACAGGATAAAAAAACCGTGGAAGAGGGGCTGTGGGAGACCCTTGAACGTTCCGGCAAAAAGATTTCCTTTCTTAAGGATGTGATCGCCCTGTTTAAATATATGAGCGACGGCCGCGTGCAATGGTACAGAAAAAGCATAGTGGTCGGAGCGCTGATTTATTTTATAACGCCGGTTGATGCCATTCCTGATATTGCTCCGCTGATAGGATATCTTGATGATCTGGGAGTGATAACCGCCACGCTGAAATATCTCGGCAGTGAACTGATACCCTACTACGACAGATAACAACAGCGGAAGCGGATATATATAACTGTTCATGAATTTTAAGATAGTTAAAAGCGAAATTGTGCACCGCGGCATCGTGTTTGATCTGAAGGTGGATCAGATTGAGTATGACAGCGGCAACCCCGGAGTGCGCGAAACCGCACTGCATGACGGCGGCGCGGTGGTGGTGCCTGTGACTTCTCAGGGAAAGGCGGTTCTGATTACGCAGTTCCGATACCCGCTTATGCAATGGCTGACCGAGCTCCCCGCGGGCAAACTTGGCAAAGGAGAAGATCCGTATATATGTGCGGTGCGTGAGCTGAAAGAGGAAACCGGATATGAAGCAGAACTTGTCGAAAAACTCGGAGCCATCTGCACCACACCCGGTTTCTGCACGGAGATACTGCATATCTATATAGCAACAGGACTAAAAGCCGGAAGCCATAATCGTGAAGAGGGAGAACAGGGCATGCAGGTGCACGAATATACATTTGAAGAAACGGACGCAATGATCAGGGAGGGAAAAATTATTGACGCGAAGACGATTTCCGGCCTGACGATGGCTAAACTGAAACTGGGAAAGTAATCCTTACCACAACCGTATGTTGAAAACACTTCAGATAAAAGACTATGCCCTGATTGAAAATATCACCGTGAGTTTTCACTCCGGCCTGAATATTATTACCGGAGAAACCGGTGCAGGTAAATCAATTCTGATTGATGCACTGGGACTGCTCCTTGGTGAGCGGGCCTCAACGGAAGTGGTGCGCCGCGGCACTCAGAAAGCAGTGGTGGAAGGGGTTTTTGACGTAAGCGGCAACAAAAAAATGAAAGCCCTGCTTAAAGAGCTTGATATAGAGTTTCAGGATGAGCTTATAATCAGGAGAGAGATATCTCTTAAGGGATCCGGCAGAAGTTTTCTTAATGATACTCCGGCACCGCTCACCGCTCTGAAAGATGCAGGTTTTCTTCTTGTTGATCTTCACGGGCAGCATGAGCATCAGTCGCTTCTGCGCAAAGAAACCCATATTGAAATGCTGGATGAGGCCGCAGGGCTTGAGAAGCTGCGTGACAGTTATGAAACAGAGTACCGCAAACTCCGTGCTCTGATAAGTGAATATACTGAACTGATGAATAAAGAAGAGCTGCTTCATCAGAAAAAAGATTTGTATGAATTTCAGGTGAGGGAGATAACGGCTGTTAATCCGCAGCCGGGGGAAGATGAAAAGCTGGCTGATGAGCTGAAAGTGCTTGAGAATACTGAGCGGCTTGCCGGTTCTGCCACAATGATTTATGACCTGCTTAATGACGGTGAGGTTCCGGCCTTTGATATATTAAACAAAGCCCGCACTGAACTGCATCAGATAGCACAGATTGACAAGTCACTTCAGGGGCTTGATGAAATGCTCTCCAATGTGATAGCTCAGGCAAAAGAAATAAGCAGCGAGCTCCGGACATATAAGGAGCATCTTGAACTTGACCCGGAGCGTCTGGAAGAGATGAGGCAGCGCCTTAATCTGATTTCTCTGCTGAAGAAAAAATACGGCGGGAGTGTGGATGCAGTTCTGAAATACTGCGATGAGATAAGCCGTGAACTGGAACTTGCAACCGGATTTGAGGAAGAAACGGCAAAGCTGAAAGCAAACATCGAGGCACAGCGGAAAATCTGCGGTGAACAGGCGGTAAAGCTTTCCGAAGAACGCCGCAAAGCGGGAAGTAAAATAAGCAAAAGCATTATCGGGGAGCTGGTGAACCTTGGCATCGTGAATGCGCAGTTTGTAATCCGCCAGGAACAGCCGGCAGCCCAGGGGGATGATTATATATACGCCGGCGAAAAGAAAGTGCGCTATAGCAGTTCGGGAATTGATGATGTGGAGTTTCTGATGTCAGCCAATGCCGGGGAAGAAGTAAAGCCTCTTGCAAAGGTTGCCTCCGGCGGAGAGGTTTCGCGTATTATGCTTTCGCTGAAAACCATACTGGCAAAAAATGACCGGCTTCCGCTGCTGATCTTTGATGAAATTGATACCGGGGTGAGCGGCCGCATCGCGCAGAAAGTGGGTAATGCATTAAAGAATTTATCATCCTATCATCAGATAATCGCTATAACCCATTTGCCGCAGATCGCGGGGCTCTCCGATCATCACTATTCGGTTGAGAAGCGGGAAGAAGACGGCAGGGCATTCAGTCACATACGGGAACTCACGCTTGAGGAGAAAGTGGTTGAAGTGGCAAAACTGATGAGCGGTGAACTGGTTACCGAAGCAAGTCTTAAAGGAGCGAGGGAACTGATGGGGATTCAATAACAAATATATACCAAACGGAGACGCAACATGAAAGCTTATGAAATATCATTCAGAATAGATAAACGCAACAAAGTATTATTCCCGGAAAATCTGATTAAAGTCCTCCCGAAAGAAGAAGATATCCGCGCTATCGTCCTGCTGAACGAACCTAACGAAAAAGAATTCCGCACCGAAATGCAGAATATACAGAGCCAGGAATACGGTTATTCGTATATCAATACGGACGCGGTCTATGATGATTTTTGATAATTAGTAATTAGTAGTTAGTAATTAGTAATGGGAGCGGGGTCGGAGGAAAAGTATGAATCGTGAAATTATTTAAAAGACAAAAATAAATGGAGGCAGGGTGAAAGAGAATGTCATAAGAGATAAGAGTCTGCAGTTTGCCATAAGGATGGTAAAGCTTGCAAACTTTCTCAGGGAGGAAAAACGAGAATATGTTCTCTCAAAACAGATTGTCAGATCAGGTACTGCTATCGGAGCATTAGTCAGAGAAGCCAGGTATGGTGAATCAACTAATGATTTTTTACACAAGCTGACAATAGCACTCAAAGAAGCCGGTGAAACAGAGTACTGGATAGAACTGCTTTTCAGGACGGATTATATCTCAAAAGAAGAGTATAATTCAGTGATAAACGACATTCATGAAATAATAAAGATTCTAACTGCAATAACCAAAACAATAAAATCCTCAAGATAATAACTGAAGGTTTTAAATTAATTACCAATTAAAACTATAAATTATTACTAAGTACTAACTCCTAATTTCTAATTAGTTTTACTAATTACTAATTTCTCAAGTTAACACGATACTGATTTAAGATTAATGAGCCTAAATAAAGAAATTGCCAAACGAAAAACTTTTGCTATTATAAGTCATCCCGATGCGGGGAAGACGACTCTTACGGAGAAGCTGCTGCTTTATTCCGGAGCGATTCAGATTGCCGGAGCGGTGAAGTCCAATAAGATTAAAAAGACAGCTGCGTCTGACTTTCTTGAGATTGAAAAGCAGAGGGGCATTTCAGTCGCGACTTCTGTTCTTTCATTTGAGTATGATGATAAAAAAATTAATCTGCTTGATACCCCCGGCCACAAAGATTTTGCCGAGGATACGTACCGCACACTGACCGCGGTTGACTCCGTCATCCTGGTGATTGACAGCGTGAAAGGTGTTGAGGAGCAGACGGAAAAACTGATGGGAGTCTGCCGTATGCGGAAGACTCCGGTGATTATCTTCATAAACAAAATGGACCGTGAGGGGCAGCCTCCGGTTGATCTGCTTGATGAGGTTGAGGCAAAGCTTGATATCCGCGTGCGACCGCTGACCTGGCCCGTGGGTTACGGACAGAGTTTTAAGGGAGTGTATAATATATATAAGCACTCTTTTGCCTTTTTTACCTCCAACAAGACAACCATTGAGGATGATATACAGACCTTTAAGGATCTTGATGATCCCGCTCTTGCTGAAGTGCTTGGGAGCAGTGTGGGCAAACTCAAGGAAGATCTTGAACTGATTAACGGCGTGTATGAGGAGTTCACTCCTGAACTCTATCTGAGCGGTGAGGTCGCGCCGGTATTCTTCGGCAGCGCGCTCAATAACTTCGGCATCAAAGAATTGCTTGAAACCTTTTGTGAACTTGCCCCGGTGCCTGCTCCGCGTGAAGCAACGCACGGTCTGGTTAAACCCGATGAAGAGAAGTTCAGCGGATTTGTCTTTAAGATACACGCCAATCTTGACCCCAAGCACCGCGATCGCATTGCGTTTCTGAGAGTCTGCTCAGGAAAGTTTGAGCGGAATAAGTTTTATCATCACGTGCGGCTGAACCGTGATATGAAGTTCCCCAGCCCTGCTACATTTATGGCATCAACCAAGAATGTGATTGATGATGCATTCCCCGGTGATGTGATAGGATTGTATGATTCCGGAACGTTTAAGATTGGTGATACCTTAACGGAAGGGGAGAACTTCATGTTTAAGGGAATACCCCGCTTCTCACCGGAGATCTTCCGTGAAGTGCGCATTACTGATCCGTTTAAATCAAAGCAGCTTGAAAAAGGAATTCGCTATTTAACAGATGAAGGACTTGCGCAGCTTTTTACGCAGAACCTCGGCACCAAAAAAGTTGTGGGAGTTGTGGGTGAATTGCAGTTTGATGTAATGAAGTTCCGTCTGTTTCATGAGTTCGGCGCAAGCTGCGACTTTTATCCCTTAAGTTTTCATAAAGCGCTGTGGGTTAAATTTAATGATCCTTCCGAGATAGATGAACTGAAGCGCATCAGATATAACAATCTCTATTATGATAAAAATGATAATCTGGTATATCTGGCTGAATCGGAGTTCTCGCTGAGAATGGCTCAGCAGAATAACCCGAAGGCACAATTCCTCACCAGTGTTGAGCATAATGATCAGACAGTGGAACTTGAATTATGAATTATGAAGTATGAATTATGAAGTATGAATTATGAAGTATGAAATTTTGATACACCGTTCTTCGTGTTCTTAATGTCTTTGCTGTCCTTGGCCGCATCAGCAGTTTGTGCGCAAAGTCGCTAAGCCGCAAAGTGTTACACGCAAAGTTCTTTAAAATAAAAAAAGCCGCACAAGTGATGCGGCTTTTTTATCAATCATTGTAAATTGTAAATTGTTAATTGTTCACTGATCTCAGGAATCTTGCTTCTTCAAGGGTGAGAATCAGAGATATACGGTGTGTATCGGGCAGGCGGTCTTCCTCTGACATGGTGAAGCGCGCGAATGAGTAATCTATATTTAGCTTTGGCAGGCGCACTCCGGCTCCCATGGTGAACTGCTTCACATCATTATATCCTCCGCGCACGGCAAAAAGATTTTTATAGCTGAGTTCTCCTCCGAAATGAGGATCAATGCTCACGGGTCCCATATTAAACTGTGCTGCGTATTCTCTTCCTTCAAAGCGGACATCAAAATCAAGCGCGGGGGAGAATGCAAGACCAAATACTTCAAGTTTATATGCAGCGCCCAGTTTAAGTGTGGGGCTGATCAGTTCATTCCGTCCGGTGCTCCATCCTACCAGGGTAGTGGTAACATCCTGCACATTTGCTCCGAGTGAAAGATTTTCAGCGGGGAAATACATCACGCCTGCGTCAAACCCGATTCCTGTCGCGCTGAACTCGGCTATCTTCCGGTAGATCAGCTTCATGTTTATACCGAAGTATAAATCTTTTGAGTGCCTCTTGGCTCCGGTGAGATATATTGCCCAGTCCTGATTGCTGAACTCCTTAACAAGAGATGGGTCAAGTTTTGCCGCAGGGGAGTTGATATCATAAATCACCTGTCCGGTGGAGCGGTCAATCAGGGCGTTGCGGGTATCAGGGATGCCATCCACTCCGAGCCGCATAACGCTCAGCCCGAATGAGTATTCAGAGCCGTAGGGGAGAGCAAAAGCCGCGTAGTTATAATTAACCAGATTGCCGTAACGCTCATCGTGCATCAGGGAGATCTGGGGGTAGTTCAGATTGGCGAGACCGGCGGGGTTATAATATCCTGCGGTGACATCATTGGCAATAGCCGTATAGGCGCCTCCCATGCCGAGCGGGCGTCCGCCCACCCCAATGGCAAGAAATTCTCCGGCGTATTTACTCAGAACAGTCTGGGGGAAAATTGCGCTGCTCCCCAGAATCAGCACCAAAACAAGCTTTTTCAGCATGAAATAAAATCTCGGTTTAATTGTATGCAAAGTTTCACAAATGGCGCTATAAAGTCAAGGGCAATTTTTGGGTTAATGGCTGAATTGCAGGTGACTGCTTAATGCAGCTCTGTGTCACGGAGGAAGTGGCCCCGATGTAAATGGTACAGACGGTCTCTGCGAAGATATGCAGAGAGAAATTGGCCAAAGATTCAGAAACCCCACGCAAAGACGCAAAGGAGGATTTACGGAAAACCACCACAGTTTCGGGCAAAAACACTCTTAAAATCCCATTTCCGGTGACAAGTGACCAATTCATCATTCATACTTCGTACTTTCGGGATATGTGACCAATTCATCATTCATACTTCAAACCTCACAATTCATTGCCCATAATTCCTTAAATTTGATATTAGTTTTTCAGAAAGAGACCCGTGAAACCTGTTTCCCTTTACATTGTCATGTTTTTTGTATCACTCTTCTTTTTGACCGGCTGCGGGCAGAAGGAGGAGTCCCGGACTCCGGCGGAGCTGAATGATGAGGTTCTGCTGAATGGCACGTACACCTTTTCTGACGGCAGCCAGGCGGCTATGACCGATGGGAAAAATGAGTCCGGCCAGGGAGTCTATTTTGAGGTGCGCTCAGCAGGTCTCTATGATGTTACCGGTGATGCTAAACCGGACGGAATTGTGCTTGTGAGAAAAAAGAGCGGGGCAGATTTCCTGTATGAACTGATTGTGGCCGAGGATGATTCAGGCAGCATCCGCCAGATAGCCGCGGCCCGGGTCACGCAGAATCTGGAGGTTACCGGTATCACGTATGACTCAGTGTTTATTCATGCTGAAGTGCAGAACTCCGCCGGAGCCAAAGAGCTGTATATATACGCTCTGGAGGGGGGTGCGCTCGTCCGCACCAATACCCCTGAAAAGATGAACTTCCGCTGTATCGGCACGGAGCCATTCTGGTCTATCGTCATTAAAAACGGCTCCATCCTCTTTCTCACACCGGATAATGCAGACGGCGAGGAGTGGAAATTCACACCGCCGGCGGTCTCTCCGGGCAAGTGGGTATATACCACAACTGACGCAAAAAACCGTGCAGTGACCATTACGATCACCGAAGGGAAGTGCTCTGACGGCATGTCCGAAATGGAATTTGCCTACCGTGCCGCGGTTAAACTTGGTACCATCAATCTGAATGGCTGTGCAAGAGACCTCAGCGAGTAGCACTGCCCCGGCGGCAACAGAGCTTTTTAACGGAAGCACTCCGGTACGGAATGTTTCCCTGCTGATTGTGGATGACGAGCTGTCATTCCTCAGGTCCCTTAGGCGGCTGCTGTGGGAGCAGGGTTACGAGGATGTGACCATTGAGCAGAATCCGGACGCGGTGATTCCACTGCTTGCTGAAAAACCGTTCGATTTGATTATATTGGACGTTAATATGCCGGGATTAGACGGACTGAGTCTGCTTGAGAGAATTGTGCAGCAGAGTCCTGAAATTCCGGTTATCATGCTCACGGCTATTGAGAATGTTAAGACCGCGTTTAACGCAATAAAGACCGGCGCTTATGATTACATCATTAAGCCGCCCGATCTTGACCGCCTCTTTATTACCATGCAGCGCGCGCTTGAAAAATCGCTGCTGCAAAAGGAGCGGGACTGGCTCAGGAGTGAGACCTATAAATCCGGGAAGGAAAAAGAAAGCATTGATGCTGATTTTTCCGACATCATTACCGGCGCTCCGCAGATGAAGCGGGTTTTTCAGCTTATTAAAATTTTCGCGCCGACTAATGAAACGATTCTAATTACGGGGGAGACAGGTACCGGCAAGGATTTAATAGCGCGGAAGATTCATGATCTTTCACCCCGGTCTAAACAGCCGTTTGTTCCGGTGAATCTGGCTTCAATATCGCCATCGCTGTTTGAGTCAGAACTCTTCGGGCATGAAAAGGGCTCATTCACCGGTGCGCACGGTGATAAAACAGGTTTTTTTGAATCAGCCAATAACGGCACGCTCTTTCTTGATGAAATAGGAGAACTGCCAAAGGATCTGCAGGGCAAACTGCTTAGGGTGATTCAGTATAATGAAATTTACCGGATCGGAAGCACCCGCCCGGTCAAACTGAATACGCGAATCATAGCGGCCACCAATAAGGAGCTGCTGAGCGAAGTGCAGAAGAATGAGTTCCGGGCAGATCTCTATTACCGGCTGAACCGCGGATATATCCATCTGCCGCCGCTGCGCGAGCGGGGGAATGATCCGGTTCTGCTGGCAAGACATTTTCTTTCAGTGGGAGAGCGTATATATAACAAGATCCTGCGGGGCTTTACCCCCGAGGCACAGGCAAAGCTGCAGAACTATTCCTTCCCCGGAAATATCCGGGAGCTTGAAAACGTAGTTCTGAACGCAGCCGCTCAGGCGCCTTCGGGAGGGATGGTATCGGAACTGATGATACCCGCGGCAGGGCATCAGGAGCCGTCGCAGCAGCGCGGCGAGCAGTTAAGCAGATTTTTACCACTGGAGGAAGCAATGGATGAGTATATCCGGCAGGTATTGCAGGCTTTCGGGGGAAATCAGCAAAAGGCAGCGTTCGTCCTTGGCATCAGTGAAAGAACGCTGCAAAGAAAAATTAAAAAATCAAAGGAGCTAAACGGCTAAATAAAAGACGGCATTCTGCGGTTAGTAATAAGCAGCAGAGGCGGTTTAACAAAATTGTCAGAGGGCATGGTCGGGTTGTGTCAGTAGACGGATTGCATTGTAATTTTGCAGCTTTTCCGTCTGTAATTTATTAGTTTATTATTCAGTAACTAATGTGAGATTATTCTGATGCTGCAATCAATTGCTGCCCTGATCGTTGCGCTTTATGCTGTTAAAAAAAGCGCCGTTAAAAACACGTTCCGTTATAACCTGATCATCAGACGGCTGGAGCATTTTAAAAAACGCGAAACCCTCCGCCTGCAGAAAAACGGTTATCAAGTATGAATTATGAAGTATGAATGGTGAATTGTGAATTGTGAATGGTGAATTGTGAATTATTCCGGGTATATATTTAACCTCTTCCTCTGAGGTAAACTCTTTATTGTTCACTTTAAAACGTTGTAGTTCATAAATCGTCCGGGTTCATAAACCATCTTAGTTTATACATCATTTTATTGATAACCACCGAATTTCATAAATCCCATTAGTTCGTTAATCATATTGATAAAGCATATTCATGAGTAATTCATATTTTATATTTCGTACTTCACACTTCATACCTGCAATTCATAATTCATACCTCATAATTCATAATTAATCATGATTGAGTTCTGGAATTCCCGCTATTCTTCGGAAGAGTATGTTTACGGCACCGGGCCGAATGAGTTTTTTAAGGAACGGTTAGACCTTCTTCAGCCGGGGCGGATTCTGCTACCGGGGGAAGGGGAGGGGAGAAATGCTTTTTATGCACTGCAGAAAGGATGGCAGCCGGAAGCGTTTGACTGGAGCACTGCCGCAAAAGAAAAAGCCCAGAAACTTGCCTCAGGCAGCGGTTATGAGTTTGCCTACAACATCAGTACCTTTGAGGAGTTTGAACCGCGGCCGGAGACGTTTGATGCCGCGGCACTTATATATATTCATCTGCCTGAAGAGCAGCGCCGTCTGCTGCATCAAAAGGTGGTGGAGTCACTCAGGCCGGGCGGTGTGGTGATTCTTGAAGCGTTTGACAAGGAGCAGCTTGGCAAATCATCCGGCGGACCGCAGGATACCGATCTTCTCTACTCTCTGGCTGAGCTGGTTGAAGATTTTATTGATCTTGATTTTGAAGTGCTTACCCGCGCCGCTGTTCATCTGCGTGAGGGAAAATTCCATGAAGGGGAAGCATCCGTTGTCCGTTTTTGCGGAGTAAAGCGCTGAAAAAAGTTCTTTTTATTTCCTATTACTGGCCTCCTTCAGGTAAAGCTTCGCTGCATCTTCCGCTGCGGCTGGTAAAGCATCTTCCCGCATCCGGATGGCAGCCGGTTGTGCTTACGGTAAAGGAGGACGGCTTCTCAGAGCGGGATGAATCCATGCTGAAGGAGGTTGATCCTTCGCTTCCGGTTTACCGCACGGATGTGCTTGAGCCGTTTGATATATACCGTGCATTTACGGGGAAGAAAAAAGGGGAGCGGCTTGTTGCATCTGAAACCATTTCTAAGGAGAACCGCTCGCCCGCCCATCGTATATCCGTCTGGATACGGATGAACCTGTTTGTGCCTGACGCGCGTGCCGGGTGGTATCCTTATGCAAAAAAGGAGATTAAAAAAATCCTCCGCGAGCATGATATACACGCCATGGTATGTGTTGCTCCTCCGCACTCTTCCCATCTAGCCCCCTGGCGAATTTCACTTAAGCATGGAATTCCGTTCATTCCGCTGTTTATTGATCCCTGGGTGGATATTGTCTATTACCGTGGCATGAAGCGGAGCAGGCTTACGCTGGCGGCTGACAATTATCTGGAGAAACGCGTGCTGCAGGATTCAGCCGCGGCAGTTTTTGTGACCTCATCCATGAAGGATGATTATATACACAAATATCCCTCCATTGCCCAGAAGAGCAGCGTAATCCACTGGGGTTATAATGAAGAAAACTTTTCGGATCTGCAGCCCCCGTCTGAAAAAAAGGAGGGTCCGGTAACGGTTCTTCACGCGGGAAACATATTTGATTATCAGAATATTCCGCCGTTCTGGGAATATATAAAGAATAAACTCGCGGCAGGGATGGATATACGTCTGCGTTTTACCGGCAGTGTTTCCCCCGGCATCCGCGCCGCCATCAGCAGCTGCGGTCTTGACGGCATAACCGAATATACCGGATTTCTTCCTTACAGCGAGGTGATCGGCGAGATGATGCGGGCCGACTATCTGCTGGTCTGCGCCACTGAAAAGCGGCATCTTCCCGGCAAACTGTTTGAATATATACGCACCGGCAGGCCGGTCATTGCATTCGGTGATGATAACCAAGAGATCAGCGACATCCTCCTTAAAACCGGTAGCGGACGTCTCTTCGGGTATCAGGCGAGGGGGTGGGAATATTTTACCGCGGTTTCGGGGCTTAAGAAAGATTTTTCAAAAGTAATGCAATATGACCGTAAACATGCCGCGGGGCAGCTTGCTGAAATTCTTGACCGGGTTCAGGTGAAATAGCGCCGGTATATCCGGCTCCGTTACAGTTCAGCCTGTATATATTACTGTCTGAAAACAAACAAACATTCTCTTCCGGATTTCCACAGAGAAGGGGGAAACCTCCTGCCGGCACCCGTGCCGGAATCTCCCGTTTAGAGCAGTTGATACCGCGGCAGGCATCCCGTTTTAAGCCGGACCACACGCTGCTGAGCGTTCACCGTCCCTCCCCTTGCCCTTACTGAATGCCCCGGAACCACCATAAAATAAGGGTGAAACGCTTCCAAAATAATTTTTCCGTATGACATAAATCTTTTTTGTTTTGTAAAATAATTAGTATGTTTCGGCACACTTATAAACATAATCGGAGAGAAATCCCTATGGCAAAAGCAAAACCAATGACAAAGTCAGAAATACTGGCAAGCCTGTCCGCTAAAACCGGACTGACCAAAAAAGATTGCGCTGGTTTCCTGGATACCCTCGTTCAGATGGCATACAAAGAAGCAAAGAAAAGCTTTGTATTCCCTGGCCTCGGTAAACTGGTTGTTGTTCAGAGAAAGAAAAGAAAAGGAAGAAATCCTGCAACCGGTGAAACCATCACCATTCCGGCTAAAAAAGTTCTGAAGTTCAGAATAGCCAAAGCCGCAAAAGACGCTATCTTAGGATAATTCTTTTTGTAAAAAGCTCATAACCTCCTGTTGTGGGCTTTTTCTTTTTTAAACTCAGGTATTAAAAAGGGTTAGTTACAACCCGCGTACCTTATAACTACAAAGGAACAGCCACATGCTTAATAAATTACTTCTCTTTATTTTCGTTTCTTCCGGAGTGTTATTCCCACAGACGATAATCATTGATGATTTTGAAACGGGCCTTGGAAGATTTAATCTGGCGACCACCTTTTCCGGATCCACCGTTGGAATTTTACCTTCTGCCCCAACACTCGATTCCTCCTTTGCTGCGGTAAGCGGCACTAAATTCATTAAAGTTCAGCTTATTGATAACCCCGCAGATACCCTTAACTGGTTTGTCCGCTTTCTTTCAGGCACGGGAAGCCCGGCTAATAATCTGGTTCTGAATGACACCGGTTTTGTTGGCTACTGGATTAAGACGGATCGTCCGTATCTTTCAGCTTCGCTGATCATTGATGACCTTAACGCAAGCGGAAGCGGCGTTGGCACCAATGAAATTGCCGTTCCGATTCCTGTTATCGGTGACGGCGGATGGTATCTCTACTCATGGGATATGACCGACACCAACAGCTGGGATCCGTTTATTTCTTCCGGCAACGGGATGATTCAGGATCCTGTCACCATTGATGCTATTGTCTTCAGAGCCCCGTATCCGGCTAATCATAACGATACTGCAACTATTTATCTTGATAAAGTAAGCTTCAACGCAACAGAACCGCTTCCGGTTGAACTGGTATCATTTATGGCCACCTCAGAGCAGAATGAAGTCTGGCTGAAATGGATTACCGTATCAGAGCTGAATAACCGCGGATTTGAAATTGAGCGGAAATCAGCAGCCGGCTCCTCATGGGAGAAAATCGGATTTGTTGAAGGGCGCGGTACCGTGCAGGGCATGACCGGATATACCTTTACCGACAGGCCTTCGGTTCCCGGTACATATCACTACCGCCTGAAACAGGTTGATTTCTCTGGTGAGTTTGAGTATTCACAGACCGCTGAGGTTCTTTTTGCAGGACTGCCGTCAGAGTATTCACTCGGTCAGAATTATCCGAATCCCTTTAACCCCGGCACCAAAATTTCTTATTATTTGCCGGAAAAAGGTTTGGTAAATTTGTCTGTGTTTAATATGTTAGGCCAGAAGGTTGTTGAAATTATGTCAGGCCTTCAGGAAGCAGGCGAGCACACGATTGACTTTAATGCTGATGGATTAAACAGCGGTGTTTATATCTACACGCTTCAGGTTAACGGACGCAGCTTCTCGCAAAAAATGACCCTCCTAAAATAATACAGCTATACCCTTGGGCAGGTGTAAACCCCGCATCTGCCCATTTTTATTTTAAATCACTTCTCTTGTGCCCGAACCTGCCCAGCACCGCGTCATACAGTTCCCGTGAAACCTGTGAGAGTATATACGCGAGCAGATTTTTTCCGTCCGTGATGGAGTGAAAAAACGCAATTTCATTATCGGCTGAAATAATCCGCATCATTCCGCGGTTTTTTCCGTCAAAAACTCCCCCTTGCAGCTTTACCACATCGCTTACTCTGAAAGAAACCGTTTTTTTGCTGAAAAAATAATTGCTGCCGGTAATTACTCCGTCCTTAACGGTGATGGTAAAAGGCAATGTTTTCCAGATGCGGAAGAACCAGAGGTTAAACATCAGAATCATCCCTGCCAGAAGGATGGAATAAAAATACTCAAACAGACGGCCGGTCATCCCCCCGAGCATCGGGATAAGATACATCAGAAGAATTACTGTTATCAGAACATTCCCCCAGGAATAGAGCAGTCTGAAAAAGAGATTATAGGTGTATGTTTTGTTAAAATCATTATTCATTTGAGTGTGCATATCTTGTTATTATGCAATATAACATTTTTACACTTTATCCTCCGGAGCAGTTGACTGATCTGATATGTGTCTTATAGTTTTTGCGTACAAAACCCTCCCCGGGCAGAAATTGCTGCTTGCTGCCAACCGGGATGAATTCTATAACCGTCCGGCAGAACCGGCACGGCAGCGGGGTGATATCCTCTGCGGAATTGATCTTAAAGGCGGGGGCACCTGGCTTGGCATCACCCGTTCGGGCAGATTTGCTGCGCTCACCAATTACCGTGATCTGAAGAACATCAGGCCGGATGCTCCCAGCCGCGGGGCACTGGTCATGGATTTTCTGCGGGGTAGTATGTCCGCCGCGGAATATACTCTGCAGCTAACCGGAAAGAGCGCACAGTATAACGGGTTTAATCTTCTGGTAATGGATAACCATGAGATGCTCTGCTACTCAAATATCACCGATAAAGCCATCCTGCTTTCGCCCGGTATATACGGGCTGAGCAACGCGCTGCTGGACACGCCCTGGCGCAAAAATCTGACGGCAAAGCAGGGGCTTGCAGAACTGATATCCCGCGGTGAAACCGATGAGGAGCATCTGCTGAAGCTTATGCAGGATGAAACACATGCTCCCGATGATGAACTGCCTGATACGGGTGCCGGCTTTGCGCTGGAAAAAATACTTTCACCGGTATTTATAAAAAGTCCGGGCTACGGAACCCGCTGCACAACCATTCTTAAGATATCAGATGAGGGTATATATCAGTTTACCGAGGTGAGCTATGATGAGAAAGGGAAGACAATGAACAATTTACGATGAATTATGAAGTATGAATTATGAAGTATGAATTATGAAGTATGAATTATGAAGTATGAAGTATGAAGTATGAAAAATGAAAAATCAGTTATCAATCAAAGTCATTGTACCTGCCCATTGTCCGCGGATTTTAACGGATGCTGAAGCAGCGCTGATTACCACGGATTTGTATATTGCCCCGGCGGGTCTGTTAAACTCTTAACTTTTAATTTTTAACTTTTAACTGTCTAAAACTCCTGCGGCGGGCTGATTTTAAGATTCAGGGTTACGTTAAGACCCTGTTTTTCAGCGGGGGAGATGCTTATCCCCGCGGCAAAGATATCAGCACAGAGGTGCACACTTGCCAGCCCCAGTCCGCTTCCCTGCTGCTCCTGACGGCTCCGGTTAAACTGCACAAAAGCGCCTACGGAGGCAATCTGCTCGGCTGACATGCCGATGCCGGAGTCACGTATGGTCAGGTGATATATATCTTCATCTTTTCTGCCGGTGATGAGAACCTTCTGCCCAGGGCGTGAAAATTTAAATGCGTTATCCGTGAGCTCCGTAATCATCATCAGGAGATAGTCATACTGCAGTGCTATTTCGGCTGAGTCTGCCTCAACGGAAAGATCCTTCTCGCGTATATATTTCTTGCTGCAGCTTTTTACCATACTCTCAATCGTGCTTTTGCTGATAGGGCAGGTGCGGCCGCGGAGGCGCTGTTTTTCCTCATCGTTTTCGGCAAGAATCTGCAGATGGGTGAACATCAGGAATTTTTTTATTGTTTCACGCAGCCGGGCGGCTGAGTCAATGATATATCCTGCCATCTCGCTTATATCATCATGCGAGAGCAGAGCGTGGTCAGATTTGATGGTCTCGGCGAATCCGAGAATTGCGGCAAGGGGAGTATTCAGTTCATGAGGCATACTGAACCCGATACTATCCCGCAGGGCATTCATCCTCATTTCGCTGCGCTGCCGGAGCGCCTCGTTCTTTTTAAGTCGCAGCTGAATAGCGGAAAGAAGTTCGTCAGCCGAAAATGGTTTATAGAGATAATCATCCGCGCCAAGATTCATACCGCGCCGGATATCATCCGGCTCTGATTTTCCTGTGAGAAAGACAAAGGGAATAGTATCGGTAAGGGTATTTTCCCTGAGGCGGCTGATAACCTCATAGCCGTCCATACCCGGCATTACCACATCACAGAGGATAATATCGGGCTGAAGTGAGATTGCTTTTTCTACACCGGAGTTACCGTCCGGAGCTGATTCCACCATGAAACCCTCCGTTTCCAGTATCTGGCAGATACCCTCCCTGATACCGGAATCATCTTCAATAACGAGTATTTTTTTCATGATGACCGGAGAAAGAATTAAAAAATTGTTCATTCAAGATTGAAAAAGAACGGTAAAAAAAAAAGCAAAGAAGATACAAACCCGGATTTTGCTCAAAAAAAAACCCGATGCGGGACTGCAAACGGGAGATGAATGCACGAATAACCCGCAGGAAAATTGAAAAACCGGGGGTAATTGAGTAAATTTGGAGTTCTGAAAAGAAATAATTGCCCCTGTAGCTCAGCAGGATAGAGCAGCAGTTTCCTAAACTGTTGGTCGGAGGTTCGACTCCTCTCGGGGGCACAAAGCCCGAAAAACAAGGGAAATTGAGTGAAAACATGAATCACATAAAACCCTTAATATTAAGTACTTAGAAGCACTCATTCAATTTTCCCTTTCTGATTATTTCCTGTTTCTTCTTATTTTTGCACTCAATCGGTGGCGAATTGGTGCTGAATTTAAAACCGGAAGGAAATAGTTTCAGTTTTGAAAAAGGAACAGAACCATGAATGTAGCAAAAAGACTTGTTCACCTGAGGGAGCTCTCCCGGAAACATGGGATTCATTTTCAGATGTACTATCGGGATAGCGGGGGGAAAAGAAAATTTATTGTGCTGCCGAAGGGGATTGTCCTGACAGAAAAGAATAAGCAATATCACAGAGAGATTAGAGCAAAAGCCGAACTTCTGAGAGCTCAAAAGGAAAGAGAGCTTCTTCAGGGGGAATACGATATTCAGATCAAACAGAAGAATATCCTCTTTACCCCTTACATGATTAAAATAGGGGAGACAAAACCTAATAACAGGCGGAACTTTATAGGAGCTGCAAACCTCATTGAGGAACATGAACCCGGAATCCAGATTCAAAGTATTACCGCTGAATTCCTTCAGGGGTTCCGGAAGTTTCTTGAAGAGAGGAAACTTAAAGAGAACACTATCAAAACATACCTCAGTAAGGTCAGAGTCACCCTCAGAACCGCTCTCAGGGAAAAGATCATTTTCAAATATCCGGCAGAGGGGTTCAAAGTTGGGAAGTATGAACCGAAAACAATTTTTCTGACAGAAGAAGAAGTTAAGACCTTACTGAGAACACCTTGCAAAAGTGAAAAGGTGAAAGGGATATTCCTTTTTCAGTTATTGACCGCCCTCAGAATATCCGATGTTAGAAAACTCACAAGGGGAGATATTCAGGGAGACCGGATAAAATTCCGGCAGAGTAAAACAAAAGGACTGCATGAAATTGTAATAAGCCCCCAGATAGCAGAACTACTCAAAATAGAAGCGGGAATCATTCCGCTAAACAAAACAGAACCCCTATTTGATGTACCCTCAATGAGCTACCTGAATAAGATTCTTAAACAATGGGGGCAAGCTGCCGGACTCTCAAAAGTTGTAACAACCCATGTAGCCAGGCACACCGCAGCAACACACCTCTTAAGCACCGGAACAGATATAAAAACGGTTTCGGGAACTTTGGGGCACAAAGATTTAACCTCTACAATGGTATATATCCATGCGATTGATAAAGAGAGAGAAAAAGCAGCAAACAAATTAGGAGAACTGATTTCAGTATGAATGAAGAAATGATTATTGAATTATTGGAGCCGTTTCAGACAGACAAATTCAATGAGGGAATCAGAAAACTTCCGGCAGAAGAATTGGAGAGAGCTTTAATTCAGATTGAAGAAGAGATTTCCAAAATTAGCGGGAACGGTGAGAGCTTAAATATTACAAATCCTTATGATGATGAAGCTCTTTTTAAGCTTATTTTTGAGCTCTACACGGAAGAGGAAACCCCTCTGATTAAGAGAGCCGTAGAAGATTATATTTCAAGAGGTATATTAAAAAGGGAAGTATTAGAACCGGGAGAAAGATTTGCTAATTTACTCTTCAAAGAAAGAGAGAAGGTAAAACCTGAGGGAAAAGATAATCTTGAGGGGTATTTGA
The DNA here is from genome assembly GCA_015709675.1 of Ignavibacteriales bacterium. Classification (NCBI taxonomy): domain Bacteria; kingdom Pseudomonadati; phylum Ignavibacteriota; class Ignavibacteria; order Ignavibacteriales; species Ignavibacteriales bacterium. The sequence goes on from CP054182.1 coordinate 915,307, forward strand.
CATATGTAAATGAAATCAAGAATGGAAATCAAAGATTGAGGGATTCTTATAATTATTACATCAAGATTCTTCTTCCTCTTATTGAGACCCTCAGAGCGGAACATATATCAAAACAGGCGAAAGAACCCGATACCCAAATAAGCGGAATTGAGCCAATTGAATGGAAAAAGGAAATTACAGACCTTTACTATTTTTTGAACAAATTGTATGAAAATGGGTATATCAATAATGAATGGAGGAAAATTTCAAAATTTTTTACTTTTCAGGGGAAACCAATCAAAGCAAAGAACATATCTCAGGGAATTTCTAAACTGAATAATTATAGGTCATCTGGATTAAAAGGATCAGAAACTATCTCTAAGATTATGAATTCTTCCAACAATGCATCTGAAGAAAAAAGTTGAGTGCTTAAAATAAATGGGATGCCAATAAACCGTTGCAACCTTGCAACGATGTTGCAAACTCCCCTACCTTAGCCCACCTAAATTGATTCATAGAATTTCAAATAATCAGAAAGGATATGAATCAAATGGTAACAACAACCCACTTACAGGAAGGATATTTAGGAGCGGAAGAAGCTGCCGAATTCCTGAATATTTCAAAATCACACCTCTATAAACTGACATTCAAAAACCGGATTCCATACTACAAACCCGGCGGGAAGCTGATCTATTTCAAGAGAGAGGAACTTTCGGAATGGGTAAAAAGGGGAAGAGTAAAAACCCTTGAAGAACTTGAAGCGGAAGTTGACTCTCTACCGGGAAAGGGCAAGAGAAAATGAAAACTTCAGTAACAGGATATTTACTCTTCACAAAAGATTTATTCAGCAGTACCAAATATACCAAAACTTCACAGGCGGGAGAGATTCCTAAGGGTATTTCTACTGATGTACTTTATCTAATTGACAGGACAAGCCAAGCAGTTAGGAATATGATTCATAAAATGAAGGGGGATTATTTACTGAGATCAAAGGGTAAAGAATTTCAAACTTCCCTCTTTATTTGTGATTCTTCTCAGTCTTACCTGATTGCAAGCGGAGATATTAAGGGAACTGAAACATTACTTATTCTCTTTCTTAAGCCGGGAGAGCAGATTGAAATATTTATTGCACCCGGAAAGAAGAAAATGAGAGGGGTTCTTCTGAAGCAGATTCAGGAAGGAAAGTTTTCTAAAGAGATCACCTCTCTTAGAAAAATGGCAGCCAAAAGCAGCGGAGATATTTTCAATGATTCTCTCAATTTTGATATATCTCTTCCGGAAATTGATCTGTCTTTTGATCTTGAAGAACAGCTAAATTTTGATATTCCAGACCCAATGGCAAACCTGAGAGCCCTTGATTCAGATTACTCAGAGACTCAAAAACCGATAAAGAAGAGAGCTTCAGGGAACCGGAAAAAACAGCGGGGGAGAAGTGAAAAAACTCATTCTCTTTAATATGTGTATTTCGGCACTATTTATTGCCGTTCAATATTCTGTTTACTCTGAAACACAAGCCGGAATAAAGGAATGATTGATTTACTCAAATTTCGGATTGAAGGATATATGAAACCGCCCTCTTGTTTGGAGATCAGAAAGGAATATCAAAACAACCGGAAGGAAATTCAAACTGAGGGAGCTATCAGAAATATGAAACTTACCTATACAGAAAGAGGGGTTTTTGGTAATGGCAGTCTTGCAAAGCTTTTTTTCGGTAATAACATAGCGGACTTAAACTACTCTGATCTGACTGAAGGTGCGGAAGAACTCTCTGATTCACTTGAAACCCCATTGAGTGATATTCATATTTATTCAATGGAAGTAGGGTTCACTACCTTGATGAAAAATCCCTCAAAAGAATATCTTTCCAAGATTATGGGGGCAAAAGGTTTGTTGACTCAGGAATATGAAACCGGGAAGCGGTTCTTAAACAAGGGGAGCAGAGCCATAAAGTTTTATGATAAGGGGAAGGAAATTCAGGCGAAGAAGAAAACAGAAAATATTCCCGAAATTAGGGGATTGAATTTTCTGAGAACTGAAATAAAATTGAACCGATTGAACACCCTGAAACTACCTTCACCGGGAAAGCAGACTTTGAAAAGTATTATTCAGGCAGATCAGTTAATGAAGTTATCAGAGATATTTGATTCACAGATTAAAGAGATAATCTTTATGAGACATATAGCCGACATTCCAGAAAAGATAAAGACTCAGAAGGACTTAGAGAAACTCTTCAGGCAAACAGGAATAGAATCATTCCGAAAAAAGGGAATTGATATTGAATCCCTTATTTCCTCTCTCCCGGTTAAGGAACGGCAGAAGAGGAACCTCAGGAAGAAATATTTGCTGCCGGATTATTCCTCAGATATTTATGAGCCCTCTGAAGAAGAAAAGGAATTCCGGGAAAAGCTGAATGAGAAAATTTCTGTTTTCAGGGAATCAGTTTATTAAGCCCCCTCTCAGATATACCCTCAGGGAGAGAACCTCTCTCATAAGAGCCCTAATTGATAAATTCAGGGGTTATCTATAATGGATTAAAATAGATTCCCCTCTGATCTGAATCCTTAATAAAAATGAGCCGGAGAGCACACTTCCCGGCTTATCCTCCCGGTAAACTAATTCCTCTACATTAGAGGCAAAATAGCGGAATATAGCGGAACATAGTGCAAGGCGGAGCTTCAAAACAATTGAAAGAAAATTGATTGAAGAGATATTCCCTTTACTGAAACATTAAAAAAAGGAAGAGATTCCCTCTCTCCGAAAAACCCACTTTCCAGAACCCACACCCGGCACCAGTCAATTGATTAGAGTTAAATACCAAGCTGTGAATTGAAAGAAAATTGAATGATTAGGCAGCAGAACCAGAAGAATAAGGGAGTCGGGAACTCATAATTTATCTTCATTCAATGAGATCAGTTTTCCGGGTTTTTGCCTATTATTTGCTCAATCGGTGGCGAATTGGTGCTTTTTTAAGTGTATATACTGACTGAACCCCTTTTATATCAATTGTTTATGAGGATTAGTCTTGTGCCTCTCGGGGGCACAATGCCATAAAAACAGGGGAAATTCTTTGTGCCTTAGCGTCTTTGAGCGGGTTGTGCTGTGTCATCCTAAAGCCGGAAAGGTCTCCCGCAGATTCCGCAGATAAACGCAGAAGCATCTTCATCAGAACGATATTTTCCAGGATTCTAAAAAACAAGCCCCCTCATTTATGTTTATCAACAAACCTTACAGCCATATATATAGGTGTGTTGGCATTAGTTGCCAATTAGCAACTAATTCTCTTTTTTAATAGGAACTTCTCTCATTGTAGAAAAACAAAAAGTGTCAAAACAGGCCAAAAACAGGGTTTTTTTGCTTATCTGTTAGCAATAGATATGGCACAGATATTGACCTGCGGAAAGGGTATTCTGTAACTAATTTATTCAATGCAGAGGTTCTCTATGAAATCTAAATTACTCTTCGTGCTCGCAGTGCTGATGCTGGTAACAACAGCAGATGCACAGCGCGCAAAAATCAAGCTTGAAAGAGTTACGTATCGCACCGAATTGCCAAATGTCGGAACAAACTCCGTTGCAACAGGAATGTATGTTATCCCTAACGGACAGTATGCATATTTCGTTGCACAAAATATTGGCAATACCGAACCGATTCTTACCAAAACTTTCACGCTTGAATCAAAACCCGCAGGTTCAGCAGCAGTCATCAATCAGATGCCTGATTCTGTTCAGGGCGGCGGATGGTATAACTTCAAGTCAGATGTAAAAGGCGAATACAAGGTAAAACTTGTTATTACCACCGCATCTGGCACCGATGATACCACCATTTCAGTTTTTTCAGGAAACTATGTTGGCGTTGGCGGATTTGAAGGCACCACAGCGGCTTATCCTCAGTGTATGAGCTGCCACGGCTCAATGCCTGCTTTCCAGACCATCTTCAGTGAATGGAACACTTCCATGCACGCTCAGGGTCTAAAGCTTCTTCTTTCCTACGATAACGGCGCTACTCATCACTTCCGCGCAAACTGTATTAAATGTCACGCCACCGGACCAGACCTGTTTATCGAATCAGCCAATAACGGATTTAATGATCTGGCTACCCAGCTCGGATGGGCATTTACAGCAGTTCCAAGCCCGGCTAAATGGGACAGTTTAAAGACCGGTTTCCCTGGTCTTATTAACCATGCAACCATCGGCTGCGAAAACTGCCACGGTGCAGGCAGCGAACACGCTCAGGCAGGAGACAAGAAGAAAATTCAAATCTCCCTTAATGAAGGTGTCTGCATGCAGTGCCACGACCGTCATAGCGGCGGAACTCAGTACAATTCTTCAAAGCACTCCATAGCGGTGTGGAGCAGTTCTTTTGCACAGACAGCATCAAGCCAGAACAATAATCTTCAGAACTGTATCCGCTGCCACGATGCAAAAGGATTCATCAACTATACCAAAGGATTTACGACCAATACCACCGGTATGCTGGAAGCAGATCACGAAGTTATCTCATGCCAGACCTGCCACGATCCTCACAAGGGCGGACTCCGCACTTCACCGGTTGCAGGTGATACACTTGGTAACGGCTTTAAATACAGCGTAGCCGGAAGTGATTTCGGCGGCGAAGGTAAGCTTTGCATGAGCTGTCATAAGTCAAGAAGAGACAATGTGTCGTATGTAGCTACAAACGTTACTTCATCACACTGGGGTCCTCACTATAATGCTCAGACTGATATTCTTTTAGGTCAGAATGCTGCAGAATTTGATGCCCCTTATGCTCAGTCTAATCATAAATATGCAGTTGCAAATTCATGCGTTGACTGTCATATGGTTGCTGGTCCTGAATCTTCATCAGATCCAAACAGAAACACCGTTGGTGAACACACCTTCGGACTCCGCAATCCTGCAAATAACTTTGAATATACTGCCGGCTGCGTAAGCTGCCACGGTCCAAAAACCAGCTTTGCTGATTTCGTAGCTGCAATGGACTATGACAATGACGGTACCATTGAAGGTATTCAGGACGAAGTTAAAGGCCTGAAAAAATGGCTCGTTTACTGGCTCCCACCTGCAGGTGTTGACTCTGTCAGCTGGCAGCTGATCGGCAGCACACCAAACAACACCAATCTGAAAAAAGCTTACTGGAACTATAAGCTTATTGACGGCGACGCAAGCTATGGAATGCACAATACCAAGTACACCATCAGCGTACTCCTGAAATCAATCTATATGATTGGCGGAGACGTTCCTGTTGAACTGCTTTCATTCACCGGTGCTCTTGACAATAACGTTGTTAATCTGAAATGGGAAACCGGTTCAGAAGTTAACAATAAGGGCTTCAATGTTGAAAGAAAAGTAAACGGCGAATGGAAATCCATCAGCTTTATTAACGGTAAAGGAACAACTACTGAAGCTACAAGCTACAGCTACAGTGATGATCTGCGCAATGCAAACGTCAACGGTACGGTTGTTTACCGCCTGAAACAGGTTGATATGGACGGATCATACACCTATACAAAAGAAATTGAATTCAGCCTTGGACAGGTTCCGCAGGAATTTGCTCTCGAGCAGAACTTCCCGAACCCGTTCAACCCAAGCACCACCATCAAGTTTGCAGTTCCGGTTAACGGAAATGTAAAACTGGCTGTTTATGACGCAATGGGTAATCTCGTAAAAGTTCTTGTTGACGAAACAAAGGCAGCAGGAAAATATGAAGTTACCTGGAACGGCGACAATAACAGCGGAGCAAAAGTAGCAAGCGGCGTTTACTTCTATAAGGTAAGTGCAGGCACCTACACAATGACCAAGAAAATGGTTATGATGAAGTAATATATACTTCACCGCACACGAACATACTTCTTATAAAAGGCACCCCGGAAGGGGTGCCTTTGTTTTATGAAGTATGACTTTCCACTCCCACTCTCAGTTCTTCCTGTCCCGGATTTGATCACCCCGCGAAAAGATTCAACTTTTCTGAGTATTTTTCCCTGCAGTTAATTGTAAATTATACATTGTACATTCTTTGTAAGGTTCCGGTCATGGAAAAGGTTTTGCTGCTGATTGTTTTGCATTGTATGGTTATTCTTCCTCAGGTCAGGGTGCAGGACCTTATGAAAGATCCCGTAACAGATCTTTCCCCCTTCAGCTATAACTCATATGAAAAACTATTCTCTCCCCCGGAAGTTTACATAATGGATGTAATGCTGCGGGACAGTTCAGAAATTTCTTATGATTCACTTTATCGCGCGTATGATACGGTACGTACTGTTTATGACAGGGTATTTTCCGGAATCGGGTTCGGGCTGTATTTTGAAAAGGATGAAAAAGGAGAGCTTGATGTTTGGTACACCATTGATCTGCCGTTTGGGTTCAGCGTTAATCCGTTCAGTTTTTATGCAGTGCTGCGTTTAATGCGGAGGCCTGAATACCCGCAGGAAAACTATGATGTTCCGGAACCGCCGATGATTTTTGATCTCTCCTATCTGCTCGGGGCTTCGGTCCGGATTGATATATATAAAAAAATCTCACTTCAGCCGGTAGTGCGGAAAGTGATCAGAAAGGGAAAATCAGATGAATATAATCTCGGGCTGCAGATCAGGGCTGGAAATCAGCTGGGCGGCTTCTATGCTGATTATCATTATGCTCTCTCATCCTTTGATGATTACGTAAGCATCGGTATGGTACTGCCCGTGAGTGTGTTGTTCCTTCAGGAGTGGTAAGAAACGTATGGGGCTAAAAGGTTAACAGCTTCCGGTCTTAAAAGAAATTTCGTAATAAGACGCAGAAAAGTTTTACAACACAATTCGCCGCGGCGAAAAGTAAAGGTCAATGAAAAGTAACAGGGAGGAAGAATTCGCGCTAAGCCGCAAGGAAGAAGTCTGAATCAATTCATAATTCACACTTCGTAATTCTTAGGACATAATATCTTTTCTGATAGCGAAGACGTCTTCGTTTTCGTTTCGCTGCCAGGAGGCCTCGGAGGAGAGTTCGGTAATCAGCAGAAGACCATAATGCTCCGGCACTTCAAAATTCCCCTGATCACGCTGGGGATTTTCGCGGCGCGAAAGTGATACACTGTAGGGGGACTCAGCATGGCAGACCACTTCGTTCACGTTATCCTGATAAACCACATAGTTTTTTCCGACCACATCCGGCCCGTAGGGAGGCGGTATAAGAACATCCCCCTGCTGGGTGAGGGTATCACGGTCAACCGGCTTGATAAAGAAACCGTTGCCCGTGGTGATGGTCTTAACGTAAAAATGGAAGGGATGCAGTTCAAAGAGAAATTTTACAATATTGCTGCGTGAGTGCTTTACGCAGTTTGAAAAGAGCTCGTATATAAGCACCTGTATTTCGTGGATGATCTTTTCCATCTCCTGCGGATTGGGGTGATCATAATGATGCTGAATAAGCGCGCGGGCTGAATCACTGATGAAGTGTATATACTTCATTTCCCCCGGAAGAGTGATGATAATCTTGTTGTTTACGGAGCGGTTATTGGTCATAAAGTGATACACTGCGCGGTTTACTGAACTGTATATCTGGAAGACCCCGTCCAGACGGAGCATTTTGATAAGCGAACGGATATTTTTATCCAGGCAGGCAAGTTTAATAAACCCTTCCGTGCCGGAAAGCTGCTTCCGGGCGGTAACCATTGCGGCGAGAAAAGAACTGTCTGCAAATTCAACGGAGCTGAAATCAACGACAATTTTAACTCCGGCATCATTACGGATCAGATTCATGATCTCACTCAAGAATTTTTCCGTGTGCTCATTAGTGGCCCGGGGTATTTGCAGTTTCAGGACGTGAACTCCTGAAATTTCTTCTATGCTTGTAATCATCCTGGATGGGAATATGAATAAATAATTACTGCCGTAGCAGGAGGCAAAATAATGAATAAAACCATAACGGAGAAACCGGTAAAAAACTATCTTCTGCTGAAAACCGAATGAATTTTACCCCGGAAAGAGGAAAAAATGGTTAAAATTGCGTATTTGTATGCTATTGCTGAAGGTTGTAATTTTACCTATTATTGAAAATGATTTTTATGAAAAAACTGGTACTTCTCCTTCTCCCGGTGTTCTTTCTGCTGCTGCAGAGCTGCGGAGGCACGCTTACCAACAGCATCACGGTGAAGAACTCCGCCACGAATAATGTGTATCTGAATATCTTTGGCCAGCTGATTACCGTTGCCCCGGGTCAGACTCAGGTGATCAAAAATGTGCAGAAAGGGGATTACGACTATCAGACATCGTTTGACGTCCCCTCCGGCGTATCAGGGTCATCAGTTGAAGGCAACGGCACCGGAACCCTCACAATGGCGCCATCAACCAAAATCACCATATTTTTTACCAGCCGGATACAATCTCAGCAAGGGGGCGGCGGAGCAGGCGGTGAGCAGTCGAACTACATCCTGATTATAACGATATCCAGTTCCGATAAATCCTCCGGAGAATCTACCTCTCCCTGACGGGATGGGGAAGCTCACCGGAAATCCTCAACTAAAAAAGACCGGAACGGGCATTCTGTCAGATCCGGTTTATGATAAACCACATACATCCAATACAAATGACAGAAGCGTTTACTACCCGGATTTGGCAGACAGTTATTCTGCTGCTCGTGTTATTTTCTCATTCCTATTCCCAGAAAAAGGAGACCGACCTGACAAAACCCCCTTCCGCTAAAAAAACAGCCAAAGAGCTGACCGCCCACGGAGATACCCGCATTGACCACTATTACTGGCTGAACAATCGGGAAGATCCGGAGGTTATCAGTTATCTTGACGCGGAAAACGCATATACTGCACGGATGCTGCAGCATACGGAAAAGCAGCAGGAGGAGCTTTTTGAGGAGATGAAGGGGAGAATAAGACAGAACGATAAATCAGTGCCCTACAAACTGAACGGATTTATCTATTACACCCGCTATGAGGAGGGGAAGGAGTACCCGTTTTATTGCCGGAGAGCGCTGCATGAAGGGGCTCCGGAAGTTATCATGCTTGATGTGAATGCCCTTTCAGAGGGGTACAGTTATTATCAGATCGGCTCGGTGCAGATCAGTCCGGATAACAGTATTGCCGCTTATGGCGTGGATACACTCAGCCGCCGTATATACAGCATCAAATTTAAGAATCTGGCAACGGGGGAGTATTACAAGGATGAAATTCCGAATACCACCGGGTCGGTTGCCTGGGCTGATGATAATAAAACCGTCTATTATACGGTAAAGGATAATACCCTGAGGCCGTACCGTATATACCGCCACCGGCTTGGCGATGATCCGGCCAATGATGTGCTGATGTATGAAGAGAGCGATGCTACATTCAACTCCTGGGTTTACCGCGCGGCATCAGGCAGATTTATTATTATCGCCTCAAGCAGCACGGTTTCAAATGAATACCGGATTCTTCCGGCGGATAATCCCGGAGGAGAGTTTGCGGTATTTGAGCCGCGTCAGCGCGGGCACGAGTATTCCATCGCAAGCGTGGGGGATAAGTTCTACATCATTACCAATCTTGACGCAAAGAATTTCCGTCTGATGGAAACAACGGCTGATAAAACGGAAAAGAAGCACTGGAAGGAAAAAGTTGCTCACCGCAGTGATGTTTTTCTTGAGGGCATGACACCGTTTAACGATTATCTGGTGCTTGAAGAAAGAAAGAACGGACTGATTGGTATCCGCGTGATGAATCTGAAGGAAAATAAGGAACACTATATCAATTTTGGCGAGGAAACGTATGTAGCGTGGAGTTCAACCAATCCGGAACCGCAAAGCGAACTTTTCCGCTACGGATACTCATCGCTCACAACGCCAAACTCTGTATATGATTATAATATGAAGACAGGAGAGAAAATTCTCCTGAAGCAGGATGAGGTTGTAGGTGATTTCTCGGCGGAGAATTACCATGCTGAGCGTATATATGCAAAAGCAAAAGACGGGAAATCCGTTCCCATTTCACTTGTTTACCGGAAGGGAACCAAAAAAGACGGCACCGCCCCGCTGCTGCTCTACGGATATGGTTCTTACGGCATCAGCTCCGATCCTTATTTTAACGCGGCACGGTTAAGCCTGCTTGACCGGGGATTTATTTATGCCATAGCACATATCCGCGGCGGACAGGAGCTTGGCAGAGAGTGGTACGAGGATGGCAAACTGCTGAAAAAAATTAACACCTTTACTGATTTTATTGCCTCGGGTGAATACCTGGTACAGCAGAAATATACATCAAACAGCAAAATGTTTGCCATGGGAGGAAGCGCCGGCGGGCTGCTGATTGGCGCAGTGGTGAATATGGCCCCGGATCTTTTTCACGGTGTGATTGCATCCGTTCCGTTTGTGGATGTGGTAACGACCATGCTTGATGCCTCCATTCCCCTTACCACGGGTGAATATGATGAGTGGGGAAATCCGGAAGTGAAGGAGTACTATGAGTATATGCTCTCGTATTCACCGTATGATCAGGTGGAAGCAAAAAAATATCCTCATATGCTGGTACTCACCGGACTGCATGACTCGCAGGTGCAATACTGGGAGCCGGCCAAGTGGGTTGCAAAACTTCGCGACATGAAAACCGATACGAATCTGCTGCTTCTTGATACCGATATGGAAGCAGGCCACTCAGGCACTTCAGGAAGATTCAAGAGATTTAAAAAGACCGCGCTGCAGTATGCTTTTTTGCTTGAACTGGCAGGCGTAAAATAATTTCAGGACGCAAACAACAAAAGGAGACTGCTTATAACACCAAAAAGATCAGCCCGGGCATCTTTATGGATTGAACAACTTTTTTTTATTGTATTATTTTTCGCAGGCATTACGCACACAGAAGCGCAGGTTATCAGGAGCGGTGATATACGGGTGTTTCTGGACAGTCTTGCCGCAGCCATTCCCGCTGATACCGGTACGGATGCATATACCGAACCGGCCGCGGAAGATGAGGTTAACTGGAAACTTGCGGTAAAGCGGGTTCTGGAAAGTGACTTTAGCAGCGCGCATACCAGCGCCGGATCATTCGGTTATGGTATATATCAGTTTACTGATACCGAAAGCCAGAAGATTTATTACATTCTGGCTAAAACCTCAGGGGGTATAAACTACTGGGGGTACTTCGCTTTTAATGGTTCTGCTTCCCGGCAGAAGCTGATTATTCAGGCGCCTCACTCACGCTACGATTTCAAAACCGAGCTCCAGAGCAATTATGTATTCTGGAAATCAGGAGCCAGGGCACTCTTTGTTGCAGGGATTCACCGGTGCAATGCAACGGGGTATTCCTCCTGCGCGGGTACAACCACGGTCTGCCAGACCTCCGGATTATCTGAGAAATTCAGAAAATCAGATCCTGCTCATAACGTAAACAGTACTTTTCAGTTCACCACGTATATAGTTGATTCCGCCCTTACAAACTCCATATTCGTGCAATTACACGGATTTGCTTATACACCGACCGACCCGGATCTGATTATGAGCAACGGAGTAACCGCGGATCCCGTGACGGATTATCTCTCCACGCTTAAATCCGAACTGCTCGAACTGAATGACACGCTTGATTTTAAGATACTCCATATAGATACCACCTGGAATAAACTGACGGGAACAACCAATGTGCAGGGGAGGATGATTAACGGCTCACTGAATCCCTGCGGAAGCTCCGCCTCTGTTAACTCCGGCAGATTTCTGCATATTGAACAGGTATATACGAATCTGCGGGACAATGAAACAAGCTGGGATGTAATGGCAACGGCTATAATTAACACGTTTCCTGAAGACCCGCTGCCGGTTGAGCTTTCACAGTTTCAGGCCGCAGTATCAGGGTTTAACGCGAATCTCTACTGGCGCACGGAAACCGAGGTAAACAATTACGGATTTGAGATTGAACGGCTGCAGCAGGAGAGAAACGATAATGGTAACGCTGCAGATGATTGGCGAACCATAGCTTTTGTACCGGGGTATGGCAATTCGAACTCTGCCAGGGAATACAATTTTACCGATAAAGAACTTACCGCAGGAACATATCTGTACCGTCTGAAGCAGATTGATACCGACGGCGCGTATGAGTATTCCCATTCGCTGAGTGTAACAATCAGGGAATCAGGATTTGTGCTGTATGGCAGTTATCCTAATCCGTTTAATGCATCAGCGGTTATCTCCTACTATCTGCCGGAAGAGGAGCATCTGAGGATTGAGATATTTGATGTGCTGGGGAGAAAACAGCGTGATCTTGTAAATGCTGCAAGGGGGGCAGGACTTCACAAAGAAAGCTGGGACGGCACTGACAACAGCGGAGGCCTTCTGCCGTCAGGAGTGTATATATACCGGCTGAGGACGGGAGAAATCAGTGTCTCGGGAAAATTACTTATGCAGAAATAGATGTATAGAATTATGAAGTATGAATTATGAAGTATGAATGGTGAATTGTGAATGGTGAATGGTGAATGGTGAATGGTGAATTATGAAGTATGAACTTCGCTCTTCACAAATTCGTACAGACAGAGAACAATCCGTCTAAGCAATGTACAATTAACATTAAATAATGTACATTTTTTGAAAATTGATTAATCTTCGTACAGACAGATGACAATCTGTCTCCAACAAGGCGGATTGAGTTTTAGCGCAGAGTCCGCAAAGCTATGCGCCAAGTAACGCAGAGGTTAATAAAAAACTCACATTATTTTGGCGCTAAACAATTTTCAACTCTCAACTATTTCAGCAATGTCATCTTTCTGGTAATACTGGTTCCGTTCCACTCTGCGCGATAGAAGTAGATGCCCGATGAAAATTCAGCGGCATTTAAGGTAATGGTGTGCTCTCCGGCCTGCAGTACCTCGTTTGTTAATGATCTTACTTTCTGACCGAGGATGTTATATATATTCAGTTTAACCAGACCCGCAGCCGGTATTGCAAATCGAATGGAGGTTTCCGGATTAAACGGATTCGGGTAATTCTGTGATAGTGAAAACTCTGCCGGAATAATCGCGGTGTTTTCTACTATGGAAGTTGTATAATCAGTAAAGTTGCTGTTGTAAATCTGATGGGCAAAATCTGTGACATCCTGCACTTTTTTAATTGAGTTTAAAGCAGTATTACTTCGTCCTATTGCCAAAGAAACTAAAATAGAAACCGGTTTGTTTTTTTCCATCCTGAAAGGCCCGGCAGTGAGCAGAAAACGCTGATCAATGTAAGTGTTATTGAGCCACCCCGTACCAGAAACCGGGTTACCGCTATACATAAAATGAGGATTAATATTATCGCAGTCTGAAAGTGCAGGACCATTCCCAAAGCTCCACTCGCAAACATCAATCGGCTGCCCCCAATTATCATTTCCAAGTTGTATATTACGAAGCATTGCAGTTAAAGTTTGTGATCCAACCTGCGGATGTGACTGCATTGTTTGCATAAATGAAGAGACAGGAACAAAACGGGCACCGGAAATAGTACGCTGTCCTATAGCAGGGCCTAAATTCACTGATACTGAATCCAGCGGAGTATCAGTACCCTCATCATAGAGACCGTTGCTGTTACTATCAATATAAGTGACACCAGGAATATATGTATAAGGAAGCTGAGTAAAACTCTGCATGAACGCAGGCGGATTTTCACCAAATTCAGTATCACCGCCGTCATTGTAAGCATAACCTCCGTTACGTGTTGAGTCAGACCCGATTAAATCATCTGAGTAATCTCCAAGATCAGGGTCAGAATAGACAGAAAAGTAAACATCATCCAGAACATCATGCGTGCCCTTGTTAGTAATAGTATAGCCAATGAAAGCCGTTTCATTAAAACCACTCGTTGAAAGGGATTTAACAAAAACCGATTGAGCTACCTGAATTCCAAGGGGGTGCTGATCTCGAAATAAGCGTTTTAGACTTGGCACTGCATCGTTATAAACCGTATATGATGTGTAGTCTCCAATCAACAATGGAGCATCTTCATTTTGATCCCATTGGTTATTACCATTCAGGTCAGTTGGTTCATATATGCCATCATTGTTGCCATCATAAAACTCAGCACCTGTTTGAACTGCATAGCGATACTTTTGCCATGCTTCACCAAAGGGTGCGTCTGATGAACGGACAACAAAAATTGAACTTCTTGGGTCTGCCGTATCTCCCCCGACAGTGCCGGGGAGGTAATCGAACAGACGAATGGCCAAAGAATTTCCATTAGCCCAGAGAGAATTACCGGCAAGACCTGACAGGGTGAAGCCGGACGTAAAAAGGAAATCCTTATTGTCATATTTACCTGAAGTAAATCCACCCGCATTGTTATAAGGAATGCTCATAAGACCTGCCTGTAGTGTATCGATTAACTTGACATCGCCTATTGAGAAAAACGAGTTATTGAAAGGAGTTGTGGTCTGTATTCCCGAACCGCCAGTTACTATAGCTTTCCAACGAACGAAATCCCCGGTAGCAAAATCACCAATTGCGTGTGAGTAGATATGATCTCCTGCTATTGAGTCGCTGAACATTCCCTGATCATTAAGAGAAATAAGTTCAACCGCACCATTATTTTTGCTTATTAATAACTGGACAGATGCAAGAGGTGAATTTTCAGTTTTTACTCTGACTCTAAACTCATCATGCCCGGAACCCGCATCAGTAATTGCATAATAACCGTATATGGCCGGAGGTACCGGTTCATCAATAGTTCCGTATGTTGAACCAGTATAAATTGCCATGCCTGAGGAGTCACGATTGCTGAGAAAGCAAAACATATTACCAGTAAAAGAAACAAAAGAATAAAAGTCGTCCCCCCTATAATTAGTAATTTTATGGGGATTGCTGAAAGGAGGGTATCCGGTTCCACTGGTGACTTTGAAAATGTCATTTTGCATTAATGGCGGATGTGGGGTTGCAACAGCGTTTTCAAAATAGATGCTGATCGTGTCTCCGCCCTCTTTGTTGACCTTAATATGTCTGGGTGTTAGCATATTAGCAGCTATAAGGAGAGGGCTCGTCCAGTCAGAGCCCCCGTTTGTTGAAGATATAGAATATATACCGGTTTGGTTGGTATAAGAATACACGCACCACAATTCGCCATTTGGAGTTTCAGTGACAACACCGGAAGACACCCCGGTTAGTGCGGGGCTCCCTACTTCCAGGGGAATGGACCAGGTTAAACCACTGTCGCTGCTGACCGACCTGTAAAGTTTACCAGATCTGCTATGAGAATAGAATATTTTTCCATTAGGTGATTGAGTAAAAAAACCGCTGCGAGCTGCTCTTTTCGCTAGCGCGGTTATACCATTTAAAAGTTCAGCCGGAGCTGACCAGGATTCTCCATTATCATCTGAATAGATAAAAAAGTGCACTACTGCTTTACAGCCAAGGAGGATTCGTCCGCTGGGTAATTTGATAACGGTTATCGTATGGGTCGAGTCAGCAGTGGGCGGGAAGTCAGGGAAAATAATTTCATTACTATTGGATTGCCAGACACCGTTAATCTGCTTTTTGTGCCAGAGTTTTTTTCCTGCAATTGGGTTGTTTTCAACCCAGAATAAATGAACAACTCCATCATCGCTTTGTATTAAGGCAGGTGAGAAGAGTTGGCTAATTGAATTGTCGATGGGAACTTTTTGCATCTGTGGGTAAAGAGATGCTGAGAGAATGTAGAAAAAGATTATTCCGAAAAAGATGAATTTGCCAGCGAACATTTAAGGACCCTTTAAATATTTCACGAAACTTAGTAAAAATTGATAAAACCACCAAATCTTGAATTCTGAAGTCTCAATTATGAAGTATAGATGTCTTTTTCTCCTACTTCGTACAGACAGAGAACAATCTGTCTTAGAATTATGAAGTATAAATTATGAAGTATGAATTTCGTTCTTCACAAACCCGTACAGACAGATGACAATCTGTCTCCAACAAGGCGGATTGAGTTTTAACGCAGAGTCCGCAAAGCTATGCGCCAAGTAACGCAGAGGTTAATAAAAAACTCACATTATTTTGGCGCTAAACAATTTTCAACTTTCAATTTTCAACTCTCAACTATTTCAGCAATGTCATCTTTCTGGTAATGCTGGTTCCGTTCCACTCTGCGCGATAGAAGTAGATGCCCGATGAAAATTCAGCGGCATTAAAGGTAATGGTATGTTCTCCGGCCTGCAGTACCTCATTTGTTAATGATCTTACTTTCTGTCCGAGGATGTTGTATATATTCAGTTTAACCAGACCCGCAGCCGGTATTGCAAATCGAATGGAAGTCTCCGGATTAAACGGATTCGGGTAATTCTGTGATAGTGAAAACTCTGCCGGAATAATTGCGGTGTTTTCTTCTATGGAAGTTGTATAATCAGTAAAGTTGCTGTTGTATATATGATAAGCGAAATCAGTTACTTCTTTTACTTTGCCAACTGAGGCGACAGGAGTATTCCCCCGCCCGATGACATAGGAAACAAGCAGTGTGACCGGCTTATTCTTTTCCATCCGGAATGGACCTGCTGTAAGCATATAACGCTGATCAAGCGGAGTAGTATTAAGCCAGCCGGTATTTAGATCCGGACTTCCGCTGTACATAAATTGGGGATTTATACTGCCGCAATCAGGCAGGGAACTCCCGTTGCCAAAATTCCAGGTACAGACATTTATCGGGTCGCCGTATTTATTCAGGCCGAGCTGATAATTCCGAAGCTGCTCAGGGGTATCAAATCCGCCTATTGTAGGATGAGAGCTGATTGACTGCATGAAAGAGCGTACCGGAGCGAAACCAGCTCCGCGATATGATTTCCTTCCTATAACCGAACCGTAGTTTACGATAAGTGAATCAAGAGGAGTATCCGTACCCTCATCATACATACCATTGCTGTTGACGTCTGTATAGGTAACACCGGGAACATAGGTAAACGGCCACTGCACAAAACTCTGCATAAATGCAGGAGGATTTGCACCGTATTGTGTATCTGATCCGTCATTGTAAACATAACCTCCGTCACGGGTTGGATCAGAGCCGATCAGGTCATCCTGATAGTCACCCAGATCAGGGTCAGTCATTACGGAAAAATATACATCATCAAGTGCATCATATGGTGATTTGTTGGTAATCGTGTACCTGACAAATGCAACCTCATTAAATCCATTTGTAGAAAGAGACTTCGAAAACACTGTCTGCGCAATCTGAATGCCAAGAGGGTTCTGACTGCTGAACAGACGCTGGGCTGCCGGTCTACCGTCATTAAATACTGCGAATGCGGTGTAGTCCCCGATAATCATCGGAGCATCCTCATTAGCATCCCACTGATTATTGCTGTTCAGATCAACGGGGTTATATATACCGTCATTGTCGCCGTCATAAAACTGGGCTCCGTTGGGTACTGCGAAACGGTAGCGCTGCCAGGCCTCACCAAACGGCTGGTCAGATGAACGGATGATAAAGATAGAGTTGCGGGGATCGGCCGGATCGCTGCCGACGATTCCGGACTGATAATCCTCAAGACGGCTGGCGGTAAACTCCCCGTTCGCCCAAACCTGTCCGGAAGCTTTACCGCTGAGGGCAAATCCTGCACTGAAAAGAAATGATTTACCGTCATACCATCCCGCGCGGGGGTTTGTGTTCCCTGCATCAGCGATGGAGCCGGTGTTATCAAAAGGAATAGTCATAAGACCCGCTTTGAGGGTATCAAAACGGATAAAATCGCCAATGGCAAAATATGCTGTTTTAACCGGTGAGGAAACCTGAAGGTCCGTGCTGTCGTTAACAATTATCTGCCAGGTAATGAGATCACCCGGAACAAAGCCGGGTATTGTATGGGAGTATATATAGTCACCTGCGATGGAATCGCTGAAAAGACCGAGATCATTTAGCGTCATTATCTCAAAAGCGCCGCCGTTTTTGTTTGCGCGGAGCTGAACTGATTTAAGGTTAGAATCGTCCGCTTTAACTCTTACGCGGAATTCATTTTGTGCCGCTCCCCCCTCGGTATAGGCAAAGTAGTTGTATAACACCGGCGGGGCGGGTTCATCATTGCCTTTTACCGGACCAATGTAGATGGCTTTTCCTGAACTGTCGCGGTTGCTCAGGAATGAAAAGTGACTGCCGTTGTATGACAGGTTAAAATAGCGGTCATCACTTTTGTACCGGGTTACCGGAACGGGGCTGCTGAACACAATACCTCCGTTTGCCGAGACGATTTTATATATATCGCGCTGATAGATGCCGGGATAGGGAGTTGCCGAAAGCGTCTCATAAAACAGGGAGAGGGTATCACCCCCTCCTTTATGATACTTCGGGCGAGCGGCAAACGGGAACCCGCTTACGTACGATACAGGATCTGACCAGCTCATGCCGCCATTAGTGCTGCGTATTCTGTACATGCCGGGATTAGCGGCACTGCTATAAGTGAGCGCGCAGATAAGTGTTCCGGCCGGATATTCAGCAACCACAGCGGAAGCTACACCCGCAAGTGAAACGTTGCCCACGGGGAACTCAGCCGACCAGGTGCCGCCGCTGTCTGAACTGATAATCATATATATCAGGCCGCTGCGGACGTAACTGTACAGAGCATTTCCGCCGGGGGTAATGGTAAAGGTGCCTTGCAGTGAGCTTCTTTTCTGCAATGTGGAGCTGCCGCAGGGGATCTGAGCGGGTTCAGACCAGGTCTGGCCGTTGTTGTCGGAATATGCGTAATAGTGGTAGTCGGTCCGCCATCCCACCATGATGCGCCCGCCGGGGAATTTTATTGCGGTTATGCCGTAAACCGTATCTAACGCGACCACTTCTTTGGTCTGCAGATACTCTGCGCCAGTCTGCCAGACGCCGTTTACCATTTTCTTATGGCCAATGGAACGTACACTCCCGGCCACATCATCGCTGAAGAAAAAATGTACTGTGCCGTCATTGCTTGTGATAACTGCCGAAGAAGAGATGAGATTGGCAATTTCAAGCCCTGGGACTTTGGTGATCTGCGGAAATGCGCATACTGAGAGGAAGAGGAACAGCATTATTCCCCTGAAAACAGGAATTTTGCTCATCATGGCGGTACCCTTTAAATAAGAACTTAAAAATTAAGGGAAAATAATGATAGATGCAACTGAATTCAGATCAGGAGAGGTTTCTCACGGTGCCTGTATAAAAGCCTCGATGAGCAGGGAAAATTTTTTCCCGCAAATGGCATGAGGCGAGGCTTTTTATGTCGCTCCTCCGGAGCTTTAATTGCAGGAGACGGTGCGGTGTTATTAATATTTCGTCCCTACGGGACCTTTCATACTGACAGATGACAATCTGTTTAACAATTATGAAGTATGAAGTATGAAGTATGAATTGTGAATGGTGAATTGTGAATGGTGAATTGTGAATGGTGAATTTTATCTTCTCTGATTTTGTACAGACAGACAGTTAATAATGTGTTTTCTCTAGTGAACAATTTCTATTTACAGAGTGGTTAATCCTGCATATCCTGTTCATCCTTTAATCGTGTTCCGCATCCTGATTGCACGCGGATTTTACGGATGCAGGCAGCGCGGATTTAAACGGATTGGAATGCGAGATGCAGTGAAAAATTTCTAACCACTTCCCCAATTGTACTTTGTACATTGTACATTAGTTCGTTACTTGTTTCGTTCCGATCAGGTGCATCACTTCTGTTTTTCCTATGGTGAAGGGTTCTTCGGCGGTGAAGCGGAAACCCTGCCGCTGATACCAGGTTTTGGATTTGTGATTATCCGACATCACGCCGAGCGAAAGATATATATATCCCCGCTTATGCGCGATATCATCAGCCATGGCAAGAAAGCGGCTTCCGATGCCGTTACCCTGAAACTGCGGAAGAATATAAAGGGAGACGATGTTAAGGCAGTCCGGCGGAAATCTGACGCGCATCCATCCGGCGGGAATCTGATTAGCCAGAACTAGACAGGACTGTGAATCAGGATCGAGCAGAATCTGCTGATACTTTTCCCTGCTGTATTCCTTTTCAAGATACCAGAGCAGATCCTCTTCCGGGACGAAATCACGGTAGGTATCCAGCCAGGTTACGCGCAGTATCTCATGGACCGCATCATAATCCGACATCAGCGAGGGACGGAACAGCAGATTTTCCTGTTTCACGCTCAATTACCTTTTAATGAAAAATACAAGATCGTAAAAAAATCCGGTTTTTTCTGTGAGTGATTCGACAAGCCGGAAAAAACTGGAAATCTCATTAAATTGGATTATGATAAATGAAATTCCCGGAAGAGAAATATGCATCTGCTGACAGAAGAACAGGTGAGGGTAATAGGAGCCCTTATTGAGAAAGAAAAAACCACCCCTGAGTATTATCCGCTATCAGTCAACTCGCTGACCAATGCCTGCAACCAGAAGAGCAGCCGTGAACCGGTGGTCAATTATACCGAGGAGCAGGTTCAGAAGGTTCTGCTTGAACTGCTGGATATTCCATTTGTCTGCAAGGTAACCTCAGCCGATCAGCGGGTGCCAAAGTATAAGCAGCTGTTTACCACGGCATTGGGTCTGACCACGGCGGAGAGTGCCATTATGGGGGTACTGATGCTCAGAGGGGCGCAGACCCCGGGGGAGATACGCTCGCGCAGCGGCAGATTGTATGAATTTTCATCCCTTGAGGAGGTTGAGTCGGTGATACATCAGCTTATCTCACGGGTGGAGCCACTGGCTGTAAAACTTCCCCGGCAGCCGGGCCGTGATGCACGCTATGCGCATCTGCTCAGCGGGATGCCGGAGATAAAGGAAACACCGCCTGCTGAAAAAGAGGACTCACAGCCGGATCTTATCCGTCAGATTGAGCAGCTCCGGCATGAACTGGATGAACTGAAAGAGCAGTTTGCCGAATTCAGGAAACAATTTGAATCCTGAATCCGGTAAGTCTGCTTTAGTCTTTAATTTAATTTGACTTGAAATTTTTCTTTGAGAAGGTAGTTTCAAGTTCTTTCCGGTTAAACACATTATAAGAACAGAAGGGCACCGTTTTACCGTCTGGGGTGGAGTAATGAATGCAGCAGCGGTCAATTTTTTCGCAGTCGTAGTTATACGGGTCGGAGGAATGCTCAAAACCTACCAGCAGAACATTGTCTTCATGGAAATTGATAATTGCTTTTTCAGATCCTTCAAGAAAAATCTCTGACATAATTTTTATCAGTTTAGAACTCATCTTGTAAGTATCTTTTCTGATAATCTTTGGCAGGGACTTAAAAAGTTCGGCTGCAATCTCAGTTTTTGAACCGGTCTTCAGATTATTAACAAAATTGCGCAGTTCTTCTAAATTGAGCAGACGGTTAAGCGAGATAAGCTGGTCATTGTGTTTTACGAAATAGGAAACTGTAAAACAGGCCGGATGAACTTTCAGGTCAACAATATCAGTACGCTTATGAATCCGCTTGAATGCCTCAAGAAAATCACGAATCCAGACGAGGGGATAAAAATCATCCTTGCTGATGGAGTTATTAAAACTGACTGAAAGCGATTGTATAGCATCTGCATTAGTAATGCGTTTTGCCAGTATGTCTTTATTCTTGATGTGACCAACAAAGCCGACCGGCTGGAAGAGAACACCTTTAATGATGTTAATGTTATTTGAAGCAAAACGGACGATATCACCAATCTGATGATCGTTTATGCCCTTTGCAATAGTCGGCACAAGAACAGTTACCGGATAGTCCACGGGTGAGTTGGAAATATTGTCCAGGGCCTGAAGTTTGGTTGCGAGCAGGTCAATGCCCCGAAGCGCTATATACGGCTCAGAGGTTACACCGTCAAACTGCAGATATATAATATCCACTTCAGCTTCAGCCAGTTGACGGTGATAATCCGGTTCGGCTGCAAGTCTTTTACCGTTTGTAGCAACGATGATAAATTTAAACCCCTTCTTTTTGGCCATACGGCAGAGGTCAAGAAAGTCTTTTCTGATAGTTGGTTCACCGCCGCTAAAAAGAATGATGGGGCAGGGGTTGTCACCTTGGAGGAGAGTATCCATCATGGCGTAAATGGTTTCAGCCGGTGGCTCATAAACATCTCTGGCTGAGTTGCAAGAGGCGAAACAAACTGTGCAGTCAAGATTGCACCTGTTTGTTACATCTATTATACCAATGCCCGGAGTACCGAAAGGGTTTTTTACCGGAGCGCTCTGTCGGGTAGTCTCCCCCAAATCTACTGCAAGCGGCTGGTTAATTTCTTCACCTCCCGTAAGCTCTTTCATCAGACGCTGATAGAGGGCTGCGTCGCCGTAATAGAGATCTTCAAAAGGTCCATGGTCAGGACATGTCTTAACCATAAACATCTTATCATCACGGCTGACAAGGTCAGCGGAAATCTGTTTTAAACAGACAGGGCAAAGCGAACGGGTCGTTCGTATAACGGACATTTCAACTCCTTAAGGTTTTAGAATGGAAATCCAGGTATTCCTTCTCAAACACACGCGGTGCAAACTTAACAAATATCCTATTAAAAAAAAATGATCTGGGTATCTTTGCACAGAAAAAAATGAAATAATATAATGGAAAAGAGCGTTATTATTAAACCGGTCGGATACGTCCGGTCGGATCTGAAAGAACGGTACGAAGCCCCAAGACAGGGGACAATGACCGCCGCAACCGGAGCGGTTATTGAACTTGAGCCCGGGTGCAATTTTGAGCAGGCGCTTACCGGTCTGGAGGGATTCAGTCATCTCTGGATTATCTATATTTTCCATAAAAACGACAGCTGGAAACCGATGGTCACACCCCCGCGCAACGGAGGTAAGAAGGTCGGGGTATTTGCTTCGCGTTCTCCTCACCGGCCAAACCGCACGGGGCTGAGCTGTGTGAAATATATAAAACATGAGGGGCTGAATATATATATCAGCGGATCGGATATGCTGGACGGGACACCTGTCTTGGATATTAAGCCGTATCTGCCTTACAGCGACTCATTCCCTGAAGCGGCAACGGGATGGGCGGGGGAACGGGTGCAGGTGAGTTATGAGATACGTGTTGCTCCCGGGGCAGCGGAACAGGCTGCGGTGATTAAAGAGAAAGAAGGACAGAATCTGCTCAATTACGCCCGCGTACAGCTTTCAGTTAATCCGGATGATGTGTCAAGAAAAAGGGTTTCTATTGTGGAGGGGAATCGGTATTGTTTGTCCTACCGCAAGTGGAGGATATATTATGAAGTGGATATCAATTCAGGAACAGTGCATGTATCTGAAATCAGGTAGCGTTGCCTTTCCGGAATTATTTAACGCAAAGTAAATAAAGTTTCCCCAAAGTCCCGCAGAGTTTTAATGATAAGCATAGCGGCAATTTCCCCTTTAGCAATCATCCTTAAAGTCTAATGCCAAGTATTCTTTAAACTCGTAGAGACACGCCGCGGCGTGTCTCTACAAAGCTTTGTTATGCTGCTGTTTACTTTAACAGCACCATTGCTTTTGTTACTGATTTGCCTGCAAAGCTGAGGCGGATATAATATACTCCGGAGGAGAGGCTGCGGCCTTCAAACGGTACTTCATAGGTGCCGGTGGTCTGAGAATCATTTACCAGCTGTATAACTTCACGCCCCACTGCATCGTAGACAGTGAGCCGGACCTGTCCGCTTTCCTGAAGATGGTAGCGGATAATGGTCTGTGAGTTAAACGGATTCGGGTAGTTCTGTTCAAGAGAAAAACTCAGAGGCAGATCTGTGTGCCTGATGGAAGTCGGCTCACCCCTATATATAATCCGGAACGCATCAGCGGCAACCAGGCCGTTGCCGGTATCGCTCACGGTTATGGAAACCGGCCCGCTGCCTGACTGTGATATATTCGTAAGAAAGCGCCATTCACCGTTTCCAATTTTCTGATTCACGGCTTTCTGCACGGTCTGTCCCCCTGCCGTGATGGTAAAGCGGGCATCAGATGCAAAAACAGAGCCCGTCGGCCACCAGCCGTATATATCGTAACTTCCTGCTTCAAGATTTTCAGTTGCAAAGGTAACCGGCCCGCTTCCGGTACCGGGCGATGCGTAAAGATAATCAGCCCCGAAGTAATTGGTACCTGCCGTATCACTTCCCCAGAAGGAGGGAACTCCGGCGTTGTCAAGTATAAGATGTCTCGGATGAGAAAGTTCCAGATATTCAGCCAGTGCGTAAACAGAACGCTCTCCAAGATACTCCAGATTCTCATCGGTGACCACGGCTCCTGATGAATAGTAATCATATGGAGTTTCGTACGTAAGCGCCATGGTTTTATCACCCCAGTTGCGCCACTGCCATCCTTCAGGAAAAGTCATGGAAAGATTGGAGAAACGGTAGTCACTGTAAACAAAATAAGGATTGTCTGATATATTCAGATTGGAAAACTGCATCTCCCTCTTAAAGAAGTAGGGAGAAGTTGAAACCGCGGTATGTATCCAGAAGGTGCAGTATGGTGATGCCTGTGAGTGCAGGTTCAGAAATACTTTAAGGACATTGACCTGATTAACCGACTGCATATATTGTTTCAGAATTCTCACCTCTTTGCTTGTGAGGGAATCAACGCGGTTCCAGTCTGACTCAACATCAACGCCGTCAAAGTTTGTGCGGGAGCGGCCGTAATATACTCCGTCCGGATTGGTGAACGGAATCATGTGGAAAATCAGATTCTTCAGGTAATGCTTTGTTACATCATTTCCGCTCAGGAGAGTTTTCATCATTCCTTCAAAATGCACCGAAGTAGGAGTTTCACTCGGATGAGTGCGGGCGTGAACCCAGACAGTCTGTTTGAGTGAGTCGGGCACTGAAGGGTCGGTAACAACCATAACATACATCGGAAGGCCGCGCAGGGTGTGGCCAAGTGTATCGAGTGTTACTGCGGGATGTGATGCCCATTCGGCAACCCGGCTCCGGAGATGAGTGAGTGTGTAAGGCGTATAGTATGATACATATACAGTATCGTAGGGAAATGTCTTCTGAAATGAACTGCTTCCGGGGCTTTCAGCCAGGGTGAATCGCTGCCAGGTCTGATTGTCGTAGGAGTACATCGCCCGCTTAACATCACTGTTGGAAACCCGTACTTTAATGAATTTATCCTTGATTCCGGTAATCCGGAAATAAAACCATCTGCCGCCAATATCCTGCTTTGTAGTGACTGTCCAGTTAACTGAATCAGTGGTGGAAACAGTATTGATATTTCCGCTTTCGAAGTTTGCGTCAAAGCGGATCTGGGCGAATATTGATGATGATAAAAGAATAACGGCGAAAGCCAGAATGTGCCGGTGAGAGGTCATGGATAAGAGCCAGAAGAAAAATGAAACATTATGCTAAAATAGCCAAAAAAGAGTGAAATTTGTGTAATTTTCGGCAGTAAATGTGCCATATCCCTCACTCCGGGAACGCGGCTTTTCCTTACAGTAACAATCATAAGTCCAATGAAATATCTGATTCTTATTCTCCTTGCAGCTGCCTCTGTTTATCCGCAGCGTCTGCTGACCCCGTTTGAAAAATCGGGTTTTTCAAAAAGCACCTCGCATGAAGAGATGCTGCAGTTTATCAGCGAAGTATCCCTGCAGAAAAGAACCATAAGAACGGATTATATAGCAGAATCTGTGCAGGGAAGAAAAATTCCGGTGGTGAAATTTTCTGCGGCTGAATTCGGCACTGATAATAGCAAACTGAAGATACTGATTTTTTCTCAGCAGCACGGGAATGAACCTTCCGGAAAAGAAGGAATGCTGATGCTGCTTGCCGATATGGCGGAAGGGAAGCTTGATTATATACTCCCACAAGCCGATCTTGCGGTTATTCCGATGATGAATCCCGACGGCAATGAAGCATACACTCGCCGCAACGGGAACAATGCCGATCTGAACCGCGATCATCTGATTATGATGCAGCCGGAAACACAAGGACTGCATCAGTTTTATAATAAGCACCAGTTTGAGGTGAATATGGATGTGCATGAATACTCCCCCTATTCACAGAGCTGGACGGAATTCGGCTATCTGAAAAACTCCGAGGTAACCGTGGGCACACTTACCAACATGAATATACCAGAGGAAATGAGAGCTTATCAGTTAACGGTATATATGCCGTATATTAAACAGTATATATCAGCGCAGGGATTTTCATTTGAGGAGTATCTGCCGGGAGGTCCGCCAGAAAAGGAGCTAATTCGCCGCAGCACGTACGACATTAACGATGGTCGTCAGAGTATTGGCTCTCTTGGTGCGTTTTCTTTTATTCAGGAAGGGATGAACGGACGTGATCAACTTGATAATCTTGAAAGAAGAGCAAATGGTCAGCATGCGGGGGTGAGAGGATTTCTTATGTTCGCCATTAAAAATAAAAATCAGATAAAAAATCTTGTTGAGAATGGAAGAAAATCTTTAATCGCCGGCAAGCCCGATTCAGTTGCCGTGCAAATGACCCATGCCCTTACGGGGGAAACAAGAACCATGGCTCTGCTTTCAGTTTCAACCGGAGCTGATACGCAGGTAACGGTTACGAATTACCGCCCGGTGGTGCAGTCACGCCATAGTGTTGCAAAACCAAAAGGATATCTTATTCCCGCAGATGATGAGAAACTGGTATCGTGGACGGAGCGTCACGGTTTTACAAAAGAGAAGTATGTACCGAGGAAGGCAGATATCATCAGTGCTTATACAATAACCGGAATTGATTCGATTGATTTTGAGGGAGATATAGTAGCTGATGCAGTAACGAAGAGCAATGAGGTGAAGTCCGCGGATCTAAAAAAAGAATACTGGCTGCTGACAACAAATCAGCTTGCGGGGAATGTGATAGCGCAGGCGCTTGAGCCAAAATCAGAAATAGGGCTGGTGACCTATAAGGCGTTTGAGTATTTGCTGGTGAAGGGTGAAGAATATCCTGTTCTGAGATTAGAGCGGTAAACAGTTACTAATCTTTTATTTTGCACTTGCGGATACGCGCCGCAGCGTGTCTCTACACAGCCGTTGTCACTCTGAAGGTAAAATAATACTGAAGAGCAATATATATTACTAATTACTAACTGCTAATTACTAATTACTGATTGCTATATATTATTTTTCCCCGGAACATGGTCATCACCATCTTTGCGTAGGTGATTTCATCCGCTGGAATGGTAAAAAGATTTTTATCCAGTATTATCAGATCTGCTGATTTACCCGGTTCGATTGATCCGGCTATTTTTTCCCACCCGCTTGCATAAGCTGCATTAATGGTATAGCTTCGTATCATCTGTTCTATGGTTGCGGATTCTTCAGGCCAGAGCGGGGTCATGGATGCATCTGATCCGGGCTCTTTTCTGGTGATGCCTGTCTGAATTGCCACGAGGGGGTTGGGAGGTATGGTTACCGGATAATCGCTTGAAGAGGCAACATTCACTCCATTGTCAAAAAAACTTTTTAACGGATACTCCCGGTCAGCGCGTTCCTTACCCAGATAGGGAACCTGTATATCATGGTAATACTCATCTTTTATGAACCAGAAAGGCTGAACGGCAGCAGTTACATTCAGCTCCTTAAAACGGGGTATATCAGAAGCACGCACCAGCTGAAGATGCGTTATCAGGTTACGGGTATCAGTGTTGCCTGAAATTTTCCGTGCATACGCAAATGCATCCAGCGCGGCTGTGATGGCTGCATCACCGATCGCATGAACATGAATACCGAAGCCGGCTTCTTCCAGTCCGGCGCACAGGTTTTTAAGACTGTCAAGATTGCAGAGCAGTTCTCCGCGGTTTGCCGGAAGATGGTTATAGGCTTCGTGCAGAAAAGCGGTACTTCCTTCCACTACTCCGTCAGCGAAAATCTTGGCATAACGGGCTGAAAAAAGTTCACCACGGTCACGGCTGCGCTCAGCAGTCAGATGCTCTATCCACTGCCGGCCGGAGTCTGGTTCTATATATAAGGCAGCGGTGACGCGCATATTGAGTTTTCCGTCAGCTTCAAGTTTGCGGTATACTTCCGGTTCGATGCTGCCTGCGTCAATTGAGGCTTCATGAACACCGGTGATGCCAAATTCAGCGGCCATTTTCTGAAATTTAATTAATCCGTCATACATCAGCTCAAAAGAAGGAGGGGGAATAATGCCGGATACAAGACCTGCGGCTGACTCCCGGAGTGTTCCGGTCGGTTCACCCGATTCAGGGTCAAGTTCGATGATACCTCCTGCCGGGGCCGGAGTTAAATTTGTGATGCCGGCCAGTTCCAATGCTTTTTTATTAACCCAGCGTGAGTGGCCGTCTTCAGATGCAAGTACTACCGGGATATGGCTGATAATTTCATCTAGATATGTATGGGCTGGTCCGGTTTTCGGAAACATGGTGTTGCTCCATCCGCGGCCTTTGATATATGCAGCCCCGGGATGTCTGTAATAATATTCCTTAAGAGCATCCTGAATTTCCTTAACTGATTTCAGGCCGTAGAGATTAAGCTCGAAGAAATGTTTAAAGGCGCTGATTGAGTGGGCGTGGCTGTCAATAAAACCAGGGAGCAGAAGTTTTCCCTCCAGGCTAATTATCTGAGTGCTTTCTCCCTTATATTGCAAAACAACCTCATCACTCCCCGTGATCAGAATTTTGCCGTCTTTGACCGCAACCGCAGAGTGAACACTCCCGGCGGAATCAGCGGTGTATATATAACCTTTATGGAAAATCAGGTCTGCTGCCGGCTGAGCCCCGGCCAGACCAGTAAGAAGAAAAAAGACAAGTGTATAAAGAAAAAGGTAACGCATTGTAATATTTGGTGTTACATAGATAGAACCGAGGTTTTATCAGAGTATTCCTGATAACCTGCCACGAATTTCACGAATTTACACGAATGGAACAAATAAATAATTATTCATTGTCCATTATCCACTATCAATTGACTATACTTTGGTGTTTTTCCATGTTCCTTTGCGAAAACGGTACCAGATCATAAGGGTCATAAACGTCTCGGCAACAGGGACAGCAATAACCACTCCGGTAAAACCGAGTCCGGAGAACTTATGCATGAAATATGCCAGGGGAATCTGAAAGAGCCAGAATCCGATAAAATAAACCACCGTCGGGGTTTTGGTATCTCCTGCTCCGTTAAATGCCTGGGTGATAACCATGCCGATGCCGTAAAATATATATCCCGTGCAGATAATCTGCAGAGAAAGGACTGCAAAGTCAGTCTGCGCGGTTTCCGCCGCGGGGATAAAGAACCCAACCAGCGGACGGGCAAAAAACAAAAACACTGTAGTGACCATTGCCATAAACACCACATTATATCTGATAGTAATGGAAACACTTTCCTCAGCGCGCTGAGGATTGCCCGCGCCCAGATTCTGTCCGGCAAGTGTGGCAACGGCGTTGCTCATCCCCCATGCAGGAAGGATAAAAAATACCACAAGGCGTATGGCGGTCTGATATCCTGCTGATGCAGCGCTGCCGTAGTCAGCAACCATCGATGCGAGAAAAATCCAGCTTGCCGAGGCAATGATAAACTGAAAGGTAGCAGGTGAAGCTATTTTAACCAGACTTTTAATAACGGGTAAGTCAGGTTTAAAGTGATGCCACTTCATCTTCAGAATGCCTGATGAACGCCAGAGATGATATGCCTGATAGAGAACACCCAGAGTTCTGCCGATTACCGTTGCAACCGCTGCCCCTTTAATGCCCATTTCAGGGAAATAGACAAGACCAAAAATGAGGATCGGGTCAAGAATGATGTTGAACGCATTGGCCAGCCAGAGACTTTTCATGGCGATGGACGCATCACCGGCACCGCGGAATATACCGTTGATAAGGAACAGGAGAATAATGGAAACACTGCTGGCAAACAGGAGCTGAGTATATATAACTCCCTGTCTGATGGCTTCCGGTTCGGCTCCCATCATGGCAAGAATTTCCTCAGCGTAGAAGTAGCCCGGTATGCCAAGCGTGAAGGAAGAAAATATGCCGAGCATAATTGCCTGCGCTCCGGCGTGTGAAGCAGCATCAAGATGCTTTTCTCCCACGCGGCGGGCGACTAATGCCGTAGCAGCCGAGCTCATACCGATACCTACTGAATAAACCAGCGTTATAACAGATTCGGTAAGCCCTACCACGGAAACCGCGTGAACACCGAGTCTGTTAACAAAATATATATCAACAACGGCAAAAACCGACTCAAGCGCCAGCTCAAGCATCATGGGAATGGAAAGAAGCAGCACCGCCTTGCGCAGGTTGATAGAGGTATAATCATATTCTTCCCCTTTAAGGGCCGAAACGATCAGACGGTAATAGTAATTATATTTTTCTTTCATGAAGAGGGGGTATAAAAAGTATCAGAACAATCCGTAAAAATACGTCAGAAATGCTTACCGCCGGCAGGTTAAAGGGATAACCGGCCGGCGGAGATGATTTTACGTCAGTACAGCGGATGCAAAAGATCAGCCGCGGTTATGCTTTCGGATAATCGTAGTTGATCATCCAGCGTACGCCGAACTTATCAGCAAAGGATGCATAATAAGCGCCCCAGAAGGTATCCTGCAGTTCCATCTCAATTTCTCCTCCTTCAGAAAGGGCTTTATAATAGCGGTCAGCATCTTCCTTTGAGTCCGGCGTTATGGTTATATACATATTATTTCCGAAAACCACTTTTTGCCCCATGCTTTCGAGTGCATCGGTGCCCATGATATAGGTGCTTCCAATGGCAAAACCAATGTGCATGATTTTGTTTTTTTCATGTTCGGGTATGTTATCCGAATCAGGTACATCGGAAAAACGCTGAACCTGAAGGAACTCTCCTCCGAATACAGACCGGTAAAAATTGAATGCTTCTTCGGTGTTTCCCTGAAAATTGAGATAGATATGCAATGCAGGCATAGACTGTGTCCTTTCGTGAAAGTTGATGTGTTTAATAAAAAAAGTAAAGCGTCAGACTGACGCTGCTGTTTTTTCGATGTACTGTTTCAGGGAGGTGTTCATGAGATAATCCCATCCCTGCCGGAAATTTTCACGGTTAAAATCCGGATTATCGGCAGGAAAGGAATCAAGTCCAGAATGCGAAAGGGTGAGTTTTGTGCCTCCTTCGGCGGGTTCAAGCCGGAAGGTGACGATAGTTTTGCCGGGATAGCCCTGATACTCCCAGGAGTAAGAGAGCAGCACGCAGGATACTGCCTGGATGACGGTGCAGAGATGGAGGTACTCTCTTGTTTCAGTACCTCCGGTAAAAGTAAAATGGAAGCCGGGCTCGGGCCTGAATTCAGCAATATCAAAATACCACTCCTTCATCCGCTCCTTTTCCGTTATTGCTTTCCAGAGCAGATCAGCCGGTGCCGGAAATACTCTGCTGACTATCAGGGTTTCGCCGGTCATTTAGCGAGCAGGTTTTTCAGGTTCTGAAGACCGTTATCGAAATCTTTTCCGATCATGGCATCCATATCCATAAACACGCTGAAGAGTTTGGATATATACGGGGAGTTACCGTACATAGCCCAGGTAACCTTTGTACCTCCTTCAACAGGAGCAAAACTGAACTGCGTGGTATTGCTGACGGGGAAGGGCTCGATGAATTCCAGTTTAATGGTGATTGATTCATACTGCCTGGAATCCAGAATTTCCATTTTGCCTTTTCCCACATCATCATTTCCCTCCCATGCATAGGAAGAACCGGGACCGCTGACCGGACCGGCAAAGGTTTTCTTCATGTTGGGGTCAAGCTTTTCCCAGGGGGACCATTGATCCCATGTGCGGAAGTCGCTTATGATGGTATGCAGCGCCTCAGGAGGAGCGGGTATGATCATCGAGCGCTCAACGCGGAAGGTGTCCGGTTTTGTAGCCGCAAAAACAAGAATTGATGAGACGATAAGAACAAACGAACCGAGCAGGATAAAGAGGATCTTTTTGGTCTTGGACATGACGCGCCTTATCTTGTGAAAAATGAGGTTCAATAATAGGCAAAATATGCACATAATTGTCAAATTTTTTCATCAGGATTTCGGGTTTTTCGTATTCATTAATTGAAGTATCTTTTAGAAAAAGATTTTTGTAATTATGAATAATAATACCATACTGATCCCGGATGAGATCTCCGCTCTCCTCAGAGAACTGGTTTCTGAACTTCAGGAAGCCGTAGGTCATGATCTGGATAAAGTAATTCTCTATGGTTCCTATTCAAGGGGGGATTATTCTGAAGATTCAGATATTGATATTATGGTGCTCACATCTGATTCAGACAGAAAAAAGTATAATGATCTTGCCGCAGAACTTTCGCTAACGTATTTGATGAAGTATGGTAAATTAGTATCACTGGCATTTAACAACAGGGATTATTATGATCAGTGGAAAGAGAGCATGGACCTTTTTCAGTTTGTTGAGAAAGAAGGAATATTGCTTTTATGAATGATAAGGAAGAGATACGGAAATAAGAACTAAGCTTTGCGAATAATCCAGCGAAAAACACAATCAAAAAAAGTATGCAATAGTTTTAACAAGAGTCTTATTGAGAACTATAAAAGAATGCGGAGGGTATAAGATAATGAATGACTTTTCTCTTCTTACTCAAATTAATTTAAATATATAGGCGGCGACAGGTAATTGCTTGGCTGGGAATATGTAAGTGCGGGATTTGGTTTCTTTCTACTTTTTATGCAGTTTCAACTGGGCGATAACTATAAAATTTGAAAGAAAAATAAATGGTTGGTAATGTTTTTAAAAATATAAGCACAATTATTGAACGGGACAGTAAGACCACAACCTACAAATATGCTTTATTGCGGGGGACTATAGATATCATTAACGAAAACTCACCATTCATATCACATTCAAACGGAAGGGTAAGTTTTCCTCTTGGACTACTAATTGAGAAATGGATTCTATATTACTATCCAATCCTTGAATCAGAAACAGAGCTTCCGCAAATTAATGGGAATGTTAATCTTGCTTTTGGAGAGATGCTCAAAACAATTATACTGGCTTACAAGCATCAAAATGGATTTTCCGGCTTTTATAACGATTTAAGAAACAATGGAATTCCAAAAGAGATTCAAAAAGATTTCATTAAACTTGTTGTAATGCTAAAAACAACAATTGTTAAAAACCCAATGCGGTATATCGGACGTTCTGTTAGCGATCACTATTTTTCAATCTACAAGTATTCAAAAGACAAAAAAGGGAAAGCGGCTTCAAAAATTGATATTGATTATCTAATAACAACTTCAGGAAGCGTTTCAATTCCGGAAGAATATTATGATGCCTTCCGCATAATTGGAACTTTTATTGGAGGACAAGATTCAATACTTTTTAAATGGGCCGAGTTTTCGGTGAATGCATCGGGTAAGAGTCTCTCTGTTGAGAAAGTAATACATGAAACTCTGAGGAGTCCTGTTAGTGAGAGGGATGTTGTAGAATCCAAAAAGTTTTATGAAAGTGTTTTGCGCAGCAAAGGAACGGTTTATTGCGTATGGACGGGAAAAAGAATTCCCAGTTATGATATTGATCATTGCATTCCTTTTTCTGTATGGCGAAATAACGACCTATGGAATTTGCTCCCTTCGAATCCGAAAACCAATAAGATAAAGCGGGATAAAATCCCTGCTCCGGATTTAGTTGAAAAACAAAAAGATTTGATCATCCATTACTGGCAGCTCCTTGAAAACAAACTAGGAGAAAGGTTCAGAAAAGAAATCAGATTAGCACTGCTTGGTGACCTTTCGTCCGACAATTGGGAACTAATGGGAATTAACCAACTGAAGATAATTTGCCATGAATTAATTTCAAACCGCGGGTATGAAGAATGGAATCCGTAAAGAACAATCAATTCAGTCATCTAACAGCAAAAGAACGGACAAGCTTATCTCTTCCAGCAAGATTTCTGTTGTCAAAAGGATTTCTGACCGGTGAAATTCTTGATTACGGCTGCGGTTTTGGTAAAGATGTGGAACTTCTAAAAGAAAAAAATATAGCAATTGAGGGATACGACAAGTATTATTTTCCAGAATATCCTGTAAAAAAATTTGACACAATACTTTGTTTTTATGTATTAAATGTTCTTTTAGCTGAAGAGCAGGCTGAAGTACTGATAGATATATCAAGGCTTCTGAAACCATCAGGCAGAGCTTATTTTGCTGTCAGGCGGGATATGCAATTTGAAGGATTCCGGATTCACAAAGTCCACAAAAAGCCAACATATCAGTGTAATGTACTGCTCAACTTTTCATCGGTGTTTAAGGATGAAAACTGTGAAATTTATGAATACAGACATTTTAATCTTCTCCCAAAATACGGAAATGAGGCCTGCCCATTTTGCAATCCAGATCCAGAGCGTGAACTGATAGCTGAGTCTGCCACGGCTTATGCAATGTTTGATAAGTTTCCTGTCAGCAATGGACATGCACTGGTAATACCCAAAAGGCATGCTGCAGATTATTTTGAATTGTCATTCAAGGAACAGTCCGCCTGTTGGTTTATGCTGAATCGGGTTAAAAAGATAATAACAGAAATATATAATCCGGATGGATTTAATGTTGGTGTGAATATCAATGAAGATGCCGGACAGACAGTTCCGCATGTACATATACATTTGATTCCCAGATATAAAGGGGATGTGGCTGAGCCCAGGGGGGGAGTCCGGGGAGTTATTCCGGAAAAGCGCAGTTATTAATTGAGGACAGGCTAAGTGTGTATCCCGTTTTTAAGGGTCTGGTGTATTGAGTGGTGGGCTTTATTCATGTGTCACCCGATCAGTAGGTTCATGAATGATTGCAAGTGTTCACAGGTGATCGGCGGTGAGGGTTTAAAAATTCCTTGACATCATTTTCTGAATTTTCAGGTATTTACCGTAAAGATATCGCCCATCCTGGGCTTAGGGGAATGGCTGTAGTAAGGTGTTATTAATATATCACCCCTTCGGGGTTTTGATTGAAGCGCATTTATTATTTTGTCATGTCACGAGTTTTTATGATCCCATTTTAGCCCGCGGATTTTACGGATGCTTCGCAATGCAGATTGGAGCGAATTACTATGCCGTCCCTTCGGGACTCTTGTCCCCTATGATGCTGCGAGATAAATCCTTTTGATTAGTATATATCAATTATGATTCTTCAATCTGAACATTGTAAATTGTTCATTGTACATTAAAACCATTACTAATTACTCATTACTAACTACTAATTATTTTATCATTGCTTTTGTGGATTGCTGCAGCTGTTTTGCGGTTTCTTCGGTCTGGCGGAGGACGCGGAGTATGTTGCCGCC
Organism: Ignavibacteriales bacterium; assembly: GCA_015709675.1. Lineage (NCBI taxonomy): Bacteria > Pseudomonadati > Ignavibacteriota > Ignavibacteria > Ignavibacteriales > Ignavibacteriales bacterium. Next base: position 950,356 of record CP054182.1, read on the forward strand.
GGCAAGTTTTTTCAGGTCGGTGTCACTCCAGCCCCGTTTGATGAGTTCGGCAAAGAGATACGGGTATTTAGAAACATCTTCCATACCTTCAGCCACATCCGCTTCGCCGAAGTAGTCGGCCCCGATGCCGACATAGTCAGCGCCGATGTTGTTCCGGACATAATCAATGTGATCGGCAACCTGTTTCAGGGTGGCAATGGGTTCGGGATACTCTTGTATATATTCGTTTCTTACCTTGTTCCGTTCATCCCTGCCTTTTATTCCCTTCAGGCGGGCGGAGAGTCCGTCTTCCCAGATGCGCTTTTCTTCGGAAGTAAAGTTGGGGATAACGGTAATCATCACAATACCGCCGTTTTTTGGGAGCCGAATCAGGATGGAGTCGGGCACATTGCGGACATGATTTGATATAGCACGGACTGATGAATGGGAAAAGATAACAGGGGATTTGCTGATATTCAGCACATCGCTCATGGTTTCATCGGAGACATGGGAGAGATCCGGAATCATGCCGGTACGGTTCATTTCAAGGATGAGTTTTTCTCCGAGAGGGGAAAGTCCGCCATGCCGCGCGGTATCAGTGCAGGCATCTGCCCAGTCGGTGCTGGCTGAGTGGGTGAGCGTCATATATCTTACCCCGAGGCGGTAGAAGACCCGGACAGCAGCGGGGGAGTTTTCAATGGCTTTGCCCCCTTCTATGCCGAGCATGGACGCGATTTTTCCTGAGGCAAAAATCCTTTCAATATCATCAGCCGATGAGGCGAGTTCAAAGACATCCGGGTAGAGTTCAATCATCCTGAGGGCAATATCAATCTGCTCCATCTGCGCTTTTGCAAATCCGGTGGTAAGGTTCGCGGGGATGTAGACTGACCAGAACTGCGCGCCGACTCCCCCTTCTCTCAGCCGTCCGATATCGGTATCTCCTTTTGTCCGCTTTCTCAGATCGTATGCTTCCACGTCCATGGGAGCTTCGTCATCAGCCCGGATGACCCAGGGGAGGTCGTTGTGTCCGTCAATCAGCGGAAATGCTTTGAGAAGTGCACGGGCTTTGGCTAATGCATCGGCATCTGAAATTTCCTGCGCCTGAGTAACAGGTACGCTCAGGAAGGATATGAATGTCATGCAGATGAGGAGATTCTTCATTTGAATATTTGTCCTATAGAAACAATAATGCATAAACCACAATTTACATTAATACGCTGAATTGTGAATAATTGATTCTATCCGGAACCAGTAAGATTGGGTAGCCTTATAGGGTCAGATTTTCTCCCGCAGATTACGCAGATTACGCAGATTAGCGCGGAAATATGAACGAATATCATTTGGAATCTTCGTTTTTTACCCATATTTTACCAGAGTGATTAGTCAGTCTAATACTAAACTTGATTCAATATTCCGCTCGGCACTGGAGCTTTTTGCCGAAAACGGAATTGATGCCACCCCGACCGCGTTAATAGCAGCGAGAGCGGGGGTGGCTAACGGCACTCTTTTTCACTACTTCAAAACAAAAGAGGAGCTGATTCAGGCCATTTATTCCGAAACCCGGAAGGAGATGCTTGGCGCAGCGCTGGCCGGACTGGATGAAACTCAGCCGCTTTTTGTAACTCTGCATGGGATGAGGGATGCCCTTTTTTCCTGGTCTCTGGCAAATCAGAATGCTGTCAGATTCCTTATTCAGTATGAGGCATCCCCCGTCTTTTTAAGGAATCCTGTTCCTGACCAGCTTGCGGGGGTTCTTGATGCTTTGATACGTCTTGGGATAAGTAAAGGAGAACTGGGGCAGATTCCTGAAGAGGTCCACAGGAAATTTATTATGAATTATCTTACCGCGATGATGCGGGATGCAGTCACACCAACAGAGCAAAACCGGGGAGAAGAACTCATGGAGATTTCATTCATTCTGCTGCAAAGAGCTCTGCGCCAGGAAAAGAAAAAATAGACCTCCTTTCATTATATTGAATTTTTAGCTTCAAGTCTTTGTTTCACATTTTATGAAATTACATGTATTGCTGACCGGAGCAACCGGTATGATCGGGCGGGGTGTCCTGCTTGAATGTCTGAGAAGTGATGAGGTTGAATCCGTTCTTTCCATCGGAAGAAAACCCTCAGGTGAAAGCCATCCGAAACTGAAAGAACTGATGATTTCTGACTTTAAAGAGCTAAGCGGGAAGGAGGAGATGCTGAGAGGATACAATGCCTGTTTCTTCTGTCTTGGCGCCTCATCCTTTGGCATCAGTGAGGAGGAGTATTCCCGCGTGACCTATACCATGACGAAAGATTTTGCGGATGCTCTTGCGGCGGTGAACCGGGAGATAACCTTTATATATATTTCGGCCACAGGGGCAGACAGTTCGGAGAAGGGCAGAATCTTCTGGGCAAGAGAAAAAGGAAAGACGGAAAATATGCTTTTCGCCAAAGGTTTTACGGGGGCGTATATGTTCCGGCCGGGTTTTATTGAACCGCTTGACGGAATTGTTTCGCGCACTCCGCTGTACCGGTGGCTGTATATACTGATTGCTCCCTTCACGCCGCTGCTCAGGAAACTGATGCCGGATAAAATAACCGACACGCGGAGAATAGGGCGGGCAATGATCGGGATTGCCCGGAAGGGCTTCGGCAAAACACTGCTTGAAAACAATGATATTAACGAGGCAGCTCTCTAAGCTGATGAATAGAAACAGAAAACGACTGAAAATGATTGGAATAATTATGGGTATTGTCATTCTGCTCCTGCTGATATCAGGATCGGTATTCTTTTATACCACGCCTGATTTCGGAGGAAAAGTAACCGCTGAGCAGAAAAACAAATTTGAAAAGCTGAGCAACTACAAGGACGGAATATTTATTAATCAGATAGAGACGGTCGGAGATTTTTCCTTTTCGAATGTCGTTGATATCATGAAAGATGTGCTGAAGGGAAGTCCAGACCGTCAGCCGCAATCTCCGCAGCCGGTTCTGAAACTGGATTCTGCTGAAATTGCGGACTATAACGGAGGTGAAACACGGGTCACCTGGTTCGGGCATTCAGCGTTTCTTATTGAGATAGACGGAAAAAGACTTCTGATTGATCCGATGCTTTCAGACCGTTCATCGCCGGTCTCTTTTATGGGTCCGGAAAGATATACAAAGGATCTGCCAATTACCGCCGAAAAACTGCCGCAGATAGACGCAGTTGTTCTGTCGCACGATCATTATGATCATCTTGATTATAAGACGATTATGAAGATTAAAAATAAGGTAAATCATTTTTATGTACCGCTCGGGGTATCCGTTCATCTTCTTGCCTGGGGTGTTCCGTCTGAAAAGATCAGCGAATACAACTGGTGGGATGAAACCGAGCATGAAGGGGTCAAGCTGATTTTTGCTCCGGCAAGACATTTCTCCGGCCGGGGTATGACTGACCGGACAACAACGCTGTGGGGCGCCTGGATTATTCAGGGAAAAACTAAGAAGATATACTTCAGCGGGGACAGTGGTTACGGTCCGCATTTTAAGGAAACGGGAGAGAAGTTTGGGCCCTTTGATATTGCAATGCTTGAGTGCGGACAATACAATGAACGGTGGAAAGCATTTCACATGATGCCGGAGGAAACCGCACAGGCGGCCGCAGATTTGGGTGCCAAAGTATTTATTCCCATTCACTGGGGCAGTTTTACTCTTGCTCTCCATAGCTGGAAAGATCCGATTGAAAGGGTTACGGCGAAGGCGGAGGAGTTAAAAATTCCGGTAGCAACTCCGATGATCGGGGAAAGAATAGTCCTTGAAAAAGATGAGTATCCGGTGGCAAGATGGTGGGAGAAGGTTAATTGATAATGGATAATGGAAAATGGATAATTGCTTTTCTGCCAGGAAGTTATTTCACGTTAAGAAACTAAGCACCAAAGAAATTAAACGCAAAGGAAGCGAAGTTTACCGCAAGCATCGCAGCGTATTTGCCGCCCTTGTGGGTTTTGGATGTTTTGCGTATACCATGTGTTATTAATATCCCGCTCCTCCGGAGCTTTATTGAATATCCTGTCAATCATGTCTATGCTTTAATCGTGTTCCAATACCCGATGGGTCGCGGATTAAGCGGATGCTGCGCAGCGCGGATTATTACGGATTTTTGTTCCGCTCAAGTGAGGTATTTGGTGTATTACCCATTCCATGTATTATTAATATCCAGCTCCTCCTGAGCTTTATTGAATAATCCTGTCAATCCTGTTTATCCTTAAATCGTGTTCAAACGCAGAGTTTTAGGTGTCTGGTAATTGTCCTTTATTATTTGAAATCATTAAACTGAATGACGGGATTGTTATTTTTGTAAATTGATTTACAGAAATTTGACTATGCAGCATGAGTAAGATAGATTTTCAAACAATACTACACGAAATAGAAACCGAAACAGCATACCTAAAACAGAGCGGGGAAGTTGCTTCATATATTCCCGAACTGGCAAAAGTTAATCCCGATCACTATGGAATGCATCTGCGGACGGTAACCGGGAGAGAGTTTTATACAGGGGACTGGAATATTCCCTTTTCAGCACAAAGTATATCCAAAGTTTTTTCTCTTGCAATGGCAGTTTCGCTGACCGGTGAAAAGATATGGGAGCGGATAAGCGTAGAACCCTCGGGAAATCCGTTTAACTCGATTGTGCAGCTTGAATATGAAAAGGGAATTCCGCGAAACCCCTTCATTAACGCCGGAGCGCTGGTGCTCGCGGATATCCTGATTACGCTCATCAAAAATCCCAAAGAGGAGTTCATTGAGTTTGTGAGGCTGATATCCGGTAATCCGGCGGCTGACTATGATGAACAGGTTGTCCGTTCAGAAAAGGAAACCGGATATCTGAACGCCGCGCTGATCAATGTGCTGAAATATTTCGGAAATATACACAACGAGCTGAATGATGTTCTGGATTTGTACTACCATCAGTGCTCCGTGCGGATGAGCTGTGCCGATCTGAGCCATGCTTTCCTACCCTTTGCCAACCACAGGAAGCCCTTTTCCTTTAACGGGTATGAACTTACGATGTCCCAGGTAAAACGCATAAACGCTCTGATGCAGACCTGCGGATTTTATGATGAGGCAGGCGAATTTTCCTATCTGGTGGGGCTGCCGGGAAAAAGCGGGGTAGGCGGGGGCATCGTGGCCTTTCATCCGGATATATATACCGTGGCGGTATGGAGTCCCCGGCTGAATAAAAAAGGGAATTCTGTTATGGGAATGAAAGCACTTGAACTGCTTACCACAAAAGCAGGAATTTCAATTTTTTAGGATTGGGGAGCGCCGAATCCAAGATAGCGAAGGAACGGATCGGGGGAAGTATAGTCGCGGAACTCAAACCTCAGCCGGTAGTTTTTGCGGAGAAGGTCAAATGCATTGCCGCGTTTCTCCATATCAAGAGGGATCAGTTTCTTCATCAGTGAGGTATCCTCATCAAGATGATCAAGCAGGCGTGTGACAGAGTATAAATATGCCGGGGTAATTTCATCGGAAGAGGGGGGAAGTTTTATCTTCGGTGCTTCAGGATATACAACTTTCCAGGAGGGTTGCAGCCCAAAGAACTCACACGCATTTGTATATACCATCGCGGTTCCGTTAACCTTGCCCCGTGCTGAATAGCCGGCGGTATGGGGGGAAGCAAAGCGGCAGATCTGAAGCATATCAGGATCGGGGAATGGTTCGTTTTCCCAGACATCCAGAATAATAACAGCTTTTTTCTCGTGATACAGCCGGTGGAGCGTGCGGCTGTCGGTTACCTCTCCACGTGAAGCATTAATGATAATAGTACCCGGCCGTATATATTGAATCATCCCCTCATGAAGCAGATGCCAGGTTGGGAAATCCGATTCTTTCTCCAGCGGCGTGTGAAAAGTAATGATATCACAGGCAAGCGCTTCTTTTAGTGAAACATATCCGGTTCCGCCGGACATAATAGCTTTTGGGGGATCATTTAGAAAAGGAAGCATTCCCGCAGCCTTTGCTAATCTTTCAACACGGCTGCCGATATTTCCATGGCCAACAATGCCGATTGAGGTATCGGAAAAGTTTCTTTTCTGTTCCGCGAGTATCCGGCTGATGACAGAGAGGACATATTCAGCAACCGCATCAGCATTGCATCCTTTTGCATCAGTGAAACCAATCCCCTGTTCTTCAAGCCACTCTATATCCACATGATCAGTGCCGATGGTAGCCGTTCCGGCAAATTTGACCGAGGTTCCATCAAGCAGCGCTTTATTAACCTGAGTAATGGAACGGGTGATAAGAATATCTTTATCCATGAGCATTTCACGGGAGATAGTTCTTCCGGGGGAAAGTGTAACCTCTCCGATGGTAGAAAACGCTTCCTGCGCATAAGCGATATTTTCATCGCAGACAATTTTTAACGGCTGCATACACAAAAATGATAAAAAGGGGAGAAATAATCACCATCATTCAGGATATTTTTCAGAGCGAAATACTTGAGGTTCGGAAGAAGCAGGAATCTTCTTATATTTGATACTTATTCTAAACCGGACATCAGATGAACAGAACACTTGCTCTTGTATTCATTTTTTTCGCACCCCTTTTTTCTCAGTCCCCGTGGAATGAATTTCTTCCGCTTGAAAAAGACAGCCTTCTTAAAGCGCTTCTTGAACAAAAAGATAAATACAAAATCCAGATCATGTACACTCAGATCAACCGTTATAATGTGAATGATGCTGATTTTAAAGTTTACACGTTCAATCTGAATAATGAGAAGTACTGGTATCCTGCCAGCACAGTAAAACTTCCGGCGGCGGTCTTTGCATTTGAAAAACTGAACAACCTGAACAAACCGGGAGTTACTAAATATTCTCCGCTTGAAATTGACAGTGCGTATAGCGGACAGACACGTGTGCTTTGGGACAGTACCGCGGAAAACAACCGCCCTTCGATAGCCCATTTTGCAAAGAAAGTATTTCTTGTAAGTGATAACGATGCCCATAACCGGTTGTTTGAGTTTATAGGACAGAGGGAGCTGCTTGAACGGCTCCTGAGATTCGGCTACAGGAACTCTTATATATTTACGCGGCTTTCTGTGGGCGCCTCGTACGAACAGAACCGGCATACTAATCCGTTCCGGTTTTATGAGGGAGATAAAATGATTTATGAACAGCCGGCGGCGTATAATCCCGATACGGTTATTATGCCTCTCAAAGATCTGCAGCAGGGTAAAGGATACTACAGCCGCGGGAAACTGATTGAACAGCCGATGGATTTCAGTGATAAAAATTATTACGGGCTTGATGACCAGCATTATCTGATGAGGCGGCTCTTTTTTCCGGAGAGTTTTGGGTCACGGTATCCGCTGAATCTGACAGAGGACGATTACCGGTTTCTTTATTCGGCCATGTCCATGCTGCCAAGGGAGAGTACCTATCCCAAATATGCACCGTATGAGAAATACTGGGACGGATATGTGAAGTTTTTTATGTATGGCGATACAAAGGATTCAATTCCGGATCACATACGTATTTTTAATAAGGTAGGGCTAGCCTATGGGTATCTGACCGATAATGCATATATCATTGACACAAAAAACGGGGTTGAGTTTTTTCTTTCAGCCACAATTTATGTTAATGAAGACGGAATCTTTAATGATGATAAGTATGAGTATGACAGCATCGGATTTCCGTTTCTGGCACGGCTGGGGAGATATATTTATGAATATGAATTGAAGCGGGAGAGAGAGGTTATTCCGGATTTCAGCAGATACCTGACAAAGTAAAAAAATTGCAGAGACAGATGACAATCTGTCCGGGAATTATGAAGTATGAATCCGGAGGATAGCACCACCGGTACAAATTTTTAACGCATAGTCAGCAAAGTTGGCGCGGAGTAACACAAAGCATGAATGGCGGCTTTTATATCCCGAAGCATAATTGAAGCAGGTTTAAAATAAAAACGGCATTATCCTTTTTGAGAATAATGCCGTTTAACGGGATAATAGCTAAACTACTGAGGCATATAGAGATTTGCTCCGGGACCGATGGGTATTCCGAAACTAATCCAGATTATGAGGAGCAGAGTCCATACAATAAAGAAGACAACCGTATATGGAAGCATGGTTGCAACCAGAGTACCGATGCCGGCTTTTTTGTCGTAGCGTTCCATAAAAGCAATAAGGAGAGCGAAGTATGACATCATCGGGGAGATAATGTTGGTAACACTGTCACCGATACGGTAGGTAACCTGTGTTAATTCCGGGGAATAGCCAAGAAGCATAAACATCGGCACGAATACCGGAGCCATAAGTGCCCATTTTGCCGAAGCGCTGCCCATGACCAGATTAATCATGGCGGAGATGATAATGAAGGATACCATAAGCGGTATATCTCCGAGTCCCGATTGTTTCAGAAAATCCGCGCCGTTAATCGCAACGATCACACCGATATTTGACCAGTTAAAATATGCAACGAACTGAGCGGCAAAGAATACCAGAATGATATATCCGCCGAGGGTTTCCATGGCTTTGGACATACTCTTAATAATTGGTTTCTCGCTTGTGAACGTCTTGGCTCCGATACCATAAGCGATACCGACTGCAACACCGCCGAGGAAGATGAAAGCAACAATGCCTGACATGAACGGGGAGTGAAGAACATCACCGGTTTTAGGATCGCGGAGGAATCCGTTTTCAGGGATGAGTCCGGCAGCAATGATTACCACAAAAGCCAGGCTGGTAAGCGCTGCATAGAGCAGACCTTTTTTCTCCTCGGGAGAAAGCGCTTTTATTTCTTCTGTTGCGGCATCACCTTCATATTTGCCAAGACGGGGGATTACAATCTTTTCCGTTACCCATGTGCCGGCTCCGGCTATGAGAAATGTGGAGGCAGCCATAAAGTAATAATTAGCAGCGGCATTTACCTGGTAGGTCGGATCAATGATGTGGGCTGCTTCCTGTGTGAGACCTGCAAGCAGCGGGTCAATAGTACCGAGGAGCAGATTGGCGCTGTAACCGCCGGAAACTCCGGCGAAGGCGGCTGCGAATCCGGCAATGGGGTGACGGCCGATGCTCAGGAAAATAATTGCGGAGAGCGGCACAAGAAGTACGTAGCCTATTTCGCTGGCAGTATTGGACATTACGCCTGCAAAAACCACAATAAAAGTGATCAGATTGCGCGGGGCTGAAAGAACCAGCAGGCGGAGTGAAGTACCGATAAAGCCGCTTCCTTCAAGAATGCCGATACCGATCATCGAGACCAGAACGGTGCCCAGAGGAGCAAAGTTGGTGAAATTGGTAACCATGTTGACCAGAATCCGGTGAAGACCTTCAACTGATAACAGATTGACCGGATGGATTTCCTTGCCGGTACCCGGATGTACCACGGAGATACCCGTCAGAGATACAAGCCAGGAAAGGACAATAACCAGCAGCGCGATACCGGCAAACAGGGTAACCGGATTAGGCAGGGCATTGCCCGTCCTCTCTATGAATGAGAGGAACCGTGTGAGAAAAGATTTTTTTTCTGTTGTGGATTCCGCCATACACTCCTCGAAAATGGATAAAATAGCAATAAAAAACCCCGTTATTCAGAAACGAGGCGGCGCAAGTTACATAATAAAAGGGTTATAATTCAAGGGATATCGGAGGGGAACCACTGAAGTTTTTATTGGTTAATACGGTAAACCGCCAAAACCGCCAAAACCGCCAAAACCGCCAAAACCGCCAGATTGCCATCCAGAGGAAGCGGGGCAAAATGAACTTTACAAATTCCGGGTTAAAACGTATTTTGCATACCAGTTCAGGTTTGGAGCGAAAAATGAATATAAATTATACAATAGACGATCTTTATAATGATATAAAAAACCTGCCGCCCGAAATAATTCCGCAGGCGGGTGTAATCTTGCGCACCCTAATCAGTACTTACGATGCTGCTAATAAAGAACTTCATAAACCCGGTTTGAAAGAATCTCTTTCCGGTATCTGGAAGGATGACCGCAGTGCTGAGGAGATTATCAATGAAATCCACGAAGCCAGGTCTGGTTATGGACTCAGAGATGTAGATTTATGAAGTATTTGTTAGATACAAATATCTGCATATAACTTAAAAGAGGGGATAAGGTTGTATTGGGAAGCATAGACAAGGTTGAAAGGAATCTGGTTTTCATTTCATTCATAACTCTTAGTGAACTTTACTACGGAGCATATAAATCGGTTCGTCAGCAGGAAAACCTTAATGCTGTTGCATTTTTGGCTTCAAACATACAAGTTATTGGATCTACTACTGAAATAGCAGAAGTTTTCGGAAAAATAAAAGCCGGATTGATTAAAAGGGGACGAATTATTGATGATGCTGATATATTTATCGCAGCAGCGGCTATAACAAATGAATTAAGCCTTGTAACCAATAATATTAAACATTTTGAAAATATTCCCGGGATCAGACTGGAGAACTGGAAGAAAAATTAATTTGATTAATCAGCGGTCTAACCGGAATGAAAGAAGTGGAAACGTACTGGGAAAGATGTATAAGCATACTTAGCTAAAATAATTTGCGGCACGCGTAAATTCAAACCTTAAGAACCATCCGGAAATTAATTTAACCACTGCAGGATTGGCTGGCTTATTACGTGAAGTCTGAAACCAGATTGCTTGAATAAAGATCAGGTCAGGGCAAAAAAACAGTACTATGACTCTCAACCTCAAAAAATATTTTGGATTTCATCTGCCGGAGAGTTTAATTTCGACTGAAGAAATGAAAATAGTTTTAACACAAACCAATAATAAAACCGATTTGCTGTGCGTGAAGCTCCTCTCTGCTTCTGCGCACCACCATCATCATCTCCACCGACACCAGCACCACTGCTGAGTATCTGACGCACCCTTTTGCCGTTTCTGAAACGGCAGTTCTCTCTTAACATACAAAGCAACCAACTCACTATTAAGGATCATTATATGTATCCGGAAAATTTTTTTTATGAATAACCGTCTTCAAATAGCCATACAGAAAAAAGGCCGTCTGGCCGACAGATCATACGAACTGCTTAACCGCTGCGGTGTTGAATATGAAAACCACAGTGATAAACTTCATATCAGCTGCAGCTCGTTTCCTGTTGATCTGCTGCTCCTCAGGGATGATGATATACCGGAATATGTGCAGGACGGAGTGGCTGATCTGGGCATAGTCGGGGAAAATACCATAGCAGAGCGTGAGACAATAGAACTAACGCCGGTCAGAAAACTCGGTTTCGGAAGATGCCGCCTCTCCATTGCAGGTCCGGAATCAGAAGCGGTTAGTTCACTGCAGGAAATGGAGGGGAAAAGAATAGCAACTTCCTATCCGCGGCTGCTTAAAAGGTATCTTGCAGCAGAAGGTATTTCGGCGGAGATTGTGGAGATCAGCGGTTCGGTCGAAATAGCGCCCTCAATTAAAATAGCTGATTATATATTTGATATCGTATCAACAGGTAACACACTCCGTTTTAACAGGATGGCAGAGTATTTTCCTCTGATGCAATCGGAGGCAGTGCTGATACAATCATCCCGCAGTCAGTTCAATCAGGAAAAGGAAGCGATACTCGGACAGCTGCTTGGAAGAATAGACTCAGTCCTCCGCGCCAAAGCATCCAAATACCTGATGATGAATGCAAAAAAAGAACAGCTGTCCAATATCCTACGGCTCCTCCCCTCAATGAAAAGTCCCACCATTCTTCCGCTTGCGGATGATACCATGGTTTCGGTTCATGCCGTTATTCCCGCGGAGCGGAGATGGGAGCTGATGCAGAGTCTTCAGTCATCGGGTGCATCAGGGATTCTGGTATTACAAATAGACAATCTGGTGCCATGAAAATATATACAGAAAATAAACTGAGCAGGGAAGCCCTTGCGAAACTCACCGGACGTAAAGCCTCCGCCCCTGGTTCCGTAATGCCTGAGGTCCGAAGAATTATATCGGATGTAAAAAGAAACGGATTCAGTGCCGTTCAGCGCTACAACAAACGATTTGATAACAACTCATCACCGGTTCTGAAAGTCAGTGCACGGGAGATGAATAAGGCGGAGGGTGAGCTCTCCCCTCAGCTGAAGCAGGCAATGAAGGCCGCATACGAAAATATCACCAGATTTCACGAGAAGCAGAAACCGGCAGGATATACGATAAGTACGATGCCGGGAGTGCGCTGTTCTATGGAATACCGTCCGATAGAACGGGCAGGGCTTTATATACCGGGAGGAAGCGCACCGCTTCCTTCTACCATGCTGATGCTGGGGATACCCGCAAAGATTGCCGGATGTAAAGAGATTTCTGTTTTCACTCCTGCTCCGGAGGGACGGGTTCATCCGGCAGTCCTTTATGCAGCAAAACTTTGCGGCATCACGGCGGTGTTTAAAGCGGGGGGAGCACATGCCATAGCCTCTGCTGCGTACGGAACAGAGCAGAACAGAAAGGTATATAAGATATTCGGACCGGGTAACCGGTACGTAACCGCTGCAAAAATTCTGGTGAGCAGTGATCCGGAAGGAGCAGCAATTGACTTCCCGGCTGGTCCGAGCGAAGTTCTGGTGATAGCGGATGAAAAGGCTAACCCGGTATATATAGCCGCAGACCTGCTTTCTCAGGCGGAACACGGGCCCGATTCACGGGCTGTCTGTCTGGTCTTTTCAGAGAAAAAAGCAAAGGAAGTCGCGGCTGAAACAAGAAAACAGCTAACACTTCTGCCGCGAAAAGAAATTGCTGCGCAAGCGTTACGGAACTCTTTTATTCTGGTATGCAGAAATATTGAGTCAGCAATTGCATTTTCAAACGAAACAGCGCCGGAACATCTAATACTGAATATGGAACAACCGGAGAATTATCTTCCGTTTATCAACAACGCAGGGTCGGTGTTCCTTGGAGCGTATTCACCGGAAAGTGGGGGAGACTATGCTTCGGGAACAAATCACTCGCTGCCAACAGAGGGATACGCTAAAGTATACGGCGGAGTTACAGTGAACTCATTCATGAAAAGCATGACGGTGCAAAAAATAACAAAAAAGGGAATTGAGGCACTCGGAAAAACAGTAATAACCCTGGCGGAGGCCGAGGGGCTGGAAGCACATGCCAGAGCGGTGAAAGTGAGAATGCAGAAATGAGCATTAAACTGCTTGTAAGAGAAAATATCAGGGAACTGAAGCCTTATACCTCCGCGAGGGATATATATACATCGGGAATACTGCTTGACGCGAATGAAAATCCGCGGAGCATCCTGGAAAAAAATTATCCCGGCATTTCCCGCTATCCAGACCCGCATCACAGGAATCTGCGGGAAAAACTGGCTGCTTATCACGGAATCAGTCCCGCGCAAATCCTTGCGGGCAACGGTTCTGATGAACTGCTGGACTTATGCATCAGGGTTTTTTGTGCACCGGGTAAAGAAAGCGCTCTGATTATAGAGCCGACTTACGGGATGTATAAAACTTTATGTGAAATTAACGATATCAGGGTGATAATCTGCGTTCCTGAGGAGATATACGAACCGGATATGAAGCAGGCTGCAGAAGCAATAGAAAAGAATACCAAAATTGCATTTATCTGTAACCCGAACAATCCCACCGGGGGGCTTATTTCTCCCGGTTTCATAGAGGGGCTTCTGAAGCGGCCGGGAATGATGGTTGTCTGTGATGAGGCATATATAGACTTTGCACCCAAAGGTTCAGCGCTGCCGTTACTGGCGAAATACAATAATCTTATTATACTCAGAACTTTCTCTAAGGCATGGGGGCTGGCGGGAATCAGGTGCGGTTATATAATAGCCCATCCGGAAGTGATACACTATCTGGAAGCAGTGAAGTACCCTTATAACGTTAACCGTATTACTCTCTCCCTTGCTGAGAGAGCGTTGGATAATCTGAATATGAAGGAAGAGCTGATCACCAGCCTCATTTCAGAACGGGAGCGGATTACGGCTTTTCTTAAGGAGCTGAAAGGCGTTGAAAGAGTTTTTCATTCTGATGCAAACTTTATTCTTTTCCGCTCACCTCATTCAGGGTATATATTCAACCGGCTTGCGGAAAAGGGAATCATCATACGGGACAGGAGTTCACAACCGGGACTCAGCGGTTGTCTCCGTGTAAGTATAGGCCTTCCTGCAGAAAACGACAAATTTATGAACATAGTAAAAGAGGTTCTTAATGAAACTGCTGATTGATGCCGGGATTATGTCTCTCGAGAAAGAGCCGCTTAAGGGCTTGTTCTCAGGCATAGTTTTGCTGCATAGAAATAATGTCACCATTCAGACAAAAAGAAAAATTACAGATAAAACTATTCTCCGCCTTCTTGACTCAGAAGGGATACAGCTGAGTGTTGGAAAAACGGCAGATTATTCACTGGAAATGAGCAACGCCGGAGTTAAGCTTACGCCGCCGGGAATTCAGGTTTCTGATTTCAAAGAAGTAACAGAATTTCTGCTCAGTAAAAAACGAACAGCAGCAAAAGAAAGAACAACGGCGGAAACTTCCATTCTGGTATCGCTCAATCTTGACGGAACGGGTAAAGCAGAGATAGAAACCGGCATCGGATTTTTTGACCATATGCTCAGCCAGATAGCCAGGCATGGCAATATTGATCTGGTAATCCGCTGCAAAGGTGATCTTCATATAGATGAGCATCACACTGTGGAGGATACCGGTATTGTTCTGGGAGAGGCGCTGCTTGAAGCGCTGGGAGATAAAAAGGGAATAAAGCGGTACGGCTATATTGTTCCGATGGATGACTGTGTCGCAGCCTGTGCAATTGATCTGGGAGGCAGGATCAGTCTTATCTACAAAGCCAATTTTAAGAGAGAAAAAATCGGTGATTATGCAACCGAACTCACGGAAGAATTTTTCCGCGGGCTTGCTTCCGGACTGAAAGCCAACATTTATATAAAGGCGAAGGGAAAAAACGAACATCACAAAGCAGAGTCCATCTTTAAAGCATTTGCGAAAGCGCTTAATGAAGCATGCAGAATGGATGAGCGTTCAGGAAATACTCTCCCTTCAACCAAAGGAGTATTATGATAGCCATTATAGATTACGGCGCAGGCAACACTGCCTCGGTTGCCAATGCAGTAAAGGATATTACGACTGATGTTGTGATTACTGCAGATATCTCTCTCCTGAAAGATGCTGACAAAATTATTCTCCCCGGTGTAGGTGAGGCCTCTGCCGCAATGGAAAATTTGAAGAGAAGCGGAACGGCGGAATTTCTGAAAGACACGAACAAGAGTGTGCTGGGTATATGCCTGGGAATGCAGCTTCTTGGAATTTCATCGGAGGAAGGAAGTGCGGATTGTCTTGGATTAATAGATTACCATACAGTGAGGTTCAGGGGGGAACATATACGGATTCCTCACATGGGCTGGACCCGGATTTCCTTCTTTGAAGAGTCTCTTTTGTTTAAGGGGCTGAAACAGAACGAATTCTTGTACTTTGCGCATTCTTATTATGTGCCCGGATGTGTATATACAACTGCTGAGTCTGTGCATGGCGGGGTTTTCTCGGCTGCCGTGCAAAAGGAGAATTATTTTGGAGTGCAGTTTCATCCCGAAAAATCTGGTGAAACAGGATTAACCATCATAAGGAATTTTATAGAACTATGCTGATAGTGCCTGCTATTGATATATTGAATAATAAAGCAGTCCGCCTGCTAAAAGGGGACTTCGGGAGGATGACGGTTTATTATGAAGATGCTTTTGAGCCGGTAAGGCTGTTTTATGAGAGCGGATTCAGGAGAATGCATCTGGTTGATCTTGATGCCTCACGGACAGGTAACATTACGGCTGACACTCTGGTCAGGCGCATTAAGCAGGAAACCGGCTGCAAGATTCATTTTGGCGGCGGAATAAGAAGCAGTGAGCAGATTGAACTGCTTCTTAACGCCGGTGCGGATAAAATTATAACCGGTTCGCTGCCTGTTACGGATCCTGGTTTGTTTGAAGAGATGGTAAGAGAATATGCCCCGGAATCATTTATTATCGCAATGGATTTGCTAGAAGATAAGGTTAAAATAAAAGGATGGACAGAGACCGCTGCTGTTTCCGCCGGGGAACTTATCAGTTTCGGATTGCAGCTCGGGATAAGGGAATTCCTCTGTACTGATATATCCCGTGACGGAACTCTTGAGGGACCCTCTCTGGATCTTTATAAACAGCTTATGAAAGAATATCCGGAAATGACGCTGATAGCATCCGGGGGTATCGGGAGCATGATTGATATATATGATCTTGAGAGCATCTCCGTACCGATGGCGGTCGCGGGTAAGGCGATTTATGAAAAAGCAATTTTATTAGAGGAGCTGAAGCGCTATGCCGGTTAAGAGAATTATTCCCTGTCTGGATATTAAAGACCGCCGGGTGGTTAAAGGAGTAAACTTTGTTAATCTGAAGGACGCCGGTGATCCGGTTGAACTGGCGTCGCGTTATTATGCTGAAGGCGCGGATGAGCTGGTGTTTCTCGATATAAGTGCATCAGACGAAAAACGAAGGACAATGAAGGAACTGGTTACGGAAATTGCATCCGTGCTCAGGATTCCGTTTACCGTCGGGGGAGGAATATCATCGGCCGCAGATGTAGAAGCTCTTCTCAGGGCAGGAGCTGATAAGGTATCGCTTAATACTGCCATTGTTAAAAATCCGGGTCTGATAACAGAAGCGGCAAAGGAGTTCGGATCGCAGGCGGTGGTTGCCGCTATTGATACCAGAAATACTCAGGAAGGGAAGCGGATATATATTAACGGGGGCAAGGTACCGGCTGGACTGGAAACCATCAGCTGGTGCCGCGAAGCGGAGGGACGGGGAGCCGGTGAAATTCTTCTCACTTCAATGGACAGAGACGGTACCCGCAGCGGATTTGATCTGGAGGTGCTGCGGGAAGTCTGTGCCGCGACCACCATTCCGGTGATTGCATCAGGCGGTGCGGGATCGTATGAGCATTTCAGGGAAGTGTTTGTTTCTACCCAATGTGAAGCAGCCCTTGCGGCGGGGCTTTTCCATTCGGGAGAGATGGGGATAGCTTCGTTAAAACAGTTTCTTACGGAAAACGGAATTGAGGTACGGTTATGAATATATATGATAAGCTTGATTTTGCAAAGGGAAACGGACTGATTGCGGCAATGGTTATTGACCACGAAACTAAATCACCCCTGATGCTGGGATATATCAGCCGGGAATCGCTTGAGAAAACTTTTGAAAGCGGCAGAGTAACTTTTTTCAGCAGAAGCCGTAAGGAGCTATGGCTGAAGGGAGAGACCTCGGGTAACTATCTCAGTTTTGTGTCAGTTCATCCCGACTGTGACGGCGATGCGGTGGTGATCTATGCCAGACCCGCCGGACCGGTCTGCCATACGGGTTCTTATTCCTGCTTTGAGGGCACTGAAACATCAGCGCAGGGAGAGTCATTCTTATATACGCTAGAGAAGATTATCGGTAAACGGAAAGAAGAGCTGCCGGAAAATTCTTATAAAGCAAAGTTATTCGGAAAAGGAATTCCCCGCATTGCGCAGAAGACCGGTGAAGAGGCAGTGGAAACCGTCATCGCGGCAATGAAACAGGACAGGGAAGAACTGATATCAGAAGCTTCTGATTTGCTGTATCATTTAACGGTACTGCTGACCGCTTCCGGAGTCTCGCTTGCTGATGTTGAGAGTAAACTGCGGGAGAGGCACCGATGATCACGGATTAAACGGTTTATGCGATTACGCTGATTCTGTTTTGCTACGAATATCACGAATAGACACTAACTACTCTACTTCAGCCGTTCGAGTTTGCCTTTTCGTTTGACGATGTTTTTGTAATCCCACTGGATTTCTCTCGACTTTTTGAGCCAGCGTTTTAGTTCGGTTACCTTCACCTCGTCAACTGAAGTATATCGTATTTCGGCTGCCTTGAATGAACCCTCGTTTACTAGTTTTTCTTCCTCAAAAGACTGTCCGCTCCAGAAAAGGAGCCGCACACTGTCTTTTAATTTACTGTAACCCACAACTGGATTTCCGTCCAGAAACCAGACCGGGTGAGCATGCCAGATTTTATTTTCAGCTTCTTTGAGGATGCTGTTTATGGTCTCTGCCAGTTTGTCGCAGATAGCTTTATCCGCCTCGGTTTGTTTATTGTTGTATGCTGCTATGTCTGCTTTCATAGGTTTTCTTTCTATTTAAGTTTGATTTACATTAGTGGTGCAAGGCGATAATATTTGTTAAATTATTTATATTATAACGCAAAGACAATTTTCACGAAGATTAATCACGCTTGCAAGGTTATAGAACTTGATCTATCCGTTAAAGTTTGTACTATGTAGGAGGGATTTCGAAATGGAATTCGTATGTATCTTTGAATACGGGAGATATCTTTTCCCAGATAATCTTATTTTCGACTCTTGTGAACTGTACTGGTTCCGGATATGTGGTCATCCCAACTCGATGAAGAATGTAGAATGATTTTATGTCTGACTTACAAAAATCGAATTCAATGTGTAACAAATTTGTAGGTGACTGGATAGAGTAATCCCAAACATTTTTTCCAATTGAAAAGGTTCTCTCTATTAAATACTCAATCTTATAACTGAATAATTCTCCAGCGTTTATTGGTGTTTTGGGTAATATTTTCCATTTTTCTGAATATGAAGTGGTTTTTTCCCTTTCAATCTCAACTCCTGTGGACGAAACACGTGAAATAATCCCATCACAATCAATAGAACGATCAATATGGTCAATGTTCATTAGTGCCTTAATTGAGTGATACTCGGTAAATTTGGCATCTGCCAATTGCTTCCCACTTATTTCAACAAAATAGTCCAATCTTAAAATTTCGCATTTCTGGTGAAAAGTTTCATTAGTATAGGGAGGTTTTCTTGTTACTTTTTTCAAACTCAATATTAGTTCCGTTATCCCATCTGGGTCACCATTATACCAGTCAATATATTTGTAATCGCGTAGAAATTCATGAATCTCGCAGGGAGATAACAAGATGGGAATTATTATAAAATCAGGTTCTCTTATTCGTTTATTTAGGGCAATTCTAAGTTCCTCTCTGACCCAATTCGAACCTATTGAGTTGTCTGACAAAATAACTGCGAACGCATTGACTGTCGAAATACCTATGCTAATCTTATCAGTGATTGATTCTCCAGCGAAAATTTCCCATTTATCAAGCCAAACATCAATGCCTTGTCCTAATAATTTATTTGAAATCTCATGAGCAATTTTTTTGTCCTTTTTATTATAACTCAGAAATACTTTCATATAAAATCCAGATGTGTTATAATTATCAAAATATTTTAATTTAATTGGAAAAATTCAAGAACATTTTTGGATGTATAAAGCTAGAAGGGATAGATTAATATAATCCATAGCACGTCTTGATTGTCTGAGCGGTTTAATAGATTGCATATTCATGAATAGTATAAAATTTTTATCTTGATTAATTCATGAAGATTACCTAGAGACTCAGGTTTGAATAATAAAATTTCCTTTCGAACATATGCCAGTATAAATATTCTCGCAAAACAGAAATTTAATTGACTAATAAATTAACACCACAATCGCATTATCCAAATAAATCAGAATATAAAGTAGGGTGATTAAATACTTATATTAGATTTACCCCGCACTGTCATAGGCCTTTTTGATCCATCCAAGAACCTCTTTGTCAATGTCGGCAGGGGATGTAATGTTTATTTTATGGGAGCACATCGAGTTTGGTTTTTCAGCCAGAAGCCGTGAGGTGGGTTCGGCGCCTTTAAGGTTAATGCCAATTTCAAAACGGGTTTTGGTTGCGGGGTTGAGTATAGCAAACTGCTTTTTGCGGCGCAGACTTACGTAGGTATTCTTGGGTGCTATTTCAATATCCTTGCCGAAAGATTGAATTTCAGCCATCAGTTTCTCGTAGAGGGGTTTGAAGTGTTCCTTCCCCTGATACTGTTTTGTGATCAGGTCATCCTGGTTTTCGGCTGACTCCGCATCAGAGCCTCGGCTTTTGTGGGCAATCAGGTTGGCAAAGCCGTGGGTGAGTCCGTGCTGCTCTTTTAGGAATTTGAGGACCTCGCCATGTTTGGCAAAGTTTTCCTTCTGCACAATGGCAATCCACTGTTCAAGCGATTTGCCTGTGTTCTTTTGCAGGTTTTCGATCATGGTAAGTGTGGCTTTATCCATCCTGGTGACCTTTCGTTTTATTTGTGCGAACTGAACTTTCAATTATCATCACAAATATAAAAATAAACTATTATGCGAAATCCGGGAAAAGTTCAGCCACGAATTTCGCGAATGACCGCTAATAAGAAACTCTAAAAATAAACACTTAAACCGAACAACAGCCGGGATTCAAAAATAGTATGCTCTTCGCTATAATTTAAAGTCCTAGCTAGGGTTTCCTCCTCAAATCGCTTTTCTGTGGTTTTTGATTTATTCCATAGTCCAAGAAGAATATACTCGCTATGCAAACCGATACTTTGAGTAACCTTCCACTCCGTCCCAATTATACCTCTCACTCCGGCACTATATGAAACTGATTCGGACTCACTGTATAACATTTGATAAAGAATCAGTGGCTGCCTTCCCGATTGATCGCTGAAATAAAAAGAGAGACCGGGTCCTATATAAAACAAAAGTTCATCAGTTTTAAAAGCAGTCCAAAGATAATCAGCACCAGCATTAATAGACCACTGTGATGAATTAAGCTGAAATTCGTTTGGTGAATTATAATGAACAGAGTTATAATCTGAAAATTCATAGAACGGATTTATAAAGAGTCTGATCTGGTCGGAATTCTCCAGAATTTTCTTCACGGCAATTTGCCCGTTATACTGAGTAAGTTTGAACTTGCTGCTTATTCCGAAAGAAAGTGCGTAATTAGGCGTATCAGCAGAATCTTGTGCGAATAACGGAACAGCACAAATAAAGAAAATGAGAAGTAATCTAAGCGATTTTGTAAACATTTTATTCGGGTTATTTAAAAACAACTCAAATGTTATGCAGGTAAGGCGATGAGTAATTGCAGATAAAACCATGTGAGTGTTTAACAGAGCTAATTTAATGGCAAGAACTGTGCCTGCGCGGGCTTTGACCTTTAACATACGTGCTCCGGTTCAGTATTTATAAGTTTAAAAATATAAACTCAGTCCTAAGAGCACTGCTGAAGTAAGCATGGCAGAATTTTTGATAGATTCTGCAATTTGGTCTGGTGTAGTTGTTTGTGTTATTTTTTCATTGTACTTGTCAGAACCATAACTGAAATTAACGATGTACTCACAATGAATACCAAATTCATCAGAAACCTTCCATTCAGTACCTAAAATTCCCCGCACTCTTCCCTGATGCAGAATTCGCTTGCTTTCAGAGTGTCTGTGACTGATATAATCTGGCGCAGCATCCTCAGTTAATGTTGTTTTATGGTAAAGATAAGCAAGACCGGCACCGGAATAGAGATGGACGGAAGTATGAGATTTTACTACCCAGATGTAGTCGGCACCCACACTAATGGAATAATCAGTTCCCCCGTGAAATCGGTTGCTTGGCTGTGTGGAATATTCAGCATCGTTAATCTCAGCGTTTGGGCTTATAAACAAACGAAGCTGATCTGAATTCGCGAAAATTTTTTTAACGGCAATCTCACCGTTAAATTTGGTAAGCGTGAAATTCTCGCCAATCCCGAATGAAATTGCATATTTGGGAGTAAAAACAGAATCCTGTGGAAAGCCGGAGCCGGCAAAAAGTAAGAGAGCACAAAATAGGAACAGAGATTTCATAAATCCTCCTGACGGTATAATACGGGACAGTTATTTGCCCAATTGTGTTTGAAAATTAGGCAGAATTTAATCTAATGTCAAGAGGGGGCAGTTACAACTTATGATAACGGATTAAACGGATTATGGGATTACGCGGATTGAATTGTGATAAATCTTGTGAACAGTAATAATTCAGCAATTTTGTCACAAATTTAACGAATGAACACGAATCATAATTACGGATTTATGGGATTCAAAAGTAGGGACAACTCGTGAGTTGTCCTATCGTCGAACAAGTTTTTCTGTACGGTGATTTACATTTGCTTGGTTAGGACAGGTCGCGACCTGTCCCTACGGAAAACAATATAAAAGGAAAATTTGGTAGGGACAACTCGTGAGTTGTCCTATCGTCGAATAAGTTTTCTCTGTACGGTGGTTTGCGTTTACTTGGTTAGGACAGGTCGCAACCTGTCCCTACGGAAAACAATATCGAATCAAAAATTGGTAGGGACAGCTCGTGAGCTATCCTATCGTCGAATAAGTTTTTTCTGTGGGGTGAATTACATTTGCTTGGTTAGGACAGGTCGCAACCTGTCCCTACGGAAAACAATATCAAATCAAAAATTGGCAGGGACAGCTCGTGAGCTGTCCTATCGTCGGATAAGTTTTTTCTGTGGGGTGAATTACATTTGCTTGGTTAGGACAGGTCGCGACCTGTCCCTACGGAAAACAATATCGAATCAAAAATTGGTAGGGACAGCTCGTGAGCTATCCTATCGTCGGATAAGTTTTTTCTGTGGGGTGAATTACATTTGCTTGGTTAGGACAGGTCGCGACCTGTCCCTACGGAAAACAATATCAAATCAAAAATTTGTAGGGACAACTCGTGAGTTGTCCTATCGTCGAACAAGTTTTTTTGTGCTTGGTTAGGACAGGTCTCGACCTGTCCCTACGGAAAACAATATCAAATCAAAAATTGGTAGGGACAGCTCGTGAGTTGTCCTATCGTTGAATAAGTTTTTCTGTAGGGCGAATTACATTTGCTTGGTTAGGACAGGCCGCGACCTGTCCCAACATTTGGGTGAGATGGCTCGTGACCCCGTCCTTACGCTTTTCTTGCTTTGACTGAAATAATCATTGCAACCGACACTAATATTATGGCGGCTCCGGTCAGGATTTCAAAACTGATTACTTCATCAGCCAGAAGCCAGCCGAGGAATATGGCCACAACGGGATTTACATAGGCATACGTTGCCGTTTTAGGGGGACCGGCTTTCTCGAGCAGCCATATATATGCTGTATATCCAATCAGCGAACCAAAAAGTATCAGGTAGATAAGAGATAAGAATGATTTCAGCGACACGGTTTCCGGATTAAACAAAAAAGCATCTCCGGTAATCAGAGAGAAGAGAGTTAATAATACACCGCCGCCAAGCATCTGAAGCGCTACCGCAGTCAGTTTGGCTTTGGGGAATGAAAGGCGCGAGGTGATGACTGAGCCGTAAGCCCATGATATGGTCGCGAAGATGAGAGCAAGAACTCCGAACGGATTGATGCTGTCAGCGCTGAAGCCGGTGGTGTTATATACCAGGTAAAGCAGGCCCGCGAATCCGGTTACCACTCCTATGACGGTGAGTTTGTCCGGTTTGGATTTGCTGCCCGTGAACATGGTGAAGACTACTATCCAGATGGGTACAGTTGAGATAAGCAGTGCCGTAAGGCCGGAAGGAACAAACTGCTCCGCCCAGACCACGCCTCCATTACCGCCGAGCAGGAGAAGTCCCCCCACTATAAAGCCTGAGCGGATATGGTCTTTAGTAATCTTTTCCGGTTCTTTTGAACGGAATTTCTCAAACAGCAGCAGGATGCCGCCGGCAAGCAGAAAGCGGAAGCCGGCCATCAGGAAAGGGGGCATGGTTTCTATAACAAAGCGGATAGCAAGATAGGTTGAGCCCCAGATCAGATAGACGCTGGCAAAGGCAGTGATTATTTTCACCCGGAGGGATGAGTCAGTCAATTGCGGAATCTTTCAAAAGATAAACTGTAAAGATACGACCAGGTGCGGCAACTGCGGACAGAATATGATAAACGGTCATTGTAACAGGCGGCAGCATCTTATCCGGGGAGGAAATACGGTATTTGCGTATATATTACTTTAACAGGAGAAATGAACTGAAACCGGCGTATTTGAGTCCTCCCAGATTAAGGAAGACGTTAATTTCATGCCGGGTTTTGGTAATCATATCTTTATGGTTCTTCTGTTCTTCTTTGGTCATCTTGCCCAGCCGCCGGTTGAGCGCGCGTTCAGTTTCCTTGTAATATTCTTTCAGGGTGTTATCCAGAGATTTTACCGCCTTCACTTTAAACCCCTCCCCCTTATATATCATACTGAGGGAATCGGCTGAAAGGACGTCCATATTATTTGCGGAAAATACGCTCTTCAGAAACGGCGGAATATCCCCCTTAATGGAAGTCATTTCGCCGGGGCAGAAAACACCTTCGGATTTAAGCACACGGTATATTTCTTTAAGAATCTTTTTCCTGTCCGTGCGTGAAACCGTCCCTTGCGCGAAGACCAGGTCAAAAGATCCGTCAGGGAAATCAAGAGCTCCGTACTCAGAAAAGCGGATCTTAATATGATCGCTGCCCGAAAGCATCAGGCGGGCATTCACAAGAAGCTCTTCGCTGTCAGTGATAATTTGAATGGAGGTGCATCCTTCCTCAAGAAGAGCAAAGGCTACTTTTTCGGCACCGGAACCGATAATGAGTACGTTTCTCCCCTGAACCGGGATGTTGCGCGTTAGAAAATGAAGCTGGTCGTCTAATCCTGGCAGAAGAATTCCGCTGTATTCAGCAGGCATGGCTGAGAGTTATTCCTTTCAGAGTTTAGGGTAAATGATTAATTTTGCTTTTAATAATATAATTCAACTTCTTCATCTGTAAAAAAGGTAAATTCATCCAAAACGTATGAGGGAAACCCCTGTTGCCATCCGATTTTTGGCGATATCTGCCCTGATTTTCTCACTGTGCTCTTCCGGCTATGGCGGAGATATCATCCTGATGAGGGACTCGGCAGTAACAACCATACAAAATCCCTCTGCTGATACGGTTTTTACCAATGTTCAGTCAGCGGGGCAGGATACGCTCCCTCCTCAGATCAGAGTGAAGCCGGAAGTTCCGGTCAGACCGCTAAACGCAGGGGCTGATTTTATTAATACGGAAGAAATTCACTTTCTTAACAGCAGAACCGCCTCAGGAATTTTTGGCGCCCGGTGGGGTACGGTGCTGCACAGTTTCGGGACTCCCGTACTGAACAGTATTATTTCAGCAGGAGGCAGCTTTCCCGGTCAGACGGCAATTCTGACCAACGGTTTTGAGATGAATGATAACCGTGTTTCTGGTTTTGATCTGCCCGTGGTGCTGCATGAAGAGATTGACTCTCTGGAATATATATCACTGCCGCGGTCATTCCTTTACGGAACCGATAATGCCTCGGCGGCCTTTAATATCCTGCGCAAGGGGCGCGTTTCACCGCTGCCGATGACCAAAATCCGGTACTATGAGGGACCATACGGAGAAGCGATGGTTGATGCGCAGTTCAACAAATTGTTCTATAACCGCGTTAACTTCACTCTGGATATCATGAACCGGAAAAATGATGACCGTTTCAGAAACAGTTCGGGCAGTATCTGGGCGGGAAGAGCATCAGCAGAATATCTTTTCTCAGACAAATGGAATGCCGGCATCAACTATTTTTATGCAAAGAGCAATGTAAATAATAATCTGGGGGTGAATGCTGACTCAGTTAAAACATACGCCTCAAATTTTGAAGAAGAACTCTATGACGAACTGAGCGCTCCGGTTAATGATTATTATCTTTATGAAAAAACAACCAGGCATCAGACAGAAATTGTGCTGAGAGGAAAGCCGCGGGAGGGGTTATATACAACGGTCCAGTTATACGGGAAATCCTATCTGCGCGAGCACCGCGATGAAGTAATAACAAACTCACCAATGCTTACGATAGATTTTATTGAACAAAGAAGCGGTGTTCATATAAGGCAGGAGGCGGAATTTGGTCAGGCGCTGGCAAAACTGAGCTGGAGGTATGAAGAAGCCACAGCCAATATGGAAAATATACGGGTACACCCGGCAATCAGATTTGCACTGCCGGATTATTTTTTGGATGAAAAGTGGAACATCTTTACCGGTGAACTTAGCTATGAGCTAATCACAGGACTCCGTGCGGGAGTATATGCCAAGATGAATACCTCCGGATTTAACAACAAGCAGGGTTTCGGAGCTGAGCTTGAGTATATATCAGGCGGGTTAAGCATCTATGCGGGAACCTCACGTTACGGACAGTCGGCACGGTTCTGGGGTGCTCCATCGGTACCAATTGAGCGGCTGATGACGGAACTGAGGATAGTATGGAAAGGGGCGGATTTTGGACTGCGCGCAAGCGGGTATCTGCTCGGCAACGATGTTCAGCAGAGTACTGTTATTCCGCTTGATACCACAGTCAGGGCGCTGACATCTGACTTTATCGGTGAAAGTATGTCCGGCGGCAGTTTTTCCGGCTGGATGAAGCAGGGGATAATTCTTGCCGAAGCATCGGTTTCATTTAAGAACGGTAATGCGGCACTTACAACCGATCCTCTGATTGACGGCAGAGCCGGTATATATTATAACGATGTTTTATTTGACTCTTCACTGGTGCTCAAAACCGGATTTGCGGTAAAGTACCGTTCTGCTTACCGTTCAAAGAAATACTCACCCGCTTTTGGCAGTTATATATTTGCGCCGGAGGAAACCCCCTCGGCATTCACACTCGATTTCTTTACAGCGGGTAAAGTCGGGGAGAACGCTACGGTATTTTTCCTGTGGGAAAATCTGCTGGATGAAAAGTATTATCAGATGTATCTTTACCCGATGCCGGCAAGGGGAATTGTCTTTGGCATTGACTGGGAAATGTTTAATTAGAATTTACAGTGTGAAAAAAAACTATTTATATAAAAGGAATTATTGAATGAAGCTGGCAATAGGAGCAGATCACGCAGGATTTGAATTAAAAGAACTTCTGAGGGAGTATCTTGCGGCAAAGGGAGTAACCGTGATTGACAAAGGAAATACGGTTTATGAAAAGAATGATGACTATCCTGATTATGCAAAAGCGGTCTGTTTTGCAGTGAAACAAGGCGAAGCTGACCGGGGCATTATTATCTGCGGAAGCGGAGTTGGCGCCTGCATGACTGCCAACAAGGTAAAGGGAATACGCGCGTGTCTGTGCCATGATACCTATTCAGCGCGGCAGGGGGTTGAGCATGATGCAATGAATGTGCTCTGCCTTGGAGCGCGCATTGTGGGCTCTGCTCTTGCAAAAGAACTGGTTGATGCGTTTCTTTCGGTTGAGTTCAGCAATGAAGAGCGTCATGTGAGACGGCTGAATAAACTGAAAGAACTGGAGAATAATTAGCAGTTAGGAATTAGTAATTAGTAATGGGGAGAACGAACAATTTACAATGTACTGTGTCCACGTTAAGGGGTTTGCGTCAGAGTTTAATTGGTTTTTGCGCAGGGAGAGGCCGCGACCTGTCCCTAACTTTATTTGATCCGCAGCAGCAGATTGCTTCATTCTGAATTAAACATTCTGATGCAGGTCTTGAACAATTGTTGTGAAAAAAATATTGTAAAGTATAACAAGACGGACTCTGAACCGTCTAAAAACAAACTGTATTACGGAGTTTATTTGAATTTTTTAAAAACGGGTCTTTTTACCCTTTTTCTCATCTCTGTCTTTGCGGATGTGCTTTCCTCCCAATCACAGACAGACCTTGCCTGGCAGGCATTCATTAAAAACGACCGCACGGAAGCGCTGCGGCTTTTAAATGAAGCTGTCGTAAAGGACAGCACTGATAAGCGTGCTCTTCTTGCTCTCTCTCTTTTTTACTCAACCCAGAAGAATGAAGAAAAATACCGGGAGTATTTTCTCCGCTTTTTACGGCATGAACCGGCACCCCATCCGTATATATATGCCCAATGGCTTGAACCGGCCATGTATGAGGGGATAAAAAACTCCAAAGAAGTGCGTGACTTATATGAGTGGCTGGTTGAAAATCCGGATCCGCAGGGGCTGCTTAAGGTAATGGCCAACGGGCAGCTAGGTGATTATTACCAGCGCGTGCAGAATTTTGAAGAAGCAAATAAACATTACTCCGGTATCGGCTCTGTTGATCAGTGGATGGTGACCGGACCGTTTGATAATATCTCCGCCTCAGGATATGACCGTGTTTTTCCGCCGGAGACTGAATATAATCCGGCAGGTACTTACAGCGGAAAAAACGGTGTGCCTGTTTACTGGTTTAAGAACAGTGAAGTCCGTTCTGATAAATGGGTTGATTTCACCCGTTATTTTGACAGAACGGAAGCAGTCTATTATGCAAACACTTTTGTTTATTCTGACAAAGAACAGAAAGTGCAGATGCGTATCGGCACATCCGGTTCTCTCCGATTCTTCTTGAATGACAAACTGGTCATTGATGTGTTTGATGAAAACAACAATGATGCCGATACCTACATGGCTGAAACCACCCTGCAAAAAGGTTGGAACCGTCTTCTGGTCAAATGCGGATACTCAGTATTAGACCGCTGTAACTTTCTTTTCAGGATTACCGATGCATCGGGAAATCTGATCAGCGGACTGAAATATTCAACTGAGAAGCAGAAGTATAATGCCAAATCAAAAGCCGCTGTAACTCCGGTGACCTGCTTTGCGATTGACTATTTCAAAGACCGCATCAGGGAGAATCCTGAACACTACGAAAATTATTTTCTTCTTGCCAATGCCTATCTGCGCAATGATATGGCGTATCAGGCAGAGGTCACGCTGCGGCCATTGGTGAAATCGCTGACGCCTTTTTCTATGCTTAACTTCAAGATGCTTGAAGTATTCGCGCGCAGCCAGAAATCAATGAATCTGGAAATGACTTTTGATTATCTGTATGCAAGCGACCCGCAGTATCCGGATGTTTTGATATATAAGGCAAATGAAGCAGCCGGCAACGAAGACATGGATCAGTTTGAATCAATCTTGCAGAAGGTTGCAGAACTGCTTCCAGACAGTCCGGAGCTTTACGAACTGCGCACCCTGCTTTATTCAAAAAAGGGACAACAGGAAAAACTGCTTGAAACCATAGAAGAAGCAGCGGTAAAATTCCCCGATATGTTCACGTTTCAGTATTACAAAGCGCTTTTTGCCATAAACCGGAACCAGAATTTTGACGAGGCAATACGGATTTTTAAGAAGTATATACTAACAGCGTATGATCTGGCGCCCGTGAATCAGCTGGCAGGATATTTCCTGCAGTCGGGTGATATAGCTTCATGGGAGAAAACACTTGCCGGATTTGCTGAACAGAGCAAGGCAAGCCCCGGTATTTATCTTGAACTGGGGAAAAAGTTTTTCGAAATGCGGGAATATCAAAAGTCGGCCGCGATGATAGAAAAGGGGCTTGCAATAGCTCCGATGAGCGCGGCACTGCTTGAAAAAGGAGGAGATGCATATCTGGAACTTGGTGATAAGAAAAAAGCCAAAGAATTCTACGCAAAGGCGCTGCTCTACTATCCCGGCAATTATGCCGTGCGTGAGAAACTGAGAGAACTTGACGGCAAAACTCCGCTGCTTTCACTGTTTCCCTCGTCTGATTATAAATCTCTGATTGCCGAGAGTGAATCGCCTTCGGGAGCAAACAGTTATATTCTTCTTAATGACCAGAAGCGCATTGTCTATAAATCTGGCGCATCCGAACTGTCAGGTGAAGTTCTCATCAGGGCAATAACCAGGCAGGGGATTGATCAGATAAAGGAGTATGTAATACCGTTTAATCCTTACACGGAAGATCTTACTGTTGAAAAAGCCGTGGTAGTAAAAAAAGACGGCTCTGAGGTAAAGGGAGACGTAAACTATAATCATGTGGTATTTAAATCCCTTGAGGCCGGTGAACATATTTATGTGAAGTGGAAAATAAAAAATCTTTACTCAGGACGGCTCTCCGATCAGTTCTGGGATGAGTTCGGATTTGAGCAGTATATACCCTCGAAACTGACGCGTTACTCTCTTCTGTCGGAGGATAATTTTACTTTTTCCCATAAAACACAGTTTATGGAAGATAAGCCGGTCATTAAAAAGCTTGAGGGATTCACACTGTATGAATGGACGCTGGAAAACGTACCCGGATTAAAACCGGAATCCGATATGCCCGCGCTTTCCGACGTGAATAAGCGGCTATATATATCATCAATCCCCGGCTGGGACTATCTGGTTGAGTGGTACAAGGACCTTACCCGCAACAAAACCCGTATCACTTTTGAAATTGAGGAAACCGTTGCCGAACTGATGCCGGATCCGGAAAAGTTAAGCAAAGACCAGAAGATTGAAATTATCTATAATTTTATTACTGAGAACATCCGCTACAGCAGCGTTGCGTTCCGCCAGTCGGGTCTTATTCCGCAGGAAGCACGTGATGTGCTGGTGACCAGAATAGGGGACTGCAAAGATGTGGCAACCCTTTTTATCACGATGGCACGCGCGGCAGGTATTGAATCTTACTATGTCCTGATTAATACCAAGGATGAAGGATTTAATAAAAATGTTCTCCCGTCAATCGGGTTTAACCACGCGATCGTGGCGCTGGAATCAGAAAACGGATTAAAGTTTCTTGATCTGACGGCCTCTAATTTTTATTATCAGACACTGCCCGAGCTTGATGTGAACGGATTTTATCTGCTCATTAAAGACGGAATTAAAGAACCGGGGCACGTTCCTGATGCAGGTTTTTACCCTGACAACATCATCCGGAAAACTACTATTACGGTCCGGAAGGATGACAGCATCGAAGGCACAAATATCAGCACAAAAAGCGGCATCCATTCGGCTTATGCGCGTTATACCTACCGGGATGAAAATCCGGATGAGCAGACCCGTATTATGAAAGAAGCTCTGGTGCAGGAGTTTCCCCAGCTTTCTCTTACCAGTTTTCTGACTCTCAGCGATATGTCAGATATCACTCCTGAGGAAAGCTACATGTTCTCTTTTGAAATTCCATCATATATATCAGAGGCCGGAGAGTATGGTCTAATGAAACTGCCCTGGAGTGACAAACTTGAATCTTCATCACCGGTCAGCAGTGATCAGCGCCGCTTTCCGCTGATGCTCTGGTCTTCACTTGATACCGTCAAAGAGGAAATGACTATTATACTTCCGGAGGGAATGGCACCGGTGGAAACCTCGTATGAACAGCAGTATACCTGCCCCGCGGCAGACTACCGTATTTCTGTGACCTATGAGGAAGGACGCCTTATTGCAGTGAGAACCATGATTTATAAAGCCAGGGAAGTGAAACCGGAGGATTTCCAGGCCTATAAAGAGTTTTATACCAAAGCCATGAGGGGGGATAACAAGCAGTTTCTCCTGAAGAGGGGTGAATAATCCTGCATGAGAACGCGGAAAACCATGCAGAATGGAACAACTGTTCCCGATAATCAGGCGGATTCGTACATTTACAGACAATAATTTTAGAATTACCGGAGGGAGCGCGTTTTACCTTTATGAAGAATACGGCAGTTTTCATAGCCGCGGTGCTGCTTTTAGCGGCTGATATATATCCGCAGTTTATTCAGACACCCAGCATCTTCGGACTTTCAGCGGGGGCTTATACGGTTAAGCGTCCGGCAGATCTTGAGGAACTGTATATGAACGGGCGGGGCATTACTTTTTCAGCGGCAAAAGAAAGCAAACAAGGAAACTTCTGGGGAGGGGTATTTTTTGAATATATTAACATACCGCTGGATAAGGCAGTCTTTTTCCGCAACTCCGGCGTGCTGGGGGGGCGTATTGACGGCGGCGGAAGAAATTTTGTAAGCGCGAATATTTTCCTGAAAGCCCGCCTTCTTACCTTCGCGCAGATTTCCCCTTATATATCCGCAGGTGCTGGAAGAGTGTTTGAGAACCTGGAAGAAACCACCCTTTATATCGGCGACTTCCGGTCCGGTTCTGACGGAGGTGAGGACAGTTATTTCTCCACCCAGTTCTCGTTAGGCGCAGATCTGGAATTTGCCCATCCGTTTTACATGTTTATTGAGCTGAGCGTTCTCACTTTCTACCGGGAAGCTTCGTATATACAACTGATTCCGGTAAGAGCCGGGCTCCGGTTTACCATATAATCCTCATGGCTAAAGGCAGCGGCAAAGAGAAAAAACAAGAGCGGAAACCGGTCTATCTGCATCCGGAGTTTGTGCTTCGTCCTGTTGCCTTAAAGCGCACTGAAACCAGGCGTTACTGGCTGAGGATGCGGTTTGATACCGGCGGAGAGAAAACCGTTGTGGTAATTCTGAAAAATCCCAGCCGTGCAACAGGGGAGGTGTCTGATAAAACGGTATTTAATGTCGCCAACTACATATATAAAAACAGCAGAACCAATCCGGTGCTCAAAGGGGCCGGATCAGTTGTGATTCTTAATCTCATACCTGCCTATGAAACCTACTCTGAACGACTTAAGGAGAGAAATGAAGCGCTCGCGGATAATGAAAATCTCAGGTATATTAAAAAGTTTGCAAAGGAAGCGGCTGTAATAATCGCTGCATGGGGTGACCCGCCAAAAGGATTAGAGAAAGAATACACTGCCCTGCGCGATGATGTGATGGAAATCCTGAACGGCAGCAGCAGGGAGATATTCTATGTTGATAAGCTTTCAAAAAAGGGGAACCCAAAACACGGACAGATTTGGGGATATGCAGATAAAATGAAGCGAATGATTTAACCAGCGGTTCTGCGTGCGCACTTTAGCTTAACGTGAACAGAGAAATCATAATCTGAATCCTTCCAAATCGCACTGATATTTTATTTTCCCGCCTGTTACAAGTATTCTGTAGCCCTTTGTTTGTATACAAAAGCAGTAATTATATAATACGAAATATTATGCGCACAAATTCAGAACACGAATTATAGACACGGATTTTTCCGATTAAAAAGTCATATGAGGTAGCATCGTTCGGAAGCATTTATCGCAGAACAAAAAGGGCACGAATTCAGAACACGAATTAAAGGCACGGATTTTCATAATTAAAAATCCGTGAAATCCCTTAATCCGGATAATCCGTGATCCTTATTTAATCATGGTAAGAATCATTTTGGCGTTTTCATCGGCGCGGAGTCCGTGCGGAATGTTTGCCGGCATGATAAGAAATTCCCCAGCCTTTACGATATATGGCACTCCGCCAATGGTTATTTCCATGCTGCCGTCAATAATCTGAACCACTGCATCATACGGAGATGAGTGTTCAGTGAGTGATTCTCCCTTTGCAAACGCAAAAAGTGTGATGTTTCCGTTCGGTTTTTTAATCAGCTGTCTGCTTACAATTGAACTTTCCTGATACTGAACGGCGCTGATGGCTGCTTCATGTACTACTTTGTCTGCCAAGATATATTTCTCCTTATTTAGTGATGGTTAATGCATCAGAGCTTTTGCCGGGGATGCTTAAGAATTCAAACCGTCAATCTAAGACTTTTTTTTCAGCTAATGAAAAATACGCGGGGTAAAAGTCTTTCCCGGAAGAATGTTGTGATATCAGGTCACATCGTGCGGTATAGCAGGTCAAAGAAATGATTATTTGCGTAATTTTTCTTAACATTTTTCATTTCTTACGGAGCGGTTCATGAAACGTATAGCTGTTCTTTGGTTGTTTCTTTTCCCTTCGGTTGTTTTGTCCCAGAGTTTCGGGGGATCATTTGTAATGCCTGTGAAGAGGGATATTACGCAGGGTCAATGGGTTGATTACGCAAATTTTTACCTCTATGTGGCAGAAGGGACCGCAGGGCTTCATGTTTACCAGATTTATCCCGATTCCATTGGACATAAAGGAGGTTTCGCCGGAACCGGTGATTATCAGTGTGTGCACGTTAAGGGGAATTATGCTTATGTGGCGGCCGGAAGCGGGGGTCTGCAGATTATTGATGTGAGCAACTCCGCTGCCATGTCAGTTGTGGGCTCAATCGCCAACCCTGATTTGCGGGTTCTGTATCATTACGGGCAGTATGTTTACGCTGGAAGCTTTTCAAAGCTCTTTATCTATGATGTTTCAAACCCAATGGCTATCACACTGGTTTCCGAAACGGATCTCCCGGGAAATCCGCTGCGGATAATGGCAGACGATAACCGGGTTTTCCTGGCACTGGGCTCGGCTGGCGGAGGACTGCAAGTGGTAAATGTAGCCAATCCTGCCGCGCCGGTTCTGACTCATCTGATAACGTATCAGGGGTTCGTATATGATTGTGTTATCTATCCGGAGGAGAGCTGGGCTTACCTTTTAGTGGTTGCTGAAGGGCCCCGGTATCATGTGTATTCGATACAAAACCCGGCAAGTCCTCCCGCCCATATGACAAGTGATTCCGTGGGGGGTAAGGTCTCAAGAATTGCGTATCCCGGGTATGTGGTAGGCAAGGATGGCTCAACCATCCGGCTCTATGACCGTGAGCATATTGTGGCATCGCATTATGCCCCGGGAGCAAGCGCCTTTATAGCCGAGGCGGGCAGCCAGCATGTAGCCGCCTGCGGTGATTCGCTTTTATTTATGGGCATCCTCACCAGCAGCACGGATGAAGTATATACACCCGCGGAATACAGACTCTCCGATATATATCCTAATCCGTTTAACCCGTCGGCAAGAGTGCGCCTCCTGCTTGACCAGCCGGGTTATGTGACCGCGGAACTGATATCTTCACTGGGAGAAAAGATTGAAACACTTGCCGAAGGAAATTTTGCCGAGGGCACACATGAATTTGAGGTCATGATGCAGGGATATACCAGCGGGGTGTATTTTGTACGGTTCATGATTGCCGGAAGTTCAGCAGGAAATGCGGCGGTGGAAATTAAAAAAGCTGTGCTGCTCAGATAAAACCGATTCCGGCGGCTCATTAAGCTGTTTTTGGAAAAAAGCCCGGGTTCAGTTTTGGAGCCCGGGCTTTTCTGTTTGAACCGGTGATTCGGGATTATAACTTTTTGGAAATACCCTCTCATTAGTATCTTGCAGGGAGAGTTATTTTATTTTTTGATTATATTTTTCAGGATCAGATTATTGTATGTCAGTGTATAAAGTGGCGTTGCTAGCGGGAACAATGGGAGAAAACAGGGAAGGGCTGAGGGTTCTGCAGTTTGCTAAAAATCAGATCATACAAAGAGGATGGCAGCCCATGGTAGCAGACGCGGGAGTATATGACCTGCCCATGCTGAGCGAAGTTTATCGCTTTATGAAAGATCCGGACCCGCGTCTTACGGAAATTCATGAATTGTTTACCGAGGCGGACGGATTTATTGTAATCACCGCGGAATATAACCACAGCGTTCCCCCCGCGCTAAAAAATATGCTTGATTATTTTCGTGAAGAATATTTCTTTAAACCCAGCGGCATTATATCATACTCATCCGGACCCTTCGGAGGAGTGCGCGGCGCTGAACAGCTGCGGCTCATCCTGTCGGAATTAAAAACCCCGCCTATTCCTACATCCCTGCCGATCTCCCGGGTGCATGAGAGTATCCTCGCTGACGGATCATCGGTCAACGGTGACTACGAACGCCGCGGCAAAAAATTCTTTAATGAATTCGGCTGGTATATGGAAGCACTCGCGGAACAGCGGAAAAAGGGGAAACCGTATTAGAATTGTGAATTGTGAATGGTGAATTGTAAATTAGCGGGACGCTATATATTGGAGAGGTTGGGAATTATAATACTGCTTTTCATCAAAAGAGATATTGAATTTGCATCTCCGTATGGAATGTAATTATGCATGTAATGCTATCATCCAGGGAATAATGCAAATGCTGCATTACAGCCAGGGTATTTTTAAAAATAAAAAAGCCATGCTTGTGAAACATGGCTTAAAATATTTATCTGCAGGTAAAGTAATTAGAAATAAATTGTCAATTCACAATTTACCATTCACAATTCAGTATTTTTACTCTTCTTTTGCAAACATTTGATCTAGCGTATTTGCGAGAAGTTCTTTCTGTTCGGGGGTTAGTTTGGCTTCTGAATGCATTAAGGTGTATTCCTGAAGAGGCATATAGTCCTCGCGGATAACTTCACCGGCTTCATGCGCATCTTTGCCGAAACCCTGAACTGAGATATTAAAATGTCTTCTGCCGTCAATCACATGATTCTTTACTGCCCATTTTGCCGGTGCAATGTAGCTGTACCAGGGCCATTTGGTTTCATTGCTGTGGCAGTCGGCGCAGGCTGCATAAAAGAGCTCCTTTGCCTGCTGATCAGGCCATTCAATCACGGTCTCAACCGGCGGATTTTCTCTCGGTATTCCGTCGGGGTATAACTGAATTGCCACGAACAGGCCAATAATTACATAAAGGGTTATTTTAAGAGCCTTCTTCATTTCCTTCTTTCATTTATTTTATTGCAAAATATAGCAAGGCTGGTAATAAAATGCACCTGAAAATTATTCTTGAGGAGGTCTCGTTTTAGAAAGGCAGGGCTGGCCGGGTGAGTGCAATTTCTCACTGCTGCTCACAGCCCTGCCTTCCCGTCGGGGGAAAGCAGGGGATATATAATATCAGGCGCTTTTTGACTGCTCCAAGATGGAAAGCAGTTTGGCGTTCAGGCTGATGATGGATTCAGTGAACTCCTGCATATGATCGGCAAAAATCATTACCCTGTGACGTTCAAAGCCCTCGGCGGTTTTTTTGCTTTCCGAAATAGCGATGTAATAATCCCCTTTTCCGCTCTGTTTTATATCGAAAAAGTAGGTCCTGCCGGCGGCAATAATTTTTTCAGAATAAATCTCTACTTCCTTGCTGATTCTTCTTTTTTGCTGGGGGATATATTCAGCGGAGGCAAGTTTTTGATAATAATCCTCTGAAAGGAATGGTTTGGCGGCAAGAAGCGATTCGAGATATCCCTGCATCGGTTTCAGGCCATCCTGAACAAACTGGGGATTTGCCTGATAAGCAATAGCCTTTACTGAGGGATTTTCTGCACATGAAACAGTAACCTCAATACGTGAATAGTGGGTCGGGTATCGTTCGGGTTTATCCAGTTTTTCCAGATCCCGTTCATCAATCTCATATAAAACGCCCTCGACAAAACTCTCCCGTTCTGAAGGGAGAATTGTGGCTCGGCCGCTTCCGTTAGTGGTTTTTTTGCTGAATGACATGGAATAGCCATAGAGGATCGCCTTTTCTCTTTTAGTAAAAGCCACCTTCTTAGACCTCATTTGTGACTCATCCATATTTGAGCCGTAGGCAAAGTAATACATAACTCTCCTTATTTTCCTCGACAAAGCCGGGTTTTGTTTGAAAAATAACAGAATATCCGTCTAATATAATAAAACCGCAGATTAAACCCCTCAGAAATATTTTGATCAGTGAACTAATTCTCCCATTTGCCCCCTGTCTCTCCCGCTTACCTTTGAGGAGGGGAGGTATTTCTGGTCATGGAATTCTTTTTACCGTTCGTTTAGCGGAATTTGCCGGCTATCTAAAAAATGATTACATTTCGATATAAAAATGATATCATTCTGATGTCAATTTTCAAAATACAGGAAAACCGTCATGCAAAACATAGTTGATCGTCCCGTTCGTAATATTAGCGGATTCATTATGCTTCCGCTGGTTATTATTGCCGGAGTACTTGATGTGCTCCTTACTATTTATGCAGCCACATATGATATCCCGATGTATCTCTGGATTATTATTCCGGTTGCTTTGGCTATTTTTATCAGTTTCGGCGGGTTCTTTATCGTACAGCCGAACAACTCCAGGGTTCTGGTTCTTTTCGGTAATTATCTTGGCACAGCCGCAAAGTCAGGTTTCTGGTGGGCAAACCCATTCACCTCAAAGCATCTTGTTTCTTTAAGAATCAGAAACTTTAACAGCGACAAGATTAAAGTAAACGATCAGCACGGCAACCCGATTGAAATAGCAGCCGTGATCGTCTGGCGCGTTGTTGATTCGGCCCGTGCGCTTTTTGATGTGCAGAATTATGAGCAGTTTGTCGCAATTCAGAGTGAGACCGCCATACGCGCGCTCGCATCCGAATACCCTTATGATGTTGATCAGGAGGATAAACCTTCATTACGTGGCACACCGCAGGAAATTGCAGACCAGTTAAAGGAGCATCTTCAGTCGCGCCTTCATGTAGCCGGTATTGAGGTAATGGAAGCCCGCCTGACACACCTTGCTTATGCACCGGAAATTGCGCAGGCAATGCTCCGCAGACAGCAGGCGCAGGCAGTTGTAGCCGCCCGTCAGAAGATTGTTGAGGGAGCGGTTGGTATGGTTCAGATGGCGCTTGATCAGCTTAGCGCTCAGCATATTGTTACACTTGATGAAGAGAAAAAGGCTTCCATGGTGAATAACCTGCTGGTGGCTCTTGTTTCTGAGTCAGAAGCCACACCGGTTATTAACACCGGAACGCTGCATTCATAATGAAAAAGAAATTTCTACTGCGCATTGATGACTCGGTTTATGCCGCTCTTGAAAAATGGGCCGCTGACGACCTCCGCTCTATCAATGCGCAGATAGAGTTTTTGCTTCAGGATGCGCTTAAAAAAGCCGGAAGAAAAAAGATTGCTAAACCGGAAACCGGAGAAAAAGTGGAGCAGGCAGAAGCACCACCGGAGGAGTGATTCTTAAGGATATTCGTCCAAATATCATTTTTAAGTAAAATTTGATATTCAAATATCATTTTTTAGATTAATTTTGATATTACGATATCATTATTTTCGTAAATTTTGATATTCAAATATCATTTTTAAATAAGTATGCTGACCAGAATTCTTACTGACAGGATAAAAGCCCGCCTATTCCAGGGTAAGACCATAATTTTATATGGTGCACGACAAACGGGCAAGACCACGCTTGTGAAATCCATCATGCAGGAATATGTGGATGAAGCCCGCTATTTGAACTGTGAGATACTCTCAGTTGAGCAGAATCTGCGCGAGGCAGAGCCGGATAAGTTGAAGTCGTATCTGGGCGGCAGACGGCTGGTTGTTTTGGATGAAGCACAACATATTCCAGACATAGGAAAAATCCTGAAACTGATGACTGATGAGATGCCGGAGACGCAGATACTGGCAACAGGATCATCAAGTCTTAATCTGCGGTATATGACCGCCGAGCCGATGACGGGAAGAACAATAGAGTATCTGCTTTATCCGCTCAGCATACTTGAAATCAGGCAACAGGGAGATTGGTTCGCAGCAGATGCTCAGCTTGAGAGACTGCTGAGACTGGGTTCATATCCGGAAATATATCTTTCGACCGATGAGTTTGCAAAAGAGCGGCTTGACCAGCTTGCCTCAAGTTACCTATACCGCGACCTGCTCAGGTATGAGGGGATAAAAAAATCAAGTGTGCTTAATGATCTGCTGATCTCACTGGCGCTTCAGGTTGGCAGTGAAGTATCATATCACGAACTTGCGGTAAAACTGGGAATAAACAGACTGACCGTTCAGAAATATATAGATCTGCTTGAGCAGAGTTATGTGATTTTCCGGCTGCGTGCCTTTTCACGGAATCTGCGCAAAGAACTTACAAAGTCAGTAAAGATTTACTTTTACGATACAGGCATCCGTAATGCTCTGCTGCAGAATTATAATCTGCTCGAGCTGAGGCAGGATTCCGGTGCGCTGTGGAAAAACTATTGTATTGCAGAGCGGATGAAAGCAAACTCATTTGCTGGAAGAAAAGTGAACTCATATTTCTGGAGAACATACGATCAAAAAGAAGTTGATTACATTGAAGAAGCAGACGGCAAACTGACGGGTTATGAGTTTAAGTACTCACCGGATGCTAAAATAAAATCAGCAGCTGATTTTAAAGAAACCTATAATGCAGATGTGCACCGGGTTGACAGGAAAAACTTATGGAAGTTTGCCGAATTGCGTATATAGTCTGCGGTAAAAAAATCAGCCGGGTATGATGCGGATCCGTATGAAAATAAAAAGCCCCCGGTAGATACCGGGGGCTTGTAGTTTTAAAGTAACTTTTTACTTTTACTGGTGATTGAACTTTTCGTTTGCTTCAACAACAGCAATAGCTGCCA
Organism: Ignavibacteriales bacterium; assembly: GCA_015709675.1. NCBI lineage: Bacteria > Pseudomonadati > Ignavibacteriota > Ignavibacteria > Ignavibacteriales > Ignavibacteriales bacterium. The sequence goes on from CP054182.1 coordinate 990,146, forward strand.
TATCTACAATATGTTCAATCTCTGCGCCTTTCTGAAGGATATGCACCGGTTTGCTCAGACCCATAAGGATTGGTCCGATTACATCCGCTCCGCCGATCTGTGCCATCAGTTTATACGATATATTGGCTGATGCAAGACCAGGGAAGATAAGCACATTGGCTCTGCCTTTAAGGGTAGAGAAGGGGAAATACTGCTGCAGAACTTCAGGATTAGTTGCCGTGTCTGCCTGCATTTCTCCGTCAATCATGATACCGGGATATTTCTCTTTGAATTTAGCAACTGCTTCCCGCACCTTATTTGAAACAGGATACGGAGCCGAACCAAAATTGCTGAATGAAAGCATTGCTATCTTTGGCACGGTATTAAAGCGCGCTACAGTCTCAGCTGCCAGATGAGCTATTTCAACAAGTTCATCTGAGGTTGGATCAACATTAACCGTTGTATCAGCAAAGAAGTAAACATGTTTTTTGACCAGAACGATATACATTCCGGATACACGTTTAACACCTTCTGCAAGCTGAATCACTTCAAGCGCGGGGCGTATGGTTTCAGGGTAGAATGTTGTCAGACCGGAAATCATTCCGTCTGCTTCACCTTTCTTAACCATCATCGCGCCGAAGTAATTGCCTTTGCGCATCTGATATTTCGCGTTCTGAAGAGTGAGCCCTTTGCGCTGGCGCATTGCATAAAACTCATTTGCATATTCATCAATGCGGTCAAATTTGAACGGGTCAATAACCTCAAATTCAAAATCAGGCATCTGATGTTCTTCCATGATACCGCGGATTTCAGCAGGATCTCCGATAAGAATCGGTTTTGCTATGCCGTCTTCAACAAGTATCTGAGCAGCTTTAATGATTTTATACTGATTGCCTTCGGGGAATACTATCCGGCGCGGAGCATTCTTTGCTTTTTCAATAGTGCGGCGGATAATTTCTTTTGAAAGTCCCTGCCGTTCGCGAAGTGACTCTTTATATATATCCCAGTCTTCAATGGGATTCTTAGCAACACCGGTCTCCATTGCGGCTTTTGCAACGGCCGGGGCTACATAAGTGAGTACTCGGGGATCAAACGGTTTGGGTACTATATATTCCTTGCCGAATTTTATTTCCTGCCCCTGATATGCACGGCGTACAACTTCAGGAACTTCTTCCTTTGCAAGTTCGGCGAGAGCGTGAGAAGCAGCGAGTTTCATTTCGTCGTTAATGGCAGTTGCTCTTACATCAAGCGCTCCGCGGAAGATGAAAGGGAAACCTAGAACGTTGTTAATCTGGTTCGGATAATCAGAGCGGCCGGTTGCCATGATCAGGTCGGGACGGGCTTCGAGCGCGTCTTCATAAGAGATTTCAGGTGTAGGGTTCGCCATTGCAAACACGATCGGGTGTTCACCCATGAGCTTTACCATCTCCTTGGTTACACAGTTGCCGACAGAAAGACCAACAAACACATCTGCGCCTTTGAATGCATCGGTAAGAGTTCTGAGAGGAGTATCCTGTGCATATACTTCCTTGAATTCATTCATGCCTTCAGTGCGTCCTTTATATATAACGCCCTTGGTATCGCACATGATAATGTTTTCTTTTTTAACGCCGAGCATGCAGTAGAGATTTGCGCAAGCGTTTGCGGAGGCACCGGCGCCGTTAAAGACCACTTTGATTTCTGAGAGGTTCTTTCCGGCGATTTCGCAGGCGTTTATGAGTGCCGCGCCGGAGATGATTGCCGTTCCGTGCTGGTCATCGTGGAAGACGGGGATATTCATAGTCTCCTTCAGCTCCTTTTCGATGTAGAAGCATTCGGGGGCTTTGATGTCTTCCAGGTTGATGCCGCCGAAGGTCGGTTCGAGCATCTGCACCGCGCGGATGATTTCTTTTGAGTCGTGGGAATTCAGTTCGATGTCAAAAACATCAATATCGGCAAAGCGTTTGAAGAGGACACCTTTGCCTTCCATGACCGGCTTGCCCGCCAGGGCACCGATATCGCCCAGTCCAAGGACTGCTGTGCCATTACTGATAACGGCAACCAGGTTACCTTTGGCGGTGTAAGAATAAGCAAGCTCCGGATTTTTTTCAATTTCAAGACAGGGTTCAGCAACTCCTGGGGTATAAGCTAATGAAAGATCGCGCTGGGTCAGACATGGCTTGGTGGGGTTAACTTCAATTTTTCCCTTACGTCCTGAACTATGATAATCGAGGGCTTCCTGTTTGGTAGTTTTCATAGAGGACTCCGTTTACTGTGATGTTGTGTTAGTATAATTTTAAGAAAAATTATGCCTCAAAATACGGAAAAAGGGGGAGAGAATTTTAATGAATAATAAAGAATGAAAAATGAAGAATTTTATGGAGGCTTTGGTGATTTGGGAAATTAGCGGATTATTCTCATTCCTGTGGTGTCGCTATTGTCCTTGCTGTCCTTGAGGGGAATAATTTGGGAAGAAAAAGGACAGTAAAATGCTTCCCGCGGATTATTCGGAAAAAAGCAAAAATTGCCATATTCACACTTCAGTTAAGTCAGAAGCAAGTACGGTTCTTTAAGAAATGCAGTCCGCCAGATTATTGAGAAGATGAAGGGAGAATCAGTGGCGGGAGAAAGAAAAGGGGCTCAGAAAAAGCTGGCATCCGGGCTAACACGGGGGTTCTGAAAAAGGTTTGTATAAACTTTTAGAAAAAACCTTTCGGACAAATATGCGCAGTTTTTACGGTGCTTTTCAAAATTTGACACAGTGCGTCAAGAATTACGCTGGACGCATTACCGACTGCCAGCGCTGTTCGATTCTAATTAAGAGGAAAATCGGCTATATGGAAGAATGCGTCAATAACAATTTATTGATCATGACGGGATTTAATCTGAATTTAATACTTGCAATAAAAAAGACAGTAAAAGAATTTTTGACAATGCATCGATGAATAATAGTACGAATTTATCTTAAAATAATAACCTTAACCACCAACACAGATATCCTCACCCAACTCAAAGAACCGGGTAATGAAAGAATGCACAAGCAGAAGACAAAGATAATGCCGGTTCCTAGGTTTCGGATCGAGCTAAAAGGAAAATCATCTTAGAATTATGAGTATGATGAAAAACCATTGCAGACCGAAATATCAGCCGTTGCTGACCGCACTGAGAAATAAATACCCCGGAGAATGATATACCCCGGGGTTTTTCTGCAGATATTATGTTCACTACTTTTTATTCAGGACAATCTTTTCTTCTGATTTGTTCTTCATCTGTTCAATAAGATTCCTGAATTCAGAATAATACTGCGGGGTTATTCTGTTTTCTTTAAGAGAAAAAGTTTCCTGAAATCTGAGTTTTCCTCCTCCTAAATCCTGATAGCGGGTATCATACTCCATATTTTTATTGGTGAGAGATAATTTTTCAGGCATACTCCGCAGTTCGTAGTACTGATCAGGGAGTTGAAGGGTGATATTTTTATTGATAGTGAAACGATATGGCAACAAAAGCGGATAGGACCTCTTTTCCCGCTTTAACCAGGAATACTGATTAAAAATGTGAAACGGATTAATTCTTGCCATTGATAAATCTGCAGCTTTGGTAAACAGTGATGCAAAAGAAACAGTAAACTGAAGCTTCATTTCCGAATAGACAGAGTCAACCGGAGTATGAGATATATTATCAATTTTGGCATTGATGAAATCTTCGGCAATATAATTGCCGCAGTGCCTGGCAAGTTCATCGTTGGTAAGGTCTTTTAATTTGTAACGCGCCTCCTGCGCCGAATTTCCCTTATACAGAATAGTAACATCCATCTCCGCTGACCCGTCCGGCTTAATCTGTATATCAGCATTAAAGGTAGTGACATTATCAGAAGCGGTGGAAACCGGAGTTTTTTGAAAACTTGCTTTGCCGTCTGAATTCATCACTAATGTTTTAACACCCTCGCCGCCAACGGGGAGGTCAGTGAGAGTCGCGAACTCAGCGGTTGCATCAATAAAGTATGATTTTCCGGATGAAGTGGTTGCCTGAATAATCATGTGATTAAAGCGCCAGGAAGCAAAACTTTCATCTATTTCTCCACGGTCTTCGGTCAAGACCAATACTGGTTTTGCGGTAATCCCAATCGAACGGCACAGACTTACAAGCAGTGTGGATTTATCCTTGCAATCGCCATAATTCCGTTCAATTACTTTTGAGGGGGGATTAGGCACTAATCCTCCATCTCCAAGCACTATTGAAACATAACGCATATTTCTCACATAATGGTTGAGCGCCTCAATTTTTTCTTCATCAGACGCAAGATCTTTTGTGAGTGACTCAGCAAGTGATTTAATTTTTGATGAGGTTTCCACCTGCGGCTCAAACAGCTCCTTGTAGTACCAGGTTGAGATATCATTCCAGGATTTCCAATCGGAAGGAGCAAAGCGAACATGCCCGATATAATTCGACCAGGCAGGCATATTGGGTTCGGGTTCAAATGCCTCAACGTTATTGAGAGTCCATGTTACGGTCATGGGCTGTGCAAGGTCCTTGTTTTTAATACCCTCATCAGTAACCTGTTTGGGGAGGTTAAGATTATAGGGTTTAAAGTTCCAGTTCCACCCGGCACCTCCTAAGCCCTTTGCCAGGATGAGCAATTTCGGAAAGCGTAGTATATACTCATTCTTAAGAATCGGAACAGTGTTTTGTGTAAACCAGACATCATAACGGAATGCAAAACCTTTTTTGATGGTATAAATATACTCGATGATGCAGTTCTTTTCGATTGCGGGGAAAGTAAATTTAACGCTTTTTTCATCGGTATAAAATGAATTTGCATCAGACGAGCCGGAAGAAAGCAGAAAATCTTCCGGTTTAAGTTCAATAACTGTTCCGTCTGCTTTAACTGTTCTGGCCACTATTTTTTCTAATTTTTGACCGCCTCCAAGATCAATTTCGATAAAGGCATACTGGTCAATATTCTTAAGGAGTTTTTGAATGATGTGCACTTTTTCCTGTGTGTTAACATATCCGTCTGAGGTAATGGTCAGCTCAGTTTCATGCCGCTCTAATATCCTAATGGCATCAGCGTTTGGATATTCTTTTGCGCCCGGAATTTCAGACACATTAAGTTCATCTTTCAAAGATGAAACATCAATAAATCCGCCCCCGCCGCAGCCCGGGGAAAAAAGAAGCACTGGAACAAAAAGAAGAATAACAACAAATAACCGGAGAGATTTTTTCATGAACATTTCCCTTTTGTCAAATTGTAAAAAGAAAATTAATCAGAAAATGTTTAAATGCAAACTGCTTCTTTTAATGGCAAATTGAGAAAATTTACGTTTTGATTACTATCCGATATAATTTCAGGAAACTCCGAAATGAGAAAATATCAGGACTGGTGATTCAAAGAGAAGCAGATCAATTTTCCTTTTTGCCTGTTTTAAAGAAGTACAAACAGGAATGGTTTTTATTGCGATTTTAAGTATTTTGCCCTTCAAACTCCGGTTAAAATTTCATTGAGTCACTCGCTGACATTAAACATTAATCAAAAGAATTCAAATTTGTCATCAACAAAAAAGATTGACAGCAGAATCTTGATCTTCTTACCGTTAACGAAAATGATATAAGCAGAATATGACCACCACCGAACTCCTCTCCCAGCTCAAAGCTTTGGGAAATGAAAAAATGCACAAGCACCAGGTAAAAAGCGGGGCGGAACCTGACCGTCTCTTTGGCGTGAAAACCGGTGACATCAGAACTCTCGCTAAGAAGATTAAAACCAATCATCAGCTCGGGCTGGAGCTCTGGAAAACCAGAAATTATGATGCGCGGCTTCTGGCTATTCTGATTATGAAACCGGCAGAACTCTCAGCAGAAGAGCTTAGTGATATGGCTGCTGACCTGGGGCTGGACTGGGTGGCTGACTGGTTTAATTCGTATCTGCTAAAGGAATCTCCGCATAAAGAACAGCTTCGTGAAATCTGGATGAATTCAGACAACCCCTGGCAGGCACGGTGCGGATGGAGCTTAACTGCGAGTAAAATAGCAAAAGGGGCTGAGGGTCTCGATCTGAAAAAGATTTTAGACAGAATTGAAACAGAAATGCCGGAAGCAGCTCCGGCAGTTCAGTGGACTATGAATTTTGCATTGGCTTACTGCGGTATTCACCATCCTGAGTTCAGAAAAAGAGCGCTGGAGATCGGAGAAAAACTTGGTATATACCGGGACTATCCTGTTTCCAAGGGATGCACCTCTCCGTTTGCACCAATCTGGATAAATGAAATAGTAAGCCGGCAGGGTAAATAATGGTTTTTCACCAGAGGGAAAAAAATTACATACAACCGGCATCGGGATGTGATTTTTCCGTATAATTGAAATGCTGAATTCCCGATGACTTACCAAGCTGCTGCCAGACTAAGGGGGTATGGGGCGGGGGATTCAGGCGTAACATCTTTTTTATTAAACAACAATTAGTAAAGAGGAATATGTTATGACAAACTTTATTATAAAAGCGCTTCCGGATTCAGAATTCACCAGTCTCTTCGGTATGGAAGACTCAGAGCTGAGCAAGCTTGGCGCGGTAAGAATGACCGTTGATGAAAAGCCGGGTTACCCTTGCCGGGTGAGTCTTGAGGATGCCGAAGTCGGGGAAGAAGTTATATTACTCCCCTATAAACATCATAAAACCAATTCACCCTACCAGTCAGCCGGTCCCATTTTTGTTAGAAAGGGGGCAAAAACAGCCAGTCCGCAAGTAAACGAAATCCCCGTAATGCTGCTTCATCGTCTCCTTTCGCTGAGAGGGTATGACAAAAACGGCATGATGATAAGCGCTTCGGTTGTTGAGGGAAAGACCCTTAAAGACCAGCTTCACAAGACTTTTGAAAACAATGATGTTGCATATATTCATATCCACAACGCAAAACCGGGCTGTTATAACTGCGTGGCAGAACGGATATAGCAAAAGCCGGAAGACAGGCGACGAACTTGATGTCTGAAAATTTGCAGCAAAGGCTGTTAACGCTGGATGATACCCAATATATATCCCAGCAGGCGGACTGGTATCTGGATGAGTGGAAAGTCCCGAGGGAGAAAACGTTCCAGCGGCTCAATAAATCCATCAATGATAACCTTCTGTTTCAGGTAATTTTGCTGAAGGGGGACCGCTTAATTGCCGCGGGAGGGATATCCGATGAGGTTAATCTTCTGGATTATTGCCCGGAATACAAAACCGTCCGGTATTGGCTGGCCAGGGTATATACTATACCGGAGGAGCGGGGCAAGGGGTATGGCGCTGACTTATGCCGCTATATTCAGAGTCTTGCCAGAACCAGAGGACATAAAACACTGTATCTTTATACTGATACTGCTGAAAGCCTCTACCGGAGGCTTGGATGGGAACTGACGGAATATGCCAGTATGGATGGCAGAAAAGTTGCGGTGATGAAATACACCTTGTAATGAAGAATGAAAAATGAAAAATGAAATACGGTAGTGTAAAGCAATAAGTAAAAATCAGTATCCCCTCCCTGCTTTTGCAGTGTTTTGAAACAGGCGTAGAGGGGGTACACGAAGTTAGTGATATATTCACTGCCCGGATATACACGGACCGGAATTTCTAATCTGATCCGTGTATTTTTTCAGTTCAGGAATGTTTTAAGTCCGACCCCGATCATAAACTCTTTATAATCGCCAAAGCTGTCTTTATTCTGCCAGTACCATTTGTGATGCAGCATTGGTGTCAGTGAAACACTATTGCTTATAGGGACAAGTAATCCTAAGCTCAGATTAAGTTCTCTCAGTATAGATGTTTGGTTGTAGTTCCTGATATAGGAATTATCAACAGTCATGGTTCTTTCCAAAAAGTTGAATCCTGCACCAATATATGGGAGTACCTGCCCCTCTTTCATCAGATACAAGTTTACATAAGGACCAGCACCAGCGGTAGTGACTGTTACTTCATCCTCCCAATAGCGCTGCCAGGTAAGTGACAATCCCAACTCAAGCTGACCGGAAACAAAACAAAACCCGGCCGGACTGATATCAAGCAATGAAGAATGATCAGACATTGAACTGGTGGAATTATAAAGAACCTGACCGCTCAGTCCTTTTGCTCCCTTATTGACAGGTGACTGAGAGAAGAGTGAAAAGGCAAACAAAGCGAATAAAAGAATCTGTTTCATGATGACAACTCCTTTTTATAATGTTTGTTTTAAACCTACAATCAGAGTTATTCCCTCTTGTCATAAAACTGTCATAATGAAGTAAAAGCTGAGTTGCTAAAACTCTATCGAAGTACATGCGGATAGAGCATTATTGCATTAATCGCGGCGGTTTTCCTTTTGAATGCGGCCATTATTGCACCTCATGGAGGAAAGGTCTGGTCGGTAAAAATTGAAAATCTCCTTAAAACGTAAAATACTTTTGAATTAACCTTTTCATTAACCCCCTTGTTAATCCATTCATTAACCCCCTGCACATAAATTGGCGCTGTCATAAAAAATCTTTCCTTGAAAGGGATAAGGGAGGATGAAGGAGGAACACATGACAATAAAAAGACAAAAAGAAAAGAAATGTGAACATTGCGGGGAAATGATTTCCTCAAAGGCACTCAGGTGTAAATACTGCCGGAAGGATCAGCCGCAGCCCAGGACGGGACTTTTCAGGTTAATTTTGCGAAAGCTGCAGGGGTGGTAAGATGCAGAAAAACCTGTTCAGCTTTGTAACGTCTCTTACCGGAGACGGAGGATTGTTATGATGAGGCGTACTTTTATTATAACGGGGATAACTATACTGACCGCACTCATGTTTGTCAGCTTTCATATCAGCGATTTCGGTTTTACGCCATCATCTGATACTGCTCAGGCTGATAGCCAGAATTCCTCGATTAAAATGATACCGGAGAATCTGGCCGGAGTTTACAAAGGGATTAAGCCCAACTTCGTTATAAATAAAGCAGCAGAAGCAAATCTGAGTCCGGACAGAAGGAACATCTCCGCGTGGAAGGAAGTTAATTTTATCCTTATTGAAAACGGGGTAATATGGATGTCAGAAACGGATCCCAAAGATAGTTCGGTGAGCCATTATGAGGGGACCTATACCATCGCAAAAAACTCCCAGGATATACTTGAATTAAGCGCCCGGTTTGTTGACTGGAATAAAACCAGTCAGAGCTACATACTCCGCTTTCAAAAAAACAGCGGTAAAGCCGCCGCACAGCAGGAAGGACAACCGGAGTTTGAGATTATTCATTATTAACTTAATCGGCATCATCAGGCATTAGCATTTACGAGCAGAGGAAGATTTAGCTGAAGGATTACTCATAAGAAAAAATGCAGTTAAAAAAAGATCAGGTATGTTCACTCTGCGAGGGTGAGGTGAATGTATTAGAAGAACGCTGCTTACGCTGCGGTAGAAAGCATCCTCCATTAACAAAAAGGGCAGATTATTCCTGGATTAAGATTATCAAGCCGGCGGTATTCGTTATTATTTCTATCTCAATAGCGCTCATGATACTGATGGTTATTATTTCCTGGCTATATATTTAATAGTAAGGGTTATGGGTTATGTACAGAAACAGTTCGATCAACAGAATGTCAGTATTAAGCAGTATGCTGACGGCCTCGCTGAGCACAGTGAACGCAGGCAGGGCAGTTACAGAGAATACGGAAAAACTGCCGGACATCTATCATGGTATATATGAAGGCACGCAGCAATCTTACACACTGCAAAACCAGCATGGCAGGGATCTGGTAATCAACGGAATAAGAATTACCGTGCCGGCGCTTGACTTTCAGTTAACACTGCTGGGATACGGAAAGAGTGAACTGGTACACACCAACAAAGAAGACGGGCGTTCGGTGCACTATACCGGGGAAATTTCAGTAATTGAAGAAAATGAATGCCATCTGCTTATTGACTGCAGAATGACTGACGGCGGGACCTCATCCCCGGCATATATACTAATGCTTGAAAAGAAAACCGGAGTGCTTACCTGCAGGGGCTCAAACGAACCGCCGGTACAACTGCAGAGAATTGATTATTCAGTCAGCGGATAAAACCGGGTTCTCTTGAAATAGTATGCTGGAATAAAAGGGGATATAAAATCAGGGTTAATAATAATTCAGCTCCCGGCTAAAGCCGGGAGCTATTGAAATGGGGTGCTGGAATTAAACGGGATATGAAATCAGGGTTGATAATAATTCAGCACCCGGTTAAAACCGGGTGCTATTGAAATGGTATGCTGGAATTAAACGGGATATGAAATCAGGGTTGATAATAATTCAGCACCCGGATAAAACCGGGAGCTATTGAAATGGTATGATGGGATTAAAGGGAATGTGAAATCAGGGTTGATAATAATTCAGCTCCCGGCTAAAGCCGGGAGCTATTGAAATGAGGTTTAGGAATTATTTGGCAAATTCACACTTCAAAATTCAAAATTATTTAAGCATGGTCATTTTTATGATGCTGTTATACTCACCTGCTGTCATCCGTAAAAAATAAATACCGCTGGACAATTCTTCACCGCTGAATTCGATGGTGTGTCTTCCTGCTTCGGTAGCTTTGTTAACCAGATCGCGTATCTTTTTTCCGGTGATATCATAGACCGCTACGATAACATGCCCGCTGAAGGGGACAGAGTACGTAATGGTTGTTACCGGATTGAACGGATTAGGGTAGTTCTGCTCCAGTGAGTAAGAAGTAACGCCGATTTCGTATTCCTGATCAAGAGGATAGATTTTTTCCTCACCGTTATAATCAGTCTGAATCAGCCGGTAGCGGTAGCTGCCCGGGGCAAGGTTTTTATCGGTGTATATATATGAGCGGGGTTCAGCTGTGGTGCCGTTTCCCGCCAGGGTTGCGGCTGAAGTCCATCCGCTTTTGTTGAAGCTTCGTTCAACGCGGAATTCTTTGCTGTTTTGCTCAGTGGCTGTTGTCCACTGGAGTGTGATGTCAAATCCGGTGACGGAGCCGGTAAATGAGGTGAGCTCAACCGGCACATTGGAGGGCTCATAATAGCCCATAACAATTCCGCTGTTGCCTGAGATCCATGCATGGGCTGCATCGGTCATCCATACATCGTCAAATGTTGAGATGGTGTAGCGGGGTTCGGGAGCCCAGACTTTACCGCCGTCTGTGGATATATATGCATAACCGCTTGCGCATGCAGCCATGGCAAAGGTGCCGGTTGGTGATTCAACAATGTGAATTCCCCATACAGTCTGACCAGGAGGGGTTTCTGCCGGGAACCAGTTCAGTCCGCCGTTGGTGGTATAGAAGGTATTGCCTCCGGTTCCGCCGGCAACTCCGGTAAATTTATTTGCGAATGAGATTCCGTACGTGCCAAGCCCTCCGTTGGAAAGCTGCTCCGTCCAGGTCTGACCGCCGTTTGTGGTTGCGTATATCTTCTCTCCGGTGCCGGCAATCCAGCCGAAGTCCTCGTCAACAAAATCCATATCCCAGAGCAGTGAAGTGTTTGCGGGGATGCTTACATTCGTCCACGTGTTGCCGCCATCCGTGGTTTTTGCAACGGCACCATTGGTGCCGGCGGTATATCCGATGAGGGGAGTTACAAAATCAATTGCAAGAAGCTGTGTTGTGGAGGGAAGTCCGGTAAGCAGTTCCGTAAAAGTTGCTCCGCCGTCTGTTGTGCGCACAACTTTGGACTCATACGCTGCTATATATGCGTGGTTTGCTGAGGGAACGCTTACTTCATTCAGTTCAAGCGAGCTGCCTGAGGTGAGGGGGGTAAAGGAGAATCCGCCGTCGGTGGATTTGGCAACGTATCCGCTTGCCCCCACAACCCATCCGGTCAGATGATCGGTGTGGAATGCTATATCCTTTAGCCGGCTTGAGGTAAATCTGCGGTTAAGCGGCTGCCAGGTTGCTCCCGCATCGGTTGATTTATACATATATCCTGATCCCCCGGCAAGGTATGCAACGTTATCTGATGAGAAACGGACATTGTAATATATAACAGAGGTATTCAGTCCGCTAACCTGAGACCAGGTTGAACCCATATCGGTTGAGCGGTAAACCAGTCCGCTTGCTCCTGATGCAAGCCCGACTCCCTGCGAGTTAAAATGAATGCTCCAGAGCTGTGTGGTTCCGCCTGCATTCAATACAGCATTCCATGAAGCGCCGCCATCGGTGGTTTTAAGAATGCGTGTTCTGTGGCCGACCACAAAACCGGTCAGGCCGGTTCCGGTGGGAGGGAAATATATACCCCGGAATTCAGTTGTGTTGCCCAGGGCCGGCAGAGGCATTTGCGCCCAGGTGGTACCGCCGTCGGTTGATTTGATAAATGCATCAGAGTTGCCAGAGACATATATGGTGTTCGCATCGGTTGCAAAAACGCCGTAAAGGGTTTTGTTTGTAACGGAAGTATTTGTCTGTGAGAACCATGATGTGCCGCTGTCCGTGGTTTTAATGATAAAGCCATTGAATCCGACAGACCATCCGGTAGTTGCACTGATGAAGTGGATGTCATACTTAGTGGTGTCGGGTCCGATGGTGATGGGAATCCAGGTCAGACCGCCGTCGGTGGTACGGCTGAATTTTCCGTTAAGCGCACCGGCAGCCCAGCCGAGGTTGTTGTCAAGAAAGTAAAGACTGCGGTATATACCGTCACCGGGGAGCACCTGCTGGGTCCAGTTAACGCCGCCGTCGGTGGTCATAAAAAGTTCACCCTGTGCTGAAACCACGGCATATTTATTTTCAGAGGGGGCGGAACCGATATATAACGTGTTGCCGGTGGGATAGGGGTTGAGCACGGTCCAGGGACCCGGGCTCTGGGCCAGAGTCATGGCGGTAATGGTAAGAAGAAGTGCAAGCATTTTCATCAGGGCAGCTCCTTTATTTTCATCCGCTGATATGCTGCCATGTTTTAAGGCAGCAGATTATAAGCGGAATGGTTATGAGGTTAAACATTCAGTAAGATTTTCCGCAGAATGCGGTCTCAGAAGATCACTGGACAGGGAAAGAGCAAGATGATTCCTGAGCCGGCAGGAAAAATAAGAAAAAAACAGGGAGTATAAAATAAGAAAGGGTCATCCTGCCTCTTAATGGCGGAATGACCCTCTGTTATAAAGGGACTGCCTTATTTTTCGGCTGTTTCAGTCTTGCAGGTGCTCAGGCCAAAAGGGAGATAGAGAGGGCAGGATTTTACCGTAGCCGTCACAATGGGGATGAGTCCGAGCAGGCCGATCCAGTTCTGGGCATAAATTCCCCATCCAACCAGACCAACACCAACCACCAGACGAAGAATACGGTTAAAACCGCCTACATTTTCTTTCATAGAACCATTCCTTAAAGTTTGTTAAAAATCAATGAATATAGGATTCCTGCAAAGCGCTATGGATTCAGGGGGGAAAGATAAAGAAAATTGGATTGCCGGATATCCGGAAGAGATTTCCCGATTCAATATAATTTCAACCGCGTTAATTTGTGTCGGCTATGCCGTTATAAACATCTAAATGTATTTATTGGATGCGATTTGTAATTGTGTCGCCAATGGTGACACAAATTTTAACGGCAGTGATTAGGTTTTGATTTTATGACGACCAATGTGCGACTCCTCCGGAGTCGGGTATTTTTGGGTGTGGAAGTTTGATACCAATATGTTTCTACCAATCTGCTGCTACCAATTTACGACTCCTCCGGAGTCGGGATGTTTTGGGTGTGGAAGTTTGATACCAATATGTTTCTACCAATCTGCTGCTACCAATCTACGACTCCTCCGGAGTCGGGATTGTTTTTTGTGGATGGATGATTGCTACCAATGTGCGACTCCTCCGGAGTCGGGGTATTTTTTTGCGTGTGGATGTTTGCTGCCAATGTGCGACTCCTCTGGAGTCGGGATGTTTTAGCTTGTGGATGTTTTCTATCAATATGCGACTCCGCTGGAGTAGGGGTGGGATATTTAGGGTGTGCGGATTCCGCCTATTTGCGATCTCTGCGGAGCCGGGGGTGTGGTGGTTGTGATTGTTTTCAATTTTCAATCCCTCCGGGCTTTTGTGAGGGAGGTATCAGGCTGAATGGAAAAACCCATGAAAAATACAAGATTTTTTTTATTGATTTCGCAAGATGTGAAAAAGTTTTGCCGGCTTGTCTGTAATAAAATTTCATTATTTTTCGGCACCAAATAATACGAGTACTTAAAAGGAGAACTGACCAACATGGCACTTACGGGGCATAATCAGGATAGTCTTGAACATGAGCTGAAAGAGCTGAAGGATACTGAATTTTTTAATCCGGAAACCGGCTATATTCCGGCTGAGGATATACGTCTGGCTAAGTCCAAAGGCGGCGAGGATGATTTTGACGATGATGATCTTGATGACGAGGACTTTGACGATGATGAGTTTGAGGAGGACTTTGATGAAGACGAAGACTTTGATGATGATGAATTAGATGAAGAAGAGGATGATGACCTCGAGGATCTTGATGAGGAGTTTGACGATATGGAAGATCTTGATGAAGATGATGCCTTCTACGAGGAAGATTTCGACTTCAATGAAGAGGATGACACAGAAGAAGACTCAGACAGCAAGGAGCCGTAAGAGATCAGCGGAAAATCTGTTTACAGACTATCCGCCCAGATAAGCGTCCTTTATCAGATAATTTTTAACATAGTCGGTTACACCGTCTTCCAGTGAAGTAAACGGACCGGAGTAACCGGCTTTTTTTATTTTTGTGAGGTCTGCCTCGGTAAAATACTGGTACTTGGCAGCCAGATAGTCGGGCATATCAATATATTCGATATTGACCGGCTTTCCAACCGCGTGAAACAGGGCTGTTACCAGGTCTTTCCAGGTGCGCGCCTTTCCTGAACCGACATTATAAAGCCCGTTTACATGAGGATGATTCAGGAAGAAAAGGGTCATCTCAACCGCATCCTTTATATATACAAAATCCCTCATCTGCTCGCCGTCATGATACTGCGGATTGCGTGACTTAAAGAGCCGCACAAATCCGTGGTCGCGCACCTGTTCGTAAGCTTTGTGCACCACGCTTCTCATATCGGCTTTGTGATATTCATTGGGGCCGTAGACATTAAAGAACTTGATGCCGGCAATTTTATCGAACATACCTTTATGCAGGGCGCGTATATCAAACAGGTTTTTTGAATAGCCGTACATATTAAGCGGGCGAAGTTTTGTACAGAGCTGATCATCATCCTTAAAGCCGAGAGCGCCGTCACCATACGTTGCTGCAGATGATGCATAGATGAAGCGGATGTTATTCTTGATACTGTAAACAGCCAGTTTCTTGGTGTACTCATAATTATTGTACATCAGATGGTCAGCATCTTTCTCGGTGGTGGAGGAGTTAGCCCCCATGTGGATGATGGCATCAATCTTATAGCTGAAGCTGTCCTTTTCAACAGCATCAAGGAATGCAGCCTTGTTGCAGAAATCCATATAGTCCAGATTGACTAAGTTCTTCCACTTTTCATCAAGACCGAGTGCATCAACAATAATAATCTGGTTAATGCCAAGCTGATTAAGACGCCATACAATAGCACTTCCGATGAAACCCGCGCCGCCTGTTACAATAATCATAGTCGTATAAAATATGTAATGGATTAATAGAGATATTTTTAATGGCCTCTAATTTAAGTATATTTACAGTTTGTTTAAAGACTTCAATGAAAAAGCGCCCTTATTCTGGCGTTCTAAGTGAAATGGCAGGTACTAAACTATGATTAATACTCTCGAACAGCTAAAACAAATACTTAAAAACCGGATTATGGTTCTTGACGGGGCAATGGGTACCATGATTCAGAGGCATACATTAACTGAAGAGGATTTCCGCGGAGAGCGTTTTAAGGATCATCCCCATGATCTTAAAGGGAATAATGACCTCCTTGTTATAACCAGGCCCGATATTATAAAAAACATCCACCGGGAATATCTTGCCGCCGGTTCCGATATTATCGAAACAAATACTTTTAGCGGTACTGACCTTGCCCAGGCGGACTACCATCTTGAGCATCTGGTTTATGAAATTAATTATGAGGCAGCAAAGATAGCTAAGGAAGCCGCTGCCGAATACTCGGCAAAAACTCCGGATAAACCCCGCTTTGTTGCAGGAGCGTTGGGACCAACCAATAAAATGCTTTCCCTTTCCCCCGATGTTAACGATCCGAGTTTCCGACCCATCACATTTGATAAGCTGGTTGAGAGTTATAAAGAGCAGGCACGCGGTCTGATTGACGGCGGATCTGATATCATGCTCATTGAAACAATTTATGATACGCATAATGCCAAAGCGGCAATTTATGCCGTGCAGGATGTCTTTGCGGAGAAAAATGTTTCTCTCCCCATAATGATATCAGGGACCATTGTGGATCAGAGCGGAAGAACACTTTCTGGCCAGACAATAGCGGCATTCTGGGTATCAATAGCCCATTGCCCCAATCTGCTGAGCGTGGGCATTAACTGCGCCCTCGGAGCCAGCCAGATGCGAGAACTGATTAAGGAGCTATCAGCCCTTGCAAACTGTTATGTCAGTCTTTATCCAAACGCAGGGCTCCCCAATGAGTTCGGTGAGTATGATGAGACCGCTCAGGAGATGGCTTCAATTCTCCGTGATTATGCAGAGCGCAGATATTTTAACATCGTTGGCGGATGCTGCGGAACAACACCTGACCATATTAGGGAGATTGCAAGAATATCCGCTGATTTTGAACCGCGGGAAATTCCCGATGTTCCCCGTTACCTGATGCTCTCCGGCATGGAGCCGCTTATTGTAAGACCAGAAACCAACTTTGTCAATGTAGGTGAACGCACCAATGTAACCGGTTCAAAGAAGTTTGCGCGCTTAATAACCTCCGGCAATTATGAAGAGGCGCTTTCAATCGCAAAAGACCAGGTTGAAGGGGGAGCCCAGATTATTGATGTGAACATGGATGAGGGTATGCTTGACTCCGAAGAGGCAATGGTAAAGTTCCTTAACCTTATTACTTCTGAGCCGGAAATAGCCAAGCTGCCGATAATGGTTGACTCCTCGAAGTGGAGTGTGCTGCTTTCAGGGCTGAAAACCATGCAGGGGAAAGGTATTGTAAACTCAATCAGTCTGAAAGAGGGGGAAGAAGTATTTAAGGAACACGCGCGTACCATTATGCGGTTCGGCGCGGCCGTTATTGTAATGGCCTTTGATGAGCAGGGGCAGGCTGATACATACGAAAGAAGAATTGCCATCTGCAAACGGGCTTATGATATACTGGTGAATGAAGTCGGGTTCAGAGCTGAAGATATCATTTTTGATCCGAATATCTTAACCGTTGCAACCGGGATTGAAGAGCATAATAACTACGCGGTTGACTATCTGAAGGCAACACAGTGGATAAAACAGAATCTGCCTTATGCTAAAGTGAGCGGCGGTGTGAGCAATATATCCTTCTCATTCCGCGGAAATGATACTGTGCGTGAAGCAATGCATGCGGCATTCCTTTATCACGGGGTGAAGGCGGGCATGGATATGGGTATTGTAAACGCGGGGCAGCTGGCTGTTTATGAGGAAATTCCGAAAGAGCTTCTTGAACTTGTGGAAGATGTTCTGCTTAACCGCAGGCCTGATGCAACGGAGCGGCTGATTCATTACGCTGAAAGCATTAAGAAGGGGGATAAAACAGCAGCTGAGGAAGAGGAGTGGCGCAAACTTGACGTTGAGGAACGCCTGAAGCATGCTCTCATTAAAGGCATTGTGGATTATATAGAGCAGGATACTGAAGAGGCACGGCAGAAATATCCGGCACCCTTACAGGTGATAGAAGGTCCGCTCATGGCGGGTATGAGTGTGGTTGGTGATCTTTTTGGTGCGGGGAAAATGTTTTTGCCGCAGGTGGTAAAAAGCGCCCGTGTAATGAAGAAATCAGTTGCATATCTTATACCGTTCATCGAAGCTGAAAAAACGAAAACCGGTGATGTGAGTGAACAGGGCACAGTCCTGCTGGCTACAGTTAAGGGAGATGTTCATGATATCGGAAAAAACATCGTGGGTGTTGTTCTCGGATGCAATAACTACCGTGTGGTAGATCTTGGTGTGATGGTTCCCACGGATAAAATTCTTGATGCCGCGGTAAAAGAAAAAGCTGATATACTTGGCCTTAGCGGACTTATTACTCCCTCGCTTGATGAAATGGTCGGAGTGGCAAAAGAAATGGAACGGAGGGGCATGAAGATACCGCTGCTGATTGGCGGAGCTACTACATCGAAGGTTCATACCGCGGTAAAGATAGCGCCTCATTACAGTTCCCCGGTTGTGCATGTGCTTGATGCATCGCGAAGCGTGCCGGTGGCGGGAAGTCTGCTTAATGAACAACTGAAGGGGGAATTTGTAAAGGGTATTGCCAAAGAATATGAAAAGCTGCGTGATGACCACAAGAAAAAGCGTGATGCAAAAAGCTATATATCACTCGAACAGGCGCGCGGAAACCGCTACAAGATAAACTGGAACGGGTATAAGCCGGTCAAACCCGCGGCAATGGGTGTGACTGAATTCGTTAACCTGCCGCTGGAGGAACTGCGTCCGTTTATTGACTGGACTCCGTTCTTTATGACCTGGGAACTGAAAGGAAAGTACCCGGAAATCCTGAGTGACAGCAAATACGGTGCAGAAGCAACGCGGGTATTTAATGATGCAAACGCACTGCTGGATAAAATTATCGCTGATAAGTCTCTCAGGGCAAACGGCGTGGTTGGTCTCTATCCTGCCAATACGGTAAACCATGACGACATTGAAGTATATACCGATGAAGACCGGAAAGGAATACTCGCTGAGTTTTATACACTGCGTCAGCAGGCACAGAAAGCAGCGCAGGAGCCGAATATTGCTCTGGCTGATTTCCTTGCACCCAAGGAAACCGGCGTTGAAGACTATATCGGGTTTTTTGCCGTAACCACCGGAATTGGTATCGAAAAGCTGATACAGGAATTTGAGAAGAATCATGATGATTATTCTTCAATAATGGTTAAAGCAGTAGCTGACCGTCTTGCAGAGGCATTCGCGGAGTATCTGCATAAGAAAGTGAGAACGGATCTGTGGGGTTACGCAAAAGATGAAAAGCTTGATAACACTGACCTTATCAAAGAAGAGTATCAGGGAATCAGACCGGCACCCGGATATCCCGCATGCCCTGATCACACTGAAAAATGGACACTCTTTAAGTTGCTTGAAGTTGAAAAACGCACCGGTATATCACTGACTGAAAGTCTGGCGATGTATCCTGCAGCATCGGTCTGCGGTGTTTATTACTCACACCCGGAAGCAAAATACTTTACCACCGGAAAGCTGGGTAAGGATCAGGTGCTTGATTACCATAAGAGAAAAGGTATGAGCATCTCAGAAACCGAAAGATGGCTGAGTCCGGTGCTGAATTATGATGCAGGCGACTAATTAGTAAAGAGGAGTTAGTAATTAGTAATACTTGCAGAGTTTGCCATTAGAAAGCTGCGGAATTTTGCTTTTACTTTGCTTCCTTTGCGTTAAAATTCAGGAAGAGGTTTCCCGCAGATTTCGCGGATGGACGCAGAAAAGTATTTTAAGACCCCGCCAGAAGAGCGGGGTTTGTTTTATTATTAAAGATTATATATAAGCTATGTCCCGTACAAAATTAAAAAACGAACTGATAACCGTTACCATCGAGTCCTATGTATTCGAGGGTAAAGGGCTTGCCCGTCACCGGAATATAACTGTTGAAGGGGAAGAGAAGGATCTGGTGATTTTTGTTGATCATGCATGTCCCGGTGATACAGCGGTAGTTGAAATCCGCAAAAAGAAGAAAAACTATTATGAAGCAGTAATCCGTGAGCTGATAACGCCGTCCCCCTTCAGGCAGACCGCGCGCTGCAGCTATTTTGGAGTCTGCGGCGGATGCCGTCAGCAGGATATGATATATAGTCAGCAGGTGAAGTTCAAACATGAGCAGGTGGTGAATCTGTTTGAGCGGCTGGGGGGATTCAGCGGGTTTGAGATTCTTGATATAGTTGCTGCTCCGTCAGAGTTTTTCTACCGTAATAAGATGGAATTCACCTTCGCACGGAAGCGCTGGCTGACCCGTGATGAAATTCAGGGGGACGCGCAATTTGATGAAGCACTTTTTGCGGGACTGCATGTTCCAGGCGTGTATGATAAGGTAATTGATATCAATGAATGCTTTTTGCAGTCACCGGAGAGCAATGCAATTCTGAATTATTCCCGTGATTTTTTCCTGAAGAAGGGTATTCCGGCTTATACCACATCAGACCACACCGGTTTTCTGCGGAATCTGGTAATCCGACAGACCGGAAACACAGATCAGCTGATGGTGAATCTGGTCACGGCAGGTGAGAATCCGGAACTGATGCAGGAGTATTCCGTATATATACGGGAACTGGTGCCGGGCATAACTACCATAGTAAACAATATTAACAGAGGTAAGGCAACCGTAGCAACCGGGGAATATGAGATCGTTATTTACGGTCCCGGCTACATTGAGGATGAGATAGGGCACTGCAGATTCCGTATCAGTTCAAATTCATTTTTCCAGACAAACACAAAGCAGGCGGAGCGGCTTTACGCTATTGCCAGGGAGTTCGCGGGGATAAAGAAGTCTGATGTTGTGTATGATCTCTACTGCGGAGCCGGAACGATCACTTTATATGTCGCCGGTGATGCAAAAGAGGTGTACGGCTTTGAGGCGTCCTCATCGGCTATTAAAGATGCGGCAGTTAATCAGCAGATTAACAGGAACAGCAATACGCGTTTCTTTGAGTCGAATCTTTACAAAAGTTTTCTCCCTGAGGTTGAGGGTAATAATCTGCCCAAACCGGATATCCTTATTACCGATCCTCCGAGAAACGGCATGCACACCACAACTGTGGAAGATATACTTAAACTGAAGCCGGGGAAAATTGTATATATAAGCTGCAATCCCGCGACTCAGGTCCGTGATATTAAACTGCTGGCGGAAGGGGGCTATAAACTGGAAAAAATTCAGCCGGTGGATATGTTCCCGCATACCTATCATATTGAGAATGTAGCATTATTGAAGTATGAATTATGAATTATGAATTGTGAATTGTGAATTTGGATGGCTGAAACATATTATATAAGTTACGAATAAATGCGAAAAATATTTGTAGTGACAGGTCGTGACCTGTCATAAAGTATGCTGTTGAGAGTTTTATCATGGACTCGATAGGATAAGTCACGACTTGCCCCTACGGATGGCTATTGATTCAGGGGAACAGATTTTTCTGAATTTTTGTTAAAATTTTAGCTTCAAAAACAAACAAAAAGAGGACACAATGAAAAATTTCTTATTTTTTCTGCTCATATTTTCAGTAATGATTATGGCAGACGAAACAGACAAGAACAAAAAATCCTGCTGCGCGGTAACACCGGATAAGGATTTCGCCGCTTTTGCTTCCGATTCTGAATTCAGAATGAAGCACGATACCCCTGCTCCCTTTGTGTATGAGTCTGATCTGGGTTCGATGATTACTATGAAATCAGCCGACGGAGCCGATGCGCGTGCTTTTTTTATCGAAGCAAAAAAGAAAAGCAATAAGTATCTGATAGTTATTCACGAATGGTGGGGGCTGAATGACCACATTAAGAATGAAGCAGCAAAGCTTTATAATGATCTGGGAGATGTGAACGTCCTGGCTCTTGATATGTATGACGGCAAGGTGACCTCCAACCGCGACAGCGCCGGAATGCTGATGCAGTCCCTTAGCACAGAACGCGCAATGGCGATTATCAACGCTGCGCTGAATTTTACCGGAAAGAACGCCAAGGTTGCAACTATCGGCTGGTGCATGGGCGGAGGTTTCTCCCTTCAGGCAGCAATTGAAGGGGGAAGCAAGGTTAAGGGCTCTGTTATTTATTACGGTATGCCTGAAAAGGATGTAACCCGGCTGAAGAAACTGAAGGCAGAGGTGCTCGGCATTTTCGCTTCACGGGAGACCTGGATTTCACCTGCAGTGGTGGATGAGTTTAAGGCAAATATGAAAAAGGCAGGCAAAAAACTTTCCGTGACTTCATTTGATGCAGAGCATGCATTTGCCAACCCAAGCAATCCGAATTATAATTCAGATTATACCGCCAAAGCGTATGGAATGAGTCTGGATTTTATAAAAAGAAAATTAAAATAAGATATATATTTGGCCCCGCGCAGTTTTGTGCGGGGCATTTTAGCCACGAATTTCACGAATCAGCACTAATATCCCCCGCCGGTTTTAACCACCACTCTGCCGGTTACTTTTCCTTTAAGAATTTGCTCTATATACTCTTTCAGACCACTCAACGTAACTTCAGTGACTAACTCTTCCGGGATTTCAGGTTTCCAGACGGTCGCAAGGTTTTTCCAGAGCTGAACACGAAGCGTGTACGGAGTTTCAGCAGAGTTAACACCAAGCATATTTACTCCGCGGATGATGAGCGGGAATACCGGCATGGTGAGCATGGAAGAATTTGCAAGCCCCAGCACGGAGACATTTCCAAAAGGTCTTGTTGAACGGACTACGGTTGAGAGAATATCACCTCCGACGGTATCAATTGCGTGTGCCCATCTGCCGCTCAGGAGTCCGCGGTTTGAGGTATCTTTCAGTTCAGATGAACTGATGATATCAGAAGCGCCGAGCAGCCGGAGAAAATCATGTTTATCTTCTTTTAGTGTAGCGGCCGTAACTTCATATCCGAGATGATGCAGAATAAGCACTGCCAGTGAACCCACACCTCCTGTGGCGCCTGTAACCAGAACCGCACCCTGATCAGGCTGCATTCCGTTAACAAGCATTCTGTGCAAGGCCAGAGCGGTTGTATATCCTGCTGTTCCGAGAATCATTGCGTGTTTCATGCTCAGACCAAGGGGCAGTGGAACTACCCAGGCGGCAGGAACTCGTATATACTGGCCGAATCCGCCCGGAGTATTCATGCCGAGGTCATAGCCGGTTACCAAAACCTGATCCCCCTCCTTGTATAGAGGAGTGAGAGATTGAGCCACATATCCCGCGGCATCAATACCGGGGGTGAAGGGATATTTTCTGGTTACCCCTTTATTGCCGGTTGCCGAGAGTGCATCCTTGTAATTAAGTGAAGAATACTCAACTTTAATAAGTACTTCGCCTGCGGGCAGATTATCCGTCTGAAGTTCTGTGAGAACCTGTTCAAAGACACCGTTCTCCCGCTCATGTGCTACAAGTGCTTTATACTGCATAGTCAGGTAAAACTATTTTACTTTCTGGTTTTTTCTTGACTGCTCGTAAATCTCAGCCAGAATTTTATCAGCTCCTGCTTTCAGAAGATCTTTGGCGAGTTTTTTACCAAGCAAGGCAGGATTCTTTTTGCTGCCCCGCATACGCTTGCGGAAGGTAATGGTGCCATCCACAGAACCGACTATAGCATCAAGCCAGAGGCCGGAACTTGACGCGGTCGCATACGCTCCGATGGGCACCTGACAGCCCCCTTCAAGTTCTTTCAGGAGAGTTCTTTCCGCAATGACCGCGGCATAGGTTGCTTCATCATGCAGGACACGGAGAATTTCATGGACTTCCTGATTGTCCTTGTGAATCTCAATGCCAAGTGCGCCCTGGCCCACAGCGGGGAGCATCACGTCTTTTGGTATATATGATGATATATACTGTTTGAGCCCCAGCCGTTCAACGCCGGCGCGGGCGAGGATGATGGCATCCCATTTTGAAGCGAGGAATGTTTTAATGCGCGAGGGAACGTTACCGCGAAGTTCTTCGATCTTAATATCAGGACGGAGATGCAGCAGCTGACTCCGGCGGCGAAGCGAACCTGTTCCCACCACAGCACCCTCAGGGAGGGAGTCAATAGTGGTTTTTTTCTTTCTTGCGATAAGAACATCTTCCACGTCATGCCGTTTGGTGACGCAGGAGAGCATCAGGCCGTCAGGCAGTGTGGTCTGCAGATCTTTCAGACTGTGTACGGCAAGATCAATGGACTTCTCAAGCAATGCAACTTCAAGTTCTTTTGTGAAAAGGCCCTTGTCACCGATTTTTGAAAGGGCAACATCAAGGATTTTATCTCCTTTGGTCTTAATGATCTTAATTTCAACTTCAATCTTTTTGTTTTTCTTTTCAAGCTCTCTTTTAACATGATTTGCCTGCCAGAGTGCCAGTTCGCTTCCGCGGGATCCGATTATGATTTTCTTTTTCGCCATGAAATGTTTCCGTTATTATTAAAAATTTGCAATATATTCACTCACGGCTGAGGTACCGTTTTCAAGCTGTGCCTGCCGTATATTTCTGATAAAGCTCTGATACCACTCCTCATCATCAAACAGCCGGTGAACCAGGGCCGGAATTTTGGAAGTGTTTTTTTCATACAGTCCCATATTGTTGTTTACGATATACTCCACATTTCCCTTTTCCTGTTCCCAGAGATAGTCCACCACGATGGGAACTTTTTGCGTGTGAAGTATTTCCATAAACGTTGACGCACCGCATTTGGTGATAACAACATCTGAAATATTGATCAGATCATACACAAAATCCACATAGCCAAAGATATGAAGATTAGTTAAGCCTTTTTCAGCCTTCATTCTTTCCAGCTTTGCTTTAAGCCCCTGATTACGTCCGCAAACCACTGCAACCGGCCGGCTGAAACCTGTGGCGTATAGCTTTGAAAGAATTGGATACGCATTTGCAAGCCCGTCACCGCCGCCGAGCAGCAGGAGGAGTTTTTCATCAGGGCTGAATCCGTGTTTCTGCTTTAGTGCCGGAATCTCCTCTTTGGGAACGGGAGTAGAAAATTTCTGATCAAGAATAAACGGGAATGCCGAAACACGATTTTCAGGAATACCCATAGCAATACACTTTGCGCGGAGTGATTCACTGAAGACAATAAAATTCTGATCTTTCCTGAAGAACCAGAGCGGGTGCGCGGTAAATGGATCTGTTACCACCGTGAGAACCGTTGTATCAAGCTTGTGTTTCTTCAGGATTTTATATACCGGAGCATAGGAAAAAAAGTGAAAGACGATAATCTTTGACGGCTTTTTCTCTAGAATCATTCTTTCAAGATATTTTTCAGAATGAAAGTGAACCAGATAGCGGTTCCAGTAACCAATAGGCTTCAGTTTATTTGTTAAATAGAGAAACTCATAATACCACTGTGCTTTTGCCTGAAGAATACGGTAACCATCTTCCAGAAGATAGCGGGAAATCGGACCCACTTCCTCAAATGCATTTACCAGAATGGGATGTATCTTATCAGGATAAACGCTGTTCAGATAGTTCGCGACGGAACGAGCCGGGGCAAGGTGGCCTCCTCCGGTCTTGAGATAGATTAGAAGATAATTTTCTTTAGTGCTCATGGTTATCTCAGCAGCGGTGAATCTTCCTGCTTCATGCTTCCTGTCTCAAGCACTTCGCGTATTTTATAAGTTCCAAGTTTCCGTGCCTTAAGAAAGCCGGACCATGCCGCTTCCGCAAGAATTCCTTTTTTAAGAAAATCAAAAAGCCATTCATTGGTGTGATCGGGGTTTAACTGCTTAATCCCCGCGGTTATATCATTGAGCCAGTATCTGTTAAACTGTTCCTGTGAACCGATTGCCGGTGACATCACAATAGGGATGCCAAGGCCGCAATAGAACGAAAGCTCGCTCGGTTTGGTCCAGAGGATGTCAGTATCATGCATGATTCTGCTGAAAGAAGAGAAATATGCGTCAAGAGTAGTGCTGTATATAATAGATATATGAGGGGAATTGCCGAACTCTTTTTCCTTCAGCCCGGAGAAATAGTCCCGGACTTCCGGACGGATACCGGCAACAAGATTCAGTTTCACCTCACCGGCTTCAATTTTGCCGCGAAGTGATTTAGCGATACGCAGAGCGAATTCTTTCTGAGCTCCTGCCCCTCCCACTGCGTAGGTAATGGTGAGCCAGGGATTTGCTTCAGCCGCCGCGAAATCATCACCGAGAAAATGCTCAATGCTTTTATGGTGCCGCTGAAGAAACTTTTGCCTCGGGTCAAGCTGCTTCAGGCGCCTGGAAAGATCCTGCTTGAGAATGTTCAACTCAGGACCGCCGAGCAGTTCGTCCGGCAGCGGAAAGCCGGTGATATATATGCGGTCATCCGGCACACCGTAGGTTCTGAGGCGCTGTGCTGCTTTTCCACAGGGGGCAAAATATTTTATCCTGCTTTCCCACGGCTGCTCAGCCACCCAGACCCGGTTCAGGTCAGCATCACAGATAATGCAGTATATATCATCGTGTCCTGCCAGATCGGCGGCAATGGCAGGCGCGTAAAAAGAGGTAATCAGGGGAAGATGCCGGCTTCTGATTTTTTCGACCATGCCGGAGCAGAGTCCCCCTTTGATGGCGGAAATCAGCCGCCGGAGCTGAAAATTCGGCCGTGAAAGATTACGCATCGGGTAAAACGATGGTATAAACAGCAGGGCATCCAGCAGACTGAAGAGTGATTTACCAATGATGGGAATTGAACTCAGCCGGGAGAAAAACTCGTAAACAAGGAGCATTCTTCTCCACAGCTTTTTTTCGGCAGGGGAGATATCCTGCATTGAGCCGACGGTAATAACGTTCCCGTGCGCGATATCCCTGAGGGGATATACCGCGCGCTGATGGCCGTAGCCCATGTCAGCGGAAACAATCCAGGCAAGCGGAACGGGCTTAACCGGAATTAGTTCTCTGGTCTGCTCTGAAAGCGGCTGCAAAAAGAAAATCCTGATTTCATGGCCCCAAAATAAGGAATGCCGGAATAACCGCCGGAGGGGGGAACATTATTCCTTTGTTTTAGTTAAAAAAAGCATAAATTTAACGATTGATTAACAAGAGAATCAGTGGATACCTTAGAAATTATTGAGAAAATAGCCCGCATTCCCTCTTTTACCTCATTCGAGGAGCGGATGCATCCTTTTCTGTTTGGGTATTTTGATGCGCTGCGAATTCCGGGGCTCGAAATTATTCCTGTGCCAGACAATAATCTGGTGGTCAGAATTCCCGGAAAGAGAAAGGGGCGGATAATTGCCCTGAGCGCGCATCTGGATAAAATTGACCACTTCGGAGAGCCGGAGAAACCTGCACTCGATTTCCGGAATGACGGGAGTAAACTCACCGGGCTGCTGGATGACGCGGCCGGAATCGGGATTATTCTGGGGCTGATGCAGCAGTACCATACCCATGAGTTTTTTGATATATATCTTCTGTTTTCGGAATGCGAGGAGGGAATGAGTCTGAGGAAAAACCGGGAGCATCTGAAGGGCAATGCTGACGGGCTTACCGCGATGATCGGCTCGGAGCGGATATCGCGCTATCTGATTCAGAATGATATTGCCCCCGATATTGTAATTACCGTGGATGTTACACCGAAATTTGAGGGGAGTGAGGGGATAGCGGTATATGATACCTTCTGGGCGGGGAAGAATTTTAAGCCGCCGGAGGCGCTGCTTGACAAAACCAGAAGTGTTACGGACTATTTCAGAAGGAGGGATGTGAACATCCTGTTTTCGCACAACACGAATGATTATATAAATTATGGAATGCTGCTTAATAATCATTTTAACCAGCAGGGGAGGGAAATCGTGAGCATTGCAATTGAGCCGGCGGTGTTCCCGTACCACAGCCACGATGAGGGTATATATATCAGCGATATCCGGAAAATTGAAGAACTTCTGCTGAATCTGCTTACGCGATACATTGTTTAATGAAGAATGAATAATGAATTTTCAACTTTCAACTTTTAACTTTTAACTCTTAACTCTTAACTATTATCTCCTGACTCATTTGTTGCGTTTTACTTTTTTACTGCTTAGCTTTACAATAATTGAGCTGATGGCGCAGGTGCCGGAGCTGGTTGTGCCGATCGGACATACGCGTATTATCAGAACTATGGATTTTTCTTTTGACAGCAGGCTTCTTCTGACCGGGTCTGATGATGAAACCATTAAACTGTGGGATGTGGAGGCCGGACGAGAACTCCGTACAATCCGTCTGCATGATGAAAGGGTCCGGTATGTGAGATTTTTGAAGGGGGATACAACAGCATTCAGTTTTGCGTGGGGCAGTCAGTTGTATCTCTTTGACATCCGCAGCGGGGCATTGATCAGAAGCATTGAACCCGGCAAATCAGTGAGAGAAGCAGTTGTTGATGACGGGGAGATCTGCGCGGTAACCTCGCTCACTGCTGACAGCATATATATACTTAATCTGGCCGACGGTACGGTTAAGGAACAGATAGACGCCGGAGGCGTACCGGAAAAGCTTGCCATAAGCAGGGATGGGACGACTGTTGCATGGATTACCGCAGCGGGTAGCCTTTTCCAGCATGACCGCACTGAGGATAAAACGTATACTATTGCTGACTCTCTGTCCGCTGAGCCGGAAGCTCTTACACTCTCAGGAAACGGCAAGTATCTCTCCGCGGGTTTTGGAGACGGCTCGGTAATGCTTTGGGATACTTACAACGAAACACTTCTTTATTCAGCCAAAGTTCATACCAGCAGAGTTGAGCATATTGTAATTACCGAGAACCCGTTTATGCTGTTCACCGCGGGATGGGATAACAAAATCCGCGGAATTGAGATTATTCCCAAAAGAGATTTTATCGTTGCTGACAATCTGGGACAATTCAGCAGTCCGGCTCTTTCACGGGATGGCAGCCGGTTTGCCTATAGCCTCAGTTCAGGTATTCTGAATATATACCGGGACGGCAAGTGGCAGTATGTTATCACGACGGGTTCCGGGGTAAGAGGAATCAAATATGATAAACTGAACAATGTTCTTTATTCCGTTGATGATTACGGAATCGCTTCCTGGAGTTTTGGCAGGAAGGATGTGATGGGAAGAATTTCACGCTTTGATCTTACCGGCGCGCTTGATATAGCCCCGAGCGGTACCCATCTGCTGGCGGGGACATACAGCAGAGGCGTGGTTGAGTATGTTACCGGCAGGCCTGACTCATTCTTTATATATAATGGACCGGAGGCGACTGTCAGTGATGTGGGGTACTCTCCTGACGGATCCCTGATAACGGCCGTGGGGGCAGATTCCATTTTGTGGCAGTGGAACGCAGAAAAGGAGGAGGCGCACGTCTTTGTCTATGCTCCGCGGGGATACTATGAATCCTTTGCTTTTTCACCCGACGGGAAATATCTTGCCGCGGGAAACAGGGACTCAACCATTACACTCTGGCATTTTGATTCAGTCTCCACGGAGAAAATTCTTCCGGGACAGAAACTCACTTCTGATATTGTTTTTTCCTCTGACAGCAGGATGTTTGCCACAACCAGTGTTGACGGCAGTGTTAAGATATGGGAAACGGCAACCGGCGGTGTAATTACAACTCTGTATGACAATGATACCTATCAGCGTCAACTTGCCTGGTCCGGTGATAAGCAGCACATGGCGTTCGGAAACCTTGACAGAAATCTCTTTTTGGCCAATGTTACATCCGGAGAAACCGAGGAACTGAAGGGGCATGAGAGCTGGATTGAAGGGGTTGCGTTTATGAAGGGGGACAGTCTTCTGGCAAGCGGCAGTATGGACGGCACCGTAATTATCTGGGATGTATATACGAAGGAAAAACTTGTGCAGCTTGTTCCCCTGGACAGCGCGGATTGGGTAGCCCTTATGCCAGACGGCCGCTTTGACGGCTCCCGGACCGGTATTGAACTGATGTATCTGGTAAAAGGAACCGAAATCATTCCGCTGCAATCCTATTATGATATATACTATACCCCGGGACTTATTGCAGGGGTTTTCAGCGGAGAAATACGTCCTTTCGAAGGGAGCGGAAAATCCATCGAGGAGATTAAACCCTCTCCGATGGTCGAAATAGTAACCGGTGAAAAAAAGAAATTCAAAACGGGAGAAACAGCCATTACCGCAAAGGTATTTGACCGCGGAGGGGGAGTAAGCAGTGTAAAACTCTACCACAACGGAAAACTTATTGAGCAGAGGCGGGCGGGAGCCAAAGCAGCGGAAGAATATATGTTTACGGTGGAACTGCTTCCGGATACTAATGTTATCTCCGTGGTTGCCGATAATCCGGACGGGATGGAATCCGCCCCGGCTGTAACCAGAATTTTCGCCGAAGGCACTAAACCGGCATCACGTTTATATATTCTCGGCATAGGTATTAATCAATATAAAAATGAAAAATATAATCTCACCGGTGCGGTGAATGATGTGCAGAAGCTTTCTGCTCTTCTGGCGGATAGAAGTAAAGGAGTTTTTGCCGGGATTGAAACAAGGCTTATTACCGACAAAAAAGCAGTGAAAGCAGAATTAGTGAAAGAACTAAACCGCCTGAAGAAAAAGATTAAACCGGCTGATGTGTTTATTCTGTTATACTCCGGACATGGTGTTGTGGGAGGCGAGGGTACAGGCAGTGAAGATTTTTACTTTGTGCTGCATGATGTGGTGAATATGTATGGCGGAGCAAATGAAATGAAGAAACAGGGGCTTTCCTCATCCGAGCTGAAAGATTTTCTTGCCGGTATCAGGGCAAACAAGCAGCTTGTAGTAATAGATGCCTGTCAGGCAGGAGGGGCGCTCGAATCATTCGCGCTGAGAGGTGTGCAGGAAGAGAAAGCAATTAATTCACTGGCAAGAAATTCCGGCGTGTTTCTTCTTGCTTCAAGCGCGAAGAATCAGCTGGCCAAGGAGGTCAAAGCGCTCGGAATGGGTATATACAGCTATGCGCTTTATGAAGCGATAAACTGCCTGGGTGATATAGACCGGGATGGCGTGGTGAACGTCCGTGAAATAGAACAATACACGCGCCGGCGGCTTTTTGAACTGACCAGGGAGTATAACCTCTCTCCACAATACCCGGTAAGCTGGATGGTAATGCAGGATTTTCCGGTAACAGTCTGCAGAGCTGAAAAATGAGTTTATTACATCCCGTTGCGTTATTGCTAAAAGTTCTGCTCTTTATGGCTGCCATATTGCCTGGTTTTCAGAAGGTATCTGCTCAAGAGGGGATGCCGGAGCTTGTGCCGCAGTCAGGCCACGCACCCGCGGTGAGCGCGCTGGCTCCGTTTAAGGATATATATATCCTTTCCGGTGATCTGCTGGGTAATGTGATACTCTGGAATGCTGAAACCGGACGGCAGATACGGAACTTCAGCGGGCATAACCGAAAAATTAAAAAAATAGCAGCTTCACCAGACGGAGAGACAATTGCCGCCCTTTCAGAAGACGGCTCGGTAGTTATATGGAAAGCGTTATCAGGAGACCGGGTGCGGCTGATAAACACCGCTGAGCTGGCTGATTTTGCCTTTGCCGGCGACACTTCTCTGATTCTTGCCACCGCGGAACGACAGGTGTATAGCATCAGCATTTCACGGCCCGATGAACCGATGAAACATTTATTTTCTTACTTCAGCCTGATCTCTTCTGAAAGAACGCTTATTTCATCGGTATTTTCAGTAAAAGACAGTACCTGGTTTCTGATAACCGGACCCGGTTTTGAAAGCAAGGTATATCAGCTTGCGGTAAGCAATTTTCTTAATTCCAACAGCAAGCGCACCTATGATATCAATGACGGAATTCCCGGCGGGCTTGCTATATCCGCAGATGAACGGTATGCCGGTCTTTCGCTCAATGGCAATATCCACATCCTTGATGCTGCAGAAGGGCGGCTTCTTACGACTATTGAAACTGGAAACGACACGATATACCGCTTTGAGTTTTCAGCAGATGGCGTATATCTGGCGGTGCAGCAAAGTGATTCATCAGCCGGTATATGGAATCAGATCACTCAGAAAAGCACAGGAGTGGTAACTGCTCCGGGGAGGTTCCTCACTTCGCTGATGATTTCTCCTGACCGGAAATACGTCTATACAGGGAGCGGCAACGGAGAGATTTTCCAGTTTGATTTTAAGAGCCGGAGAAAAACACGTGAATTCAAATCCAATCTCCGCTATCTGACCGCTATGGATTTCTTCGGGAAGGAGAATACTCTGGTGACCGGATCGCTTATTCAGGGGGTGAATATTTTCCGTTCTGACGGAAGAGTGACGGAAATACCTACTGACGGGGAGGGATTTTTGTATACACTTGCTTCGCCTGATGAAAAAACAATTGCCGGAATAAATGAGAAGCGGATTGTTTTGTGGGAAGCTGAGACCGGAAGAGAAATCAGCCGGACGGATAAACCTCCGGGAATGGTAAACAGCGCGGTCTTTTCCCCTGACGGATCTGTTGTATATATTGCCCTTCCGGATTCAGCCCTGCTGATCTATTCAACAGCGAAAAAAGAGTTCACGAAGCAGAAAGGATTTGCCGGAGAGATTTTTAATGTTTCGGTTTCGCCTGACGGCAAAAAACTCGCGCTTGCGGACCGCTGGTACAGTTTTACCGTGTATAATGCCGAGACATACGATTCCCTTTTTTCGCTTCACTCTCATGGCTCGGTAATTTATTCGTCAGCCTGGTCGCCTGACGGAGAGCTGATTGCAACTACGGCAGAAGACTCCTGCGTATATATCTGGAACGGCAGGACAGGCGGACTGATCAGAAAAATTACCACAAGTTATCAGGTGGTGACCGATGTCCGTTTCTCGCCTGACGGTACAAAGCTTGGCGTGGCAGCGGTCGGGGGTGCGGTGTATCTCTATGAGACTTCAGAGTGGAAACTGCTCCACCGCCATGATAATACAGGGGTATATATTGCATTTATTGCGTTTTCTCCGGACAGCCGGCTGATTGCTGGCACTACGGCAACGGGACAGCTCAGGATATGGAATACCTTAACGGGGAAAGAGGAATTTTCTGTCTCCGGTTTTAATAAAACCGACTGGGCAGTAACGCTTCCCGACGGAAGATTTGACGCAAGCCAGGAAGGGATGAAACTGCTTCACTTTGTGAAGGGATATGATGTTATTCCGCTTGAATCTTTTTTTAATGAAAATTACTATCCCTCCATTTCTGGAGAGGCGCTCAGGGGCTCACTCATCCCGCTGCGTGATGAGGAGATTAAAGAGAAATTTCTTTTTAAGCTTCCTCCTGATATAAAAATAACTTCACCAAAGAGGGGTGCCAAACTGAAGAGCGGAAAAAATCTGATTGATATAGAAACCGTTGACCGGGGGGGAGGCATCAGGTGGGTCAGGTTATTTGTTAATGACAAGCTGGCGGCTGAACAGGAGTTTTCTTCACGTGCTGCGAAAGAGGGGGATACTCTTTCTCTGGTTTTTGAAACAGAGCTTTTGCCTGATACCAACAGGATTACGCTTATTGCAGCATCACTGAATGGCATTGAATCCATGCCGGTAACGGAATCCTGGCATGTGCAGGGCTCACTTCCGCGCAGCAAACTTTATATCGTAGGTATCGGCGTGAATGAATATATCAATCCCGCCTACGATCTGAAAAATGCAGTCTCTGATATCCGGATACTTTCTGAAAAATTTAAGGAAGGAACATCAGGTTTTACCGCCGGAGTATCAGAGCGCCTGATCTTTAACAGTGATGCCTCAAGAGAGGAAATACTAAGCGCGCTTGATTCGGTGGCGGCTCTTGCAAGGCCGCAGGATATATTCCTTTTACTTTATTCGGGGCACGGTGTTTTCAGTGCGGGAAAGAGTGGAGAGGGTGATTTTTATTTTGTTCTGCATGATATGGAGAATATGTATACTTCTGACTCCGCTTCACTTGCACGTGGAATCTCCGCAAGTGAGCTGCGGGAATACTCAAAGCGGATTTCGGCAAACAAACAGCTTCTGATTATAGATGCCTGTCAGGCCGGGGGTGCGGTGGAGGTATTTGCCATGAGGGGTGTGGCAGAGGAAAAGGCGATACAGTCCCTTGCAAGAAGCTCCGGAATGTTTTTGCTTGCCTCATCCGCGCGGAATAGTGCCGCTAAGGAGCTTCCGGCTCTGGGGATGGGTATATACAGCTATGCTCTTTCAGAAGCGCTGAACTGCATGGGGGATTTTGATAAGGATGGCGTGCTGCTGGTTAAGGAGATGGAGTTCTACGCACGGCGTAAACTTGAAGAAGTGCAGAAGAAATATAAACTGACACCGCAATATCCCATGAGCTGGATGATGTATCAGGATTTTCCCGTATCAGTGTGCAAATAATCAGACAATGAAGAAGCTGTCATTAAAGCACCCTGTTCTTTTTCTCCAGGTGTTCGCAAATATCCGGGATATTCCGAAGGACCAGAGAGGGAATTATAAAGTGAAAGAAATACTTTCCATGCCGGAAAGTATAATATCTGAAACGGGATACTTCAGCGAAGGTGTTTTATTTTTGCAGGATGACCTGAGGGGGAGTGAGGAAAAGTTACTCAGTTCCGGATTCATTGTGTTGACGGATTATCTTCAGACTAGCTTTGCGGGAATGGAGGATATACTGCTCTTTCATGATGCTAAGCATCCGCGTAATGCCGGTATCTTTAGAATGCAGATGAATGGAGATCACCTCTCTCTTTCGCTGCATTATTCTGGTAACCGCTATACGATAGGAGACCCTGCACGTGATGATTTCCGGTTTGGGGAGCTGCATCAGGGGGATTCATTGCGATTTACACTTAATTCCAAGAATGACTCCCATGATCAGCGGAAGTACTGCTGGTTTGATTACCTCTTCTGCGGATATGAGTATGTGAATGAAATAGTGTTTGACTCCAAAAGCAAGATTAGAATCCCAAAAAGAATACCCTCCAAACTCAATAAAAAAGTTGAACTGCTCAGAGATATATACTAAGAATTATGAAATATGAATTATGAAGTATGAATTGTGAATTGTGAATTGTGAATTGTGAATTGTGAATTGTGAATTAAATCTGATTCAAAGCTAGTGTTTGTTAAATAGATAATTGGGATTTATTCGTACAGACATATAATAATCTGTCTTATTCTTAAAAACCTCTGTTGGCAAAAAATTTAACGCAAAATAAGCAAAGTTGCCCGCAAAATAACACAGAGGGAGAGAATCCCGCGCAAAGACGCAGAGATTTTTCCGATCCGTGTTCATCAGCGTTGCTTCAGCATCCGTATCATCAGCGTCCCATCAGCCCCCAGAAAAGACGCAAATTAACTGAGAATTGATAGTTGAAAATGGAAGATTGAAAACGCCATGATTTAACGCAGAGGAAGAAGAATATCCCGTAAAGTAACGCTAAGGAGAATCATAACCGTCTCTTATACTAATCAAACCACTTCATCCAGACTGTCTGATCAATATACGGCACGGAGTGCTTTTCGCAGATTTTCATAGTATGCCCCGTTCCTCCGCTGCGGGGTTTGGCAAGATCATCATAAAATATCGCGAAATCAGCAGGTTCGAGTGATGCGCTTACAGAGCCCAGTACTTTAACCGTATCTCTCAGCAGATAAGGCACCTTGGCAGTCAGCCGGTTGGTCTTTCCTTCAAGCCATTGGGGAATCAGTCCTGCTGCCGCTTTATTGGCATCTGCGGTGTATTGTATAACATCCGGCTCAGATACCAGATTAACATCTTCCAGGGGGATGGTATATATACCTTCGATCGCAACTGTTTTTCTGTGCGTTCTGTATGGAATCACCTGCTGCAGCCGCTCCGGACTTACCGCTGCAACACCTGAGGAAAAAAGCGCATCGGCTCCCTTCGCATTGCCCGAGCGGAAGTGCAGATGTGTGAATCTTTGTGCGAGAATTTTTCCGAGCTGCACCAGTTTGGGAGAATCTGCGCCGGGGATGCTTCTCTTGCCCTCAAGCAGGATTACGGGGTTCTGCCTGCCGGTGCTGATAAGAAATGCTTCAAATGCAGCGAGATCCGGGATAGGTAGTCTATTTGCCATGTTAGTAATCGCGTAAAATCAGGTTTCAGATAGAGAATGATACGGAGCCCGGCATTGATAACTCTATCATGGGATGATAATTTTCCGGAAATATTTTAACTTATTGAGAGATCAGGATTTTAACCAATTTGCGACTCCACCGGAGTCGGTGTTGGGTTGTGTGCTCATTTGGATTTCTACCAACCTTCGACTCCTCCGGAGTCTGGTTGGGTTGTGTGGGAAATTAAATTTCTACCAATCTGCGACTCCTCCGGAGTCTGGTTGGGTTATGGGGTCATTTGGATTTCTACCAATGTTCGACTCCTCCGGAGTCTGATTGGGTTGTGGGGTCATTTGGATTTCTACCAATGTTCGACTCCTCCGGAGTTGAATTTCACCATTAACAATTATGAAGTTTTCCTCCGGAGTCATCCTGGCAATTCATAATTCATACTTCAAACCTCATAATTGTTTATCTGAGGCAGTTCTCTGAATTTTCAGTTGCTTGAATAAATTCAACAGCCTCTGGTTGTGGCAGAGGCTGTTGAGTCAGAATCTGTCAGAGTTTTATTGCCGCACTGTAATTGAGTACTTTTATCAGCATGACGGTAATTACCAAAGCGGCAGAGATATAGATACCTGCCATCTTTTTCTTTTTATCTTTTTTCATCAGTTTTATGCCTTCTGCGTAATCGTGAGCGCCTGAAGTATAATCTCCCTGACGGATATCCCAATTAACGTGACTGAATATATTGTTATTCATAATGTTTCCTTTTAATTACTCTATCGAAATTTTCAGTTATTTTATCAGAGTCATCTTTTTAACAGCCCTATAGTCACCTGCTTCAATCCGGTAAACATATACTCCTGAAGGAAGCGCTGATGCATTGAACGGTACAGAATAATATCCGGCTTCCCGTTTGTCGTTTAGTAATTCTGTTACTTTATTCCCCAGCATATCATATATTTCTATCCTTACCACCGAAGCGGCGGGGAGGCTGAATTCAATGGTGGTTGCCGGATTGAATGGATTCGGATAATTCTGCTCAAGCGAAAAATTTTCCGGTTTACCGGTGAAGACTGCAACTTGTTGTGAATATTCAAACTTACCATCGGTATCAATTTGTTTAAGCCGGTAGAGATATTTAATTCCGGATACAATAGTACCGTCGGTGAAAGAATACGATTTTTCACTGTTGCTGTTTCCGTTGCCGATTACAAAACCGATATTTTCCCAATCTTCTCCTGATCCCTGAAGAGTCCTGTGGATTTCGAAGCCGTAATTATTCACTTCGGTTGCGGTTTGCCAGTTGAGCTTAACACCTGACTCAGTAACGTAACCTGTGAACGCGATCAGCTCCACAGGGAGTGGAGTATTTTGCGCCTTAAAACTTCCAAAAGACTCCGGCTGATAGACTTCATAGTATCTCCACGGACTATAAACCTGAAAAGGATTATTTACCGGACTGTATTTTACTCTTGCTCTCCAGCGATAATTGTATCCGGCTGTTATTCCGCTTACATCATTAGTTATCTCAATCCCGGTTAGCGTTGTTCCTAAGTCAGTAAATGAACCCTCACCCGATGATGAGGCATTATTCCCAAAGGGCTGACCTGTTCTTTTATATTCCCATACCAGTTTACCATCTGCTCTGCCAAAGGGAGATTTACCAAAGCTGTTTAATCTCACCTGTCCGACAGCGCCTGTTAAGCCATTGGGACCTAAAACCGTTGAACTGGATGGCTGGTATTGTTGCAATGTTTTTCGTAAACCAGTTCCTTCATTTCCGTAGAAAACGAAGGCGCTTCCCTGATCTGTAATTGAATTATCATAAAGATACGCCCCGACAATAACATCGCTATATCCATCTCCATTCACATCCCCCGCGCTGGAAACTGAATAGCCAAAATATGCAGATGCCTGATTACTTTCCGCGGTCCAGTTTACTGTTGTGCTTAACCCGTTTTTTGAACCGTAATAAACAAAAGCTTTCCCTTCATCTGTCTGTCCATTATCATAAGAGTGTGCCCCTATAATTACATCGCTAAACCCATCTCCATTCACATCCCCCGCGGTGGAAACCGAAACACCATAATGAGCATTAACCTGATTACTTTGAGAATTCCAGCTGGAATTAGAAAGCAATCCGTTTGAAGAACCATGATATACGAAGGCAATCCCTTCGTTTGATTCAAAGTCATCAAAATTATACGCTCCGACAATCACATCGCTGTAACCATCTCCATTGACATCTCCGGCAGTGGATACTGAAATTCCGAAATGCGCATTTGCCTGGTTACTCTCTCCTCTCCAGTTTGGAATAGCACTTAATCCGCCTGCTGAACCATGATAGACAAATGCAGCGCCTTCTTCAGCATCTCCATAATCTGACCAAATTGCTCCGACAATTACATCGCTGTATCCATCACCATTGACATCCCCTGCATTTGAAACTGAACCTCCAAAATATGAATACTCCAGTTCACCTTCGGCTGTCCAATTTGCCGTTGTACTTGCCCCGCTTGCTGAACCGTGATAGACAAATACTTTTCCTTCACCGCCCCAGTTAACAAAGTAATTGTCCGCACCGACAATCACATCACTATATCCGTCTCCATTCACATCTCCCGCTGTTGAAACTGATACTCCGAAATTTGCATTTGGTTGAAAGCCCGCGGCAGCAGACCAGTTTGCAGAGGCACTTAACCCGCTTGCTGAACCATGATAGATATAAGCCTTTCCATCATACTGACTATTTGCTGCCACAATTACATCGCTGTAGCCATCTCCATTGACATCTCCTGCAGTAGAAACCGAGGAACCAAAGCGTGCGTTATCCTGACTAACTCCGGCACTCCAGTCTGCTGAAGTGCTTAAGCCATTTGGTGAACCATGATAAACAAAGGCTCTTCCATCATCAACAGTAAAATAGTCATACCTTCTTGCCCCCACTATTACATCGCTGTAGCCATCACCATTGACATCTCCCGCTGTGGCAACCGAATAGCCCAAATAGGCATTTGTCTGATTACTTTCCGCAGTCCAGTTAGATGTTGTGGCTAACCCGCTTGCTGAACCGTGATAGACATAAGCTCTGCCTTCATTTGATTCATTATTATCATAATTATAAGCTCCCACGATTACATCGCTGTAGCCATCTCCGTTAACATCTCCTGCAGTTGCAACTGAATAACCAAGGTTTGCGAGTCCCTGATTACTTTCTGCTGTCCAGTTTGCTGTTGCGCTTAAGCCGCTCGCTGAACCATGATAAACAAATGCACTCCCTTCATTGTCTTGTCCATTATCAAAGAAATACGCTCCCACAATCACATCGCCGTAGCCATCCCCGTTGATATCTCCGGCAGTGGAGACTGAATAGCCAAATAAGGCTTGACTCTGATTGCTCTCGATTGTCCAACTGGCGGTTGCGTTTAAGCCAGTTGCAGAACCGTGATAGACATATGCCCTTCCTTCAAGTGATTGTCCATTAGTATAATTAGGTGCCCCCACAATCACATCGCTGTAGCCATCGCCATTGACATCTCCTGCTGTACAGACAGAAGTTCCAAAGTATGCTCCTGCCAGATTGCTCTCCAACATCCGGTTTGCTGATGTGCTCAAACCACTTGCTGAACCATGATAGACATATACTCTTCCTTCATTTGTTTGCCCATTAGAATAAAAATGAGCACCAACGATCAGATCACTGTAGCCATCGCCATTGACATCTCCAGCTGTTGAAACCGAACTGCCGAATTTTGTATTAGACAGGTTGCTTTCAATCGTCCAATTTGCGGTTGAACTTACTCCGCTTGCTGAACCGTGATAGACATAAGCCCTTCCCTCATCAGTGGATGGATTAGCCAAAGCAAACGCCCCGACAGCCACATCACTGTATCCATCTCCATTGACATCTCCTGCTGTTGAAACCGCAAAACCAAAAAAGGCATTAGCCACATTACTTTCTGCCGTCCAGTTGGCTGTTGCGCTCAACCCGCTTGATGAACCGTGATAGACATAAGCGGATCCTTCATTTGACTGGCCATTATCAAACAAATATGCTCCTACAATCACATCGCTGTATCCATCACCATTCACATCACCGGCTGTGGAAACCGAATTACCAAATCTCGATTCTGCCTGATTACTTTCGGCTGTCCAGTCGGCGGTTGTGTTTAAGCCGCTTGCTGAACCGTGAAAGACAAATGCCCTTCCTTCATTTGACTGGCCATTATCATACAAATATGCTCCGACAATAACATCACTGTAACCATCACCATTCACATCGCCGGCTGTATTAACTGAGACACCAAATGATGCATCCACCTGATTGATCTCTGCGGTCCAGTTAGCAGTTGTTGAAAGGGGATCTATAGTTATCGGGTATTCTGCATTCATGTCATTGACCGCGATGACAAATTCGTTTTCGTTCTTCTTTTCAAAATGCGCGGGGAGTATATCGCCATTATTGTCGAATACCTTCAGGCGGCTGTATTTCATTTTTTCTTCCCCCTGACTGTCAATAAATGCCAGAGCATCCGCGCCAACCCGGAGTCTGAGATCGGTTTCAAGCGTGATTGCTACGCGCAACAATCCCTCTCCGGGGGACTCATGCTTTACTATAAAATCCTGCCGCATTCCTTCCTCGCTATTGTGGTAGGTTATAGCGAAATCTTTATCCTCAATTTTGGCTGTGTTTTTGATGACAGAGAATTCATTTCCGGAGAATGTTTTCAGATCATTCTTCCTGCCGTAACCCTTCAGCTTGAACCGTATTTTCCAGTCCGCTATTTCCCCGTATTCTTTTTCTTCTTCAGTGACTGACCTGTCGTTAATATCATATAATGGTATTTTTAACTGTCGGGGTTTAGCGGTAAAGCCGTCATTATGATAGATGAACCGGAGGTTCTGGCTTCTGTTGGGTGACTGATAAGCCATGTACTCCGGGTTAAAATTTATATTGTATTCATCTGATCTTAAGCTTTTGATAACGGAACTGTACCAGGAAGAATTCTGAAGATCCGCCGTTTCTTTTTCTGCATTATTCAACGGCTGATTCTTTTGTATAAATTCCGGGATCGCTGAGAACCTGATTTTCTCTTTTGCAGTATTAAAAACATATCCGTTTAGTCCGGAAAAGAGAAGTGAAAGGACAATACATGTCCCCATAATAATCAGCGAAAAAAGTTTCAGCGGATTCTCTTGTTGAGTCTTATTCATCATTGCATTACCTACCTGATAGTTTATAACTGTTATATACTGTTATGGTTTTGTACTAAATTTGTCAGCATTATCAGATTATCCTTACCCAGAAAAGCGCTTGCCCCCGCGGATATGGCAGCATCCCTGAAAGCACTGGTTTCGTGCGCGGTTAAAATTATCACATGAGCAAGGGGATCATAATTAATTATATTTTTTGTTGCGGTTAATCCGTCAACATTCTTCATTTCTAAATCCATAATCACATAATCGGGACGGTTTGATTTATAGAGTTCAAGTGCCTCGTCACCGTCCTCTGCCTCAATAAACTGATCATACCGGTTTTTCAGCAGAGACGCGATCATTTTTCTTACCCTGGGATTATCATCCACGGAAAGAATCTTAGTCACATCTCCACCCGGCGATGAGAGATTCTGATACTGCAGCGGAGGCCTTCCTTCTCCTCAGTGCGGCTGACTTGAGACAGGGGAAACATCCCAGGCAAAGAATCAGTCCGGATACATTCATATATATTTTCACTTTATGTGTACAAAAGAAAAAAATTAACGGGATAATATTACAGCGGAGATGCTATGGGGGACAATGAGTGCCACCACTCAATTTTCTGAGTGGTTCCACCCAGTAAAACCGGAAAGCAAGCGAAATGAGAAAGACCTATGACAAGTCTTATAGATTTTTAATGCAGGGATAGGGAGTTCTACCAATTTGCAACTCTGCCGGAGTCGGGCTGTCAGGTCATCCGGATTTCTACCAACTTACGGCTCCGCTGGAGTCATTCCGGCGATTAATAATTCATACTTCAAACTTCATAATTCTTTACGCTCCTCCGGAGTCGGATTAGGTTTGAGGGGTAATTACGATTTCTACCATTTTTCGACTCCACCGGAGTCCGAAGAAAATCCCGAATGAAGGACAGTATAATTTGTAATGAGGAATTAGTGATTAGTTATGCCGAAGGATATTCATTTATTATTAATCGAAAAGAGCCGCACTGATGCGCGGCTCTGCAAATTTCTTGAAATCATTTAATTAATGTCATCTTTTTGACTGACGTAAATTCACCTGCTTCTATCCGGTAAACATATACTCCTGAAGGAAGCGCTGATGCGTCGAACGGCAAAGAATAATATCCGGCCTCTCTTTTTTCGTTTAATAATTCTGATACTCTGTTTCCGAGCATATCATACACTGCTATCTTTACGGCCGATGCGGCAGGGAGACTGAATTCAATCGTGGTCAACGGATTGAAGGGATTCGGGTAATTTTGCGATAAACTGTAAATCTGCGGATTTCCGAAGTCAATCAGCGCTTCGGGTGAATAGGTTTTGTATCCGTCGGTTTCTGTTATGGCTAATCTGTAAATATATTTTCCCGGCAGTACACCATAATCCGTAAAAGAATATCGTTTGGGAGAGTTACTGTTCATAGAACCCTGAACTTCTCCGATCTCATCCCATTTCACATCTCCGTAAACTTTGCGTTCAACCGTAAATGAGTAAATGTTTATCTCGGTCTGCGTTCTCCAGTTTAAGACAACATTTTTTCCGTTTATCCTTGCACTAAACAGATCGAGTTCAACGGGAAGAGGATTATTAGAATTAGAAACCACACTGCTGAAGTTTCCGTTTTTATCCTGAGCACGGATAAAATAATATAATGATCCTTCGAGCGGGGCAGTGTCCGTATAGGTTGTGTCTCTTGTTACTGCAATCGGTGATAAACTATCAGGATTGAAATGCGAGTTGCTGCTCCTGTAAATATAATATCCGTAAAGATCGCTCTCGCGGTTCTCTTTCCAGACAAGTGTAACACCATTTCCGCCCGG
The DNA here is from genome assembly GCA_015709675.1 of Ignavibacteriales bacterium. NCBI lineage: Bacteria > Pseudomonadati > Ignavibacteriota > Ignavibacteria > Ignavibacteriales > Ignavibacteriales bacterium. Next base: position 1,032,879 of record CP054182.1, read on the forward strand.
CTGGCTGCTGAAATACTGGACGGGCAGGGGAGAAAGGTTATCAACACTGTAAGCGGGAACCATGTTTGATATCCAATAGTCATTTTTATCCGCGCCCCGCGCAACGATTCTGTAATAATATACGCCGGAGGTTTTTGCGTTTGAGTCAACCGGGGTTTTAATGGTATATGAGTATCGTACATTAAACCGGGGAGTAACCGAGGCAATCTCTTCCCACGCGTTGCCGAATATCCCTCCGGGGAGCGTGCGTTCAATCGTATATTCACTCAGCACCGTATCGCCCGGGACATCGTAGCCTATACGCAGCCAGTTAACAGTAAGCTGCCCGCCGTCATCTCCGGGCACGTCTCTTATATAGTTAATTTTGGGCACAAGAGTTTGAGGAGCATATGACAAATAGAGATATGCTTTACCCGCTAAATTTGAATTGCTTCTGTCCGGTGCGCCAATTATGTAATCAGGCATCCTGTCTCCGTTAATATCACCCAGATAGGCGGCGGAACTGGCAAACAAATCATATCCGTATGATGACCTTATGATATCGGCTTGAGAATCCATATTGGCGCCTCCGTAATAAATCTGCACAAGACTGGTATTAGGCAGTGAATTTGGACTGGAAGTCACCAGAATGTCTGAATACCCGTCATTATTCTGATCACCGGCAGTTGAAACCACCGAACCAAGCCTGGAACCACTTGTGCCGGTAAGAGTGACTGACGCCGAGGTGCTCATTGAAGATCCCCCATAATAAATATATGCCCTCCCCGTGCTGGAAGAATAGGTAGAGGCTCCTACCACAATATCGCCATAGCCATCGCCGTTTACATCCCCTGCTGAAGCAAGTGAGATTCCAAGATTAGAGGATGCTTCACCAGTAAGCGTAACATCGATAACGCTATCCATTGCTGCACCGCCGTAAAGTATATATACTCTGCCCTGGCTGTTATAGCCATACGAACTGAACATTGCATCAGCAAAACCATCGCCGTTTACATCCCCCGCACCGCTGATTCTCCTGCCCCAACTTAATCCGTTTGCGGCAGGACCTGTTGATTTTAAATCATAAACTCCGTCGAGAACTGCGCCCCCGTAATAAAGATAAATCCTGCCTAAACCTCCTCCATAATTGTATGCACTGGCCATAAAGTCCCCGTAGCCATCACCGTTTACATCACCAATGTGGCCGACTGATACACCAAAATGATTCAAGGCTGCCTCGCCGTCTATCATTAAATCAGGAATTGTATCCATATTGCTTCCGCCAAGATAGACCCATACGCGGCCTCTGTTCGTGTTGTTGGCAGTGCTGTACTGATTTCCTCCGACTATTAAATCTGCGAAGCCATCACCGTTCAGGTCGCCTGAGGATGACATTGAAACGCCGAAGTAGCTTAAATGCTGAGGTGTTTTTATGATTTTGTCAGCAACATTATCTAAGAGTGGCCCTCCGAAATAAATATAAATCTTTCCGGTATCGGAAGATGTGAACAATGCTGAGACCACCGCAAAATCCGGATAACCGTCTCCGTTTAAATCGCCCTCACCCGAAATTGTCTCGGAATATTCAGCGTTAATCTTGCCGTCCGTAAAAATATAATCAGGTGAGTTGCCGGATACAGTCATGTTTTTATAAAAGTAAACCATTCCTTTTGCACTGAGGTAATTATGGGCACCGGCCATAAAGCTAGAGTAGCCGTCTCCGTCAAAGTTCCCCCCCATTGCAACAGAATAGCCAAAATACGAATTAGAATTTTCGCCGGTTATTTTCTCCCGCGGTGTAGGGCTTATATCTTTCGCTCCGGAAAAAACATATATCCTTCCTGTGTTCCCGCTGTAACCGTGAGCCCCGATAAGAATATCAGAGTACCCGCCTGATCTCATATCTCCCGCTGAACTTACCGCAAAGCCAAAATAATCCCCCGCTGTTTCTCCTGTGAAAGTGAAATCAGCTGTATTGTCCGGCTGGGAAGAACCCAGATATATATATGCACGGCCTCTGTTTGAGCTGTATCCGTATGCGCCAACAATAACATCAGCATAGTAATCACCGTTAACATCACCCGCCAGTGCAACTGCATGCCCAAAATAATCTCCGGCTGATTCTCCAAGCATAACAATATCTGCGGTGCTATTCATTGCTGCACCGCCGAAAAAGATTTCCGCCTTCCCCTGATTGCTGTTGTGTCCGGATGAGCCGACGATTACATCTTCGTATGTGTCACCGTTAATATCACCGGTCAGCGATACTGAGCAGCCAAAATTATCTCCGGCATTACTGCCGTTCAGTATAATGTCTGGTGTATTATTCATATTTGCACCACCGAGCAAAATATATGCTCTGCCAGCTGAGCTGTTATAACCACTCGAGCCGATAATCAGGTCGGTAAATGTATCCAGATTCACATCTCCGGCAGAGGAAACCGAGCATCCCAAAAGGTCACCGGCGGTCTGGCCTGTAACGGTTAAATCAGGAATCACATCAATATCTTCTCCGCCAAAGAGGATATATGTTTTCCCCGCGGAAGATCCGAACCCTTTCGCTCCGATCACGATATCGGCAAAGCCGTCTCTGTTCAGGTCACCGGCAATAGCTACAGCCGAGCCGAAAAGGTCACCGGCGTTTTCACCGTCAATAACATACGGAACTGATGCCGCTCTCACCGGACCAAGATAAATATAAACTCTCCCCTTATCCGAAGAAATGTTGGGAGCGCCGATGATAAAATCATCCAGCCCGTCTCCGTTGATATCCCCCGCTCCGCTGACTGAGGCGCCAAAACCGCCCCCGGGGATCTGGCCGATTATCTGCTTCCTGGATACTGCGTCAGGAGAGGGGGGCTCATGCCCGGTGCCAGCGGAACCAGTGAGCAACTCAGAAAAAGTATCTTGAGTGTTTCCGGATACATCCAGATCAATAGGGGGAAATGTTACAGCTGCCAGAGTTACAAAAGTTACTACTACATACAAGAATATCAACCGTTTGAATAAACGCAACTTTGCCTCGATTTTTTTTGTGGTTTTTGGGAAGTAATACGGCTAACAAATAGCGGCGCAAAATAGAGCAGCAGGGCTGTTCTTAAAAGAATAAAGCCGTAAAAATTGATAAATCTTATCGAATTTTCTTTATAAAAAGAGGATTTTTGTTAATATTTGAACCCGGAATCAGGTCAACTGATAGTGTTTGGTTATGTTACATTTGCCGGTCTTATTTGATTACATTTTTTCTTCTTCTCTGTTTTTTATCCTCCGCGCTCTCCGGACAGAGCAGCTACAGTCCTGACAGCCTTCTTGTCCTGATAAAGAAATCTCCCCCTCAAAAGGCAGGAGAACTTGAAGAGCTTCTCATTGAGATCATGTACACCGCGCCTTACGACTCTGCTAAATCGCTTAGTGAAAAGCTGCTGCGCGTTGTGCCGGGGATAAACAATAACTCGCTTTATATTAAAACGCTGATTCATTCCTACCGCTTCCATAGTTATAATGATAAGATACGGATGCTCAATAAGGCCCTGAGTCTGGCCTCAGATAAAGGGAATGCTTATCTGATGTCAGCAGCATATGAGTTTAAAGCGATCGCTTTCCGTGATAATTCAATGACGGATTCCGCTATGATCAACGCGCTGAAAGCAAAGGATCTTCTGGAAGAACTTGGGCCGGAATATAAAATGGGGGGTGTGCTGCAACTGATCGCGGACTTGCATTATTACGCCGGGCAGTATGATATTGCGGAGGAAACATACAGTAAGGTGCTTGCAGAAAATAATGAAGACAAAAACTCCTGGCGATATATTACCCTTAATAACAATATCGGGCTTATCCGCATCAAACAAAACCGGTTTGCTGAGGCGGAACAACTATTCAGACATTCGCTTGCTGTTCTAAACTCAAGAAAGATGAATTATGCGGATTCGAGCGGACTGCCTTACCTGTACCGCAAAATGGCGGAGGTTGCATTATATCAAAAAAAATTCGCTGAGGCAGAAAACCATTTTATTCTGGGTGAAATTTTCAGCATCCGGTTCAGACAAACAGCTGAATTGCCGGGGCTGTATATCGTGAAGGGATCGCTTTGTTATGAACAAGGTGAAGCAGATTCCGCTTTGTTTTATTTCAATAAAGCGAAACAGCTTGATGAGCAATACCCTGATTTCGGGAATCAGGTTACTCTGTACCACGGTCTGGCCGATACCTATGGATTGTTAAACGATAAGGCTAAAGCGAATGAATACCTTCACCTGCTTCTTGCCGCAAAAAACCGGGAGGATTCCGTTCGCTATCAGGCGAAGTATATGAATACGTTCGCGGAATATAATTATAAACACTACATACAGGAAATTGAACACTATAAGAATCAGCAAATTTTCCTTGTCATCATTATTTCCGGAATAACTCTTTCGCTGCTGATTACCGGATATTTTTATATAAAAATGATCAGGGCTAACAAAAAGCTTGTGGAAAAGAATATTGAAGCAGTCGAAGGCCCGGTTCACCACGAACTGTCTGCCGCAGACTTTTCCGATGAAGATACAAAGAACACCGGAGAAATTGATGAAGCGCGGCTGGAAAAAAATATTGCCGATCTTGAGCGGCTGATGACACAAGATAAGCTGTATCTTGATAAGGATATCTCACTTGGCAAAGCGGCGGATATTCTCGGCACGAACAGGACATATCTCTCAAAAGCAATCAACCGCGTGTATAATAGTAATTTCAACTCATATGTTAATGAGTTGAGAGTCAGAGAGGCAATTCATCTGATAACTTCAGGTGAACTTCAGCATCTTAAGATTGATGGGATTGCGGAGAAATGCGGCTTCAGCAACAGGGTATCGTTCACCAAAGCATTCCAGAAATTTACGGGGGTTTCGCCGTCATTTTTTATTAAGAACGCAAAAAATATTACCTGATAAATTCCCTGAAATTTAAGCGCATAAACCGGCGATACCGGTAACGCAAATTACCAATCAGATTTCTACCAACATGTGACTCCACTGGAGTCGGCGTTCGACTGTGGGGCAATTCTGATTTCAACCAATATGCGACTCCTCTGGAGTCGGGATAGGATTGTGAGTTCATTTGGATTTCTACCAATGTTTGACTCCTTCGGAGTCGGGATGGGGTTGGAGGATGATTCGGAATTCTACCTATTTGCTTCCTCTTCCGTAGTCGGATTTGGTCATTTTATGGGGGAAAACCTCAAAATGTTGAAATTTTGACAATATCTATTTCTTTATTATATTAGAAACAGTATAAAAAAGAAATACAATGAATTTTGTAGAATTTTCCAGAGAGCTGAAGGATTTCCCGGCGTTTAGTCTCCGTGATGTTGCCAAGCTCAGTTCAAAGGTTTATCACCACCGGCTGATTGAGTGGCAGAAGAAGGGCTATATTACCCGGGTTGCTAATGGTATCTATCTTTTTAGTGATGCCGGGGTGGACGAGCTGTATCTCTATTATCTTTCCGGCAGGGTTTATGAGCCATCATATATTTCGCTGGAGTCCGCTTTTGCTTTTTATGGTTTTATCCCGGAATCTGTTTACCGTATAACAGCTGTTTCTACCAGAAAGACCTGGAAGACCAGTTTTACTGATATTATATTTTCTTACAGAACCGTTGGCCGAAGCTGTTTCTTTGGTTATACTTTACTGAACTGGAAGAATACAGTTATTAAAATGGCGGAACCGGAGAAGGCAATCATTGATTACTTTTATCTTAACCCCGGACTTAATTCACCGGAAAAAATATCAGGAATGAGATTTAATGCCGGCGAGATCATGGAGAAAACGGACTGGAATAAGATGAAAGAGTACCTGCAGCTTTTCCGGAATAAGGCACTGGAAAAGAGAATTGATATATTAGAGAAGGTCATCAGAGAGCATGATTAAGATTTCAGACATTGAACGTTACTATCCGGAACATCAAAAACCTTTCAAGAGAAATATCCTGCGTGAATATCTGCAGTATAAAATCCTGAGCATCATTTTTAACACTGAATATGCTTCACGCCTCTGGTTTATGGGGGGAACCTGTCTGCGAATCGTTTTCGGAACAAACCGGTTTTCAGAGGATCTTGATTTTGATAATACGGATCTTACAGCAGATGAGTTTGATTCTCTATCAGAGATAATTGCACAAAAGCTGGAAGACGAAGGATATCAGGCAGAGATAAAAACCGTACACAGAGCTGCCTTCCGCTGTTATATAAAGATGCCGGGTTTATTATACGGAAGCGGTCTTTCCGGCTTCAGGGAAGAAAAGATACTGATTCAGCTTGACACAGAACCGCAGCAATATGATTACCATCCGGAATCCTTTTTACTTAATAAGTTTGACGTTTTCACCCGTATATATTACACCCCGGTAAATATTCTCCTGGCTCAAAAATTATGGGCAGTGCTGAACAGAAAAACACCAAAAGGCAGGGATTACTATGATGTTGTGTTCCTGTTTGGCCTGACTCTGCCGGATTATGGATATCTTGACAAAAAAGCAGGAATAACCAATCTGCAGGAACTCAAAAAGCGGCTTATGCAAAAACTTGAGGCAACAGACGCGAGCAGTCTGGTCAAAGATGTTGAACCATTTTTAATTCAGCCGGAAGACAGCAAGAGAATAGAACTGTTCCCTGAATTTGTAAAGGGACTCAGGTGAATAATTATCCAACGCAAATGATTATTTGCTGAACGAATTCTACCAACATTTGACTCCTCCGGATTCTGGTTGGGTTGTGTGGGAAATTAAATTTCTACCAATCTGTGACTCCTCTGGAGTCGGGAGGACCCCGGAAGGAAAACTATCCATGGCAATAAGAAACGAAAAAACCCGAACCGAAATTCGGTCTTAAACTCGCGGAGAGTCAGTCCCGACTCGTCGGGAGAACCCTGGAAGTCCGCCACGGCGGATAACACCCTCAAGTGATTTCAAGACTGCCGCACACATTAAAAAGAAAAAGCCCGACACAATGTATCGGGCTTAATTTTGACGGAGAGGCAGCACCAACTAGGGTCGGAAGAACCCCGGAAATTCATCGTGAATGCATGTGGAGATATCGGTTTGGAATAAGGGGCTGTCTCATAAGTCCTATTTTGAAAAAAATGTTGCGTTTTTTAATCAAAAACGAAACATCTTTCACACTTTTTTGACTAATGAGACAACCCCTTATTAAACAGGTGATAGGAACTCGATCTTTTATTCAATAACCCACAGCTTCAGCTGGTGGTTAGTTAAACAAGATCTTGCCATCCTGTTGTATGATGTCACTACGCTTTATTTCGAGACATTCAAGGGAGATGAGCTGCGGTTACCGGGATTTTCTAAAGACAACAAGCCTCAAAAGCCCCAAATTGTTGTAGGATTGATAGTAACCAGAAGCGGGTTTCCCTTAAGTTATGAGATTTTCTCCGGAAACACATTCGAAGGGAAGACCATGTTAAAAGTACTGAAAAACTTCACTGAAATCAACTCTGTAAAACGTCCAATTGTCGTTGCCGATGCTGCAATGCTTGGCAATAGTAACATTCAATAATTGGTAAAGGAAGGATTTTCTTGTATCGTTGTGCACGACCTGGAAATATGTCGAGTGAGATGATTGAGTAAATTAACAGCAAGATACAGCGCCAGGACAGGAAGACTATGAGAGTGAAATCAGCAAAAGTGAATTAACTGTTCATTACAGCCAGAAAAGATATCATAAGGACAAGCATGAGTTGGAGAAACAGATAGAGCGGGCAAATCAGTCAATCCAGAACTCCACATTAGCAAGAAATGTGAAGTTTGTAAAGCCGAAAAACAAGTGTAATGAATATATACTCAATGAACCGTTGGTGCAGAAGGCAAGAACATTGCTGGGGCTTAAGGGATACTATACGAATATTCCTAAAAAAGAACTGAGTGACCAACAAATCATTGAAAGATATCACGACTTAAGGCAAATCGAGAAATCATTCCGAATTGCCAAGAGTGATTTGGCTACTCGCCCGGTGTTCCACTTTAACAGCGACTCAGTAAAGTCACATATACTTATTTGCTTTACCGCGCTTATGATGAGCAAGTATCTGGAGATTTTAACCGGGTATTCCATAAGAAGAATAACCGATGCATTGGGAGAAATCAAAGAGGTGATCCTGGAAGACAGTGTTACAGGTCAATCTTTTAGTGTAAAATCCAGCCCCAACCCGGATTCTGAGCCCATTTTCGAACTATTGAAAGAAAAATTGCCGTAACAAATGGTATAAGTCAAAACTGTTATTTTTATTTCTTGTCTACAAGAAACAAAATAGATGCTATTAACTATCAGTAGAATTAAATCGAAGAATTTTCTGTGTGTCATGACCGACACTTCTAACACTTTCCTGATCAGTTTATTAATTTTTCTCACCCCTTCATCACCTTTCCGGCAAGTTCAGCCATATTTTTGCTCTCATACTTAGTAAGCAGATTCCCACGGTATATATTCACTGTTTTTATGCTGATACCCAAATCCTCTGCCAGTTCCGCCGTTGTTTTTCCTGCAAGAACTCCTTTCAGAACCTCTCTTTCCCGGGCAGTTAAAAACACATCACCGTAAAACTCCCGGCTTACGGTCACTTTCCCTCGGTAGCTTTGCAGCAATCTCTCCAATGCTTCTTCATCATATCCTTCAACGGCAAATCGGGCACCTTTTTCAATCCGGGCCACAATACGGTTTAAGTTACTCACCGCAGCCACTTTTTTCACATATCCGTTCGCTCCTGCCTGGTAGGATTTATAGATATATTCCTCTTCCTGATGGAACGTCAGGACAACTATTTTGCCGTCAAATCCCTTTTGGCGCAGCTCCCGTATCACAACCAATCCATGCTTCTTGGGCAGGGATAAATCCATAAATACATAATCCGGGTTCTGCTCATCTGTTATTCGCAGTGCTTCTTCGCCTGTTTCGCACTCAAGAAACTCGGTGAAAAGTTCATTCTCCCGCAAGGTGGTTAATATCCCCGCACGTACAATTGCATGATCATCTGCAATTAATATCTTCATGTTGATGCCTCATTTTTCTCCTTTGTTTCTGCAGGATACTCTATCAATATTTCTGTCCCGGACAACTTCCCTGTTACCACTTCAAAACGCCCCTCTCGTTGTCTTATCTGATGTTCGATATTAAACAAGCCCCATCCGCTCCCCTCCTTGCTGTTACGGTGTACCTCCGTCATTCCCTTCCCGTCATCTGATACAATGATATTTACCATGCCTTCATGACAGATAAGCTGCACACCAAAGTGCTTTGCATTTGAATATTTTACTATGTTATTGGTCAATTCCTGTATTATCCGGTATATACGCATCTCTTCATCAGCCGTCAGATAATCGTCAGGTATTTGGCTTACAAACTCCCCTTCTAATTCTGCTGTTTTAGCAACCTGGTTTACCAAAGATTGTAACGCTGTATTCAGTCCCAGTTCCCCCAGCAGTTTGGGCTTCAACTCATTAACCATTTCATAGATTTCTTCAATACCCTGATCTGCTTCCCGTAATATCTCTGTTAATTCTCCGTCATACATTCCTGCTGTCTTCTTCTGCAGTCTTTCAGCCAACATTCTGATACTCGTCAACGTCTGTCCGTGTCCGTCATGCAGTTCATTTGCCAGTCTCCTCCTTTCCCGTTCAATACTCTGCTGGAGCCGTTCATTAAATTTTTGTATCTCCCTTTCTAAGGCCGTCCGGTCACTGATATCCACCAAACTAATATATGCAAACTTGTGTTCCTGCACACCTTGCAGCTTTATTATATATACCGTATTTCCCTGTTTATATTCACACTGCAGTTCTGCCCCCCTCTGTATGACCTGTTCAAAACTCTCTTCACCTAAAATCTGCAATATCAACCCTCCAAAGGAACTTCCTTTGGCCGCCTCGATACTTTGCACGATCCTCTTCCCTTCCCTGTTTTGGTAAACTATCAGGCCTGCATTATTCAACAATATAATAGGGATCGGCGACATTTCATTAAACAACTTACCGTATTTTTCCTTTTCTTCCTTAATCTGTTTTTTTTCTGCCGTATGACGCAAATTATTCGGCACCAGTCCGTATTTTGTCATAATCACAAAACTTCCGAATATCATAAGGACCATCACAGCAGAAAATACGATCGGGTTTAGTAGACTGAAATTATCGGTCAATGGCGTAAATCCTCTTCTCGTGTTATCCGTAGTGTTAATTTCGGTTCCCCTGGACGGTAGTAGCAAAAGTAAAGATATAACAGTACATTAGTCCAGCCAGATATCAGAAAATACTCCTTAAAAATTGGCACGCCTGCAAATCCTACAATAATTCTTGTTATTGTATTAAGTTCAGAGAACACAAATACCATATAGAAAAGATTTACAGCACCGGTCTTTAATAAGTCCATAAAAGAATCTTTAAGCACAAGTATTGTTATCAACGAGTGCAATCCGGCGATTATGATTAATTGCAACTTCAAATCTGTCGGAGTAATAAAATACACCAAAACCATTAGCGCAACTATCACATAGTAATGTCTTTTTTCTCGCTTCTCAAAAAGCAAAAAATAAAGCACTGGCACACCAAGCAATATATACCAGTGGTTCCCTCGTATTCCGAGTCCAAATAAAAAAATATGCGCAATAATCTCACCTAACGCAAAAAGAAAAAATATCGGTCCGTATTTTTCACTTCTTTGTCTGTAAGCTGTAAAAATGCTTAGTATTAAAAATACATTAGGCAATAAATTGTCCAATTATTTTCCTGCTATTCCAAACAATATGGTGGACACGGCGTTCCCACCTCTAGTATAAACTCCCCGCAACGCAAGGTAAATGCCTTTTCTCGCTGTTCTGCATAAACAATTTCTTCCCCGCCTCTCAAAAGCAATTCCTCTATCCTTTCCCTGCTGTAAATCATCATTACCTTTTCATTTTGTAATTCAAATCCTTCCGGATATACAATTTTTCTCTCCTTATCGGCTACCACCACCACTCCCCCCGCTATCCCGAACATTAAATATGGTCTGCTTTTTGCCTCATTCAGCAGAATTCTGCTTTCCATAGTGGCCCTCATGGTAACAGCCCCAAACTTCGCCTCCCCTTCGCTTCTGCTGAAAATCTCCCCGATTATTTGTCCATTTATTTCTCCCGCAAATAAGAGTAGAGCAAACAACACTGTGGTTAGTCTGATTCCTTTTGCTGCTAACCTTTCCCGTAAACAAGTACACCAATCCATTTTTCCGCCTTTTTTTTATATTTATTGAATAAAAAGCCCTTTTACTTCTCATTTCCCGGTTCCCCGGTTTTTTTTAATTCTACACAAAAAAAAACAACTGCTTTAGCCTATATTACTACTTATCCCCCACTTCGTCAATAGGAGTAAATACCTAGTTATTCTCTCTTTTGTTATTTTATGACCTTAAAATGAGGGGCCGGCATAACTTTACACCGGCCTCTCATAGCTGGTTTCCCGTATTTTACTTCAACAATGTCATTTTTCTGGTCAGGGTCATCCCTCTGCCATAGCTCAACTTGTACAAATAAACCCCGCTGGCTAAATGAGCACCGTCAAATATCACCCCATGGCTCCCTTGCTCATATTGCCCCTTTGCTAAAACTGCTACTCTGTTTCCGAGTATATCATACACCCCAAGCTCAATTTCACTGCTTTCAGGCAGGCGGAATCGTATCTCACTGCTCGGATTAAACGGATTCGGGTAATTCTGCTCAAGTCGGTAATCGGATTCCATCACCTCATCACGTACACTCACCCATGGGTAAAATGTCGTATCTCCGTACACTACCCCATTAATTACACAGCCCATTTGCCGGTCAGTTTCAAAATCAGCTGTATAGGAGAGTATCCCAAATTTTAAACTGTATAAAGCAAATAATTCATATGGATTTCCGTCTAAACTAATTCTAAGTCTATACAATGTGTCGGGCTGTCCATAAACTAGGTCTAAAAGTATTTCAGTAATCTTATAACGCCACATGTAAATCGTTTTTTGATTAACCCATTCGTCACCTATTTGGGGATTTTCTTTCCAATGTATCCATTCATAATTTGGTGCAATTACGCTGCTGTCAACTCTTTCAACGTGATATCCATCGGGACGGACCCGTGTATAGTATTTATATACATGATGTATACTTCGACCTTCAAGTATAGTATAATCAAGTGAATCAATTATAATTTTACCAGGTAAATATTCGAATCGTGCTTTCTCATTTCCATTCACAACGTCGGTCACCCACACATTACCCACGCCGTATGGCATCTGTATTCTCGGTGTAGATTGTGCCTCAGCTCTTGCAATCAGAACTACTGCTGCAATCGTGATTAATATAAGATTCTTCTTCACATCACATTCCTTTATTTTTCTTCAAACAAATGGGGCTTCCTAAATATAACTTTTTTATTGCATGTATTTTCATATATAGAAAGCCCCGTGCATTTCCTATTTCAATAGAGTCAGCTTTTTAGAAAAAACTTTTCCATTCGTTTTCATCACATAAAAATATACCCCGCTGCTTAAACTGCTTGCATCCAGTTGTACCTCATAGTTTCCCGGTTCCCGGTATGTCCGCTCAATGGTCATAACTTCTTTCCCCAATATATCAAATAATCCAATACTTACTTCCCCCTTGCTTTCTATGCCGTATTGAATTGTGGTGCTCGGATTAAACGGATTTGGGTAATTTTGCTCAAGCCGGTAATCGGATTCCATCACCTCATCATGAACACTCACCCATGGGTAAAATGTCGTATCTCCATAAACTACTCCATTAATTACGCAGCCCAACTGAGACGTTGTTTCAAATTCCGCTGTATAGGATAGTATTCCAAATTTTAAACTGTATAAAGCAAATAATTCATATGGATTTCCATCTAAACTTATTCTTAGTCCATACAATGTATCAGGTTGTCCATAAATCGCTGCTGTAAAAATGTCAATAATCTGATATCTCCAAGTTTGGTGCAACCATTGGTTAATCCATTGATCGCCTATCTGAGGATTTTCTTTCCAGTGTATCCATTCATAGTTTGGGGCAATCACATTGCTGTCCACACGTTCAACATGGTATCCGTCGGGTCGGATACGTGCATATTTCAGGGACATGTACCCGTAGCTTCTGCGTTCCAAAACCCAATACGAAATTGAATCGATAATGAAGTTATCATCAATGTATTCAAAGCGATTTTTATCATTTCCGTCCACTATATCATCAATCCACACATTTCCTATACCGTATGGCATTTGAATTCTGGGTAAGGTTGGTTGTGCTACAGATTTTTCACTAAGTAATATGAATGTAATGGTAATTAACAAAATACTCTTCTTCAAATTGACTTCCTTAATTATTTTTCCAACAAATCAGGGCTTCCTAATGATAGCTTTTTTACTATTTGCACCTTTATATATAGAAAGCCCTGTGTAATTCTTATTTCAATATCGTCAGCTTTTTGGATAAAACTATTCCATTAGTTTTCATCACGTAAAAATATACCCCGCTGCTTAAACTGCTTGCATCCAGTTGTACCTCATAGTTTCCCGGCTCCCGGTATGTCCGCTCAATGGTCATAACTTCTTTCCCCAATATATCAAATAATCCAATACTCACTTCCCCCTTGCTTTCTATGCCGTATTGAATTGTGGTACTCGGATTAAACGGATTAGGGTAATTTTGACTTAAATAATAAGTTTTCGGCACGCTGCTGGTTTCATTCTGTCCGTCCTTTTGTATGGTTAAATCAAAATAAATCCAGTCATACTGAGAATGCATAGATTCCAAATTCGTGCTGTCAACCGCAGATATTTTATAGAACAATTTGTAATCCTCAACTTGCCCTGTAATATACGGATTAGGGTCAATCCACGAAGTCACAGGTGTATCAGGATGAGTATAAGCACTAATCGTTGCTATATGATTCCATGTTGTCGGTTCCGCTCCTGTTGTATATTTGCTGTAAATCTTATAACTCCCCCCTGCTTTAACATCCGGCTCTATATTTGCCGTCCACGCTAATTTGGGGCTTGTTCCAAATTTTTTAACTTGTAAAAACTGTGGCTTCGCTGGTGGTAGCGCCAATACAGAGGCATACGTATTAAATGTTTTTAAAGTTATATTTTCCCCGCTTTGGCTGTAAACCTGCATGGCCATCGTATATAAGGAGTCAATATAAGTGCTTGGTGCACTCCAGGGGCTGAATATCTCAGTATAATTATCATTCCACGCCTGCCCCTCTATCCCGAACACATTTCTCCGCAATGAGTCCGTTTTTACCAAAGGTATGGTATCATGCCATTTCTCCCACCAGCTGCCGTTATAAAATACATTTTGCGGATGCCGGTCGCTCTTTCCGGTATTTCGGTTAACAGCAACACGGCCGCTTAAAGGCATAGTGCTGGGCCAGCCGCTTGGCATACTTATCGTTCCGTTTTGTACCCAGTCCCAGGCGCCGTTTCCCGTTTTCAATTCAATATTTGGAGGCACACCGTTATTTCCGTATGCTGTGGCGCTGTATCCGGATATTTCCCAAACGTATATACCCTTCCCTTTCGTTGCGGTAGTATCATACCCTCCTGCAAGTTCATCCCCACGGGCAATAAAATCATAAATACTTTTCCTCTGATGGTTTTCTACGAGATAAAATTTTGTTCCGCCGTATCCCGCAGGTATTTTTAATACATCACCATCCTCCACATAGTCTCCCAACGTTGTTGTAAAATTATTCTGATCAGCTATGGTATAAGAAATGTAACCCAACTGATAACGCTCCCATGCTCCTAACACATAGGTGCTCGTGTAGTAGTATCCGGTCATCAGTCCGCCGGCGCTTGAGTGATATCCCAACAAGTAGTGTCCTAATTCATGATTCAGCAACCCTAAAAAGCCAAAATGATTAATGTTGCTGCCGTCCCGCACCACAATACCGGACCCTAATCGGTTAAAAATGCCTCCTACACTAATCGAAGATGATATCGCTTTATCTGAACCTAGTCCCAAACCAGCTATTCCTCCTGAAAAACCCCAATTATCTTTTTCTGCACCTCTGAATACAACTATCATCATATCAATATAACCATCCCCTGCTTCCTCCTTAAACTCCCAGCTTGTTCCGTTCCATGCCCAGTTATCATATTTGGCGTAATTAATTTTATTGTATAATGAATCAATGGTAACCGAAACAGCAGCGGAATAACTACCGGACCTGTATGAAAAAGGTATGGTAACCTGTGCCGGATACACTTCACCGATGATATGATAGTTATTATAAGACATTTCTGACCAATAGTCAGACATCGTCCCGCTTCTGTACATGGTATGGACCGTACTGTCGGCAAAATTCCGGGCATACGTAGGCAGCTGGCCTAATGTCCAGTCACCAGCAGAGGTCACCGTATCATTCTCAAATCCTACATACACAAACAATATCCTGAAAAATTCACCCGGTGCTGTCATTGCGGGTTTTAAAAATCCACCGGTTTGATTCTCAATAGACTCCTCTAAGCCGGCTGGTTCATCAGTACAGACATACCTTTCGTCATCTGCCCGTGGGCCATTGTACAAAATAAGAACATGAAAAAGAACACTAATTTCCTGAATTTTGTAATGCCCTCAGGCCGGCATCTAAATAAGTTACTCATAATGAGCTCCTTTATATTTAGTTTAAACGCGGTAGAATGATTATATTTCGGTGATGGTTGAAGCATTGTTAACGCATCCTTCTTCCATTTCCCTTGCGGCCTTTCTCTACCGGGAAAGGCCAATTTATTTCTTATCTATGTTTCTTCTCATCCCCCATATCCCATCCTCAGACATTTTTTTTGTTTGTGCAAGTAAACTCTTATTTTTTTCAAAGTCAATAGGAGTAAATACCTAGTCCCGGATTTTAACATAAACTCACATGGCTGATTTTCCACCGTTAATTTTAACATTTTTTACATTGTTTAAGGGCTGCTATGTACAATTTATACTCAAAACTTTTTGTGGATATATGACCAATACTGATTTCAGGGTTTGGCAGAATGCTCTTGCACAGGAATGCTCAGAATTTCTCAAAACCGCTTATACTGCAAAAATGGGTGAAGTAAAAATGGTCACAGAAATGGCAGGTCTCCTATCCAATAAATATTACAAAAATATTCGCCTTAGTGAAAAAAAATTCAAGGTAAAGCTTCATCCGTGCAAAATAATCATTTAGGTCAGGATACCCCATCAGAACTGGCAGATCTTGTTATTATTTCGCTGATCACGCAAAACAGAAAAATTCTCCTAAAAAAAACCGCATTAATCCAATGCAAGAAAGAAACAGCAAAAGAATCTTGTGCAATTCAACAAAACCAGCTCAATCTGCTCCACAATTTCCCTTCCTTCATTGGTGTTCGCGGGTTGGAAAAACAAACTTTTAAAAATCCCGTTAACTGTTTCAATATTACAAGCAGTCTTTGCCAGTATTGTTCGCTTAAAGAGCCCGGGGATCTCCTTCTTACCACATTTCGCTCCGTAGCTCTAAACCAAATTAATAACAGAGTATCCGCCAATGATACGTTTTCATCTGATCCGAAGCAAATTCATTCTCCCTATTCAATGAGTTTTCCCCTGGCCTTTATTGATCACCCTGATTGGGGAATGTTGTTATATGAATTTAATGGTCATTTAGACGCGGACGGTTTTTCCCGAAGGGACTACGACTTAGTAGGACCGCCGAAGCCAGATCAGAATTGTAAAGTATAAAAAGTCCTAAAACGAAAAAGGCCTGATTATCATCAGACCTTTCATTCTTCGCGGAGAGTCAGTCCCGACTCGTCGGGAGAACCCCGGAAGTCCGAGACGGCGGAATATATCCTTAACGGTTTTTCCCGAAGGGACTCCTACAGATCAAGACCGCCGCACACCTTTAAAATGAAAAAGGCCTGACTTTCATCAGACCTCTTTTGCGGAGAGTCGGTCCCGACTCGTCGGGTGAACCCCGGAAGTCCGCCCGCGGCGGATTACATCCTTAATGGTTTTCCAGTAGGGACTCCTACAGAGCAAGACCGCCACACACCTTTAAAATGAAAAAGGCCTGACTTTCATCAGACCTCTTTTGCGGAGAGTCAGTCCCGACTTGTCGGGAGAACCCCGGAAGGACAATTATACATATCAATTTAAAATGATAAAGCCCGATCATTCAATCGGGCTTTTCAAAGGTTGCGGAGAGTCAGGGATTCGAACCCCGGAAGGACTTACATCCTTAACGGTTTTCAAGACCGCCGCATTCAACCACTCTGCCAACTCTCCGTATTCAATCCCGACTTGTCGGGACCAACTCTCCAATTAAGCAATTCTTGAGATTTTCAAAAATCACAGACTTCAAATATACGGAGTCCGGCCTGATTTTTAAAAGCCGGGGACCGGGATTTTACCGATTTTCTGCCAAATTCGCTATTTCAGCAGGGTGATTTTGCCCGATTTTGTGTTTTCTCCTGCCCGTATGGTGTAAAAATATGCTCCTGAGCCAAGTCCGGCCGCCTCAAGATTAAGCTGGCTCAGACCCGCGGGCCTCATTCCGAAATCCACTCTCCTTACCGCTTCTCCGCTAAGGGAGTAAAGGGTTAACACAACTCTGCTCTCCGATGGCAGCGATACGGTAAACTGCGTGGCGGGGTTAAAGGGGTTCGGATAATTGTCTGAAATGTAAAATTCATCAGGCAGTGCGAACTCAACTTCAATCTCCGGTGAAAAAGTTTCGGTGCCGTCAAAGTCAATCTGCCTCAGTCGGTAGTGATTTTTGCCGTTCAGGGGTGCGTTATCGGTATATATATAGGATGAAACATCAGCGGTCGTGCCATTTCCGCTGATGAATGAAATGGTTACCCAATCATTTGGTAAGGGGGTGGTGCGCTGTATTTCAAATCCGCGGTTGTTTTCCTCGGAGGCAGTTGACCATTTCAGTGTGATGCCGTTCTGATTTTGCACCCCGGTGAAAGATGTCAGTTCAACCGGTGAAAGAGGAATGGGGACTATCACATTCAGAATAGTACGGTTAAAGTTTGTAACGGTTATATTTGAGAAAGGTTGTGGTAAAGCGCCGGGGAACAATGTATCCTGCGGAATAAATTGCAGAGTATAGGTTCCCGGTGCAAGCATTCTCACATAGTAACCACGACTGGCTGAATCTGCATATATATCAGAGTTGTCTGTATCAAGACCATTTATTTTTATATTAGTTCGTATAAGGTAATCAACAGGATGAGCCCCCGCTGAAACAAATCCGTGAATACCATACAGCGCGTTTTCAAGATAGTTCAGCAGCGAGCGCTTATTATACTCCCAGTGCGCGGGAAGCAGGGAGGCGCTTATCAGCTTGGTGTTTGATATCTCGATCGTTACTTCACGGCAGCGCATAAAGTAATTCATATAATCCTGCCTGCCTCCGGTGATGCGGTACCAGTCATAGCCGTTGGTGATGCCGTCGTTGAATCCGCGCATATAGGTAGAAGGAGAGTGTGCCTGCGCTGTATCAGCATACATGTGCGCAACAAACTGCCACCATTGGTCATCAGCAGCGCGGCGCACCCAGGTATCCCACGGATAGTTTACCACTTCTGCTCCGCCGTGAAAGTTTGCTGAAAGCACAAACTTGTTTGCTTTTGCGATATTCATCATCACGATGGTCTCGGGCTGCCAGGCGTTTCCGTCCGGATGTTCACCTGCTGCCGGATCAGGAAAGTTGCGGTTGATGTCTATATTATTATTGTTTCCTCTTCTTGCTCCGCTTACGGTGTGATTGCCTGTGCGGTAGGTGCCGTCAGGATTGGCAAGCGGGTTAATCCAGATTTCCGTCTGGTTAATCAGATTGGTAATTTTGGGATCAGTGCCGTATGAAGTCAGGAGTGAATCAATCAGACGGAGCATCAGTACATATCCGGTAATCTCATCGCCGTGCATTGAGGAAGTGTACATCAGCTGCGGTTCAGGTTCCCGTAATTGTACACTGGCTGAGATCACAACAAAATATATCTTCCGCCCCAGTATCGTATTCCCTGCATCAACAAGCCGGCAGATGGAAGGATAATTCTGAGCAAAACCCTGCATCATGGCAACATAAGCATCATACGTCGGGTATGCATCCCATGCTTCCATCCCTTCCAGAGTATTGCTCATCCGTACGTCCTTCACATCACCCGGGTGGGGCAGTTGGCGGAATGGGATGGCGAATCTTCTGAAACGCTCAAACTCTTTCTCATTAGCATAAGCCCTTACCGAATCAGCGTCGGCGTAGTCGAGTGAAATGACGGTGGTCAGTTCATCCAGCACGGCACGTCCGGGATTGGCAAAAGTGAAATACACCTCGCCATTAACGCGGAAGTACTCGCTGGTGATTTCCTGGGAAAAGAGAGAGGCGGTCAGGAGAAGGAAGAGGAAAATCTTTTTCATGATGTGTATGCCGCAGCAGAAATTGTGTTAAAATGTAAAATTAAATTTACAAAAACGGCCTGGGAAAAGCTATCAGAGCACTCGAACAGGGAGGGACGCAGTGATGGAATTTCCGGCATTCCCGGGCAGAAAAGCGGATTTTATTCTCCGGGGTTTTGAATCCGGCATGATTTCCCCTAATTTCAGACAGTATTTTTACATTTTTGGCTCAAAGTAACTGATAACGGATTAATAAAGCTATGCTGACACTGTTTTACGAATTTCTCACGGATGATGAACTGCTGCTGATTTCCTCAAAAATCAAAGAAATGGAAAAGAAAACCTCGGGAGAGATTGCCATATCCATTAAGGAGCAGAGGGGGATATTGCAGAAGGGGAAGCCGCTCAGCGCGCTGGCAGAGCAGGAGTTCCGCCGGCTGGGGATGTTCAACACAAAAGCCGCGACCGGAATTCTGATATATATAGTTCTTAAATCACGCGAGCTTTACATAATGGCCGATAAAGCAATTCACGGCAAAGCGCCGGAGGGAATCTGGGAAGAGATAAAAAACCGGCTGCTTGAGTCGATTAAAAACGGCGAGAGCTGCAGGGGTCTGCTTGATGCTGTAGAGGCCGTGGGTAAATTGTATGAAGAACATCTGCCTCCTCCTTCTGAAAACCTAAACGAGGTAAGCAACCGCGTGGTGGTAATGCCCTGATGCGGGCTGATATATATACCGGCATAGAGGCGGTCCGTTGAGCTGGAGATGCCCCCGGTGCGGGCGCATCTTCCGGTGTGCTGACCAGTATCACTCATGCCAGACCATGGCGCCGGAGCAGCATTTTGAAAACCGTCCGGAAATTCTCTATCTCACTTTTCTTCAGCTTGTTAAACTGGTTGAATCATTCGGTGAGGTCAGCATAGAAGCAACCCCCAGTGCAATAAGTTTCAGAGCAGGTGCGGGGTTTCTTTCCGTGAATGTTAAAAAGGACCGGCTTGATACGGAGTTTTATCTTGGCAGAATAGCAGAATCAGAACTCATCACAGCTCACCTTCATGTATCAGCAAACCGGATCGCACACAAAGTCACGCTTCACTCGCCGGAGGATATATCACCTGAGCTCACCTGGCTGATACGGGAGTCGTATTTGCTGGTCTCAGGCGTTCAGGCGGAGAATAAATCCGGCTCCTGACCAAGATGCTTCTTTATATATGCTTCGGTGTCGAACTTCCGCTTGCAGCCGTTATAATTCATATAGCGTATTTTGCCAAAGACCGGACGCTCGGTCCAGGCGCGGTCATGCACTCCGCCGATTGACCAGGCACACCCCACATAACCGTTAGGGTCCCGCCCGTCAAGCTGATATTTATCATTCAGCTTTATGGCAATCTTCAGTGCCTCTTCAGGGGACTCAGACCACTCCAGTATTTTCTTTGCCCAGTACATCCTCATATATCCGTGCATCTTTCCGGTGCGCACCATCTGCATCTGAGCCGCGTTCCACAGATCTTCATGGGTGGCAGCTTTTTCAAACTGCCGGAGCGAGTATATATACTCCCGTTTGTCTTTCCGGTGTGCGTTGAGCGTGGTTTTTGCCCAGTCATGGAATCCGTCAAAGGAATCATACTTCGTGTTAAAATAGCAGAAGTTGTCGGTAAGCTCCCGTCTTACGATCAGTTCTTCAAGAAAAGACTCAGTCAGCTGAGGAGCTGAATAGCGCTTTACTTCAAAGGCAACGCGCTGGGCTGAAATCTGTCCGAAGTGGAGGTATGGGCTCAGGTTAGACTGACGGTCAAGCACCGGGTCGTTGCGTTCCTCATTATATTTCTGAAGCCCTCCGGTGAGAAATCCATCCAGCACCTCATGCGCTGCATCTTCCCCCGGCTTAAGCCAGGTAACTTCCGGCACGCTTTCATCCACCTTCAGCGAGGCGTATATACTTTTCCAGTTGTTTTTTGCCGCGGGAGCCCGTTTCTTCTGAACTTCAGGCGCGGGCAGATCAGTCAGGTAGTCACCAAGCAGCCGGATTATTTTCGGCCTGATGGTATAAGCGCCGAATTCCGTTT
Organism: Ignavibacteriales bacterium; assembly: GCA_015709675.1. NCBI lineage: Bacteria > Pseudomonadati > Ignavibacteriota > Ignavibacteria > Ignavibacteriales > Ignavibacteriales bacterium. Next base: position 1,054,336 of record CP054182.1, read on the forward strand.
TATCTGAGACGATCAGTGCCGGGACGATGTTATGAGCATCAACCTCGTAGAATGGTATATATATCTTTTTCGCCACATCGCGCTTCCAGACGCGTTTTATCCGGAGCGGGTCAAAGTCAGCCACCAGATACGAAACATTATGCTCGTGAATGAACTCGGGCAGAGTATCCGCCGGTGAACCCAGGAGCATATGAAACGGGATATTCAGCTCTTTCAGATGCTTTTCGGTCTCCTCAAGTCCTTTGAGCATAAAGCCATACTGCCGGCGGGTTGCCTGCAGGAACTCCGGCACCAGGGAAAAGGCGACCACCAGGGCCAGGTTGTTTTCCTGAGCAAGTTTTTGAGCAAAAAGAAGTGCCCAGTTATCGTACGCCCGCTGATCGCGGCTCATCCAGTAAAGCACCGGCCCCTTGCCCGGGGTGCCTTCCTGAAGTATTCTGAATCGGTCTGAAAGATTTTGCATAGAAAAATTAATTTGTTACGTAATAATAACAATGGAGACTTTCTGAAAGTTTGATTGCACTCGGTAAAACAGGCGATTAATGTAAAAAATGGGGGGATGGTACAAATCATTTTTCCCGCAGATTTCGCAGATTAACGCAAATGCAATGAGCATAAAATTGCACTCAGTAAAACCGGCGAATAATGTAAAGAATGGGGTGAGTGGTGTAAATTAGTTTTCCCCTCAGATTTGGCAGATCAGTGCAGAAAATAAGAAGGAGCAGCATAACGTTTCCTCAATTCAGGAGGGAAAGAAAGTGAAAGCTATGCTCCACTTAAGTGTGATCGCACATCACATCCGGCCAAATCGGCAAGATTCATATTGAATTTAACCGCGGGATTTCTTATTTATACCGGACACAAATACGGATTTTTCCCAATGTGTTCCAAATCGCTTTTTCCCCTTTATCACATCCCACCGGAGGTTCTATGAATATTGACAAGTACCGCGTTCCTTATGACGGCTCATTTAAGATAAGCAAAACAGATCCGGGCGACTCCGGAAAGTTTGAGTCCAAAGATGAGGCGGCCGAAAAGCTGAAGGAAAATGTAAAAAAAATGGCCGAACTTCAGGATAAAATGTATGCTCATGATAAATACGGACTGCTGTTAATTTTCCAGGCAATGGATGCAGCAGGAAAAGACGGCGCCATTAAGCATGTAATGAGCGGACTGAATCCTCAGGGAACCCAGGTATTTTCATTCAAGAACCCCTCAGCCGAGGAACTTGATCATGACTATCTCTGGAGGATTAATAAATCACTCCCTGAAAGAGGCAGAATAGGCATATTTAACCGCAGTCACTATGAAGAGGTGCTGGTGGTAAAAGTCCATGATCTGCAGGGTAAGCAGAAACTTCCGCCTGAAATGGTTACCAACAAAATCTGGGATCACCGCTACCGTCAGATTAAAGATTTCGAGCGCTATCTTTATGAGAATGGTATCATAACCGTGAAGTTCTTCCTGAATGTCTCCAAGTCAGAACAGAAAAAAAGATTCCTGCAGCGTCTTGACGACCCGACAAAGAACTGGAAGTTCTCCTCCTCAGATCTTAAGGAAAGAGGTTTCTGGGATGAATACCAGAAAGCTTATGAGGAATGTCTGAACGGCACCAGCACAAAATACGGCCCATGGTATGTAATTCCCGCGGACAAAAAATGGTATGCCCGCCTGCTGATTTCCGAGGTAATAACCCAGACTCTTGAAAGCTTCGAGATGGATTACCCGAAACTGAATGATGAGCAGATGAGAGCTCTTGAAGGATACCGCCAGCAGTTAATGGCTGAAAAGGATTAATTTCCGTAGCGGCAGCAGTTTTACCGGCAGGCGGAAAGCATCCGTCTGCCATACTGGAGGAAAAGGGGTGGAAGAATGTGGTGCTTTTTGCTCCGGAACTTCCGCCGGCATTTGCACGGATATATAAAGCGAAGGGAGCGGAGTTTGCTCCCTCCCGGTCGCACTGCACTTGTGTGCACTTTCAGGAGAATACAGGGAGATATGAGCCGTTTGATCTGCGGCTCTTCTGCGCCCACTTACGCAACTTCTACAAACGAAATCTCAGCCTCAAAGATGACTCCATTCAGGCATTCCTGCTCCGCACCGGGCAGTGTTATGCCGGCGGAGAATTTTATGAACGTGATGGTATATATGTGTTCACCAAAGGTCTGAATCCCTGGTGCGATGTTTACGCCCGTCAGCCGCACTGGATACGGTTCGGATACAATTTGAAAACTTCTAAATGGAGAAACGGGAGAGGAATTGTGAATGGTGAATGGTGAATGGTGAATTGTGAAACAGAATATATAAACAGTAATTTTAAAACCATCATTTGAAACAGAATAACAGATGAGTAAAGAGAATATTGTAAAAAAGAAAAGTTTCAAATTTTCTGTGAGAATCGTTAAGCTATATAAATATCTGATCGCAACTCATAAGGAATATGTTATACCGAAACAATTACTTCGCTGTGGAACATCGGTTGGGGCTCAGATTGTTGAATCAGAAAATGCACAAAGTAGGGCTGATTTCATTCACAAACTTTCTATATCACAGAAAGAAATCGATGAAACAATGTACTGGCTTGATTTACTGAAAGAAACTGATTATTTAAGTGAAACAGAACATGCCAGTATTTACGAAGATGCAAATGAAATCAAGAAATTATTAACGGCTATACTTAAGAAACTAAAATCAAATTCGAAGGACTGACCGCAGTAATTTTTTTAAAATTATCATTTGCGGTGAAAATTTCCGGTGAATTATTAAAGAATAATTCACAATTCACCATTTACAATTCACAATTGTTTTCTACATTTTCGTTATTTCGGACATCTGTTTTCTGTAGTGTGAGAAAAGGGTTGATTTGGAGATAAATCCGTCGTATTTGCCTTCGCGGGTGACGGGGATGTTCCAGACATTGTGTTTTTCAAACTTGTGAATCGCGTTCTGAACCGGTTCTGATATATCCCAGGTAACAAGCGAACGGGACATCATATCGGTCACAAACAGCGTGGAATATAAATCCTGATTAAACATGATTTCCCTGATATCATCAAGATAAACAATACCCATCAGTTTGCCGCTCTCATTCACGACCGGGAAGATGTTTCTTGTTGTGTGGGCAATCACTTCAACCAGTTCACCCAGTGATGCGTCCGGGCTGACCGGAGTAAAATTCCGCTCGATTATTTCCTCAATATTGATATTACTTACGGCAGTTACTTCCTTGTTTTCAGGATCAATTACTCCGGCTTCAGCCAGTTTTTTAGTATATATCGAATATTTTTCAAAGTAGCGGATGAAAAAGAATGATATGGCCGAGACAATCATAAGCGGAACGATGAGAGCGTATCCGCCGGTGATTTCAGCAATAAGAAAAATTGCCGTTAGCGGTGCCTGTATTACCCCGCTCAGAATGCCTGCCATGGCCACAGCAGTGAAGTTGACAACGTTCAGCTCAACCAGTCCGGTCAGATTAACCGCGTAGGCAAAAAAGTAACCGGTAACAGCTCCCGTAAAAAGAGACGGTGCAAAAATGCCGCCATTGCCCCCTGATGCCAGCGTAAGTGAAGTAGCTAAGATTTTTACCGCAATAATACCGGCCAGATAGATAAGTATAACTGCCGGGACATATTTCCACTGGTGAAATAAGGAGTTGTCAAACAGGAGAACTGCTTTTTCCGAAAAAAGAAAATTAATAGAATCATATCCCTCGCCATAAAGGGGAGGGAAGATAAAGATAAGCGCGCCGAGGCTCAGCCCCCCGATTATTGCTTTGCGCCAGTAACTTTTAATTCCGGAGAATTTTTCCTCCAGGTAGAGCGTGGTGCGGGTCATATATAACGAGATAAGTCCGGTAAAAAGCCCGAGCAGTATATAAAACGGAATCGCCTGAACTTCCCATCCCGAGGTAATCAGATGGAAGGGCTGTCCTGAATAGAGAATTTTGGAAACAACCGCTGCGGTGGCGGCTGAAATAAGGAGCGGTACAAAGCTTGAAACGGTAACGCCAAAGAGAAGTGCCTCAACCGCAAAGAGCACTCCCGCAACAGGGGAGTTAAAAATAGCCGCAATACCTGCTGCCGCCCCGCAGGCGAGCATCAGGGTTTTTTGTTTATAAGAGAGCCGGAAATAATTCCCCACATTCGAACCGATTGCAGCGCCTGTTATAACAATCGGCGCCTCTAGACCAACCGAACCGCCAAAACCAACAGTCACTCCGCTGGTGAGAAGATGTGAATAGGTTTTATGCCGCTCGATTTTTGATGCCTTTTTAAAGATGGCAAAAAGGATATTGCCCACTCCTTTATCAAACACTCCGCCGTGAAAGAATCTGATATATATAGCAGTAAGCAGGATTCCGGCGAGGGGATACAGCAGAAAGAGCCAGTAGCCGTAATCGGATTCCTTCCGTGAGATCAGGAGCGACTGAATGAAGTGTACGGTTGATTTCAGGACAACAGCCGCAAGCCCGCTTACGATCCCGATGATAATAGCCACAAAAATAACATTCCGGGCGTCATTTTTTACGATGGCGTGAAGCTGAGTCCGGATATACGCGGCTGAACGGAGGTACCAGGCGGAGAACATATCAGTTGTATATAACAAAAAAGCCCCTCACTCAAAAAGCGGGGGCTTTTTCAGTTTAAGTCATATTATGCTATGGTAACTTCTTTTTCCAGATAGACATCCTGGATAGCATGCAGCAGTGAAGCACCTTCGTTCATCGGGCGCTGGAAAGCTTTGCGTCCGGAGATAAGGCCCATGCCGCCAGCGCGTTTATTGATAACCGCGGTTTTAACTGCTTCAGCAAAGTCATTATCGCCTGAAGCGCCGCCGCTGTTGATAAGGCCGGCTTTGCCCATGTAGCAGTTCATTACCTGATAGCGAACCAGATCTATCGGATGATCAGTTGAAAGTTCGCTGTAAACTTTCTTGTGAGTCTTGCCGAATTTAACCGCGTTATATCCGCCGTTGTTTTCCGCCATCTTCTGTTTGATAATATCCGCACCGATGGTAACACCGAGGTGGTTTGCCTGACCGGTAAGGTCGGCAGAAACATGGTAATCTTTATCAGCCTTAAATGCATTGTTTCTTGTGTAGCACCAGAGGATGGTAGCCATACCGAGATCATGAGCGTAAGCAAAAGCTTCGCTGACTTCCTGAATCTGGCGGGTGCTTTCTTCCGAGCCGAAATAGATGGTGGCGCCTATTGCTGCGCAGCCCATATCCCATGCCTGATTGATATTGGCGAACATCACCTGGTCAAATTTATTAGGGTAGGTGAGCAGTTCGTTGTGGTTAATTTTCAGAACGAAAGGAATCTTGTGGGCATATTTCCGGGCGACCATGCCGAGCACACCGAGTGTGGAAGCGACTGCGTTACAGCCTCCTTCAATAGCGAGTTTTACAATGTTTTCGGGGTCAAAATAAATCGGGTTAGGCGCAAAGGATGCTCCTGCTGAGTGCTCAATTCCCTGGTCAACCGGGAGGATTGAAAGATATCCGCTGCCTGAAAGACGGCCGGTATTATAAAGAAGCTGCAGATTACGCAGAACATTGATGTTACGGTCTGAGGCTGCAAAGACGCGGTCTACAAAATCCGGTCCGGGCAGGGTCAGGGTTTCTTTTGGGACAATTGCTTTGTGGGAAAGAAGTGCATCGGCTTCAGCGCCGAGGTATTGCTGGATTTTATCTATCATTATCGGTTCTCCGTTCAAGTTTTCTTATAAACTACATGCCCAAAATAGGGGAAAAATGAGAGACTTCAAAGGAAGTATGAGTTGTGAATTATGAGGTATGAATTCCGGGGTTCCGGATTGCCCTTACTATGTCCTGGATTCTTAACGCACTAAGGCGGATAAATTTCCAGATATTGGGAGTAATTCATATCACATTCATCTGAAGAAAAACCTTTAATGCTTTGGATTGATCAGCCGGCTTTATGATGAGTCAAAAAGTTTTCGGGTGTGTGAATTGGGTCACAGGAGGACAGTTTAAGATTAAACCTCTCGTATGATATTTTGTCTTAAGCTGATAATCATAAAGGAGAAAAAATGCAGAAAATTATTGTTGGTTTAATTTTAGTTTTAACATTGGGAGAAATATCTGGTCAGAATCACGGGATAAACGGAAATTGGTATCAATCACCCAAATCAGTTCCGCCTACTGTGGCGGGTGCAAAAATGGGCGGGGCTGTGGCAAATTCAATGGTAGTTACAAGAGATGGCGCCGTCATAATTTTTTATAAGGAAAACGGAAAAATTTTTATGGCAGGATCATCAGACAACGGAAATAGCTGGCTGGCGCCCGCACCCCGCCAGATATCTGTGACCGCCGGTATGCTGCAGACTGGAACAGCATCTGCTGAAAGTGATACATCAGGAAATATTCACATAGTGTGGAAAGCATCTGAACCTCTGGGGCTTTTTCATAGTATATATTACCCACTAACACAAAACTGGTCTGAGGTCACTTCCATCAACACTCAGATTACAAGCTCGATCGGGTTTTATCAGATAACTGTTGACAGAAAAAACAGACTGCACGTTATGTGGCAGGATGGTAATCACGAATCAGCAAATGATACTGCTGAAGTTTACTACTCTTGTTCCATTGATGGCGGCTTAAACTGGAGCACACGATTGCGGCTAAGTTCATTTGACGGAAAACCGGACGCCTTTCCTGTCGCTGATTTTTCAGGCACTGAATCAGATACATTACTTATACCCTGGAGGGAAAATAGTAAATCTGCTTCGGGGTGGGATGTTTACGGAGCCCGTTCAACAAATGGCGGCGCTAATTGGCAGACGCAACAACTTTTAGCCGGAGGGCAGGGTAACCAATGGGACCCTAATCTGGTGATTGACAAGTATGGCAGAATGCATCTTTTCTTTCACGTATATCCAAACCCTAATCCTGCATATACTGCATCGGTGCTCTATATATATTCACTCGACGGAGGGAATACCTGGTCTGAACAGCGTACCATTTCGCAGCCGTTAATAAGAAGTCACCTTGTTAAAACCGCCTATGATTTTACTAATAACCGTGTCTGGTGTTTCTGGAAGGATGAACGGGATTTTAATTTTTCAACCGGAAATCCGGAAGCAGATATTATAGGACTCTACACCCAGTTAGCAGGTGATAACCTCTATCTGTCAGAGCCAGAATTTATTTCAGACGGAGATTCAACAGAATATGGATATCACAATTTTAAGGCGGGCGATGACGGAATTATGCGGGCTCACTTTTTTTTGATGGTTAACGGAGAAGGTGATTCATTGTACTATACGCAGCGTTCAACAGTTTCATCTGCTAAAGAAGCAGATGGTTTAAGCAATAGATTTTTTCTTTTACTTAATAACTACCCCAACCCATTTAATCCGGAAACAACAATTGAGTACTATATTCCCGAACGAGAAATTGTTACCATTCAGATATATAATTCACTTGGTCAAAAAGTCAGAAATCTTTTACAGGAAGAAAAACCGGCGGGCAGTCACAAAATCCGATTTAATGCTGAAGCCCTGGCCTCGGGTGTTTATTATGCAAGGATATCAGCGGGAAAACACTTCGGATTTGTAAAGATGTTGTTGCTGAGGTGATAGATTGTTGCTGATTACATCCAGAAAAGAAAGAGTTCCTGTTCGACTGCCCCGTCTTATCAGTTCGCGCAAAGACGCTTAGGCGCAAAGGGTAGACACAGAGTTTCAGACCGGTTCTTCATTATTAATTCTTCATTACTTCATTAAAACCATCTGTATGGTTTGTTTGAAGCCGCCGCTTACAAGGGAGCAGAAATATACTCCGGTGGGAAGATTGGATGCGTCAAATGAAACGGTGTGTGAACCGGCTGTCTGCGGTTGGTTTACCAGAACTGCGGTTTGCTGCCCCATACTGTTATATATTCTCAGGCGTATATATCCGCTTTCAGGAAGCTGATATCTGATGGTGGTTGAAGGGTTAAAAGGATTTGGATAGTTCTGAAATAACCGGAAATCAGAAACCGCATCCTGGCTCTCCTCAGCGCCGGTTGCTGCGGTTATGGTAAATGATGCAGGGGAGACCGCACTCAGAGATGAATTCAAGCGGTCAACAATCATCACTTTGCAGTTATTTGATGGAACAGAGGGAACCTGAAATCTGATAACTCCAAAGACTGCGGGGTAATCATTATTCACCGGAGCCCAGGTAGCTCCATCGTTGGTCGTAAGGCCAACGGCAACGTCTGAAAATCCGGCGCTTTCCCATGTGATTTCCTGAACACTGCCTGCCGTATATACTTCACCGCCGGCAGGGGAAGTGAGCCGCAGGAAGACGGGAGTTTCGGTCAGAAGGATATCAGCATAATTGATATTGTATTCTCCGGATGCAATAAAGATTTTGAGAGTATGGTTACCCTGTGTAAGCGGGATGTTTGGCTTGGAAACGTTGGCCCAGGTCTGCCAGTTACCGGTGAGTGGTACGGTAAGGAGCCCGCTCACGTCAATATCATCTATATATACCCGCATGGTGCCTGTTGCCGCGGCTGCGGAAGCGGTACGGAGCGTAAAGGTATAGTTGCCGGCCTCAGCAGCGTAGATGCTGTATTCAAGCCATTCACCTGCTGAGACCCAGCCGATATTATATCCGCCTCCCGCATCGGTACAATTTTGAATATCCACAGCATCAAGAGCGCGGTAAACACCGCCGGTATTGCCCGCGGTTGCGTCATAATAAGCAACACCATTGCCCCCGAGATCAAAGTTTTCTGCTTCAATGCGTCCGGGTACTTTTTGGCGGTATCCTCTGAACGAAGCCTGCACACACTGGTCACCTACTTTAAGCGTTACAGGATCAGTTTCACTGCTTCCGCCGGAGATGGTGGTGGCGACTGCCTTTACCCGGTAGCATCCGGGCTGCACATTTCGCCAGGGGAGTGTATACGGAGCCACTGATGTTTCACCAATTTTTACTGCATCCTGAAAAAACTCAACTTTGCGGATAGCTGTTGCTGATGTTACATTTGCTGTGAGATTGATTGTTTCACCCGGAGAAAAGATGGAGCCGTCACCGGGACTGAGCATATTGATAGAGGGAAGCCCGAGAGTATCTTTATATACCCGGACATAATCAACCTCCATTGTCTGCGGGAAAACCGTTGATGCATTCGGGTTGCCCGGCCAGTTGCCCCCGACGGCGACATTAAGAATAATAAAGTGATTTTCCTTAAACTCGCTCAGGAAAGCCGGTGTGATTGACATGGTGCAGTATTTTATGTTGTCTATATACCACTCAATTTTCTGCTGATCCCAGGTTACGGTATATAAATGAAACGCATCGGAGAGATTTCCTGCAGGCAGAGTGTAACTGAGGCCGTAGCTTTGGTGGCCGTTGTTATCCCAGTGAGCGGTACCGTGGACGGTGTTATCGCGTCCCGGGCCGCCGCCAATCATTTCCATAATGTCAATTTCTCCGCAGGCAGGCCAGCCGACCTGAGAGATGCTTTCTCCCAGCATCCAGAATGCCGGCCAGATGCCCTGACCATAGGGGAGTTTTATATATGCTTCTATTTTGCCGTATTTGAAAAACCGCTTCCCCTGTGTTTTAAGACGGGCTGAAGTATAGTTTCTTCCGCCGAAACTTTCCTGCATTGCCTTAATGGTCAGTTTGCCGTTGGAAACAAAAGAATTAACCTCGCGGTCGGTGTAGTATTGCAGTTCGTTATTGCCCCAGCCTCCTCCGCCGGTCTCGCGGGTCCAGTTGGAAGGGTCAAGCGTAGTGCCTTCGAACTCATCAGACCAGACAAGTTTCCAGCCTTGCGCAAAATTATCATAAGGCATTATTAAAATAATAATAGCAAAAAGCATCATCATGCGAATTTTCATCATATTACCACTCTGTTAATAAATATCTCCTTATTATTGCACTTTTTATGCCAGAAAATACTTAATTCAGATGCTTTCTTCCATTGAGAAAAAATTGCCCGGCCCAATGAGAAAAACGATTAACTGGCTTTCCAGGTTCCTGGAGCGTTATCCCAAAGTTAAGGCGCAAATAAGGTATCTCATTCATTTCCCCGGCGGGGCAGGAGAAATGGCGTGGAGCTCTGCCATTGGGGCATTTATTGGTGTTGCGGTTCCGGAAGGGTTGCAGACGATCACCTCGCTTGGTTCCTCGTATCTTTTCCGGATGAATTTTTTGGTGATAACATTTTTCACTCTGATCACCAATCCTCTGACCGTTATTCCGATTTATCTGGCATCCTTCAGACTCGGGGAGATAATTACGGAAATGGAAATCACGGCCGGACAGATTGAGCAGCTGTTTCGTGAACCGGGTATCACTGCCGCGCTTGAACTTGGTACAAACGGTGCGATTATTTTTCTTTCCGGATCAGCGGTGCATGGGTTATTCTGGGGAGGGGTTTGGTATATATTGATGTTTGCACTTTACCCAAAACTGAAGCGGTTAATGAAAAAATGAAGAATTTGATTATTGCATTAGGATTGTAGAGACGATGCAAATGCTTCCCGGATGCCGCGCCTTGACGTAATTATTGCATTTGCGTCGTCTCAGGGAAGTATGAGTAAAAACGCCTGAAATATATGCAAAATTAACCACGAAATCACCTTGTCAAGACTCAGTAATCATAAAACCAGATACCTTTGCGAAACGATGCAATCGAACAACCAGACACCGCGGCGAGACGACGCAATCGCAGGAGTTTTTTATATATATGGAATTTGTACAAGCGATTGCATCGTCTTTACGAAAAAGGGCGGATTGTATTTGTAAAGACGATGCAAATGCTAACCGGATACCGCGCTTTGACGTAATTATTGTATTTGCGTCGTCTCAGAAGGATGGTAGTAAAGCCGGACTTATGTAAGCAGTAATGCTATCACTCCGGGTGTGCGGGCGAGACGACGCAATCGCAGGAGTTTTGTGTATATAAAGAGTTTGTACAAGCGATTGCATCGTCTTTACAGAACCAACCACCAGATAAATCTGGTGGTTATTGAAGGGTGTGTTTTTTCATTTTAATAACACCCGGATTTATCAGGGCGTTGGTGCTTGTACATTGATTACTAAATACTAATTCATAACTACTAATTAAAGTAGCCCGCGTTTTTCCAGACGCATGCGGATAGCGGTGGGGGTGCGGCCAAGGATGCGCGCAATCGCTTCTATCTCGTGATCGTCTTCAAAGAGCTCAATCATCCGGTATTCTTCTTCCTCATCCCAGGGCTGGCCGCGGTGCGGGAGCGCGGGATTTTTCTGGCTCTGACGCTGCTGCTGTTTCCGTTCTGAGGGCTCGGGGGGCATTGGTTTAGCATCCGCACCCTGAAAATCCGGGTGGATTTCACGCGGGATAACAATCTCATTCATGGCGCGGGTAATCCCCACATAAAGGATATTTATCTCTTCGTTTATGGCGTCAAAATCAGGCGGTGTTTTTTCCAGTTCGGCTTCCTCAAGCTGGCTTTTAATTTTCTTTTCGTTGATGAAGTCTCTTACCAGAGATACTTTCGGATACTCCAGCCCCTTGCTTTTATGCACTGTTGTATATATCATATCTGCTTTGTGGCGGTTCTCATCGGGGAGACATTTCCCCCGCAATGATTTCAGATAGCCGGGGAGGTCATCCCGGTATTTTTTTACCACATCCACCAGCGAGGTCAGCAGATAGTCGCCTGTGAGCTTTGCGTATTCTTCAAGTTCGTCGATATCCTTCATCCCCTTGATGAGCTCATCCTTAATGCGGGACTTATCTTCGTTATACAGGTTATATACATCATAAATTGAACCACCTTCTTCATTGCGCAGATAACTGTGCATTCCCCCCTCAAAATAGATATTTTTATGGAGGCGTTTTTCGATGACGTTTTCAATAGCGGAAATAAGGAGCATCAGATTAGTGCGGGCTATGGTTGCCGCTACTCCGGTGCCCTTCCCCTTGCCGCGCCCCTGTATGGTAACGGGGGAATGACGGTCAATCAGGTTTTTATATTTCAGCGCGCTGATGGCTATATCGGCAATCTTTTGCGGAAAACGGAAGCTTTGCGTGAGATGAAGCGTTGGGAACTGCGCAAGCTCCATCGAGTTCACAGCATAGCGCCAGCTGTATATCTGCTGATGGGAGTCGCCGACGATTACTTTTGTTCCCCTCTGTTTAAGAAAAACGTCCAGCATGGCCGCGGAAGCATCCTGCCCTTCGTCAAAGAGTATATATTCATACGGAAGAGACGGGGCTTCAAGCTGAAACTTTTTCAGATAGAAATCATGCGTAATGTCAATTTCACCAGCATCCATTTTAGCCAGATATGCGCGTGCATAGCTGATAATTTTGTCGTAATGCTGTTCCACGAATGTGTACTGCTCATCATGACCAATATGTGCCAGGTAATTCAGATCCCGCACTTTCTGAGCAGAACTGTTGCAGAAATAGGAGGCCAGGGAGAGTGTATGGTATGCTATTGCAAGCATATCTTTGTATGATTTTCCCCCTCTGATGCTGAGCATGCCTATCAGGTCCGAAGGACGCGGTATTTCTCCGATTTTGTATCCGTACTTCGGAACTATATGTGAATAAGCCAGTGAATGCGCTGTGGAAACTCGGACATTTTCCATTCCCATTTTTTCGAAGCGGAGGGTTGCTTCATTTTTTACCGATTTATTAAACGCAAGATAAAGAATACGTTTGCCTGAGGGGCGTGCTTTTGCGTAATGGGTGATGGTTGTAGTTTTCCCCGATCCCGCAACGGCATTTATTTTGATATCCCCTTCGGTTTCAATGATATGTTTCTGTTCGTCAGTGAGTTTCATAATTCGCAATAATCTGACTTTCAATTTACAACCAGTGGGCCGAGTTATGAAGGAAGAAGGCGAATTTCAATGTACAATTAATACTGTGCAATGAGAATAGATTTTGGAGGGCTTTGGTCTTCTCTGCCCGGGGTATTCATCCCAAATTCCGGAAAAGTGGGACCCGGATTGTAAACGGATGCCGCAGCAGCGCGGATTTTTACGGATTCTGGGCAGAAAATCTTTCGTACAGACAGATGAAAATCTGTCTCAAAGGCAGGAGATCAAATTTTGATCCCGGAAATGGGACCCGGATTGTAAACGTATGCCTGGGGAACGCGGATTTTACGGATTCTAAGCAGAAAATCTTTCGTACAGACAGATGACCATCTGTCTTTTGGGGAGGTATTTCAGAATTCAATCATGTTTTTTCATGATAATGGACATTCCTTGTGGGCTGACCGAGACCCGTTTCCACGTATTTGAGGAGGGGTAAGTTTTGCTTGTTTAATTACATGTAGCTACATATATTGTAATAGTAAATAATCAGAATTATGGAACTCGAAAAAGAAATAAAGCAGACAACATTTAGCAGCATTTATCACAAAATGGCGCTGAATATTCTTTTTACTGCTCACTGGATCGAGTACAGGAATGCCTGTTTTATGAAGCCCTGGGGAATCACCCCCCAGCAATATAATATTCTGCGAATCCTGCGGGGTCAGTATCCGAAGCCAGCTTCAGTAAATCTGCTGATTGACCGGATGCTGGATAAAATGTCCAATGCCAGCCGCCTTGTTGAAAAACTGCGGGTTAAAGGGCTGGTAAGCCGTCATGAATGCGCGGAGGACAGGCGTCAGGTGGATGTTCTTATCACTGAACACGGGCTGTCGCTTCTTAAAGAAATTGACAAGGAGATGGATGAACAGCAGAAGTTCTCGGAAATGCTTACGGAAGCCGAAGCGGCTGAACTAAACCGTCTGCTTGAAAAACTGAGAGGATAGAAGTTCTGAGGGGAAAATCCTGATCTCAAAAAAAAATTAAAATAATTTGAAAAAAATATCCGGCTCCGTGAACTTTTTTTCAGGGGGCCGGGTTGTCTTAAATGTCCGGAAAATCTGTCAGGAACGGAAACAACGTGATGAAGAGAGGCAGGGACCTTGAAGAGGGGGTTCCTGCAAGATGAAGAGAAACAAAGTTCCTGATTGGTTGATGATGTGTTAGGAGGCGGTGTAACTACCGCCTCTTATTTTTTTACCGGGAAGATTTCCCTTGATTAGTGACAGAATACAAAAAAGCCCCGCTGGTAGCTGCCGGCGGGGCTTTTGTTTTTTAACTGATAGATTTTAATTTTTACTACTTAGTATTTTATTAATAAGGTTAAAAATAGCCTTAAATGAATCAAAATCTTTCTTATCAAAATTCTTTACATTATCTGCAAATTTTTTCTTCTTTTTACTATCTTTAATTTTGTAAACCTTGCCATTTCCAGGTAATTCACATAACACACAAAAATCTTTAATTAGCTCGTCCTTAAACATCGTTTCTATGCAATGAACTGAATCGTCCTTGAAATCCTTTCTCGCATAATCTTTACGAAAACTGGGCACAGGTAAAAGACTCAGAAAACCTCTACCATTACTATGGCTTAAAGTTAATCCATTAAGTTCTTCTTCAACAAAATTTTTATATACCAAAACCTGCTTATCTTGTTTTTTGATACTTAATTGTAAAACTCTCTCCCATTCTTTGAAGGCACTATCAAAATCAAGCAAGCCAATAAAGATTTTTTTAGGATTATTCTTAAAAATATCACCTCTTCTAAACATATTACCTATAAAATAACAATCGAAAGCAGGAGTAATTTTAAAGGGCATCGGTTTAGTGTTATATAGTTTTGCCCAAGCAGTTGATAATATCATAGCGTCTGTCTCCCCTTCGACAAACACGACAGGTAGATCATCCTTTTTAATCTCAGCCAATATTGCTTCGTAAGAACTTATCTGATCTCGATAATTTTTTACATGTGGTTCCAAAAAAGTTAGCATTCCAAGTTCTTTGTCAATTATATCGAATTTCTCATCATCTATTTGTTGAAAATCTGTTGTAATTCCAGAATCGTCTTTGTTTACAAAGTAAGTGCTGATCCCGACATCATTCTTTGCTAATGAATAAAATACAGGAGAGTGGGTGGTTACTAATATCTGAATATCTTTACTATATTCCTTAAAGTGATCAGCTAATTCAATTGCACGTGCAAATTCAAGACTATTCTCGGGTTCCTCATAGCCCCAAATAGTATTACGCATAACGGATCCTCTTGTGTAGTGCATATTGCTTTTTTTTGAGATAAATTTCAAGATAATAGGTATATGCTTAGATTTTATACCATCACCTCTAGATTTTAAAGGTACTTTACTTGAAGCTATATCGGTCTCAAAGTCTAATGTTGAAAACAACCCTGATAAATCAGAGGGTAACTGAATTGCGCTTTGAAAATTTAACTTATCAGACAATTCTTTAGTTAATTCAGTCGTGTGGGAGCGAATATTCTTTATGAAGTTATCTCCTGCGATGATTAAGTCTTCATTTATATTAGTGTAAAGAGTATCATATAATGTGGCAAGTAATTTGCCGAAATGATTATCATCTTTTATTGCAGGAACATATTGAAATTTGAGATTTCGAACCCATGACTCCATTTTTGAATTTTGGGGAATACTCCTATTATCGGCCGTTCTTAAGGTTTCTTTTCCAGACTGTAGCCCCGATTCTCTCCACCTTTTTGTCCAAACAACTTTCTTTTCATGACCTTTATAAGAAGAGGGCGGAGAAAATATCACTTTAATTACAACTTCTTTTGCCTTTTTGAGACTCGTTTTATGATCTTTTGCAAAATCATTGACAAAATTAAAAGGCATTCCAACTTCTGTTTCTTGATTGAAAAAAAGGTTAAGCGCCTTTAATATATTTGACTTCCCCACGTCATTTTGGCCCACAAAAACAACAAATGACGTGAGCTTGACATTGGCATATTTAAGTGAGCGAAAATTCCAAACCTCAACTCTTTCAATGTACAAAGTAAACCTCTATGATTTTATTGTAAAATATAATGATTAAAAGAAGCAAACACCAGTAGCAAAGATTTAAAAGTTAGGGAGCCACACGATTGTATGGCTCCTAGAAACTTTCCCTACAAACAATTCAATAGTTGAGTAAGGGTTTAATTCATACTTGGCAGATACGAATACTTCTTTGCGTAGTACATCATCTGCTCAGTGAAGTCTTCCGGATATTCAACTTTCACATCCTTAAGGACAGTACCTTCATAGACAGGTATGAGTACCGGATTGATAAAGCCCTTATAAGGAGCGATGTTCAGTTTTTGATAGCGCTCCAGGACTTCCTTATGCAGTGTATAGTCAATCTTAACGCCGTAGGTTTCAACTAACTTCTGCGCGGCTTTATAGTCGCCTTCTGAAGTGATGCGCTGAACTTCGCGCAGCAGCTGTCCAAAAAGTGCACGCAGTTTCTGATGGTCGTTTACAACAAAAAAGATTTTTCCGTCGCGGACTTTCTTTTCAATGACATTTTCAGCTTTTCCTTTTTCATAAGCCCACGCAGCCACTATCTGCCGGTTGCGCATGTGATCCTGTTCAACATTGTCACCCAGTTTAATGCGGGTGAGCTGCGTCATCAGTCCGTTGCGGATATATTTTTCATATTCGGCTTTTCCGGTTTCGAGTTCGGGCATAACGCCGATATCAATCAGCTTCTGGTCAAGTATATACCAGAGCGCTACCAGGTCGGCACGGGTTTCTTCTATGGTGGAAGCGAAACTCTTTAGTGACTCACGAGGTGTGCCAACGCCAGGGTTAATCTGACCGCTTGCGTGGCCGATTACTTCGTGCATATCGGTGTGCAGGTCATCAGAAAGCGCGCCGTATTTTTTCTGCCGTTCTATTTCTTCCGGTGAGTAACAGAACTCCTGCAGCATTCCTTCTGAAGCAGCCATGTTATAAGCATGAACTATGTTGCCAAGGTTTACTGATTTTGAACCGTGCTCTTTGCGGATCCAGTTTGCGTTCGGCAGATTGATTCCGATCGGGGTTGAGGGGGATGCATCTCCGCTTTCAACCACTACGGTTATAACTTTGGCTGAGATTCCGACAACGGTATCTTTTTTATGATTATCCATAATTGGGGAGTTATCTTCAAACCACTGTGCGTTATCGCTGATGGCTTTAATGCGTTTGGTAGCTTCAAGATCCTTGAATGAAACCACCGCTTCATAGTTGGCACGCATGCTCATCGGGTCGTTATAGGTTTCGATAAAGCCGTTTATTGCATCAACGGAGGCCTCGGTATCCTTCACCCACTCGATGTTATATTCATCAAAGGTGCGGAGATTTCCGGTTTTGTAAAACTCAATCAGTTTTTCGAATGCTTTCTTTTGTATTCCGGTTTCAGCAACGGTTACAGCTTTCTCAAGCCAGTAAACAATCCGTTCAATAGCAGGGGAGTACATTCCGCCAACCTTCCAGACCTTCTCTGATATTACACCGTTATCTTTAACTAATTTGCTGTTCAGTCCGTAAGAAACGGGGCGTTCATCTTTTGGATCAATTATTTTCTTGTAATAGGCATCAACTTCTTTTTCGGTAACACCTTCATAGAAGTTGACTGCTGAGGTCTGCACAAGATCTTTGCCCGGATCTTTGTTCACTTTTGCCGGTGCAGTATTCGGATCAAAGATAACCTTCTCAAGCAGTTTAAGCAGATCGGCCGCGGACTGGTTTTTAGGGATGGGGAGGGAGTCAGCCGGCATGCTGTTAACTAATGATGAGAAATACTCAAAACTGAAATCGGGCATAATCTTCGCATTAGAGTAGTGATGATGAATGCCGTTTGAGAACCATACCCGCTTGGTATAAATCATAAAGTTGTTCCAGTCAGCGGAGGTTTTATCTCCCTGATAGCCGGCGACTATTGCCTCAAGAGTTCTTCTTACGGTAAGGTTATATTTATAATTCTGATCATAGATGATATCCCTTCCGGCAAGGGCAGCTTCATAGAGATAATAAACAAGTTCTTTCTGCTTCGGGGTGAGCTCCTCAAAGCCGGGGACACGGTAACGGAGAATGGCCAGATCGGCAAACTGCTCGGTCTGGACCTTGAAATTTTTATCATCGGTCATATTGGGTTGAGTATCCTCTTTCTGGCCGCAGCCGGAGAAAATAATAAGAAAAAGAAACGAGGTCAGTAACAACGGTTTCATGATGTTTGCCTTAAATTAATGGTTCAGTCAGTTAAAATCTTCCTGATTAAGGAAAAAGAAAAACCGGCTATGTAAAAATAGGGACGATTATCATAATAAACAGCATGCCGGGGCCAAAGAAAATCTTAACGCAAAGGAAAGCGAAGTTAAGCGCCGAGTAACGCAGAGTTAAATTAACCCGACCTCTTCCAGTCCTTTCTTTATGCGGCTGAAACTTAATTCGATATTATTGTCAAGCCCGATGGAGAATCGCACAAGTCCGTCACTTAAGCCCATTGCATCGCGTTCCTCCGGCGGAATCTCAGATGAGGTGCTGTGACCTGGTGAGCTGAAAAGTGTTTTGAAATATCCAAGTGAAACAGCCAGATAGCCAACAAAATGTCTTATAACAAAAAGCCCCGGCTGCGAACCAGGGCTTTTTTAATTAAAAGTTATGAGTTAAAAGTGAAAATTCACAATTTAGAATTCCTAATTATTTGAGCAGTGTCATCTTCCTCGTAATGCTCTGCCCTTTGCCGTAGCTGAGTTTATAGATATATACTCCGCTTGCGTGGCTTGTGCCGTCAAAAGGAACAGTATATCTGCCTGCTGAATAACTTCCTGAAGCAAGGGTTGCTATCTCTTTGCCGAGGATATCATATACTTTTAGAGTTATATCACTTTGCTCAGGGAGGGCGAACTCTATCTCAGTTATCGGGTTGAAGGGGTTGGGGTAGTTTTGGGAGAGTAAGTATTCAGTTACAATCAACGGACTGGCAACTGCTATGGTTTTTGTACTGCTCTTCTCAACAACATCACCTACATTTACTCTTCTTGCCAGTGAACTGATATGTTCAAAATTACTCTGCACTGTCAGTTTTAACTTAACCGGTGTCTCTGGCATTCCTTCCATAGTTGCCCGGAACGCAATATTGCCATAATTGCCCAGTGCATTTTTGGTATAGGTAACCTCATCCAGCAGAGCAACCTGCTGACCGCTTTCAGCATCGTTTATCGTGAGGGTGAATTTTATTTCGTCACCTTCATTCAGTTCTTCTGCCCCAAGCACAGAATCGGAGACCATAAAGCCGACTGAGTATAACAACTCTGTATTGCTGTTGACTGTAAACGGCTCTGTTTCAAGATATGAATTGATTATGCCAAGGGAATTTAGATTAATGGTGTCTGGTATCGCCTTAAATGTTATCTCCTGCCCGTTACGGCTGATATCACCTACCAGGTATTTGAAGATAACATCTCCCTTTCTGATAATTCCCTCTCTCCCTGAGCCGATTCTCAGATTCTGTTCCTTCATAAATGTTGAAAGACCGTTTGAGGAAGTAAAGAAATATGGCTGCTGTGTGGTTTTGTAGCTGTTTGCAACCATTGTGCTCTTGTCTGTGCCGTTTGAAATCTGAACATCAAACCCTTGAAGGCCTGTCACAGTTGAAATAGTGCTCAGGGTTGTGTTATTTGCAAAATAAATACCCTGACCGCCATTCTGGCTCCAGCCAAAAATGTAGCCGTTCTCTGCATCGTGACGGTTGATATTCGGTTTGTGAACATTATAACCAAACTGCCAGTACTGCCACCAGTCCGTGCTTTTGAATATTATTCTGGACTCTTCCATTTCATCAGCCCCGGTTTTATTCATACCATCCTCTATAAAGCCGACATAACCCTGCCAGGCAACACGGGCTGAGTTGCCAATTGAGGTGATGGTGGGGTAACGGTTCCAGGGATAGCCGCTTCCTCCTGACATCATTCCGCCATACTGAGTGAATGAGCCGTTTGAGTGAACAGTAACCTGCTTATAATATATATCAGAGGAACTGCCGGACGGGGAGTTTTGCTGCCAGGCAATCCAGTAAACTGGTTCATTAGCCGCGGTTTTGGATACACTGATGGTAGGGTTAACTGAGTACTGATTGGTACCGTGTATATACCAGGGATAGCCGGAGCTATCGGCATAGGAAACAGTGCTTCCATTTATGGTACCTGGGAAGAAGAAGAGACCTTTCTTATCAGAGTCCACTCTTCTGAAGACTATCATAAACTTTATGCTTCCGTTAACCGCTACAATTGGTTGTAACTCAGAAGGTGTGTGCATATTGTCACTCTGCCAGATAGCAAAATCATTCAGAAGAACTGCATCTGTGTAACCATTGAGAAGCAGTGTGCCAATCACCGGGTATCCTGAATTTTGTGATGTATAGGCAAGCAGCAGTTTATCATCTTCGTTAGTTCCGTTATTAACAAAATCCAATGAAGAAGAAAACACCTGTTCCTGGATAATCGGTTTCCCATTGTTCATAAGGGTCCACGCACCGTTTGGCATCTTTTCTTCGATGAAAAGTTTACCCATAGACTCATAAGCAGAATAGAGATAACTGTTCTTAACCCTTACAAAGTGCTGCTGTCCGTTGTTGGTATAGGTTTCGGGGTTATTGGAAAGTTGTATGCCCTTGTATAAAGCACTGACAGTGGTATTGTCCTGCTTGAATGAAACAGCAGTCT
Organism: Ignavibacteriales bacterium; assembly: GCA_015709675.1. Lineage (NCBI taxonomy): Bacteria > Pseudomonadati > Ignavibacteriota > Ignavibacteria > Ignavibacteriales > Ignavibacteriales bacterium. Next base: position 1,074,899 of record CP054182.1, read on the forward strand.
CCAAATTTTCAGGATATTGAAACTCGGCACCCACAGACGGGTTTGATATCCAATTCAAAAAATGAAAGTAGTGAGTGCGTCCAGAAGAAGGTACTGTAAAACTACCTGATGCAGAAGCTCTGATCGAGTAATTTGGAGGGAGCCAATCAGGTGAACCACTTTGATTAAGAAATACTCCTTTATAATAACTTCCAATATCCGAACCCGAAGATTTTGGATTAAACGGCGATGGGCGGGAATGAAAAACAGCATTTAATCCTAAATTTGAATACCCGTATGGCGGGGTTAAATAGGGGGAGCTATTTGCTGCAAACCACGGATCCTTAAATTCAATCTGTCCAGCATTATACCCTGCCGTGCTTTCGAATTGGTTGTTGATTACAATGCTATTCTTAACATCTACTAAAAGTGATTTGTATTCTGTGTTTTGCGGAGGAGTGTTTTCATTGAGCACCCTTTGAATTGTGGTATTTTCGAATTCTTTAAACTTAAAGTTTTCAATGAGGTTTGTATCCGCTGCGAGAATTATATTTGAATTTTCTTTTAAACTAAGTGTTTTTCTGGTAGTGTAGGATAAATATCCGTTATTCCACCACCGTTTCAGAACTCCGCTAAAAATAGAACTATTGTATTTAGTCTGTTCCAAATAAACAGTTTTATAACCCCAATCTGAATTGTATATTAGAGAAAACCCCTCCGCATTAAGCAATGTGCCAAAATTCTGGCATTGCCCCCCTGAATAATAACCTTCACGATGAATAGCTCTTACCACCCCATTCTGAATAACAGGCCCGCCAGATGAACCACCTTTGGTATCTATCTCATATTTTACATCAGATTCAGAACTACCAATCCAGGTAACTTGACCTGATGAGGACTGAAGTGCAAAGTTTAATGAACTACTAAGTTTCGCACCATATCCATAAATGGTAGCATTCGAATTCAGCGCCATTTGTCCGTTTAGATCAAGAGTCAGTGAAGTACCTTGCTTTCTTAACGGATGTTCCCCTGTTACCGAGTTAAGTTCAACATCAAATATCCAGTAGTCTAATGTTCCTAATTTCGATGGCGGATCTGTTATTATTGTATATATATGTTCTGCGGCCGGGTGATTGATCTGACCTGAGCTTGAAGATGCGGGTACATTAAATTCAATTACCCAGTGTACGGCTGGATTGCTATGATTTGCGCCATCACTATAAACATGCCTGGCAGAAATTAATTTTCCGTTTGGTGCTATAAAGCCCGTACCTATTTGTACGATTTCACCATTTGCTGCATAACCTAATATTCTTCCGACCGCATTATGGGTTGCAGAAACCCGGCTATCTTCCCCGCATACTACCCCCGGTGTCATTCCGCCTCCGGCAGTTGTTATTTGCTGTGAAAATAATTCCAGTGTTCCGAACAAGACAAAAATTAATGAAACAATATACTGTCTCATAATTCCTCCGTTTATTTTGTTGTTGTATTGTTGTTTAATTCGGATGTTATCCGATTTTTCCTCTTAAAATTATTGCTTTGTTGTTTTCCGTGGCCATGCCAATTAAAATCACCTCATTGGTATTGATTGCTATAGATTTCCAAATAGTTCTTGGAATCTCAGGAAATCCAATTTCGCTTTTGTCTTGCCATCTTACTCCATTAAAATAAAGAAAAGATGAAAAATGCCCGGCTATTGCTATCTGATTGTGAGAATTTGCCCTTACCACACTTGAATATGAATTGCTAATTAAAAGTTCTTTCCAGTTTGCAAGATTATCATTGCTTTGAAAAATTCCCGCTCCAACAGTCAGAGTCTTGAATTTGCCAATCGGAGCTATACTCATTACTTCTTTTGATTCGGGAAAGGTTAGAACTTTTTCAAACACAGTACCATTCTTTTTTAATATTATACCTCCGATGTTTCTTAAGTAAAATCCACCAGCTATCAATACCCGGCCTTCGCTATTACTGTTTATATCGTGTAGGTCAAATTCGGTACCGCTTGGAATAATCTCCCAAGAATATCCGCTATGTTTTGCAATACGACCCCCACCTCCAACTATATACACTTCAGTTGAGGATGCTGCCCAAATACCATTTACTAATGCAGGAAAACTAATATTTAGATTTAACGAGTTGATTGCACCATTCTTAAATTGAACAAAATTTCCGAACCATATTTCATCTTTGTTGATTGCATAGAGTGAATGGATAGGTCGAAATGAAGGACCAGCAGTTGTTTTATAAAACATCTGCTTCCTTTCCCATTTTAACCCATCCCAATGAACTGCATTATAAGGCTGAATATAATTACCTAATGTGTCATAGGTATAAGTATCATTAAAATATATTTCACCAACAACCCATATATCATTTTCAGAGATATAAGCAATATCATAAAAAGCACTGGAAGCCAGCCCTTCGCCAAACTCAAAAACCTCCCACGTAAAACTATGATTAGTGGTATCCATAGTTCTTACTTCTGCGGTATTGCTTATTTTATCATCCTTCCCTTCATGACGGATTATTGCACAGAATGAGTAATTGGTGGAGGGTTCAAGGTCTTCAAAAACCAAGAGGGTGTCACGGTTGAGGGAAAGCAGCCGGAGGTAATCTTTGCCATCTTTCTGGATAGCCACATCTGCCGGTTGAGAAAGGTTGCTGAACTTAAGCTCAAGCCATACCTCGGTGCAGGAGGCATCAAGTGCGCTCAGAGTAATATCGGTCTGCCCAAACGGGCTGGCTGGCTCTGAGCAGGAGTAGGTGGAGAGGGCAATAAGCGAGAGTGCTGCCCAGAAGAGTAGTTTGTAAAGTAAAATACTATATATATTCTTTAAATGATTTTTCATTTCTGGCCAACAAGATTAAAAAAGTAATCAACAGTTTCAGGTTCCTAACTAATCACTTATTTGCGACATATCCAAGTATTCTTCCGACTGCATTATGGGTTGCAGAAACCCGGCTATCTTCCCCGCATACTACCCCCGGTGTCATTCCGCCTCCGGCAGTTGTTATTTGCTGTGAAAATAATTCCAGTGTTCCGAACAAGACAAAAATTAATGAAACAACATAGTGTCTCATAATTCCTCCGTTTATTTTGTTGTTGTATTGTTGTTTAATTCGGATGTTATCCGATTTTTCCTCTTAAAATTATTGCTTTGTCATTAAAATTTGAAAACCCTACTAATATTAAGCCATCATCGTTAATGGATATTGATTGCCAAACTATTCTTGGCAATTCCGGAATCCCCAGCTCATTTTTGTCAATCCACCTAACACCATTGAAATAGAAAACAGAAGAAAAATGACCTGCTACGACTATCTGATTGTGTGCCCGGGCTCTTATAATTTCAGTATATGAAGTTCCTACCTGCAATAATTTCCAGGTAGCCATATTATCCAGACTCTGATATACACCTTCTCCGGCAGTCAGAGTTTTAATCTTACCTACAGGGGCAACACTTACTGCCTCAACTGTTGCTGGAAATGTTGTAATTTTTTGAAATTGAGTTCCATTCTTTTGAAGAATTACACTCCCTATGTTTTGAAGCGCGAGTGAGCCAGATATCAATACCCGGCCTTCGCTATTACTGTTTATATCGTGTAGGTCAAATTCGGTACCGCTCGGAATAATCTCCCAAGAATATCCGCTATGTTTTGCAATACGACCCCCACCTCCAACTATATACACTTCAGTTGAGGATGCTGCCCAAATACCCAGAACTTCTGTCGGGAAACTGATATTTACATTTATTGATTTAATTAAGCCATTTTCTAATTTTACCAAGTTACCAAACAATATTAAAGAATCACTAAGTGTAAAGACAGAGTGTATGGGGCTAAAACTAGGCCCAACAGATGTATTATAAAATATCTGTTTCCTATTCCATTTATAGCCATCCCAATGAACTGCATTATACGGTTGAATATAATTACCTAATGAATCAAATGTGTTAGTATCATTGAAGTAGAGTTCACCAACAACCCAGATATCGTTTTCAGAGATATAAGCAATATCATAAAAAGCACTGGAAGCCAACCCCTCTCCAAACTCAAAAACTTCCCAGGTAAAATTGTGGCTGGTGGTATCCATGGTTCTTACAGGGATGGTATTGCTTATTTTATCATCCTTCCCCTCATGGCGGATAATTGCACGGAATGAGTAATTGGTGGAGGGTTCCAGGTCTTCAAAAACCAAGAGTGTATCATGGTTGAGTGAGAGTATCCGGTGGTAGTCTTTGCCATCCTTCTGGATTGCCACATCTGCCGGCTGGGTAAGGTTGCTGAACTTAAGCTCAAGCCATACCTCCGTGCAGGAGGCATCATGTGCAGTCAGGGTAATATCCGTTTGCCCGAAGGGGCTGGCTGGTTCAGAGCATGAATAGGCGGAGAGGGCAAAAAGCGAGAGTGCTGACCAAGAGAGTAGTTTGTAAAAGTACCTATTTTTAGTAGCCATTCGTTCACTCCAGTCGATTGGAATAAGAAAATAGTAAATACGAACGGGACAGTTTAGATCAATATTATTGACTTAAACTGTATCAAAAAACAAAAACAACAGAAATCAATCTAAAAAGCAGGATTGTAATCGGAGAAAGTTTTTCCCTGAAGAACCCAGAATTTACTTCCCAAATGTTCTCTCACCTGGGGAGTTAATTAATTTCTTTTAGAACTCAGGTAAAAATAGCAAAAAAAAAAGATTAAAAAGCAAGAGAAAAATGAATTTTTTTCGAAAAACATTCATTTGCACCAAAATGTTTGGAATTTGTGTTAAAACAAAGATTTATCATGTGATGAGGATAAAAAAATCATGAACTATGGTACGCTGCTGCAGGGTGCACAGTCAGCCGCGGCGGATAGCGCGGAGTGAATATATATACGTCAGGCAATTTTCAACTTTTAACTTTTAATTCTTAACTTTAAATTAACCCGACCTCTTCCAGCCCTTTCTTTATTCTGCTGAAACTTAATTCGATATTATTGTCAAGACCGATGGAGAATCTGACCAGTCCGTCACTTAAGCCCATTGCATCGCGTTCTTCTGGGGGAATTTCTGATGAAGTGCTGTGTCCGGGTGAACTGAACAATGTTTTGAAATAACCAAGTGATACTGCAAGGTAGCCAACTTTGTTATTCTGCATGGCTACCATAAGCTCATCTGCTTTTTCAGGAGTGCCGCAATCAAGAGCAAGCATTCCGCCAAAACCATACTTTTTGTTCATGATTGCAGTCATAAGATTATAATGCTTGTAAGATTTGAGTCCGGGATAAAACACTTTAAGCCCGAGATTTTCTAACTGCTGAGCGATATATAAAGCATTTGCTGAATGCTGTGTTACGCGCAGATGCAATGAATGAAGATTTTTCAGAATTGATGCAGCGCGGTAACTGTCTAACACCGGCCCGAGCAGCATTGATGCACCAGAGTTGATATTGGTTAGTGCTTCCACATTTTCGTGAGAGGTGCAGATGCAGCCGGCAACGCAGTCGCTTGTTCCGTTTATGAATTTGGTGAGGGAGTGAACGATGATATCAGCACCATGCACGGCGGGGGAGATCATCAGCGGGCTGAAGGTATTGTCAACAATCAGTTTAAGGTTGTGAGAATGAGCGAGCTTGCTGAGTTTAGGCAGATTTACAACTTCAAGCAGCGGATTGCTCACCGACTCGCAGTATATAATCTTTGTGTTTGCATTTATAGCAGACTTCACTGCATCCAGATCAGTCATGTTTACGAATCTGACGGTGATACCAAGTTTTGGCAGAAAGTTTTTAAAGAGCGCGTAGGTGCCGCCGTATATAGTCCGGCTTGCAACAACTTCATCACCCGATGAGCAGAACTGTAATATACTGCAGCTTATTGCCGCCATACCGGAGGAGGTAACAATTGCGCTTTCAGTACTTTCCATACCTGCCAGTGCCTGTGAGAGATAGCGGTTGATCGGGTTCCAGTGGCGTGAGTAGAGGAAGCATCCTTCAATCTCATGCTCAAAAAGTTCTTCCATCTTTTCTGCCGAGAGAAATGTGTAGGTGGAGGAGTCGGTAATGGAAGGATTAACATCGCCGAACTCGCCAAAGACCAGGAAATCCTGAATCGGTTGTGCGGGGTCAAACTGACCATGAATTTTTTTTGTGTCACTCATTGTCGTCTCTTTCAATTGTAAGTTTTGTTTCGTGTTTAAATACCGAGAGGCAGAAATTTGTTTTTACTTTGCTTACTCCTTTGAGCATGGAAAGTTTTTCCAGAACAAACCGCTCATACTCCTTAATGCTCCGGACGGTCACCTTAAGCAGAAAATCATCTTCCCCGCTGATATGGTAACACTCCAGCACTTCATCAAGATTGTCGATACTCCGACGGAACTCATCCACAGAGTTCATCTGATGCACCGCCAGGGAAACCTGCACAAAGGCAGTGATATTCTGCCCCACTTTTTCAGCATCAATAAGAGCGATATATTTTTTGATGATGCCGCTGCTCTCAAGCCGCCGGACGCGTTCGAGCATGGTGGGGGGTGAGATGCCGACTTCTTTTGACAGGTTGAGATTGGTGATGTGGGCATCGGTTTGCAGGATGTTGAGGATTTTGATGTCGGTCTGATCGAGTTTCATGTATGTCTGAACATTATTTGCCGAATGGAAAGTTATGCTAAATAAAATTAGCTTTACCTGATAAAATACAGAATGAATGACCAATTTACAATTTTTAAAAAGGGTTTGGCTTTCTTACAGAAAGATGACAATCTGTCTTCAGCGTGGAAATCCCCCGCAGATTACGCAGATGACCGCAGATAAAAGGATCGTTCGTACAGACAGACGACAATCTGTCTTCAGCAGCGGAGTTTTTTTAACGCAAAGGAAGCGAAGTTAAGCGCGAAGTAACGCAGAGTTAAATCCAGGCAATGGGACGCGGAAGCAATGTACAATGAACGATGTACAGGTTTTGACCACGTGAAGGGTTCGGCTGAGTCATGGCACGCAGATTTTACGGATGCTTCGCAACGCGGATATTCATGGATCGAAAAAATAATTAGTAATAGGGGAGGGAGCCGGAAAACTCTGCGGAACTTTGCTTTTCTGAAGTGATTAATTACATCACCTATACGGCAACCCTCATCCCCAGCCCTTCTCCCTGAAAAGGGAGAAGGGAGCCGGAAGATTAAAAGTCGCGGCGGTTAAAGACTCTCATTCCGCCAAGGAACGGCACTGTGAACCAAACCAATAATAAAAAAAATGCCGCACCCATGCCAAGCGTGCCTGAGAAAACTGATTTATACAGAGCACCGGTGTAGCCCATCAAAGCACTGTGGTCAATATGCAGGAGCAGAATTACGCGCGCCAGGTCAAGCGGGTTAAGTGCTGAGAAGATGAGCACGGGGATTTCAATCGGGTACTCATAAAAGTAAACGGTTATGAATAAAATTATTCCATCATACATTACCGCAAAAAAGAGCCAGATAAAAATTACAAAGGTGAGTGCGCGCACTTTATCCTGTGAAACCGCGCCGGCAAAAAACGCTATATTGGAAAACACCGCTGTAACAAGCACAGAAGTAAAAATAATAAGCAGTGTAAGGGGAATCATGCTTACCGTACCAAAAATGAGTGAGGGAAGCCCCAGTCCGATCAGCAATGAGACTGAAAGAATAAGTGAAACCGCTGTATTCATTGCTATATATACACTCCGCCGCTCAACGGGCTGAGTAATCATAAAAAGGATAAAATCGGATGAGTTGTAATAGACCAGAGTTCCGAAAATAAGACTCACCAGCGGTATGACGGCGGTAACCACATGAATAAGACTGATGCTCACTTTTGTTGCGTCATTGGTGAAGTAAAAAAGCCCTGCCCATAAGAGCATAAAGAAAAGAGTATAGAGTATCAGAATCCGCGAACGGAAAAGATCACGCGCGGTATATTTTAAGATTTTGACGGTTTGATTCATAGTGATTTTTTAATACATGAGATAAAGCTGATTCGAGTGTGGCGGTGCCGTGGTGCTCCATAAGTTGAACCGGCGAGCCGCTGAAGTGTATGCGTCCTTCAAGGATATATATAAGCTGTCCGGCTATTTCCTCAATTTCGTGCATGTTGTGTGAGGAAAGCAGTACCGTGCATCCGTTTTCCTTCATGCGCAGCAGCTCTTCTTTAACCACAACTGATGTTGCCGGATCGAGATACGAAAGAGGTTCATCCAGAATGAGTACAGACGGATGAAAGAGCATGCCGAGCAGAAGACCCGCCTTCTGCTTTGTACCTCCTGAAAGGGAAGATGATTTCTTTTGAGTCTGGCCTTCAAGGTGAAGGAGAGAAACAAGCTCTTCATAACGGGAGTAAGCTGCGCTGCGGAGCTCCATCAGCATGGAAACCATATCCTCAACTGAGAGATTTGGCGGTAATGCCGACTGCTGAGGCACATATCCGGTCTCCTTTTTATACAGAGAAGACCTGGAGATGTCATGCCCGTTGATGGCTATCTCCCCTGATTCATAACGGAGAAGCCCCAACAGGCACTTCATCAGAGTTGTTTTACCGCTGCCGTTCGGACCTGCAATGGCAGTAATGGTTCCGGGTTCTATCCGGGCAGATATATCTTTTAGAATATGATTTTTGGCAAAGGATTTATTAAGATGAGATATGCTAATCATAATGCTCTCCTCATAAGAGGTTCAGTATCGGTTAAATCAGACGGAGTGAACGCGGGGAAGATTTTTTCCGTCATGTCAATAATCCCCATAAAAAAGCTCCGCATCAGTATGATTGATGAAGGATATTTGGCCGTGATTACTGAAGAAAGCCGCACCGGTGAGTGGGGCACATCTCCGACGCCGTCTTTATTCAGATCATAACCGGAATAGGTATCCCAGTAGTTGCGTTTATATTCGTTATAATTCTGGCGGCTGTTTGAAGCAACATCAAAACTGTTATTCAAAAAACTGTTGCTGAGAAACGAATTGGACTCAGAGTTTGCCATGATTTTTATCGCTGTACCGTTGCCTTGTAATATATTACCGGTGAAGTGAATTCTGGAAGAGGCCTCTATATACACGGCTATGGTGTTTCTGAGGAACTGATTGTCAGCAATGATGCTCTGGCGGATATCTTTAAGGAGAAGACCGTACGATGTAGTCCCGTTATTCTCGGAAAAAGAGTTTTTAGTCATTTCAATGTTGGTTGAATACATCACGGCAACTCCGGCGCCGTTTTTGTTAAAAGTATTTGCTGTGTAACGGCAGGAGTCTGAAAACATAAAATGAAGTCCGTATCGCAGATTACCGAAACTTTTGTTTCTTTTAATTCTGGTTTCTTTGGTGAATTCCAGATAGATTCCGTCGCGGTGGTTTGAGACAGTATTGCCCTCTACGGTAATGTTCCGGCAGTTCCATAGATGAATTCCGTTTCCCGAACTTGATTCTTTTTTGCCCGATCCGGTCAGTGTATTGTTTGTTACAACCGAGCCGGATGAGTTTGAGAAATATATCGCAAAAAAATTATTTTCGAAGGTGCAGCCGCTTATGGTTACCTGATTGCTGAGTTCTACCTTTATCGCGGCATAATCTTTCATAAAACTGGTTTGTGTTCCTCTGAAGGTGAGATTCTTGATGGTCACACGGTCATGCTGAACCGAGAGGATATCTCCGGGAGCATCTGCCAGCAGCACGGCCCTTCCTCTTCCGATCAGGGTAATCTCTTTATCAATCCGAAGCCCGGTAACAGGATAGATGCCCTCGTTAATATATACAGTATCTCCTCTGCCTGCCCGTTGTACCGAAGCAGCGAGGTCTGCTCCGGCATAGAGCGTGTGTGTGTTAGCTGCCGGGATGGCCTGGAGGATGAGCAGGCAGAAAAGAATTATGAAGATACTGTATTCTGTAACTAAAAACTGTTTCATATCAGTCGGAGTTTAGCTGGATTACTTCCTGCCAGGCAAGGATCTTGCCCTGCTCTTTGCTAAATACACTGCTGATAGCAGACTCCTGTTCAAAAGCAGCAAGATTGCCTCCCATTGGGCTGTTAACTTCAGGAGAAGTGAAAAAAACGGCTGTTGCAGCGGGGATAAGCGCTCCGGTTATCATATCGGTAACATACAACCGAGCTCCCTGATCAGCCCCGGGATTTTCGGCTATATATGCTGCAAGGCACTCAGCCGAATCAAAAAAGTGGACTTTGCCTTTTGCGGTAATCATTTCCGCGCCGAATTTCTGATCCATTACGGTCATTTCGCAGAGGAGGCAGTTTGCGTTTCCGTAATCAATCGGCTTAGGTCCGTCACTGCAGTTAAGTGAAAGGAAGGCAGGTATCAGCAGCATTGCAAGATTAAGTCCTCCGGTAGTGCTTTTCTGTTTCCCGCTGCGTATATAGATAAAAAGTCCAAGAAGGAAAGCTGCGCCGATAAACGCGCTTCCGGTATAGGGAAGCGATGTGGTGGTCATATTTAAAAGCTGTTTGGTTCCTATGAGCGGCGGCTGATACGAAAGGCCCGGTACTTTTATCGGGGCATTGGGGTCAAGGTTATGGCCGTAGTCGTAACCCCAGAGATAAAAATCATAAATTCCTATACCGCCAACAATAACCAGAAGGGCAAGCCAGCCGAGAACAAGTTTCCTTTTGCCGGCAAGTGCGGTAAGAATACCCAGCAGCGCAAATCCCATAATGATATAAGGCATGATTTTTAATTCGGGGATGCTGTCATTATCAATCACCTTCATGCCGATATAGTGATTAAGACCGTTAAGAGTATTCAGGTCGTTTGGCCTGATGCCGGTAACCTGATCAGCCCAGATATATATTCCGAGCCCCTCCGGATACTGAGGTGCATCAAGGTCAATGATCCAGATAGGAAGGAAAAGAGAGGGCACTACTAAGAGTGCGGCTAATAACATCAGAAGTCTTGATTGCTTATTCATGGTAATTTCTGTAATATCGTCAATAAAAGAAAAACGAGAAAGACCCGGCAGCCATCAAAGGGATTTTACCGCCATATCTGACTGTCAGTTCAGCAGGCCTGAGAATGCTCACAAGGGTAATGAGCGCTGGTAAAAAAGCCGCCGGGTCTTTCATCATCATTATCCGGTTACTTGCCGGTTCCGTAGGTTAACGGAATATTCTGTCTGGAAACGCGGATATATCCCTGCATTTCCTGGTGAAGCGCAGAACAGAAGTCTGAGCAGTAGAACGGGTATATACCCTGTGCTTTTGGCTCCCAGAGTATGGTTCTGGTTTCGCCCGGCATAATCAGTATTTCGGCATTATTCATGCCTTTTACCGCGAAGCCGTGCGGAACATCCCAGTCCTGCTCAAGATTAGTAATGTGGAAATATACTTTATCGCCGGGACGGATGCCTTCGATATTGTCAGGCGAGAAATGGCTGCGGCTTGCAGTCATATAGACGTGTACGGTATTGCCGCTCCGCTCAACGCGGCTTTCTTTTTCCGAACGTGTTATATAAGGATGCTTATTTTTTTCAATCGGATAAACTTTCATGAAATCCTTGGTGAGCAGATCCGCGCGGATACCCTGCGCATAGTGAGGTTCACCAATGGTAGGGAAGTCCAGCAGAAGCTTCATCTTTTCACCGCTGATATCAATAAGCTGTGCTGACTGCGTAAGAGCAGGTCCGGTGGGCAGATAACGGTCTTTGGTGATTTTATTAAGAGCGACAAGATATTTGCCGTCTGGTTTGCGGGTATCTCCGCCCATAACCATAAGGTGACCGATTGAGTAATATACTGGAATACGGTCAACCACTTCCCAGGTGCCGATTTTCCATTTTACCACTTCTGAAGAAATAAATGCGGATGTATACGCGTATCCTTTGTCATCAAACTCGGTGTGAAGAGGTCCGAGACCCGGATCTTTTACTTCGCCTGCAATAATTTCGTTGTATTTAAGAACAGGAATTCCGTTTACGTTACCCTCAAAAGATTCTTTTTCTATTGCGGATTTGATTTTTGAAAATGAGTGGACCGGAATCAGTGATGCAAGTTTACCGCCTGCTGCTATATATTCACCTGACGGATCAACGTCAACGCCGTGGGGTGATTTAGGGGTCGGAAGGAAGTAGATAAGTCCGGGGCAGTCTTTCGGGTCAAGCATTTTAACCGTGGTAATCTTCTGGCTGACCGCTGACTGTGTGCTGTGGTCCATATAGTTGTGATAGTAGGTGCCGGGGAAGTCTTTAGCTTTTCCTTTAGCAACATATTCTTCCGCGAGTTTCCAGTTAACAGCGGCGATAAAATCTTTATCATTCTTTGATGCATTAATTTCAAGCAGAGTATTTGCCTGCTCGGAGTTATATGAAGTAAAGAACGCCCAGCCGTGTGAAGCGCCTTTGCCTGAACGGGCGAGATCATAGTGGAAGCCCGGCATCATTATCTGGAAAGCAAGATTCATTCTTCCGGTTTCTTTATCAACTTTAATAAAGGAAATAGTGCCGTGGAAGTTTTCTTTATAGGTTGCAATTGAAGGGTCAGCATCACCGAAGGGAACGCTGAATCTGGTTGAAGCAACCACATATTCAGAATTTTCAGTGGTGAAAGGGGAGCCGTGGTTGCCGGCTGAGTTTGGAATTTCAATAATTTCCGCAGTTTCAAACTCTTTAAGATCAATGCGTGCAATACGGGGAGTGTTGTTTCCGTTTATGAATATCCATTTGCCGTCTGCAACGCCATCGGTCTGGGAAAGTGAAGGATGATGAGCATCATCCCAGGGCACAAAGCCGTGAGAAGTATTGAGCATTGGTTTGGTTTCTTCAGAATAACCGTAACCGGTTTCAGGATTCTGTGAGAAAACAGAAATTACCTTAAAGAGACGGCCTGAAGGGAGACCATAGACAGAAAGCTGTCCGCTGAATCCGCCGCTCATGAATCCGTAGAACTCATCCTGTGAGCCGGGTTTAACATATACCTTTGCGGCAGCATCACCGGTATCGAGTGATGAGTTTGAGTTGCCACAGCCGTACCAGGTAAGCAGCAGTGAAGCCGCAAAAAGAAATAGAATAACAGAACCTTTTTTCATGGATCAGCTCCTGATTATTTTTTGATTTGTGATGATGTGTGTCTGAAATATTCGAGCAGTTTGAGTGCATCTTCCATAGTTACATTCTGAAATGGCATGGGCGTCATATATTCGGCGAGCATCTTTTTTGCTTCGGGGTGTTTCTGCAGCATGCCTTCGGGGTTCATAATCATATTGACGACGTATTCAGGTGACCGTCTGATGAGAACATCTGCCTGTGCGGGTCCGACATAGCGCTCGTCAAGTTTATGGCAGGCGGAGCACTTTTCGGTAAAGATTTTTTCGCCGTCTTTTACTTTCATCATGTCAAGTTCAGCCAGGGAAAGTTTGGTTTTGATCGGGCCGACGCCGTTTTCCATTTCGAATTCGGTCAGGCCGTATTCGTTGGTCTTGTTGGGGTCCTCAGCGGCCGGTTCGGGAGTATCTTTTTTATCAGAGCATGCAGCCAGCAGAAATGCCATTGCCAGCAGGGTCAGCAGGGAGAGTTTTTTCATGTTGTATTCCTTATGTACTAATCGGATAAAATTGTCTGATTCATCTTGTTAAAAAAATCCGTTTTCTTCTGAGGGATACGCAGCTTAGAAATCGGATAAAATTATCTGATTCAAAATTACGGTTTTCTTTTGATACTGTCAAGTAAAATCGGAAGGGAGTAAAATCGAAATTTGGGGGGATGTGCGAAAATTGGCAAAAATGGATGATTAAACCGGAGAACCGGAAAAATTCGCCCGGAACTTAGACTTTCCGCGGATTTTGGTCGAAAAATTATTTCGGTAGAGACAATGCAAATGCTAACCGGATGTTTTATTGATAACGGTCCTCTGCATTTGCGTCGTCTCAGGGAAGAACGGGAGGACGAAGATTCGGGAAAACGCAGATACGCGATGGGATAATTCAAGGTATGTTACACGCAGACACGCGATGAGACGATGCGAGGTATGTTACACACAGATACGCGATGAGACGACGCAATCGCAAAAATCTTTCGTATATAGTTGTCTATCCTGGCGATTGCATCGTCTTTACGAAAAAATGGAATGAATTGCTGTAGAGACGATGCAAATGCTAACCGGATGTTTTATTGATGACGGTCCTCTGCATTTGCGTCGTCTCAGGGAAGAACGGGAGGGCGAAGATTTGGTAAAACACAGATACGCGATGGGGAGATGATAGTTATGTTAAACGCAGATACGCGATGAGACGACGCAATCGCAAAAATCTTTCGTATATAATTGTCTATCCTGGCGATTGCATCGTCTCTACGATTGCATCGTCACAACGGGGATGCATCGTCTGATGGAAGATTTACACAACCAGATTTTCTTTGAGTTCGGGCGCTGCTTTGGGAATTTCGATATATACGGTTGTGCCATCCGGGGCATGGCTGGTAAGGGTTACCGTGCCGTGCAGGAAGTTTTCCGTAAAGAGCTTTACGCTGTAGGTGCCGAGTCCGTGGCCCGGTTCTTTCTTGGTGGTGAATGAACGCTGGAAAAGCTGACTTTTAATCCTTTGCGGAAGCACTTTGGGATTGTTTACGCTGAAGACGACCGTGTTTTCCAGAACCGTATATCCGGCGGTTATCCGTTCCCCGGGAAGGCTTGCTTCCAGCGCGTTTTTGATAAGATTGCCAACCACTCGGGAAAGCAGGACTTTGTCAGCATAGATATCTGCATTTTCATCTTCATCAAGAAGCAGTTCTTTCCCCTCAGCGGCTTTGTGCCCGGCATAGAGTGATTTCATCTCACGCATGAAAGGAGTTATCTTAAACCAGGATGGCTGCGCAAAAAGCTCCCCTTTTTCAGCCGAGAGGAGATCGCGGTGCAGTTTAATTTCATCAATCAGCCGTTCGGTCAGATTCATCATCATGGTAACTTCTTCGGTGGTGGCATCAGTTTCCATGGCAATAAGACTGGCAAGTCCCTGAAGCCCGCCGGCAGTATTCAGCACATCGTGAAAGAAAACCCGCTCAAGAATTTTCTTTCTTTTTTCGGCACTTATATCGCGCAGAGAGAGAATCAGAAAATCATACGGCCCAAGCTGCAGCGGAGTGGCCATTACCTCAAACTCAGCGGCATCCGAAGCTTTAAGAGTCAGGTGACATTCATTCACAGATTTGGAGTTGGTTTCAGCACAGTTAACGATGGAGTTAACCGCGCCGCAGGTACGACAGTTGATGGAGGTGCCGCAGCCATTGGGAGCATTTTTGGCATTAACGCATTCAACAGCATCGCCGAATCTCTTACCCCGGACATCCTCCATGGAATCAAATCCGAAAGTACGGAGGAATTTTTCATTCCCCCCGATTATTTCGCGGTTTTTATTAAGGATCAGGATAAACTCAGGCATCGCCTCGAGACAGGCAAGAAGAAGACGGTTTCCGGCAATGAACTCACTTTCAGTGTAGATCAATTCGTCAGGTGTTTTCTCTGCCGGTAAAAATTCAGTCGCTAGCATATTTGCTTCCCTTCTCCTGGAAAATATCATATAATTGTAATACAGCTTGTCCTGGGTTTTGAAAATTCCTGCAAATTTTGTGCCGGAGAGAACACCGGGTGCTAAAAGAAAAAGAAGAAGTAGAGAAAAACAGAAATGAGGATTATTTCAACAATTATCAGAAGCGGCGGCAATGATAGTATAGTATCAATAAGTGAAACAGGAGCTTTTTTCCCTGGCTGCCGCGGATTTTGCTGATCATGATCCTGATTGCTCATAATTCACCGCCGGGATGAAATGTAAGTTTTCTCAACATTGAGAGAAATTTTTTCATTTGCAGTACTCTACCATAGTTTGTCATTGCCAGTTCAATTAGCGAGGAAATGTTACCTGATGAATTTTACTAAAATACGTGCTTTTTATGAAAGATTTATACCGCTCACTGAGGGAATGTGGAGAGAACTTGAAAGCTGTCTGACGGTCAGAGAGTTAAAAAAAGGTGAGATTTTTATCCGAGAGGGAGAACGCTGTGATTACGTGAGTTTTTTGGAGGAAGGCCTGCTTCGTATGTACTATCTTAAGGAGGGGAAGGAGGTATCTGCCGCGTTTTTCTTTTCAGGTATTTATCTTTCGGTCTATGACAGTTTTGTAACCCGCTCCCCTTCACGGGTTTGTGTAGATGCCCTGACTGACTCGGTATTAATTAATCTGGATTATGATTCCGTGCAGACACTTTACCGGATGAATCCGGAATTTGAAAAATTCGGACGGCTGATTGCAGAAGCGATTCTGGTATCCACCAATAAAAGAATGATGTCCCTTATGCTTGATGATCCGGAAACCCGGTATAAAAATCTTCTTAAAGAACGTCCTAAAGTAATCCAGCATATACCGCAATATATGATAGCTTCCTACCTTGGAGTGACCCCTGAAGGACTGAGCAGAATTAAAAAAAGAATCCACACAAATGTTCAGGATGGTTAAAAATAGCCTGACGGCAGATTTCTTAACCTGAATCAATGCCCCTGCATGCGCCGGTTAGTAAGTTATGGGAGTAAATATAATTTATTCAGAGGGCAAAAAATCATGAAAGTACCAGTTTATCTCACAGCACTGCTGTTTCTTTTTGCGCAGGCGGTTTTTCCGGCGGAAGGACCGTCAGGTTCAGTTACAGGAAGAATAACGGATGCAGTAACCCGCCAGCCGCTGCCGGGGGTTAATATCCTTGTGACGGGAACTACCTATGGTGCCGCGACCGATGCACAGGGAAAGTTTGAAATTACCGGTCTTCCTGTGGGGACGTATATCCTGCGCATCTCTTTTCTGGGCTATGAGCCGGTATATATATCTGATGTTGTAGTACGCAGCAGCAGAGCAACGGTCGTGGAACATGCCCTGCGTGAAGCAGCGGTAGAGACTGGCGAGATTCTGGTTGAAGGGGGGAAATACTTTGAAACAACCGCGGGAACCACGGTAAGCACACAGACGATGGGTTATGAGGAAATACGTAGAAGTGCCGGAGCCGCGGGGGATGTTCTCAGACTCGTGCAGGTAATGCCGGGTGTGGTTATTGCAAACGATACACGGAACGATCTGATTGTCCGCGGAGGCACGCCGGCGGAAAATCTTATTATAATAGATAATATTGAATTCCCCTCAATTAATCATTACGCTTCCCAGAACAGCAGCGGCGGGCCGATAAGTATGTTGAACACTGAGTTTATCAATGAGGCGAACTTTCTCTCCGGAGGATTTAACGCGCAGTATGGCGACCGGCTCTCCTCGGTGCTGGATATATCACTCAGGGAAGGGAGCAGGCAGAATCATGCTTTTGATCTGGAGATGGGACTCGCCGGATTTGGAGCAATGGCTGAAGGGCCGCTTGCCGGCAAGGGATCATATATATTCTCACTCAGAAGAAGCTATCTTGAACTGCTGAAGGATGCCATCGCGCTCACCGCGGTTCCAGAATACTGGAATTATAATACAAAATTTGTCTTTGAACCGGATAACAGCAATAAACTCTGGCTGGTGAGCATGGGGGGTATTGATGAAATAGACTTTAACGTGGATCCGAATGACCCCGAAGACCCAAGCATGAACGGTGTTAAGGATGAGGGCTGGCAGTCAGTGACCGGACTCAACTGGCAGCATCTCTACGGAAATTCAGGATTCGGTGTTCTGGGATTATCAGACGGTATATACTTTGACAAATCACTGGTAACCGATGAGCAGAATGGCGGTATAACCATCCTGAGCCAGAACAGTTACGACGGAGTTACCAATCTGCGGTATGATGCAACTCTGAACTTCAGAAAGACCGGCATCCTGAAAGCAGGCGCCATGCTCAAACGAATCAGGGCACGGTATGATCTTTCTCAGCCCTTCGGTCTGGAGAACTCATTTTCTTCCGACACCGCAAGAGTAAACGCAGTGTTTATTTCGGAGAATTATACATCCTATCTGCCATCGGTATATGCAGAGTTCTCGCCTGAACTTGGCGGGTTATTAGAAGTGACCGCCGGACTCAGGTATGACCGGTTTTCAGTACTGGGTGAATCGGAAATCAGTCCGCGTATTTCTGCACGCTTTCATGCAACCGACAAACTATCATTTTCGGGGGCTTACGGCATCTACTATCAGTCTCCGTCACTTATCTATATAAAAGCAGATCCGCTGAATGAGCAGCTAAAGCCTATCCGGTCAAGACAGGCAGTCATCGGATCGAATTACTTTCCCGTACCAGATATCAGGATAAGTCTGGAAGGGTATTATAAAGTATATGACCGGTACCCTGTTAGTACTGAATATACCGCGCTCACTCTTGCAAATACGGGAGACAGTTTTGGGGCGGGGGGTCTGCTCTTCCCGATGGTGAGTGAAGGAACGGGAACATCATACGGGCTTGAACTGTATCTGCAGAAAAAACTGACAGATAATCTTTACGGTCAGGTAAGCTATTCGTTCTCAAACACAAAGCACAAGGCGCTTGACGGCATTGAACGGAGAGCCAGTTTTGATATACCTCATATCTTTACAATAGTCGGGGGATATAAATCGGGCGAATGGGAATTATCGGCAAAATTTGCCTACTCAAAAGGAAGACCATACACACCGTTTGATCAGGCAGTATCATTCGCGCAGAACAGAGGAGTACTTGATATGACAAAACTGAACGGCGCCAGACTGCCGGATTATCAGCGGCTTGATCTTCGCATGGATAAACGCTTCAACTATGAAGGATGGAGCATGGTATTCTTCGTAGAGATTCTGAATGTATATAATCATAAGAATATACAGAACTATATTTGGAATCCTAAAACCCGGAGGCAGGCATCCCTGAATCAGTATTCGTTTCTTCCCGCTGCCGGATTCAATCTGAAATTTTAATGTTTTTTATGAATGGTCAAACCAGGACGGTAAGTGGTACATACAAAATTGTACGTTTGACTTTAGCTGCTGATATTACTTATCCTGTTTTGTTCAAATTATGCACGGAACAGGAAGAATTGTATGAGTGAATCGAAAAAATGTAATGGAAATCCAGCATGCAGACTATACTAGGCGCTAACGGTACTATTGGCAGACCGCTTGCGAAAGAATTGTTACACTATACGGATAAAGTCAGATTAGTCAGCCGGAATCCGAAAAAGATAAATGAAACAGATGAACTTTTTCCGGCTGATCTGAGTGATCCCTCTCAGATTGATGCAGCCGTTGCGGGTTCTGAAGTTGTTTATGTTCTGATAGGATTTGAATACAGCGCTAAAATCTGGGAAGAAAAATGGCCGCGGCTGATTAAAGCGGTCATTGATTCCTGTGAAAGACATAATGCAAGGCTTGTCTTTTTTGATAATATGTATGCGTATGATGCTGCCTCACTAGGAAATATGACGGAAGATGCACCGCTTAACCCGCCGAGCCGCAAAGGTGCGGTAAGAAAGCAATTGATCGAAATGATTACTATGGCCATCAGTCATGGGAGAATAAATGCGCTGATTGCACGGGCGGCGGATTTCTACGGTCCGGATAATGAGAGAAGCTTTCTTATAGAAGTAACGGTTAAGAATTTTCTTAAAGGGAAAAAAGCAAACTGGTTTTGCAATCCAGACAAAAAACACTCATTCACCTATACCCCCGATGCTGCCAGAGCAACAGCACTGCTGGGGAACACAGATGATGCATATAATCAGGCCTGGCATCTTCCTACTCATCCGGATGCTCTTACCGGCAGAGAAATGATCAGACTGATCGCCAAAGAGATGCATGCCAAGGATGATATTATGGTGGTCGGCAGGTTTCTGACCGGACTGCTCGGACTTTTTATGCCGGTTATGAAGGAAACAAAAGAAATGCTCTACCAGTACGAAGGGGATTATATATTCAGGTCGGATAAGTTTGAAAAGCGTTTCGGGGTTAAGCCAACAAGCTATGAAGAGGGAGTGCGGGAGACGGTGAAAAGTTTTTTACAATTGTGAATTGTGAATTGTGAACTGTGAATTGTGAACTGTGAATTAAATTTTTGCACTCGTTAAAAGTTATAACTTATACTAAGGTTAAACCAGCGGCCTCCGTCTGATTGTACTTTAACTCCCGGGCCGGAGGGCGGCGCACCGGGGCCGGCGGCATCACGCTTGGTGATATATACAGGGATGAACTGTCCCAGTCCCGCGCTGAATTTCCAGGACCGGTAATCAAATAGGAAATCTGACGCAATGAGCAGCAGTCCCGAGCGGGTAATCAGCAGTTCATTTCTTCTGTAGTCTCTTACTCCAAAGACCAGAAACGCCGGCTGCCAGGTCTCCGAGGTGAATGAGGGGCGAATATCAAAATACTGCACGCGTGGAATAATTCTCATGCTCTCCGTAAGAATATCGTCCTTAACACTTAGGGTAAGCAGTTCAGCGCTGCCCTGCAGAATAGCGTTCACCCTGTTGCCAAATACGGAAATAAGAAAGGAAGAAAAAGGCCAGGTCTGAATATTCCCCGATGCTCTTCCCCGCGCGGAGTAATGACTCAATTCAGCAGAAAGCCGGTGCCGTTTACCGGCTAGAAATGAAGAAAAGAGAGACCAGCTTTTGTAATAAGCCCTGGAAAGTGTAATGCTGCTGAAACTTTGTCTTGTATAATACGCATCAATTTTTCCTTCTCCTCTGAATTCACTGAATCGTATTCCCGCCTTCCAGTTTTTACCCTTTTTTATAAGAGCGGCATCATACTGTTCTGAAGAGAGAGCAAGAACTCCCCTGTAGTCATCATCTTCCGCTGTTTTTTCGGGATATCCTCTGCGGTATATACCCTCAAGAGAGAAGTTCCCCGGTAAGAGAAGAGTACCTCCGGCATGAGAGCCGCTTTCGGCAAAAACATACGGTACCGAAATAAACTGCTCCGCAGCAACTGCTTCTATAAGAGCAGGATCATTGCGGGTAAATATATGCATCCAGAGAGGGGGAGACGGCATATCCCTTTCAGCACGGAGTGACGCGGTAAAAGAATAAGAATAATAATAGGAGTTCTTCTGTTCATGTACCGAAAAAGAGGGCTGCATCAAAAATCCCCCGAGAGAAAATGCCGCATCAGCGGTAACGCTCCGGCGGTCAGTTACTGCTTTTGCCGAAGAGATATCTCCTTCTTTATCAATTGAGGTGATTAATCCACTGCGCGAAACTGATATTCTGCTGCTAAAGCGTTCATGCAGAGGAACTGCAAACCGGAGAGCAAAGGAGTGAACAGATGAAGAGAACCGGCTCAGCGGTGAAGTTTCCCGGTAAAGATCGGCAAACTCAGCCTCAGCTGTTATAATTGCCGAGGTGTCAGGTATATAAAAAACCGGCTGTGCGGTTAACAACCGCACAGCCAGCAAGAGGGAGAGAAAGAGATAAAACCGCAACCGGTTACGGAGTTATGGTTACCTGATTGCTGAAATACTCATAGGCAGCGACCAGGGCCGGATGACCGTGATACTCATTATTAATCCGGTTGGATATCTTGTAGGTATAACTTACTCCGGCGTTTACATTCCAGTCCTGGTACTGCATGCCGAAATAACCTGAAGAGTTCAGTTCAAAATTACCGCTCCCGGTTTTTTTGTATATATTGAACTCACCCCACGGCACAGACGGTTTACCCTGCCAGTTCAGAATGATGTTATTCTGTCCGGCAGCGAATCCTTCCAGGTTTTGCGGATATACAGGGAGACGGATTTCAACCCAGTCGCGCTCCTGCGATTTAATATAAAACCGGTCATTAGGATTAACCATTGCCAGTTCAAACTCTTCACCGCTTATCAGAAGAGCGTAGTGGACGATTTCAACCGGAGTATCGGTCGCATCACGCACAGAGAGTTCAAATACGCCGTATGGTTCAAGGTCAATTATATAATCACGGCTGCCAGTGCTTAGCTTAAGCTGCACATCATTAAACCAGCCGCCGGAAAAATTTACAAACCCTTCAAGCCTGTAAGCATATTCTTTGTCTATATTCAGAAGCCGTTTCAGAACGTTATTCGTCATGCCGGGGAACAGACCGCCGAATGTTGGATCGGGGAAAACAAATTCATCGTAGGTTGTTGCATTAAATCTGAAATCGATATCATCAGTTCCCCGCGGTTCAACCGTATAAGCAGGTATAAAGGCTGATTTCGGATTCTGAACAGGATTATCAAAGAAATTACCCAGATTGATCTGGATATCATAATTGTTGCCTTCACTGTCAGCATCTTTAAGATGAACCGTTACCGTCTGCGTTATGGCATCCTTAAACTTGTTGAGATACTTCTTGGTGGTGTCAAGATCATTCTGTTTGATACCGTTATTGCCAATTTTGATAACAGCGTCAGCTTTGCTGCCCGAGAGGGTTTCCAGGGAAGTAATTCCGCTGAGCAGTTTGGTTGCGACAAGATTAAGATCATTCTTAGCCATGGTTGCACGGGATGCGCCATCGGCGGCAAGATAGAAGAAGTTCGTGCTGTTCTGGTTAAGCGCTGCAAGGAGTGTTGACTGATTATAATTTGGAATGTCAAATTTATACACCAGGAACGCATCCACATTAAACTTCAGAATGTGCATCATGGCATCCATGATGTAGATTTCAGCAGGGTAAAGGGCCACAGCTTCCATCTCCGGATCACCCTGCATCTTTCCGCTTATAACAAACTTAAAAGAAGGATTGGCTTCAAGCTTAGCGAAAAGGTTAGCTGCGTATTCAAGACGGGGGAGCAGTTTATCCCTGAGCACCTGCTGAATACGGCTGATGAGCGGAGGGTCTTTAACAGCAAGCTTCATCATGGTAAAAACAGCTGATCCTGCATCATCAACGGGGATTTTCATTCCTGCAGTACCTCCGGGCAGAAGGTTTGGGGAGAGGAGTTTTTTAAACGGATTTTCCTGATTGAATGCAGAGTCTATATCTTTAATCAGAGCATTAAAATCGGGGTCCTTATACACCATCATGAATTCAGTGAACGCGGCCCCGAATTGTGCCTGGGCGTTTGTTTCATCAAGGGTGAGGGCCTCCTTAAACAGCGAATTAGCAGCAGACATATTGACCTGGTCAAGGTCAGCGAGAGTGTTGTAATTGTTTTTGATCAAATTGAACATCTCGGTTTCAAGGAGTGAAACCGCTTGGTCAGATTTGTTCTTTGAAAAAACCGAGTCTTCATTAACAATGGGGTCCGGTTCTTTATATGAGATGGGGTCTTTTTCGGAGCAAGATAAAAGTAGGAACGAGAACAAAACCAGTAAACTGTACTTCTGAAGCAACTCTTGGTTTATGCGCGTCTTCATGTATCCGCCTTTCTGATAAAAATATTTCTACAATAGCAATATAAGGCAAAAGTAGAATAGTTGTTTAATAAAAATATTACTTTTAGTAGATCACATACGATATCTTTTAAGAGAGAAGTGTAAAGGGGTACAATGTAGGATAAATAAAATTAGTGTCAAGTAGCTGCTAATTATTTTTATTATATAGAAGGATGGCATCGATTTTCCCTATTACAGAAAGCAGTCTCTTCAAAATGGAAAAAGATACTAGTTAATCAGTAAAGGAATCGTGAAGTGTGCAGCATTTTATACCGAGTAAAATCCATAAAAATTTCACCGTGTGTTGCGCATCATTCTACAACTATTCAGGTCATTTTTCGATAATCAAGGAATTTCAAGGTGGTGCCTTCGTACCATAAAAAAAGTCAAATTACTCGGAGTAAAACCAAGAACATGGAATAAATTAAAAGTGTCTGAGAAAGAATAAGCTTTAAATTAAACTAGAAAAATTCAATAGAATTGAAAACTCTCGATTAAAAATAATAGCCGGCTGTAAAACTAAACCATCTGCCGCCGTCTGATTTTACGCTGACTCCGGCACCGCCTGAGGGGACTCCTGTTTCTTCCTGCGGGCGTTTTGTTATATATACGGGGATAAACTGTCCGAAACCGGCGGAGAGTTTCCACGATCCGGTATTCCAGTAAAAATCAGAAGACAGAAGAAGAGCACCTGCTCTGCTGATCCGGAGAACGTTTTTACGGTAATCCTTAACACCAAAAATAAGAAAGGCGGGCTGCCAGGTTTCTGTTGTCAGTGAAGGTCTGATATCATAGTAGCTGAGCTTCGGTACAAAGCGAAGATCATCAGTGGTGATTTCGCTGCTCATTCTGATGGTAAGAAGTTCGGCTCCTCCCTGAAGTATGGCATTTACTCTGTTGCCGAATACAGAAATTAAAAAACCGGAGAAAGGCCAGGTTTGTATATTACCTGAAGCCCTGCCTCTTGCAGAGTAGTGCGAAAGTTCTGCATTGAGCAGATAATTTCGCCCGGCCCGGAACGAAGAGAAAGCGGACCAGCTCTTATAACGGAGTGTCGAGATGCTTATACTGCTGAAACTCAGATTAGTATAATATGCATCAATTTTACCCTCACCGCGGAACTCATGATATCGTACACCGGCTTTCAGGTTTTTTGATCTGCGGACAAGAGCCCCCTCAAATTCCTCCGAGGAAATTGCCAGAATACCATTAAAATCATCATCCTCCGCCGTTTTTTCCGGATAAACTTTTCGGTATATACCCTCCAGAGAAAAACCGCCGGCAAGCTGAATAGTTCCTCCGGCCGCTGATCCGCTCTCCGCAAAAATATAAGGTACTGATATATTCTGATCAACAGCAACTGCTTCGATGAGTGCAGGTTCATTCCGGGTGAATAGCTGCATCCAGAGCGGCGGCGGATTATCCCTTTCCGGACGGAGAGCAGCATTAAGGGAATAGGAATAACTGTACCTGTTTTTCAGTTCATGAACGGTAAATGACGGCTGAATGAGAAAGCCGCCAGCTGAAAAAGAAATTTCACCGGTTATCTTCTGGCTTGCTGTTGATGCTTTGAAGAAGGACACATCACCCTCCCGTGAATAGGAAGTCAGAAAGCCATAGCGGGCAACAGTAATCCTTCCGGCAAAGCGTGATGAAAACGGCGATGAGTAGCTGAGAGAGAAATCCTGAAGCGATGCACTGAAACTGCTGACAACTGAACTTTCGCGGTAAAGATCGGTGAAGCCGGCAGAAGAAGAAACAACCTGAGCTGTGTCAGGTATATAAAAAACCGGCTGTGCGGTAAGAAACCGCACAGCCAGTAATAGAGAGAGAAAGAAACAAAAACGCAACAGGTTAAGGTGTAATCGTTACCTGATTGCTGAAGTATTCAAAAGCGGCAACCAGAGCCGGATAACCGAAATACTCATTGTTAATCCTGTTGGAAACTTTATAGGTATAGCTTACGCCAGCGGTTACATTCCAGTCCTGGTACTGATTTCCGAAGAATCCGGATGAATTCAGTTCAAAGTTTCCGCTTCCTGTTTTCTTATATATATTAAAATCACCCCAGGGGAGCGATGGCTTGCTCTGCCAGTTCAGAATGATGTTGTTCTGACCTGATGCAAATCCATCCAGACTGTGAGGAATTACGGGCAGCCGGATTTCCAGCCAGTCATGCCGTTGCGATTCAATGAAGAAGCGGTCATTCGGATTTACCATGGCCATTTCAAACTCTTCACCATTGATCAGGAGAGCATAACCGGTTATCTCGACCGGGGTGTTTGTTGCATCCCTTACGAAAAGTTCAAAATCGCGGTAAGGTTTAAGGTCACAAACATACTGCCTGGTGGCTGTGATAACTTTTAGCTGAACATCAGTGAACCATCCTCCTGAGGAATTAACATAACCTTCGAGGCGGTATGCAAATTCGTCGTCTATATATAAGAGCCGTTTAAGGAGCTCATTGGTCATGTCGGGAAACAGCCCCCCGAATTTGGGATCAGGGAAGGTGAATTCTGCGTAGGTTGTTGCATCAAAGCGGAAATCTATGTCGTCAGTTCCCCGCGGTTCAACCGTATAAGCAGGTATAAAGGCTGATTTCGGATTCTGAACAGGATTATCAAAGAAATTACCCAGATTGATCTGGATATCATAATTGTTGCCTTCACTGTCAGCATCTTTAAGATGAACCGTTACCGTCTGCGTTATGGCATCCTTAAACTTGTTGAGATACTTCTTGGTGGTGTCAAGATCATTCTGTTTGATACCGTTATTGCCAATTTTGATAACAGCGTCAGCTTTGCTGCCCGAGAGGGTTTCCAGGGAAGTAATTCCGCTGAGCAGTTTGGTTGCGACAAGATTAAGATCATTCTTAGCCATGGTTGCACGGGATGCGCCATCGGCGGCAAGATAGAAGAAGTTCGTGCTGTTCTGGTTAAGCGCTGCAAGGAGCGTTGACTGGTTATAATTTGGAATGTCAAATTTATATACCAGGAACGCATCCACATTGAACTTCAGAATATGCATCATGGCATCCATGATGTAGATTTCAGCAGGGTAAAGGGCCACAGCTTCCATCTCCGGATCACCCTGCATCTTTCCGCTTATAACAAACTTAAAAGAGGGATTGGCTTCAAGTTTAGCGAAAAGGTTAGCTGCGTATTCAAGACGGGGGAGCAGTTTATCCCTGAGTACCTGCTGAATACGGCTGATGAGCGGAGGGTCTTTAACAGCAAGCTTCATCATGGTAAAAATAGCTGAACCCGCATCATCAACGGGGATTTTCATTCCTGCAGTTCCGCCCGGAAGGAGAGTCGGGGAGAGGAGCTTTTTGAGCGGATTTTCCTGATTGAATGCAGAGTCTATATCTTTGAGAAGGGCATTAAAATCGGGATCCTTATACACCATTACAAATTCAGTGAATGCGGCCCCAAATTGTGCCTGGGCGTTTGTTTCATCAAGGGTGAGGGCCTCCTTAAACAGCGAATTAGCAGCGCTCATATTGATCTGATCAAGATCAGCGAGGCTGTTATAGTTATTGTTTATCATATTGAACATTTCGGTTTCAAGGAGGGCGGTTGCCTGGTCGGATTTTGTTTTGGATTCGGCCGGGTCAGGCGTACCTATAGGGTCTTCTTCGGAGCAGGAAACAAGTGTGAGCGTGAGCAGAACAAGTAAGCTGTACCGCAGAAGCCACTTTAAGTTAGCTAGTGTCTTCATGGTTTCCACCTTTCTGTGAGAATTTTTCGACACAGTAAATATAAAGAAAGAATTGCGGAAATTACCGTGAAAATATATATTCAGCCGTAATGAGTGTGATATTTGTCAAATAAACAGGGTGAAGCATAAAGCAGGCAGGGGGGTATCGAAGGAAAAAGGCGAGGTTAACAGCCAGAGTGTGTTTTGTTTACATAATTATTATTATGTAAACAGTGTTAGGTTTCAAATTTTAGTTATTTATACAAATTTGCCGTTCAGTGAAGCGATGAATATACTGATTTGTTTTAACCGATCTGATTTTTATAGTTCACCCGCTCTTTGGATTAATGAGCTTTTGCGAAGGTTTGTTATTAATATGCCACCCGCTACGCGGGTTCATGAAGGTTCGTAAAGGCTCAGTATTTATTAATATGCCACCCGCTACGCGGGTTTATAAAGGTTCGTACAGACTCAGTATTTATTAACATGTCACCCGCTACGCGGGTTAAAGAGTTGCAGCGAAGGTTCGGTTGTTATTAATATGCCACCCGCTATGCGGGTTTAGGAGTTGCAGCGAAGGGCCGGTTGTTAATAATATGCTGCCCGCGGCACTGGTTCATGAAGGGCAGCAAAGGCGAAGTATTTATTAACATGTCACCCGCTACAGGGGTTCATTAATTACTCTGCTATGGGACCACTCAGTCGGTGGATTTATGCAATAAAAGAAACCATGACAAAGTTCCGGAAGGAGAGTTCCCGCGAATGAGGTGATTAGCAGGGGAGTTCTCCTTCCGGACTGACTATAATGGTTACTTAAGAAGAATCATTTTCTTAACCTGCGAAAATGTACCAGCCTGCAGACGGTATATATACGTACCGCTGCTGAGAGTCTCCGCATCAATCGGCAGGGAGTGTTTTCCGGCTTCTCTGGTCTCATTGAGCAAAGTAGCCAGTTTATTGCCCATTACATCATACAGCTCAAGCCGCACCAAAGAACTCACGGGCAGTGTGAACTCTACCGTAGTTGAAGGATTAAATGGGTTTGGATAATTCTGTGCCAAAGTAAATTCTGACGGAATGCCTTCACCCTGTTCAAAAGCTGAAGTTGTTCCTCCGGTCTTAAATATTGCTCCGCTGTCCCCCACGGCAAATCCGGTTGTCTGATTTACAAAATGGAGGTGATAGAGCCGCATAAAGCCGGGGACGTTCTCCGTAGTCCACGTTGTTCCTCCGTTTGTGGTTTTTATTATTCTTCCGTTATCACCGGAAGCCCAGCCGTTGTTTTCATCTGTAAAGAAAACAGAGAGGAGATAATCCGATACTCCTGGAGACTGCTGAACCCAGGAGTTTCCGCCATCAGTAGTTTTTGCGATCACAGCCGGAAGACCGCCGACTACCCATCCGGTTGTTTCGCTGATAAAGTGAATGTTTCGCAACTCTGAATATGTTGGAATTGAAGTTGTATCCCAGTTTGCTCCGCCGTCAGTTGTACGGGTAATTTTTCCTCTGATGCCGGCAGCCCAGCCTTTGTTTTCATTCACAAAGAAGATGCTTGAAAGAGCTTCGTTGGCTTTAATAGGAAGTGAGGTCCAGTTCGTTCCACCATTTGTTGTTTTTAAGATCGCACCGCCGGTAAATCCATTCCCCGCTACCGCGTAACCTGTATTCTCATTGAAGAATTTGATTCTGAAGACATGGCTGGTGGTTCCGGATGTCTGGTTTGTCCAGGTAGCTCCTCCATCGGTGGTTTTTCTTATTGAGCCGGATAATCCGGCAATCCAGCCGGTTGAATTGTTCAGAAAATAGCAGCCAAAAAGATAACCGCCGGGTGCGGGAGTAATTTTTGTCCACACAGCTCCTCCGTTGGTTGTGCGGATAACCTCCCCGTTATTGTAAGGTACCCAGCCATTATTTTCATCGGTGAAATAAACATGCCAGGCTTTGGAATCCACACCGCTTGACTGGGGTGTCCAGCCCGATTGGGCAAATGTTGTCAGGGAAAAAACAGAATAGAACAGGACAATAGAACAGAAAGGTTTCATGACTGCTCCTGATAAAGAGATAACAAAAATTGTTTTGCGAATATAGAAAAAGCAGATTCAAAACAATGTGCCATGCGGCTTGTCTGATAATAACCACAGCCGGGGGATGAAGGGAAGGTTATGTGAAATGGGAGCAGAAAAGACACTCATGGGAAGAGTTTTCAGGAAGAGTTAACGCAAAGTCCTGCAGAGTAAAAGCAAAGTCACGCAGAGTTTTGGGAGAAGCAATGGAACAGTCATCTGATAGAGAAGAGTATATAACTCGCGCAAAGGCGCTAAGTCTAAAAGAATTGTAACAGCACAGGTATATAAGCCGAGCAGATATATGCTCAGCGATTACTAATTACTAATTCCTGACTACTAATTAATTTCAGCAGCTCTGCTTTGGCACTTTTCCGTCTATGGAAAGAAGATTGTCAAGCCGGATTTCTGTTTTGTCGGTGAGTACGAGATACTCAGCTCCCCCTTTGCTTTCAAGACTCTGAATGCTGCAGCGCCTGCGTATGGGTTTGCCGCCGTCGAGAAACACAATTTCTGTTTCCGTGCCGCGCATGGCTATAAGTTCAAGCTCGTCATAAAATGAACAGTCTATGGGTTTATATACGGTCTGCTTTTCCAAAACTTTCTCCACAAAGTTTAAGAATGAATATAAAAAAGGCGGGTGATGAGCCCGCCTTTTATGTTACTTTATGCTATTGCATTGTCATCATCTTCAGGAACGATCTTTGAGACGTCCGCTATTGCATCTCCGTCTTTAAGGCGGATAAGGCGGTTGCCCTGTGTGTTGCGTCCCATTACTCTGAGCTCTTTTACGCTCTGGCGTATAACCATACCGCCGGTTGAGATGATCATCAGTTCTTCGTTATCGGAAACTTCCATCATGGTGATCATTTTGCCGGTCTTTTCGGTTATCTTAACCGTGGTTACGCCTTTGCCGCCGCGTTTGGTAAGGCGGTAATCGGCTATATCGGAACGTTTTCCGAATCCGGTTTCAGTCACCACAAGCACTGAGCCCTGGCGCTTGATTGCAAGTACACCTACAACTTCATCCTTTTTACCAAGTGTAATGCCGCGCACGCCGGTAGCAGTTCTGCCCATATCGCGAACGTCATCCTCATGGAAGCGGATGGCCATACCTTCGCGTGTGCCGAGAACGATATCGCTCTTTCCGTCAGTGAGTTTTACGCCGATGAGACTGTCACCGTTATTAATACTGATAGCATTAATACCGCTCTTGCGGACGTTGCTGTATGCTGAAAGCACGGTTTTCTTAACGGTGCCCTGTTTTGTTGCCATCAGGAGATACTGGTCATCCTTGAACTCTTTCACGGCTACAAAAGCGGCTATCTGTTCATCTTTTTCCTTTTCAATCAGGTTGATGATCGATTTACCGCGGGATGCACGTCCTCCTTCCGGTACTTCGTGCACCTTAAGCCAGTAACACTTTCCTTTATCGGTGAAGAAGAGTATATACTGGTGCGTGCTGGCGACAAACATGTGTTCAATAAAGTCATCATCCTTGGTGCCTGCTCCGGAAACTCCCTTGCCTCCGCGCGCCTGTTTGCGGTAACCGCTCACGGGGAATCTCTTAATAAATCCTTTGTGAGAGATAGTGACCACCACGTCTTCTTCGGCGATTACATCTTCAAGCGAGAATTCGGTATAGTCATAGATAATCTCGGTTCTTCTTTCATCGCCGTACTGCTCTTTAAGCGCAAGCAGTTCTTCTTTGATGATAAGATTCCTTTTCTCTTCGCTGTCCAGAATGCCTCTCAGTTTTTCGATGAGTTTAATTACTTCGCGGTATTCATCTTCAATTTTCTTTCTTTCAAGGCCGGTGAGCCGCTGCAGACGCATATCCAGGATGGCTTTTGCCTGAATTTCGGACAGCTTGAACTTCCGCATGAGGTTGTTCTTAGCGGAGTCAACATCGCGGCTTTTCTTGATCGTCTCGATAACTTCATCAATGTTATCAAGCGCGATGATATATCCTTCTAAGATATGTGCTCTGCGCTCGGCGGCATCAAGGTCAAACTTTGTACGGCGGATGAGAATATCCATCCGGTGGGTAAGGAAGTGCTGCATGATTTCCTTAAGTGTCAGCACTTTAGGCACGCCATTAACCAGCGCAAGCATAATCACGCCAAAGGTTGTCTGCATCTGTGTGTGCTTAAAGAGCTGATTAAGAACCACAGCCGGCTGAGCATCGCGCTTCAGTTCAATAACCACGCGCATACCATCCCGGTCAGACTCATCTCTGAGCGCTGATATATCTTCAATTTTGCCTTCTTTAACCAGTTCCGCAATTTTTTCCTGCAGAGCGGCTTTATTCACCTGATACGGAAGCTCTGTAACGATGATGCTTTCTCTGCCGTTTTTAGCGGTTTCGATATTCGCTTTAGCGCGGACGATAATCTTGCCGCGTCCTGTCAGGAACGCATCCCTTACGCCCTGGTAACCGAAGATTATACCTCCGGTGGGGAAGTCAGGCGCGGTGATATGTTTCATCAGCTTTTCGCCGGTAATCTCAGGATTCTTGATCAGCGCAATAAGACCGTCAACCACCTCACTCAGATTATGCGGAGGAATATTGGTAGCCATTCCGACCGCGATACCGCTTGAACCGTTAACAAGAAGGTTCGGCAAATATGACGGAAGAACGGTTGGTTCCTGCAGAGTGTCGTCAAAGTTGGGGGCAAAGTTTACGGTGTTCTTTTCCAGATCGCGGAGCATTTCACCTGCAATTTTAGCAAGCCGTGCTTCGGTATATCTCATTGCTGCAGCGGAGTCGCCGTCAACAGAGCCAAAGTTGCCCTGACCGTCAACCAGCGGGTAGCGGAGTGAGAAATCCTGCACCATGCGGACCATGGTTTCATACACAGCCGAGTCGCCGTGCGGATGATATTTACCAAGGACTTCACCCACGATTCTCGCGGATTTTTTATACGGGCGGTTATGAGCCATACCCAGTTCGTGCATTCCGAAGAGAACGCGGCGGTGAACCGGTTTCAGGCCGTCGCGCACATCGGGCAGCGCGCGGGAGACGATTACGGACATCGAATAGTCTATATACGATGATTTCAGCTCATCTTCGAGCGTGACCGGATTTATTTTATCAAATATGTTTGCCATTTATATATCTAAAGTTAAATTTCCTGTTAATTATATATCAAGATTGCGGACGTACTTAGCGTTCTTTTCAATGAACTCGCGCCGCGGTTCAACTGCATCTCCCATCAGGGTTTCAAACAGTTTGTCAGCAGCAGCCGCGTTTTCAATGGAGACCTGCAGAAGAGTACGCGTTTCCGGATTCATGGTAGTAGCCCAAAGCTGCTCAGGGTTCATCTCGCCGAGGCCTTTATAGCGGGATATATTGATGCCCTTAATTTTCGGGAGGGTTCCTCCCGAGGTAACCTGGCGTGCTGCTTCTTCGGCCGTCATTTCCGGCTGCTCTTCTTCCAGTTCTTCCTCAACCGGATCGGGCTCCACGTTTTTATCCTTAAGCCGCTTCAGGATGGTATCGCGTTCTTCATCGTCAAACGCGTAATGCTCTTCCTTGCCTTTTTTAATGCGGTAGAGAGGCGGCTGGGCTATATATACCCTGCCCGTGATAATCATCTCCTTCATGTAGCGGTAGAGGAAGGTGAGAAGCAGCGTGCGGATATGGCTGCCGTCCACGTCAGCATCGGTCATCAGGATCAGTTTGCCGTAACGGAGCTTTTCTGTGGAGAAATCGTTTCCTATGCCGCCGCCGAGAGCAGCTACAATTGAGCGGATTTCATTATTCTCCAGGATTTTATTCAGCTTAGCTTTTTCCACATTAAGGATTTTGCCTTTAAGGGGAAGAATTGCCTGAAACCGGCGGTCACGTCCCTGTTTGGCTGAACCGCCCGCGGAGTCTCCCTCAACGATATATATTTCGCAGTGCTCAGGGTCGGTTATTGAGCAGTCAGCAAGTTTACCGGGGAGGTCAAAGCTGTCCAGCGCGTTTTTCCGGCGTGCAAGGTCGCGCGCGCGTCGTGCTGCTTCGCGTGCTTCAGCTGCCTTTAGAACTTTTTCAATGATCTTTTTTCCGACGCCCGGATTTTCTTCCAGATATTCGGCGAGCTTTTCATTCATCAGCGTTTCAACTGCTGATTTTGTTTCGCTGTTGCCGAGCTTGGTTTTAGTCTGGCCTTCAAACTGCGGTTCCATTACTTTAACGGAGATAACTGCAGTGAGACCTTCGCGGAAATCATCTCCGGTGAGGTTAATCTTGCCGTCTTTAACAAGGTTATTCTTGGAAGCATAGTTATTCAGCGTACGGGTGAGCGCCGTTCTGAAACCGACTAAGTGAGTGCCTCCTTCGGTGGTATTGATGTTATTTACATACGAGAAGATATTCTCTGAATAACCGTCGTTATACTGAAATGAAACTTCAACCGGAGTTCCGTCCTTTTCACCTTCGACATAAACCGGCTTATGAAGCGGAGTTCTGGTTTCGTCTATATATTTAACGAATTCAACCAGTCCGCCTTTGAAGTGGAATGTTTCAGCATCCCCTTCAATCATATCTTTCAGCACGATGGTTATAGACTTGTTCAGATACGCAAGTTCGCGCATTCTTTCGGCAACGGTATCAAACTTAAATTTGGTTACCTTAAAAATTTCCTTATCCGGCTTAAACGTAACTTTTGTTCCGGTCTCCTGTTTTTTGAGTGTCTGTACTTCTTTA
This sequence comes from Ignavibacteriales bacterium, assembly GCA_015709675.1. Lineage (NCBI taxonomy): Bacteria > Pseudomonadati > Ignavibacteriota > Ignavibacteria > Ignavibacteriales > Ignavibacteriales bacterium. The sequence goes on from CP054182.1 coordinate 1,108,589, forward strand.
ACGGCACCCTTTGGTTCACCCCGTTTATATTCCTGACGGTAAAGCTTTCCGTCACGTTTAACTTCAACCACCAGCCACTCGCTGAGGGCATTCACCACGGAGACACCCACGCCGTGAAGACCGCCTGAGACCTTATAGGAGTTTTTATCAAACTTACCGCCTGCATGGAGTACGGTCATTACAACTTCGAGGGCGGAACGTTTTTCTTCAGGATGGAGATCAACCGGAATGCCTCGTCCGTTATCTTCCACGCTTACTGATCCGTCGTCGTTAATGGTTACTTTTATGGTATCACAGTATCCGGCCAGAGCCTCGTCAATACTGTTGTCCACTACTTCATTTATAAGATGATGCAGACCGCGCACACCGACATCGCCGATATACATTGCTGGTCTTTTCCGCACAGCTTCCAGTCCTTTAAGCACGTTAATGCTTTTGGCACTGTATTCCTGTTCAACTTTATTTGCTGACATATAATCCGTTATTATTTAATTCGTTACAATTACTTTTTTTACCCGGGGCTGCCCGAAGTATTCGTTAATCTTGGCCGCTATTTCTTCATCGCGGAACTTGAGTTCATTTCTCCAGGCCGCGTTTTCAACTTCGATATATAAAATGCCTTTCACGATTTTCACGGGCACTGCTATGGTTTCGTAGCCGGTAAAAATCTCGTGGAACTTTTCCAGAACTTCCCCCTCTGATGCGGCTTTGTTAATTTTACCGAATTCAGGCGCTTTCCTGAAAAGGTAATCAAATGTCCTGATTTTTTTCATTTTCATAATACTTTTACCCCGGTGTCACTCTGCCGGAGGAGACGGTAAACATTCTGTTCTCATTCATTTCACGCAGATACGCAGTATTTGAAAGATCCGTCATCGTAATGATTGCCTGCCCGACCTGTGTGAGGTAACGGCTGATGTGTCCGGCTCGGTGCGCGTCAAGTTCTCCAAACACGTCATCCAGCAGAAAAACCGGTGTTTTGCCCGAACGCGCTTTTAAATAAAAAAACTGTGCAAAGCGCAGGGCAACCTGAAACGTTTTATGCTGCCCCTGCGAACAGAATGATTTCAGACTGTTTCCGTTAACGGTAAATCCGATATCATCCCGGTGCGGCCCTGTCAGATTAAGCCCTCGTCTTATCTCTTCATCCCTCCTTGCGTAGATTTTCTGCCGGAAGAGAGAGAGTATATCCTCAGAAGATGAACCGCCAAGAAAATGATAATCCATAGACGGAGATTCTTCCTCCCCCATAATCTCGCGGTAAACTTCCGCGACAAAGCTCCGGAATTCACTCAGGAACTCGTTCCGCTGATGTATGATGGCGCTTCCGGTCATGATCAGTTTTTCCGTATAGGCATCAAGTTCTGCCGTTAGACTGCGCGCGGGATTTTCCCTGATCCGGTTTAGTATATACGTGCGCTGTTTAAGCAGCTTGGCGTATTCAAGGATATTGCCCAGATAAACGGAACTGTACTGGGAGATAACCGAATCAATGAATTTGCGTCTGTCTGCCGGGGCACCCTGCGTGAGCGCATGATCTTCGGGCGTAAGCAGAACCACCGGGAAGGTGCCGATGATATCAGCCGCGCGGTGCACCGCTTTGCCGTCTTTTATATACATCCGTTTATTTTCAGACGAAAGGTAGCGGATGTGAACATTGCTGAGGGTTACATCTTCAAACGCCGCGTGAACGGTATATCCCTGCTGGCCGAACCGGAGGAGCTCGGAATCAGGCGCTCCTTTATAATTTTTGGTTGTGCAGAGAAAATAAACTGCCTCGATCAGGGAGGTTTTTCCCTGACCGTTGCCACCCACAATAAAATTGAGCTTCGGAGAAAACTCCAGCTCAGTTGACTGATGAATGCGGAAGTCGTGCAGGGTTAAACGGCGGACTATCATGATTTAACTTCTGCCTGGCTGAGCTTTACCGGCAGATTAGTTTGAATCCGGCAGTGACTGCAATAATCAGCGGTTCAGCCGGATCGGCATCAGCAGAACCAGAAGTTCTTCATTCTCCTTATCCTTGGAAGGAGTAAGAATACCGGCTTTATTCGGCTTGTCAAGTTTAATGACCACTTCGGAATCTTCCATGCTTCCGAGTATTTCAAGCAGATAAGTTCCGTTGAACGCGATATCCATCGGTTCACCGGTATATCTGCAGTAGAGAGTTTCCTGCGCGTCAGCGCCCCGTGCGGCATCACTTGCGGCAACTTCAAGAATGGTATCTTCCTTGATATTCATTCTGATCGCTTTAAAGGTCGGCTCGGCAAAGATGAGCATACGCTTTACCGCGGATGTGATCTTTGATGTTTCGAGTATGAGATTCTGATTGTTGTCTTTCGGGATGACGCTGTTATAATCAGGATATTTATCATTAATCAGGCGGGTTGAAAACTCAACCGTATCATTAGCAAAGGCAACAGCACCGTTTCCTGGGTAGAATGTAACATCACCTGCGGTAAAAAGCTTCTGCAGAACCGAGACTGCCTTGCCGGGCAGAATAAAACTGTCGGTTGTTTCGGCGGTAACGGTCCTGTTAATATACCGCACCAGTATATGACCGGAGGTGGTAACAAAACGGAGACCTTCATGAGAAAGCTCAAGCAGAGTTCCTGACATTGCCGGGCGGAGTTCCTCGCGGGACATAGCATAGGAGGTCAGATGAATACCCCGGTTCAGCACCGCGGCACTTATGGAAAATTTTCTGCTTTTGTCAATTTCGGGGAATTCCAGTTCCGGGTTGGTAACGTCAATGCTCAGGGAGTATTTGCCGGAGTCGGTTTCAAGCATAAGCTGGTTGGAATCATTGAGCCGGAAGTTCACCATCACATCATCAAAGGATTTCATGGCGTCCAGGATAGTCTTGGCAGGCATCATCACCTCCATGTTGCTCTCTGACTGAACCGGCATCGAAGAAGAAATTTTCATCTCAAGGTCTGAAGCGGTAACCGTCAGGATGCCGTCATTAATGTGCATAATGAAGTTTTCCAGGGCGGCTAAAGGGGACTTCGACGGAATCACCGGGAAGACCATAGCAAGGAGCTTTTCCAGTAATTTGCTGTTGGCTTTGAAACTCATCTTTTTCTCCGAATTAAACCGCTAAAAATACGGAAAACTCATCTCATTAACAACCTTTTTTTATAATCGACCGGGTCATAAGTGCCTGAAAATAAGGGACTTAGAGAAACCAAAACAATTATGATTTACCGGTGCTGAATTCTGAATTCCGGAGGAAAAATAACCCGGAAATTACCGGTTACATCATTCTCCGGTCTGCCCTCATAAAGCCTAATGCTGAATTCAGGGCATTTCATAATTCACCACTCATAAATTAGAAATCAGATTATATTTCCGTTTTGTCTGCGGAATTTTTATTACTTATCCTGAAAGAAAATATTTGATGCATCGCTTCGGATTTTTACCCCTCATCATTTTTATTGTTTTACTGCTGCTGCCCGGATGTCTGGTTATTGAGAAAATCGGCTACTCCATAGAACTCAATGAAGACGGCTCCGGCACCGCTACGGTGACTTTTTATGATATACGGTCAGATGCAATAGGCAATAAGGAGTTTGATGAGGATAAAGATCTGGTATTTAATTATCTCCTCAAAAGCAATGAACTGAAAGAATCCATGCTCTCCGAGGGGAAAGCCATTGTCTCGCGCGAGCTTGATGTGATTGAAGGCAAACTTTACGGCAAAGCAGTATATACCTTTGAAGATATAACCAAAGTGGAGGGGCTGCGCCGTGAATCCGGCTTTGTCTATCTTACCATGCAGCTTGAGGATAGTCTGAGATATACAAACGGGGAAGTGGTTGCCACAAACGAATACCGCCGTATCCTCTGGGACGATAAAACAAAGCTTCTTGAATTTGAAATCCTTTCTGCAGAATCAGAAAAAGTAACCCGTTCTCTGGCTCCGTTTTATCAGAAATAATGTACGCTGAAGTCATATTCCCGATACCGTTCAGCCGGCGGCTTACCTATCTGGTGCCGGCTGAACTGCGTGATCAGGCGGTGCCCGGCGTAAGAGTAACCGCACCGCTGGAAAAAAGGATTATGACCGGCTTTATATACGCTACCCGCACCGCACTAAGGCCGGATGAAGCTGCCTATGAGATAAAACCCATTCGTGAAATACTTGATGCACAGCCCCTTCTGCTCCCAGCAGATTTTACTTTTTACGAATGGATTGCGGAATATTATCACTGCTCCCCCGGAGAGGCATTCCGGCTTGCAATTCCCGCGGGATCGGAAGTGCAGACCAGGAAGATCATAGCTGCCGATACCGAAGCGGCCGCGGAACTTTTCGCAAAAGAGAAAAATCCCGATTCCCCAAAAGCACGTGTACTGAAGGTTCTCTCATCCAAAAAACAGATAGCCCTTAAAACACTGCAGAAAGAATCGGGAGTTAAAAATATATACTCGCTTCTCGGCTCGCTTGCCGGCAGGGGAGTACTAACCATTCATGATGAACTGCAGCAGGCAAAGGGGCGGGAAAAACGAATAAAAATCGTGCGCCTTGCAAAGGATAAGGATGCAATTTATGAAGAACTTCCGGCCATTGAGCGGAAGTCCGGGAAACAGTTCGCCGTGCTCTACCGGCTGCTTGCCCTGGGGGATGAATATATACCCGCCGCTGACCTGATGAAGGAAACCCAGACAACCGCGGCCGTGCTTTCAGCTCTTATGAAAAAAAAGCTGATAACGCTGGACTCTGTTGCAACCGAGCGGGTATATAAAGAAACCTATGCTGAGGAGAAAAAGGATATCACCCTTACTGCCGAGCAGGCGGAGGTGACCGCTGCTGTTGCCTCATCACTGAATCAGAATCTTTTTAAGGTATGGCTGCTGCACGGAGTGACCGGAAGCGGCAAGACACAGGTATATATTGAGCTTCTGAAGCAGGTGCTCCAATCCGGCAAAAACGCCATTATGATGGTGCCTGAAATCTCACTCACGCCGCAAATGACTGCCCGGCTGATTGCCCATTTCGGGGAGGATGTGGCGGTTATTCACAGCAAGTTCAGCCATGGAGAGCGGTTTGACACACGGAACAGGATTCTTGAGGGAAGAGCACGCATTGTGGTCGGTCCGCGCTCGGCGCTGTTTACCCCTCTCAGAAACCCCGGCATAATCATCATAGACGAGGAGCATGATGCCAGCTATAAGCAGATGGACGGCACTCCACGGTATCATGCCCGTGACTGTGCTATATATAAGGCCTATCTTGAAAAAATACCCGTTCTGCTTGGTTCCGCTACGCCTTCGATTGAGAGTATGTATAACACCGAAACGGGCAAATATACATTGCTGAAGCTTGAGAACCGCGTGGATGGTGCCCAAATGCCGCTGATACGGCTGGTGAATGTGGTGCAGGAAAAGAAGAATAACCGAATGGCGAGTATTTTTTCTTACACCATGCTCGAAAAGATAAAAGAGCGCATTGAGAAAAAGGAAGGGGTTATCATCCTGCAGAACCGCCGCGGGTTCGCGACGCAGATGTACTGCCATGACTGCGGTACGGTGCAGATGTGTGAGAACTGTTCGGTGCCGATGGTGCTGCACATTAACAGAAATATGCTTAAGTGCCATTATTGCGGATATAATAAACCCACTCCTGAAACCTGTGCTTCCTGCGGGAGCACCAGTATTAAGTTTTTCGGGACGGGAACAGAGCGGGTGGAAGATGAAATCAGTTTTTATTTTCCCGGGGCAAAGATTGTCCGGATCGATTCTGATTCAGTCAGCCGTAAGGGGCTGATGAGCGAAACTCTGAACCGGTTCCGAGAGGGGGAAATTGATATTTTGGTGGGTACACAGCTAGTATCAAAGGGGCTGGATTTTTCCCGTGTGACGCTGGTCGGTGTTATCTCTGCTGAGGCAACACTCTGGATGCCAGATTTCCGCGCGGATGAAAGAACTTTTCAGCTGCTGACTCAGGTAGCCGGCCGAGCAGGCAGAAGCAGCAAACCGGGCGAAGTGGTTATTCAGACTCAGAATGATCATCATTTTGTTCTGCAGCGGGTTCTTGATGGCAAGTACTATCCGTTTTATTATAAAGAGATCGGTGACCGCATCCGGCTGGAGTATCCCCCTATAACCAGGATGTGTCTGATTGAAGCAAAGGATAAGGATGATATCAAGTCACGTGAGACCATCATGGATATTCATAAGTGCCTGAACGTTTACCGTGAGACGGTTAAAATTACTGCTCCCTCTACTGCAGTGATTGCCCGGCTGAGAACGGAATACCGCTATCAGATACTGGTGAAATCAAACAAGGAAAAAGATCCTTCCGGATCGGTGCTGCGGGCAGTTCTTAAACAGGCGCATCAGGAGTTCCTGAAAATCCGCCGCCACTATGATGTGAGAGTCACCTTTGATATTGATCCGCAGAGCATCATGTGAATTGAGAATGGATAGTTGATAATGGAAAATGAATGATGAGAAAAATTTTGTAATTCTTCATCCCGAAAAGAAACAAATTTTGAGCCCGCGTTCCCCACTGGCCCCGTATTAATGACAAACCTTGGTTGACTGACACCCATTTTTCTCCCGCAGATTAACGCAGAAAATTTTGAGACAAATTCCGCGGAAATCTGTGTGATCAGCGGGAAACAATTTGTTATATATTATCGCAAGAGCGAACCAAAACGTAACCCAATTTCGACACACTAAGTAATTTTTAATTTGAAGGATTTCTTACCGTCGCGCAGCTATTTCTTTTGCGATTTCGTTAGAGTTAGCTCCCAATGAAAGAAGCGACTTAACAATTAAATCAAGGGAAACTGACGGGTCACTTTTTTCAATTTTTGCAACACGGGACTGGCTTGACTTAATCCGTTTTGCAAACTCTGACTGCGTAAGTTTTTGCTTTATTCTTAACGCCTGCAGTTTTCTGCTCAGCCGAAGTTTTAGCTCGATGAATTCCGTCTCCTCTGGAGTGAGCGCTAAAAAATCTTCTGCATCACCGAACTTCCATCCTCTTTTTTCTAATTTTCTTTTCTTCAATTCATTCATGGTCGTAATCCTTAATTCGCTTTTTACATGTTTCAATTATTCTTTGGGGAGTTTGCTGAGTTTTCTTTTCAAACACTTCAAGTATAATAATGGCATCATCATCAATCCGGTAAACTATCCTCCAGTTTTTTGTCTTGTCATTGATTCGCAATTCATGGCAATTTGCTCCGATAGCTGGCATTGGTTTGGAAACAGGCATGGAAAGTTTTTCACCCTGTTGCAGCCGCCGTAATAAGCTGCCCGCTTGCATTCTCGCATTTGATGAAAATGGCGGAGTTTTCACCTCGCCGTGAAGCCAGGCCAGCGGTTTATTCTTTTAATAAACGCTCACAACATATGTCAAATATGACATATTACCAAATCAGTTTTCATTCTCCTTTAAAACATTAGCGGGAATTTTTTTCCCGCAGATTTAGCTGACTGATGCAGATATGGGGTAATAGAGGGCCCTTTCCCCCGCAGATTTCGCAGATGAACGCAGAAAATTTTGAGACAAATTCCGCGGAAATCTGCGTGATTAGCGGGAAACAATTTGCTGAACCGTCTCATGAGTTTATCGCGAGCAGGACCTCAGGGTCCCCATTGTCACTACTGTCCCAAGGATGATTGCAAACCTTGGTTGACTGACACCCTTTTTTTCTCCCGCAGATTTCGCAGATGAACGCAGAAAATATTGAGACAAATTCCGCGGAAATCTGTGTGCCCTGCGTTAAACCTTTTTCCTGGCGATTTATATCTGCTCTTTCTCGTTTTCCAGCTAAAAATTCATTAAATTTCCGCCTGCAGAACGGCGTGTTTTTTCCTTCACAATCAGGTTTTCTGACCCCCGGGTATGGGCGAAATTGTTTTTTGGACTATCATCAGAGCGGCTATAATCATACCCTTGGTATGGCTGGCAAAGGACTATCTTGACTATTCAGTCTGGTGGATGGCCGGTATGCTCACGCTCTACGGCGTTATTATTCACCCGGCTATTCTTCATTACAATAACTTCAGAGCCAGAAACATTGATGTGATTGAAGGAACCCTGTGCACCTCCTGCAAGCACTTTGACAAAGGCTCCGTGCTTTGCCTGAAACATGACGAGCATCCTGCCAAGGATTATCTCCCCTGCGAAGGCATTGACTGGGAACCGAAACAATCAGATTTGGAAGATGAACATTTTCAGTAAATTAAAAAAAGTATATAAGCGGGATGAAGGACGCGTTATCTGGCGCATCCTTTTCAATAATCACAACCTGATGCTCATTGAAGAACGGGATCCTCAGAAAAAAGAGGTGTTTTTTACCGTCGCGGATATGAGCACCTGTAAGAACGTAACAGAGAATCTTCAGCAGGGGGAGCTGTTCTGGACAGGTGTGGAGTGTTTCATTGAAGAGTATATACTTTTTCACGGATTTGCCAAGCCCGATATGCCTTTCCACAAAGGAATGCGGCTTTATTCCGTCAGGGAGAAACAGATTCTCTGGGAGCATGATGACCTGGTATTTTCGTTTCTTGAAGGGAATACCGTATGGGCATATAAGCCGGGTTTTGAAAAGAAAGAATATATACGCGTTGATCTTGCTACGGGCGCTGCTGCTCCTTCCCCCGAACCGGTGCCGGCCGATATCGCGATGCGTAAAGCAGAATTCCGTGAAGTAACCACCCGCGGCATAACGGCTCCGGAACCTGAGCGCAATGAGCCGGGCGGAGGGGACATGGTTTATCCTGAAACCGCCGAAAATGATCTTTATACCTTCCGCTCCGGATACCGGGGAGAAACAGACGGGATGTATAATCAGTATCTGCAGATGATCAGGAAATCTGACGGAAAACTTTTGGAAGAAATGCTGATTAATGAGGATACGCCGCTGATCATTCCCGACAGCTGGTTCCTGCGCAACAATGCTTTGTACGTAATAAAAGACAAACGGATACTTTCCGTATATACTATGTAAAACAAAAGAAGGAGTCCTTTATGCTGAGTAAATCAGAACAGGGAGTACTGCTTTTCGGAGCCAGGGAAGCGCTGAGAACGCTGTTCGATCATGAGTACCCTTATCCTTCAGTTCAATATAAAAACTATCCCGCGCTGATGAATCATAACGGCGCGTTTGTTACTCTCTATCTTGACAATCATCTCCGCGGATGCATCGGTTATGTTGAGTCAGATGCTCCCATTTTTGAAACTGTATGTGAAGCAGCTATCCTTGCCGCAACGGAAGACCCGCGTTTTGCACCTCTGACAGCCGAAGAGCTTCCTCAGGTACTCATTGAAGTATCAGTTCTGAGCGTCCCCAAAAGAATCAAAGATTATGTGGAGATTGAAATCGGCAAGCACGGTCTCATCGTGGATGAAGCCGGGCACAGAGGGCTTTTGCTCCCGCAGGTTGCAGTTGAACATAAAATGAAGCTGGATCAGTTTCTCACTGCTTTGTGTCAGAAAGCAGGATTGCCGGGAAACTACTGGACACGGCGGATGATGCACATGATGACTTTTGAGGCGGATGTTTTTGGTGAAGTTAAACACAGGAATCTGACCGGTGAACGACGTTAGAACCTCTGCCGTAGCGGGGATGTTTTATCCCTCTGACCCGTTTAAGCTCCGTTCAATGGTAAGGAAGCTTATGGAAAGCGCCGCGCAGGTCCACAGTGAGGATCATATGTATGGTATTGCGGTTCCGCATGCAGGTTATATGTATTCCGGCTATACTGCCGCCTGCTCGTTTGCATCGGTGATGGAGAGGAATTATAAGCATATCATCATTCTTTCTCCTTCCCATTATGAATTATTCGAAGGATGCTCGGTCTGTGAAGCGGATGTATTTGAAACGCCTCTTGGTCTGATGCCTGTTGACCGTGAACTGGCTGAAGAGCTGATGAAGCATACGGACCGGATATTTTTTTCGAAACGGGGACACGGCCGCGAGCACGGCATTGAAGTGGAGCTGCCGTTTATTCAGTATATATGGGGGGATGTTTCCATTGTCCCCCTGGTGATGGGAAGCCAGGATGACGGGTGTATTTCAGCTCTCGCGGAAGGGCTTCGTGCCGCTGCCTTGAGAAAGGATATTCTGATAATTACAAGTACCGACCTCAGCCACTTCTACAAGAAAAAACAGGCAGACCGGCTTGACGCTGAAGTCGAAAGGGAAATTAATGCAATGAATCCCGGCGAACTGGACATGAAATTTAAAACCGGAACGGCCGAAGCATGCGGGGGCGGGCTTCTTCTCAGTCATATGAAGGCCCTGAAGCATATACCCGGCATTAAGGGAAAAGTGTTATACAGAACGGATTCATCTGAGTCCTCAGGTGATACAGACAGTGTTGTAGGATATTTATCAGCGGTGTTTTATGCGTAAAGATTTCTTTGAAAATGCAGTTCTGGTTGGAACGGGGCGTATTGCCCACTCAATAGCCGCCGCAATGAAAAAGGCGGGAATAACTCCCACTCATATTCTCAGCCGGTCGGAAACAAAAGCGGAGAAGTTTGCCGGAAAATTCGGAATTAAGCATGTACTCACCGCTGACAGCATATTCCCGCAGGGGCTTTCGTTATATATCATTGCAGTGAGTGATGATGCCATAATGCCGGTGAGCGGAGTTCTTGCCGAAAAATTCAGTGATTTTTCATCCACGGTCTTTTCACATCTTTCAGGTTCTTACCCGGCTTCGCAGCTGAGTGCTCTGCATGAGAAAGGCGCCCATACGGCGTCTCTGCATATCATGCAGACCTTTCCCGATACCACACCTGTGCCGGTTCACGGACTGCGGGCCATCATTGAAACGGAAAGTGATTACGCTTACGGCAAACTGAATGAACTGGCGGAACTGCTGAGTCTGATCCGGTACCGTCTGAATGCAGATCAGAAAACCCTGTATCATATTACCGGTATTTTTATATCGAACTTTCTTGTCGGCAATATGCACAGTGCTGAGCGGATATTTGAAAAAACGGGACTCAGCCGTCAGGAGCTATATGACATTTTTACCCCGATACTGATGACCACGGTGAGAAATCTGCTGCAGAAAGGGAGCGTGGAGTCACTCTCAGGACCGCTGGAGAGGGGTGATGTGCAGGTTATTCAGAAGCATATGGAAGTGCTGGGGAAGGAGTTTGAGGGAGAGCCTGATTTACTGCAGAGTTACCTGTCACAGTCAGCAGGGCTTACACGCACGGCAGCTCAGAAGAATCCCGAGAAAAAGGATATATATGTTTTGCTGCGAAAGCTGATTGAGGAGAAATCCTCCGGCAGGGAATAAACCGGGCAGCTAAGGAAATTCTGCTCGTAGTAAAATACGGCTTAGGGTTTCCCGCAGATTTCGCAGATTGACGCAGAATGAGTATTGTGGTCTGGAGGAAATTTAGTCATCAGGAGAGAGAAAAAGATTTTCCCGCAGATTACGCAGATTCACGCAGAATGGGTATTGTGGTCTGGAGGAAATTTAGTCATCAGGAGTGAGAAAGAGCTTTTCCCGCAGATTTACACGGAATATATATTCCGAGCTTTAAATACCCGTCAGGGATGAATTTGTAACAGAAACCCAAAGACAAACACCCGAAATCCGGTCAGAGGTGACACAAATGCACCCGCAAGCACATCTCTGCTTTTTGCTGATATATATTATTTAAAAGAGCAACAGACCGGCCGGAGAATTATCAATTCTCCATTATCAGCTATCAATTAAATCAGGTGTACCAGCAGGCCGTCGCGGAGCTTTGGTTCAAACCAGGTTGATTTCGGAGGCATAATTTCTCCCGCATCGGAGATAGCCATCAGGTCATCCACCGTTACAGGATAAAGAGAAAATGCCGCCGCAAATTTTCCGCTGTCAACAAGTTTTTCCAATTCTTCCGTTCCGCGGATTCCTCCTACAAAATCAATTCTCTTGCTGGTGCGCGGATCTTCAATGCCAAGAATGGGGGAAAGAACAGTATTCTGCAGAATGCTCACATCCAGTTTTTCGCCGATAGAGCTTGCCAGACTAAGACTTGCTTTTACATTATCCCGCGGAGAAAGTGCATACCATTTACCGCCAAGGTAAAGGCAGTATCTTCCCTTCTGATCAGGGGTGCTTACATGATTCTGTTCAATGGTGAAATTTTCAAAAATCTCTTTAAGGAATATATCTGGTTCATGTCCGTTCAGGTCTGTTACCACCCGGTTATAAGGCATAATATGAAGCTGAGCGGCAGGAAACAGCACAGCAATAAAAAAGTTATATTTTTCTTTGCCGGTGTGTGCCGGATTTTTGCTTCTCATCTCTGCGCGGGTACGTGATGCACTCGCGGCACGGTGATGGCCGTCTGCAATATACAGGTAATCAACGCCGCCGATTGCTTCAACCACTTCGGATGTCAGTTCAGCCGGGATAATCCAGACTTTATGCTGAACGCCGTCGGGTGCGGTAAAATCATATACCGGTTTTAATTCGGAGGTAACCTTCGCCGTAATCTGATCAACCCGCTTTGCGCCCCGATAAGTCAGGAAAACCGGTCCGGTCTGTGCGCCGGTGGTGATAATATGGCGGGTACGGTCATCTTCCTTTTCTTTCCGGGTTTTTTCATGCTTTTTGATGACATCGTTATCGTAGTCATCAACAGAAAACGTAGCCGCTATACCGGTTTGTGTTCTTCCGTTCATGGTAAGGGAATATATATAGAGGGCATCACGCTCTTCAGTAAGCATGGCATCCGCGCTAATGGTTTCAAGATTTTTCTTGGCGCGCGCATAAATCTCTTCACCATAAGGGTTTATGCCGTTTCCGAATTCAATTTCCGACCGGGTAACTCTCAGGAGCGTAAAAGGATTATCACCCGCCAACGCGCGTGCTTCCTCAGTATTAACCACATCATAAGGAACACTTGCCACCAGATGTGCATATTCCTGTTTTGGTCTGAGCGCTTTAAAGGGTTTTACGACTGCCATGAGTAACTCCGGAAAATTTTAAACGTTAATTTATAAGTTACAAAAAGAGGAAAAGATGGCATCCCGATTTTTGCCCCTAACAGAAAATTACTCACGGAATATGGCAAAAATCACTTTTCAGGCAGGCAGGGTTTTAGTAAGTTTGACCGTTCATTTACGACAAGATTATGGCAAAACAGACAGTTAAAAAAACAACACCGGTAAAAAAAAGGGGAAACCGTCATTGGAAGGCAGCCGGGGCCGTATTGCTCCTGATTATTCTGGGTATTTTCTTTCTGAAAGATGTTTTTATTCAGCCGGGTAAAAAGGAAGTGGAAACAACATATTACCGATTCAAAAAAGAGGGGGAACTTATCCTGGCGGACAGTCTGGGCAACAAAAAAGCTGCTATTGATATCGAAATAGCTGATACGGAATATGAGCAGGCACTCGGGCTGATGTACCGCACATCCATGGAGCAGAACCAGGGAATGCTTTTCGTTTTTCCTGCCGAGGAAATACGTTCATTCTGGATGATGAATACGCTCATTTCACTTGATATGATTTTTCTGGACAATAACGGCAAAATTGTAACCATTCACCGGAACACCAAAACGGAATCGGAACAGTCCTACCGGTCAACTAAACCGGCTAAATATGTGCTGGAGGTTATAGCGGGCTTCTGTGATATTTACGGAATCACGGAAGGGGACAGAATGAGCTACAAATAGAAATACGAAGTCTGAATTCTGAAGTATGAATACCTAATCAGGTTCTTCTGATGGTAATCATACTGATATCATCTTCAAAGCGGTCGCCGGTATAGTCTTTGAGCTTTGTACTGAGATATTCCATCGGATCAAAGCCGGAGGGCATATCACTCAGCAGTTTAAGAAAATCATCAGTACCGAGCGCTGCGCCATCAGCATTGCGGGATTCAATAAGTCCGTCGGTTATCAGAATAGCCGAATCACCTCTGTTCATCTGAATAACTGCATCCTCAAATAAACCTTCTGATGAAAATCCCAGCAGCATTCCGCGGGAGTTAACCAGTTTCGCGTTACCTTCAGACGCACTTTTTGAAATCATAGGCAGATCACCGGCTCCCGCATACGTGAGGATGTGTTCTTTGTTATCTATAAGCACAACGGAGAGGGTAACAAACACTTCGGAGATTTTTGAATCCTGATATACAGACTGATTTACCTTTTCAAGAATTTTGCTCGGGCTGAATTTATGTGAGTCCTGCAGTGCTCCGCGGATAGCGCTCCGGACATATCCTGCATAAGCTATCGCGAAATACCAGGCGCCCCATTTCTTGCCCATAACATCACCAAGGATAACAGCTATGTTATGTTCATCAAGATTGAAGTAATCAATAAAATCACCGCCGGGCACACCCTTAAACGGCAAATGCCAGTGTTTTATATCATAGCCGGAGAACAGGGGAAAGCTGTCCGGCACCACTTTAACCCGGAGATTATCAGCAGCCTTGTGAAGTTCGGAAACAACTTTCTGACGTTCTTTGCCGAGACTCTTAATAATTGCAGAAACCTTAGCCACCACAACGCGCGGTCCTGCGGTTTTAAGAACATAATCAGCAATGCCGAGATCATAGCCGTCAAGTATATCTTCCTCACCACCTTTGGAAGTAAGAAAGATAAAGGGAATTGATTTCAGATCGGGTTCATTAAGCAGCATCCTTCTGAACTCAAAGCCGTCTATATCGGGCATCATGATGTCGGATATAATAATATCGGGTGTTACGTCTTTTGCGATTTTAAGACCGGCGGTGGGGCCGTTTGCTATATAGCACTCAAAACCGGCCTTCTTCAGATTATACTGAAAAAGTTTTGCGAGTGAGGCATCGTCATCCACAAGTAGAATTTTTGCCTGATCTTCACGGATGGTGTCCTCAACGGGTTTCCGGGCTCCGTACTCCCTGTATATATCAGCCCTGCGCAGCAGCGCCTGCATTTTGATGATGAGGTCCTGAACATCAAAGGGTTTGGTGATATAATCATCACCCCCCACTTCAAGCGCCTGTTCTTTGTCTTCAAAACTGCTTTTGGCGGTTACAAAAATAAAGGGAAGGACGCGGTACCGGTCATTTTCACGGACCTTTTTACAGAAGGTAAAGCCGTCCATTTCATCCATGCCGACATCGCAGAGCACCAGGTCAATCCGTTCCTTTTCAAGAAACTCGAATCCCTGACCCGCGCCGTCTGCCTCAAACGCGGTAAACCCGCGTTTCCGCAGATGAAAACCGAGCAGTTTTCTTACCGTGAGGTCGTCATCAATCAGGAGAATGTTTTTATTAGCCGCTGCCTGCATGGTATATATCCGGTTACCTGGACATCCGGACGCCAAAACTGTGAAGCGCGTCACGGCGGTGCGGATGAGCTTCAAAGACGCGGTACATGCGGGTCAGTTCAAACATGGAGTGAACCGCGGGCTGAAACCCGACCAGTTTCATATCACCGCCAAGGGAGATAATTTTCTTTAGTGAGACCACAAGAGCCCCCAGGAACGTGGAATCAATAAATTCACATTCACCCAGATCAACGATCAGTTTACGGGTTCCCCCCTCAATTTCCGCGGTAAGAAGGCGTTTAAACTCTTCCGCTTCCTTCAGGGTTGCACGTGTGAGTTCCACTATCATGAGGACGACATCGCCGTATTGCTCACGCTTGAAATCCATATATATTATTCCTTTTTATTTACTATTCGTATTCGCCGGAATTAATTCCGTATTTATCCATCAGCCGGTAGATAGTTGCTCTGCCGAGCTGGAGTTTGGTTGCAGCCTCAAAGATATTGCCCCGTGTAATGCGGAGCGCGTTTCTTATGGCTTCTTCTTTTATTTTTTCAAATGGCACAATAATATCATCGCCGAAAAGAGAGGCGGAGCCGTCCGGTTTTCTGGTTTCGGCCGCGGTGCGCAGATGCACCGGAAAATCATCCACATCCACCATATCCGACTCGGCCAGGATGAGGGAGCGTTCAATGGTATTTTCCATTTCACGCACATTGCCCGGCCAGTCATATTCATACATCAGCTTGAGTGCTTTTTTGGTAAATCCGCGCATGGATTTGCCGAGTTTCCGGTTAAAGGTGTTCAGAAACGCTTCGGCAAGCACCAGGATATCACCCCGTCTCTGGCGGAGCGGCGGTATATATATCGGGAATGAGTTCAGCCGGTAGAAAAGATCTTCGCGGAACTCCTTCATTTCAACCGCTTTTTTCAGGTCGCGGTTTGTGGCCGAGATAATGCGCACATCGGTGGAGATCAGCTCATTGCCGCCGACCCGTTCAAACTCCCGCTGCTGAATAACACGCAGCAGCTTTGCCTGCAGCGTCATTTCCATTTCCCCGATTTCATCAAGGAAGATGGTGCCGCCGTTTGCAATTTCAAACTTGCCGAGCTTTTTCTGGTGTGCTCCGGTAAATGAACCCTTTTCATGCCCGAAGAGTTCGCTCTCAAGAAGCTCGCGCGGAATGGATGCGCAGTTTACCACCACGAAAGGCTTGTCTTTTCTCGCACCGTTAAAGTGAATGGCGCGCGAAATCAGCTCCTTTCCTGTTCCGCTTTCGCCGTATATAAGCACGGTGATATCATTATTCAGGACTTTTGAAACAAGACGGAACACATCCTGCATCTTGCCGTCTGCAGAGATGATATTGTCAAAACTGTATTTGGCAGTAACCGTTTCTTTTAAGGAGTGCAGTTCCTTAAGCAGTTCATAATTGCGGATTGCATTCTTGATGCTCGGCTCAAGGCGCTGCGCGTCAATGGGTTTGGGGAAATAATCATAAGCGCCTGAGCGTACCGCTTCAAGGGCTACTTCGATGCTTCCCTGCGCTGAAAGAATAATCACCGGCAGATGTTCATCAGACTGTTTAATCTTCTTCAGGACTTCAATACCATTAAGGCCCGGAAGCATGATATCAAGCAGAATAAGATCAGGCCGGTCACTCAGCCGAGGTAAAACTTTTTCACCATTTTCAAAAATTTCCGCGTCATAGCCCCATTTATCCTTTACCCAGTAAAGAATCAGTTTGGCAATTGATGCTTCGTCTTCAACGATAAATACTTTTGGCAACTATTCAGTCCTCTGCTTAATGATGGGTAGTTTAACCACAAAGGTAGTTCCTTTGTTTTCCTCACTGCGCACAGTTATCATTCCTTTATGAAGGTCAATGATTTGCTTGGAAAGCGCAAGACCCAGACCGGTTCCCGGTATCTGAGCTCCGGGCCGGCTGACCCGGTAAAATTTCTGAAAGATAAACGGAAGATCATTTTTGGGAATACCAATTCCGGTATCGGTAACAATTATTTCTATTTCACGGTAGAATGTTTTTATAAAAAGCGTCATCCTGCCCCCTGCATCGGTAAACTTAAGAGCATTGGAAAGCAGATTGTCGGCAACACGGAGGAAATTTTCCTTGTCAGCGTAAAGCAGCACCTCATTTCCGGGCAGTTCATGCTTAAAGGTGACTCCCTTTTCAGCCGATTGCTTTATATACGCTTCAAGCAGGGGAGCTACTGCCTCTTCCAGTTTAAAGTATTCTTTGTTAAGCGTTACCGTTCCCTCTTCAATGCGTGATATATCAAGCACATTGTTAATCAGGCGGGAGAGCCGCTTTGCTTCATTCAGAATAATGCTGTTAAACTCATCCCTCATCTCCGGAGCCATGGAGGGGTCGGAATGAATAGTTTCCGCGAAGCCGATAATTGAGGCAAGCGGTGTCCGCAGCTCGTGAGATATATTGGAAAGAAAATCATTCTTCAGCCGGTTCAGTTCTTCAAGCACGGAAATCTTCTGCCGGGCGCGGTCGCGCTCAATGGAGATGATCCGGTTGGCTTCGATGAGTTTGCTGTTAAGATCGCGCATCTTATCCTGATCTTTGGAACGGGCTGTAATGTTCCTCCCGATACCCAGAACACCTTCAGGCACGGATGAGGTTGAGGGAACACGGGCGTTTATTTCGAAAATGATATTTTTGCCGTATTTACTCAGGAAGGATGATTCGAAGGTAACAATCTGGCCGGATTTTACAATTTCGCTGAACGAACGGGCAACATCCGCCTTCTTATCATCGGTTACAAACTCCAGAAAATGCCTGCCGGTTATTTCTTCCGGTATATATTCCATCGCAAGCGCGCCGTTCTGATTGATCAGGATGAAGTTTCCTTTACCGTCAAGAATAAAAATCAGGTCTTCAGCGGTCTCAAAAAGCTTTCTGAAGCGCTCTTCGGAGACTTTTATTTCGGCAGACCGGGTATGTTCGGCGGTGATATCCTGCAGGAGGTGGTGCGCGCGGAGAACGTCCGCCTCTTTTTGCATCATGATCTGATGCCTGATAAAGCGGCTCCCCCCTTCGCGGGTTAACCGGTAGAGGGCTTCACCTTTTCCTGATGTCCTTGCCTGGTTTAATGCGGCACGTAATCGTTTAAAATCAGCCGGAGAAAGCGCCCGAAGCATCCGGAAAAGGGATGACTTATCCGACCCCCCGTTAAAGCGGGGTGGAAGACCGGAACAGAAGGAAATCCTCTGACTCCCTCCCGAAACCTCAACAGAGAAGAATAGGAATCCCTCTCCGGCAGGATTTACCGCCAGTGGGCCTATTTCCTCTGCTGAAAGCAGGTCTGATTTCTGAATTGCTGTTTTGGCCACCCTTTATGCCGTGGTATGGTTTTCTCAAAATAAAACACTAAAATAATCAAAAAAAGGCAAATGAATTATGAGGTATCAATTGTGAAGTATGAATTATGAGGTATGAATTCCTTTTTCCTGGCAGGGACGTGTTTTTTACCGCAAAGCCCGCAGAGTTTTGACCCGGCCGATGGGACGCGGATTTTACTGATGCTTCGCAGCGCGGATTTCAAAAGATTAGAATTTTAACTCAAAGGGAGCAAAGGTAATCGCGAAGTACCGCTGAGTTAAAAACTCGATTGTCCTCAGAGTTTAAATTTTCCAAAAGGCAGGTTACTTATTGTAATCAGAATCTCCTGAAGCATGAAGTAATTCATAATTCATACTTCATAATTCGTACTTCTAAAGGAATACTTCCTGTACCAGGTTAATCAGGCTGGCTTGTGTATATGGTTTGGCAAGATAATGTGAGAACCCGCGTGAAAGGAATTCATCGCGGTCTTCATCGGAAGCATAGGCGGTTATGGCAATCATCGGAATGTTTTTATATCCCGGCATGCGGCGCAGGATTTCCATCAGGCCGGTGCCGTCAAGCCCGTAGCGCAGATTGATATCTATCAGGAATCCGTCAAATGATCCGTCAATTACCAGGTTCATGGCAGAATCAGCATCGGGGACAATTTCGAGTTCAAAAAGTTTTCCCAGACTCCGGTTGATGAACCACTGGGAGTTTTCATCATCCTCAACCACAAGAAGTCGCTTCTTCGGAGTATCAGCAGGCCTGACTATTTCCGGCTGTTTTTGTTCTGCCTCCGGTCCGGCTGCTGCCGGGGTCACTGCTGCGTCAGATAACGGAAGAGTAAAAATAAAATCTGATCCTTTCTTGGGTTCGCTTTCAACCCGTATATCACCGCCCAGGATTTCTGTATATTTTTTTGTTATGGAAAGGCCGAGTCCCGTTCCCTCGAAGTTACGGCTGAGCCCTTCGCTCACCTGCCTGAACTCTCTCCAGATAAGATCTGTTTTATCCGCCGGTATTCCGATGCCGGTATCAGAAACCTTAATCACAAGTGAAGGGGGTGATGCTGTCTTATCAACCGATGTATATACAGCAACGCTGCCGGAGAGTGTATATTTAACCGCGTTGCTGATAAGATTAATAAGAATCTCAGAAAAAATCTTTCCGTCGGTTTTTATAAAAAACGGGCGGGAGAATGACTGCAGCCGGTAGGCAAGCCCCTTTGCATGAGCGGGCTGTTCAAACAGTTTGAAGGCATCGGTGATGATTTTTTCCGCGTCAACCTGTTCTTCATTCTTTTTGGGTGGTTCAAATTCAAGTTTGGTCAGAGCAAGAATTTTCTGCAATGTATCCATCATCCGCTGTGATGAACGGACGATGCCGTTCACCAGATCGAGCAGTTCCGGATCGGTGACCTCCTGCGCAAGAATTTCCGAGAAGCCGAGAATGCCCACGAACGGTGTGCGCAGCTCATGGCTCATATTGGCGAAGAAGAATGATTTTACTTTGTTCATCTCCTCGGCTTTTTCTTTTGCGAGGAGAAGATCCTCAAGGATTTTCTTCTGTTCGGTTATATCTTCATTAATGGAAACAAAGTGGGTGATTTTTCCTTCCGTGTTTACGATAGGGCTGATAAAGGCGGAAACCCAGAAAAGCTCACCGTTTTTCTTTTTATTAAGAAACTCTCCGCTCCAGTTTTTACCATTAAGGATTGTTGACCAGAGTTCTTTGTATTCCTCCGGAGATTTCTGGCCGGAATTAAGGATTTTTGGATTTTTACCTACCACCTCTTCGAGTGTATATCCGGTAACTTCGCAGTATTCTTTATTGACATATTCAATCACTCCGTTAACATCAGTTATAATAACTGAAACGGGGCTCTGTTCAACTGCAAGTGAGAGCTTAACGAGCCGTTCTTCAGCCCGTTTACGGTCCGTAATATCAAGGCCCATGCACTGGATTTCACTTGGATTCCCCTTCGCATCAACCAGGCAGATGAATTCCCAGAGTGTGGTCTTTAAGGTGCCGTCCTCAAGGGGTTTATCAAGCTCAACTTTATATACTTTGCCGGGGTTCTCAAGACATCGGGAGACCACTTCGGTTGTTCGGGCGTGATGGTGGGGGGCGATTGATTCGAGAGAGTTTATTTCTCCGATGCTCCGGCCCACGGATATATATCCGAAATCCTCGATGAACTTATCGTTCACATAGGTATAGATTCCATCAAGATCGGTGCGGACCACATAGTTGGTCTGTGAGTGGATGATGGCACGGAGCTGTTCTTCGCGGCTGCGGACTGCTTCTTCTGCAAGTTTGCGTTCGGTGATATCAGCGGCAATACCGGTGGTTCTGATCAGGGTGCCGGATTTATCAAAAATGGGGAATGAGCGGTCCAGTATCCAGCGCACTGAGCCGTCCGGTCTGATGACGCGGTATTCAATTTCTGTTCTCTGCCCTGCCGCCTGCTTTTTCAGGGAGTCGGTCATGACCGGCCTGTCTGCTTCGGCAAGGGAACTTATATATAAACTGTTATCCTTCAGCAAATCGGCAATGCTTCTGCCCCAGATCGGCTCAAATGCATTGCTCACATAGACGATTCTTTGTTCACGGCAGTCAAACATCCAGAATACTTCTTCGATGTTTTCAGCCATCTGTCTGAACCGGGTGCTTGTTTCCTCCAGTGCAAGTTCAGTCATTTTGCGCTGAGTGATATCTCTGAGGAAGCTTTGCGTGGCGATGACGTTATCCCCCTTTTTGCGGGGAAGTGCTGAGCCCTCGAGCAGAACCGTTCCGCCGGATTTTGTCATAAACTCAACTTCCATAAAAGGAATAAATTCCCCTTCGCTTATTCTGAGGAATGCATCCGCGCAGTGTTTCTGGGAGGCAGGAGAGATGATATCAAAAAGATTGAGGTTTTTTACTTCGTCTTGTGTGTAGCCGAGGGTTTTTCTCCATGACTCATTTACATAGGTGAACCTGCCCTCAGGGTCAACGCTCTGTATCAGGTCATGAGTTCTTTCAAGAAGTGCGAAATACCGTTCTTCGCTTTCGCGCAAATCCTGCTCTGCTTTTTTCCGCTCGGTTACATCGCGTACTGCGGCAAGCGCGCTTACTCCCTGTGATCCGTGAAAATAACTGAGACTTATCTCGACCGGGAATTCAGTTCCGTTCTTGTGGAGTCCAAAAAGCTCAACTCCCTTTCCCATTTCTCTGACCCGGAGAGCTTCAAAAAAACTGCCGCGCATCTGTATATGTTTTTTGCGGTATCTCTGAGGAATAAGGGTTTCAATAGGTTTTCCCTCCAGTTCATGGTGACTGTAGCCGAAAAGTTCTTCGGTCTTTGAGTTAACTAACTGGATATTTCCCTCATGGTTCACGGTGATGAGTCCATCAGGAGCAGACTCCCAAAGTCCTTTGAACTTTTCCTCGCTCCGGCGAAGCTGATCTTCCGCGTTCTTCTGGCTGGTAATATCTATGAAGGTCGCATATACCTGGTAAGGTTTCTTTTCTCCATCGCGGAACTGTGGAACTGCATCTATGAGAATCCATTTTTGGCGATTCTCAGCGGGATGAAAAACACCCATGACCACTTGTGAGACTGGTTTGCCGCTTTTAAGAGCAGCCATAGCCGGATGCTCTTCTCCGGGGAAGGGGCTGCCGTCTTCTCTTACAGCTCTCCAGCGGGGATCAATGCTTTTCCGTCCGGTCATCTGGTCCAGTGTGAGTCCCAGAATTCTTTCAGCCGCGGGGTTTGCTGCAATAATGGTACCATCAGCAGACTGATAGACTGCTCCGATGGGCATGGTCATAAAAAGTTCTGAGTGATTTATTTCACTCTTATTCACAAAGCGGTGTTCCTGTTATGAAAGAAAGAATAAAAATAAAGGCGGACACAACACCCTTTTTTGTATAAGAAAAATTTTTGCCCGCAAAATAATAAAATTGTTTAATATTCGTCAGTTTACTTATCATCTTCAACATATTTTCCATACAAAATTATTTTTCTGAGGTGAACGCTGAATAAACAGGGCAAACAGAACGATAAACAATACTTTGCAGGCGGTTATGATTAATCTGAAGAAGTCATGGCATTTTTCAGAACATCCCACCAGCGGTAATTGATAACATGCACCAGATCAAATATCATCAGACCATCGGTGCGTTTCATGCACATTTTAACCGCTTTGCTGAACTGTTCGGGGTAATCTTTATACTGCTCAACATAAAGGCCTCCAATGACAGGAACCGCACCGCCGACAACCTC
The DNA here is from genome assembly GCA_015709675.1 of Ignavibacteriales bacterium. NCBI lineage: Bacteria > Pseudomonadati > Ignavibacteriota > Ignavibacteria > Ignavibacteriales > Ignavibacteriales bacterium. The sequence goes on from CP054182.1 coordinate 1,131,449, forward strand.
CATGGCAATGTTGGCTGAACCCTCAACGGAATACCAGTAATCCCTGGTTGTTCCCATTGCGGCTTCATTCCGCTGAGTAATGCGGGCATTGTTGCTTTCAACTTCCTGCATGGTTACTTCAAAGAAGTAGCAGCCGGTGGTATATATGTCAAGCAGAGGAGCGTAACCGTAATTTTTATATCCGGATGTGGCCCAGTCAAACTGAAGCGAAGGATCATAATCCGGAGAGGCCCAGTTGGCGCCCACTTCATAATACAGCGGATACCACGCTCCTGTGTAGGTCCCGAAAAGAATATCCGGATTAATCTTCTTTACCTCCTCACGGGATTCCTTAAAGAATGACCAGATAACCGACGCGCGCCACTCAAGCCATTCTTTGTAAAATCTGCCCGGCACTCTCGCGCTTTTGCCGGTGCTGTCTTTCTGATAGCTGTATATATCCTCAGGGAACTGCTGCAGCTTTTTACCCAGATGCTGTTCGAAAGCAATACGGGAGGCATCACTGAAATCAGCTTCTATGCCGTCGTAGCGAACACGGTCAAGCAGGATGCCGTCAAGACTCGGATAGCGGGCTACAACTTCACGGATAACTGCGAGCTCGTGGCCGCGCACTTCATCCAGAAGAGGATTGGTCATGGCGGAATACTTGTGCTTCAGCCTGGATATAGGCACCAGGCCGGAGTCGGTGTAATTCACGGACTGCCAGTGATCTTTTCCGGTATATACGGGACCCCGGTCAAAAAAGTTATGCCCTGCCACAAAGATGTTCAGAGAAGCGTGCACTTTCAGCCCCGCTTTATGCCCTTCCTCCAGAGCAAGCGCCAGCAGGTCATATTCCGGTTTTCTTCTGAAGCCCTGCCATTCCGTCATCTGGGGCGCAACTGCTGACTGATAAAGCACCTCTCCGGTTATCGGTTTTATATCTATCACAACATCCGTAAAGCCAAGCTCTTTACAGAGTTTAAGGTAATATATAACAGAATCGGGATTGCTCATCCGCTCAAAATTGGCGGTAGCATCTATCCACATGATATTGCCTTTTTGTGCATGGAGGGGGAGGGTTGCGATGAACAATAAAAAACAGAGAGTAAGCGTTTTCATGGTGCCTGATAATATTTTAAGTACAAAAATAGGAAAGAATTATGAGGTATGATTATGAAGTTTGAATTATGAAGTATGAATTATGAATTAGATTGATGATGCGCTTGAGCGGGACACTCACCCGAAAGGGGAGAAACAGTCAGGGCTCACAACATCTGCACAACACTGCGCTCTCGTTCTGCTCTGCGAAGCGTAAGGGCATTGTTTTTCAGATGAACTTCCGCGGAAGTTTACGTAAAGGAGGGAAGTGTTTTTACTAACTCCAAATTACTAACAGTTAATTATTTCCCTGTACATTGTTCATTGTACATTGTAAATTGATGTTGTTGTTGTATGATTATATCAAAGGAAACGAATGGAAAGAGCAGCTCTCTTAAATGATTACCGGAACGGCTATAAAAAGATAACAGAGGCAATGAAGGCAATCCCGTTTGAATTGTGGGATTATAAACCTTCACCTGAAAAATGGAGCGTGAGGGAAATCCTGATTCATCTGGCTGACAGTGAAGCAAACGGATACGTCCGCTGCCGTAAGATACTTTCTGAACCGGGGTCTGAGCTAATGGTATTTGATCAGGATAAATGGGCAGGGGCACTGCAGTATTCGGGTCAGGATATTGATATGGCAATGATTCTTTTTAAGACCCTGCGCGAAGCCAATTTCAGAATGCTTGCTTCCCTTACTGAGGAGGAATGGGGGAGATCTGCGTTTCATCCGGAAAGAGGTAAAATGACTATGGATGACTGGCTTCTGAGCTACACTTCTCATGTGGATAAACATATTGGCCAGATGCTCCGCAATGCAGAGTCGGCTGGAAAATAAAATAAGGAAAAGGGGGAGAAGTACTTACCCTTTTCCCCGTTTGTTTAATCCATCAGCAGCGATGCTGTTTTATTTTTTGGAAGGACCAGTTCACCCGACTCAATCCTTTCGGAAATGCTCAGCCCGAGTTTTTTAAGGAAAGTTGAAAATAATTCCTGTTCTTTTTCATCAAGAACAGCCAGAACCGAAGCCATGGACTGGCTGTAGCCGTCCAGAACTTTCTCATACAGTTTCAGTCCTTTTTCGGTGATCTCAACGGTAATAGAACGCCGGTCTTCACGGTTGTGAACCCGGCGGATATTCCCGTTTTTTTCAAGATTATCAAGGATAAGAGTCATATTACCCCCGCTGACCATCATTTTGCTGCAGAGTACGCCAATTTTTGATGAGCCTCGTGAGGCCAGATAATCAAGAACACCGAACTGAGACTCCGATAACTTAAATTCCCTTAATGAAGTCCCGGAAACGGTTAATACCGATACATAACATCGGTGCAGTTTCAGCCAAATCCGCAGGGCAGCATCCTTGCGGGAAACCTTTGCCATGAGGTTCCTTTCTCTTAGTTTTGTGAACGAGCTTTAGGTAATTAAACGGAAAAACAGCATATACCCCCCTTTGTCGGTTGACTTTAGGGGAAAAGTGAAGTAAATTTTCCTGAATAGAAAATAATAATAAATTTCAAAATAAAAATAATTTTTTAAGAAACGAAAACCATTCTCCGGTTTAGCCTTCTGCTGAAATCGTTTATCAGGGCATAAATTAATTGAGAGTGGTAAAAGAGTATGATTGCAATAATTAATTATGGTAAGGATAATCTGGAAGGAATTACCGCGGGACTGTCGGAACTGAATCAGGAGTTTTGCGTTTCCTCCAGTGAAAGTGAAATCTGCCATGCTGATAAAATTATCTTTCCCGGAAGTGATGAACTAAAAAAGGTCATCAAAAATATTCACCTGATGAATCTTTTTTCGATGATGAGAATGATAAAAAAGCCAGTGCTGGCAATAGACTCCGGTATGCAGCTTTTGTGCGAATATTTCAAAGCGGAAAATCTTACCTGCCTGGGTTTATACCCTGCTGATGTGTACCGTTTTGAGGAGGCGGGGGCTGAAGTACCGTTCAAGGGAATGCATGAGGTTGAGTTTGTAAAGGAAGGAGTGCTCGGCAGAGGACTGCGGAAGAAAGAAGAGTTTGTTTTTCAGAACAGTCTCTTTATTCCCGAAATGGAAGAAACAACCGCAATCTCACGGAACGGAAAAGTGTTTTCATCGGTGATTGAAAAGGATCACTTTTACGGAGTGCAGTTTCATCCGGAGCAGTCAGGTGAAGCGGGGCTTCAGATATTGCGCAATTTTACCGGACTGTGATATATTGATCGCCGTTCAGAGACCGGCAAAAAGATCCTGAACCGGCGGGTTATAGTTCTCCTGAAAAAATTCAAAACTCATTTCCCTGGTGAGAATTTCTCTCACGCCGGAAGCATTAATAGTTTCGGTAAAAGTTTTGTAGCAGTCCAGCGCCTTGTGCAGCGCCTGATGGTCCTCTTCTCCGACCGTTACCACACAGTCAATTTCATCAGGTGTTGAGCAGTTAAGCCGGAAATGTTTGCCAAGCGCTGCCTGTGCTTCATTGAGGGCGATGAATGCAAGGCGGCGCGCCCCGGTTCCTTTGCTTCGCATTCTGCAGAAAACACTTTTCACCGCTGCGTGAGTAATCAGGTGATCATGAAAACCGCTGATGCCGTGTACGGGGTAGGTAACCAGAACATCGGGCTGAATTTTTAGTATATGCTCTTCTATCACCGCCTCAATATCAGCGGGATCCATTTCTTTCAGTCCGGAGTCAGGCAGGTCAAGGATGGTCATGCCGGTAAGCCGGAGCACTTTTTCAACGTCCTGCATTTCAGCCACGCGGACTTTACCCATCGCTTCAATGCTCAGATTATATTTATGACGCTGCCGTGTGGCCCCGCCCTCGGTAAGGGTAAGCAGATAGACTTCATGCCCCTGCGACTGCTGCATGTGCATAACACTTGCCGGTCCGAATGACTCGTCGTCAGGATGCGGGTATATATATAGAATCTTCATGATTTTCTCCTGAAAAGATATTTTAATCCGAAGAACAGCAGCGCTCCTCCGCCAATATATCCAAGAAGCTGCAGGCCGAATTTAAGCATACCGGAACCCGGTTCAAAGTCCCCCTGCGGAAGGGTTTTTCCTTCCTCCACAGCCGTTTTGAGTACTGCCAGACTTTCGGCTATGGCAAAATATTCACCAGAACGGGGCAGGGTTGTTTTTATGTCAAACCCCGCTTCCGAAGGTGTATAGCGGATCAGAAGATTGTCTTTACTGTCCGGATTAAGATTCTCAAATCTTCTCTGCAGGATATTTTTTCCGTTCCAGGCGAATTCCTCTGCCGGGATGATGCCTTGAATGTCATCACCGGTGAGGCCGTCCATCAGATAAAGGGTAACCGTGCCTTTGCCGATAGTGCCTCCCCAGGTGCTGCCGGTCTCCAGTATATATGAAAAAAGGTTTGCTTTTTCTCTATTGTAGCCCTCTCTGATTCCGCCAAAGCTGTTATCAGTAAGATAATAAACGGTAATGACCGATTCCCCAGGAGGGAAAAGGCTTTCCCACACATACCAGTTTCCCTGATCGCTGTAAATACCGTGATACACTGAGTCCGCGGATGCCGTCTCCGGCGGGATGTCTGCGGCATATTTGTTTATATATTCTTCCAGCTTCAGAACTTCGGCGGCGGAGCCGTTTACCGATACCGTGAGCGCGTAAAGATCTTCAAAAATAATCTGGCGGGAAAGACTGTTTTTTGCATATCCGGAAACCGGGAATCCGGTTCTGAGCATAATGGTATCAGGAGTTGTGTTCTTCATGATATATACGCCGCGGACAACGGCAAAATCCTTGTAAAGAGCTATGGTTATGTCTTCTTCCTGCATCAGGACACTGCCACGGTGGACAGCATCTTCTTTGAAGAAGTGAACGAACGTGCGTCCGGTACCGGTATTCCAGAAACCGGGCATGGCGATATTCGCGAATGAAAGCGAAGCAAGAACAAGGAACCAGAGAAGACTTTTCATGATCACTATCTCAGGGGAATGGTTACTGAAAAAAATGGTCTGGATGCAGACCCCGGGACTATTTCTTTTTTCTGCAGCCGGTCAAGTTCTTCCGCGGCAAATTTGCCGATGTAATATCCGATGACCGCACCGAAAACCGTATCTGAAAGCCAATGCACATCATGATACATCCGTGCCATGGCTGTCAGAACTGCAGCAGTATATGCCGCGGCTGTTATACCGGCTGAACGGTATTCCTGTTCCAGCACAGCGGCAATGGCAAAAGTGAAGGTGGTGTGGCCGGAGGGAAAGGAAGTCTGCTCAAAGCTGAAACTGAACGGGTTAAAATCAGTGTTTCCTTTATCCCTGAAGGGGCGGCTTCGCCCTGCGGATGTTTTAATAATAACATTATAACAAATGGAAAGAAACGAGGCAGTCATCAGTTTTAAGCCTACACTCTGTGAGGCCTGGTCTTTAGCTGAAAGCCCGTAGGTGTAAATTCCTGCAAGGGGAATCATTGTGTAATGATTGCCGTAGAATTCATCAAATGAAAAGAACTTATCCAAAAACGGGGATTTTGAATTTTTCCAGAACTCTCTGACGGTTTCATCAGCGAAAGAGGCGCCTCCTGCAGCGAGCAGTGAAAGAAGAGTAATCTCCAGTGCTTCTTTATCCGGGCTGAATGTCCGGTCAAAAAGCTCCGAAGCAGTTTTCCCCGCATTTTTTACATCATCAGAAAACTGCGGAGGTTGCTGTGCATGGAGGTTAAATTCCGCTGCCTGCAGAAGAAAAACCAATAAGAGAATGAGAGCTGATTTAATAATGAGTTACCTCACGTGGCGCCGTATGCATTACAATAACGGCAGATTCGCAAATTGCTGAACGGCTTATCATTTTATTGCCTGCATCTGCAGCTCCACCGGAGTTGCGGAGAAATTTTGGCATGCATTGCAAATTGCACACTGTGATATGAAGCAGGGTATAAAATATTTTGACCTTGTCAAAGTTTTGAATTGAAGATTGATATTGCTAATATAATCACACCAGAAAACAAATATTATAAAAAAGAGAATGAACACAGAATTCTCCGGCAAAAGTCTCTCCCAAAAGCTCGGGCTTAAAGAGGGGCTTGACATCTCCGTAGTGAATGCACCCAACCGCTTTTTTGATTATCTGTCAGACTTTCCAGAACCACTCTCCCCTGATGCCCGGCTCGAAAAGCTGAACGACATGATCATTTATTTCACGGAAAACAAAAAGTCACTGAAACAAACGTTCCCCGGACTTAAAGACTCCATCAAAAGAGATGGCATGATCTGGGTCGCATGGCAGAAAAAAGCTGCCGAAATAAAAAGCGATGTTGATGAGAATGTAATCCGCGATACCGGTATTGACAACAAAATGGTGGATATAAAGGTTATTTCCATTGATGAACAATGGTCCGGACTTAAGTTTGTCATCCCGAAAAACCTTAGATAATTATGAATTATGAGTTATGAAGTATGAATTGCCGGGGAATTCATAGCTTTTTGCTCTGAGAAGCTATTTCTCCCGGTTGTAAAAAGGGCTTAAAAAGCTCTTCCTTGGTGATTTTCCTTACATCACCCGGCTGAAGTCCTTCGACCGTCACACCAAGAATCCTGAAGCGGATAAGCCGCAGGGTGGGGTGCCCTGTTGCGGCGGTCATTTTACGGACCTGCCGGTTTCTTCCTTCGGTAAGGGTCAGACTGATCCAGCAAGTGGGTACGGTTTTCCGTTCTCTGACCGGGGGATTTCGTTTCCAGAGAAACGGGGGCTCCTCAATCAGTTTCACTTTTGCAGGTTTTGTCAACTGCTTTTCAATTACTACTCCATGTTTCAGGGGTTCTAATTCTTCAATAGTCGCCGCTCCCTCAATCTGCACATAATACTCCCGCTCGTGATTGTTCTTCGGGTTGAGGAGAAAATCAGTCAGTTTTTTATCATCAGTCAGAAGCAGCAGCCCCTCGCTGTCAAGATCAAGGCGGCCGACAGGATAAACTCCGCGGGGGAATTTATAGAGTTCCTTCAGTACAGGGCGGCCCTCTTTATCATGAAACTGGGTCAGATAGCCGTAGGGCTTATTTATAAGATAATAGGAAAACATGGCTGCAATCTAACCATTCGGAGCGGAGAATTTCAAACCGGGATAAGAAGAGTCCGCATGCGAGTGATGATATAAGTCTGAAAGTGTGTAATTTTGATAAGCATTTTAAGGCATTTATCAGGTGACCCTGCAATGAAACAGTTATTTTTGGCCCTTCTGATTCTTCTGATCATTGTATCTTCAGTAAAGACCACTTCGCCTCTTCCGCCGCCGGCCAGTACCTTTATCGTTGAAGGATACGTACAATGTGATACCATTTCTGACCGCTCCTTATATACCGTTGTTCTGTACGGAAGAAAAAACGGAAGAGATTCCGCACTGGTACTCTTGCGGGGAATGGGCTATCAGGATGAACAGCCGGTTGCGCTCACTCTTACAAACGGATACTTCAGACTCAGGGTAAGCGACTGGGAGCAGCTTGATACTATCTGCCCCGTAATTATTGCGGACGGAGGTGTGAAGTATCGGGGACTGACACATCCTGTCGATAAAACAAGACTTCAGCCAGTATATACTTACTTCAGAGACTCAGATAATGACAACTACGGATGCAATTCCTGCAACTCTGATGAGGTGAGCTCAGCTCCGCCGTATGTGTCGAAGTATGAGTATTATCTTTTTAATGCAATGATTCATATATGTAATTAAATTGTGAATTGTGAATTGTGAATTGTGAAAATATGCTTTATGATCAGGGTTCTTAAGAGTTCCGGATATAATAAGAAAAGTTAATAGGGCAGATGCTGAACCGGGGAACTGAAGGGATTTGGCTGTAACACGGATTTTTTGACAATTTTATGACATCTTTCTGACAATCAGCCTGATATGCAGAGGTATGTTTGAAAGAAAAATAGTGAGATTTATCATGAAAACGAATTTGCTCAGGTTAATTGCTCTGATGCTTCTTTACCCGTATCTTACCGGCTTTACCCCCGACAGCACCGGCAGTGAAAATTCAATCTTTGTATTTCTTTCCGGCGGAGGCGGAAATCTTCAGCGTATTGCCTATGGCTGCAGCGGCGAAAGAGCACACTCTGTTGTCCCTTTTACTGATTATGGTGCCGGAGCGGAGGTTAACTTACAAGGTCTCATACTGGGAGCCAGAGCCGGCGGTTACCAGGTTAACAGCTATACAGCGGTAATGAAAGATGAAAATAATGTTGAAGTGGGAAGAAGATTTTATACGGAGAGCAAGGGTACATATACAAATCTTTATGGCGGTTTTACGTCACGATATGCATCACTTACCGCAGGAGGGATTTTTGTAAATGAACAGATGTCTAAAGTTACCGGCTACGACGCACCATCCGGGGAAGAACCTGTCGTGTCGCAGGCAAATACCTGGCAGGCCAGACTCCGGCTTGGTAACGAGCAGGGATTATTTGCCTCGGGAGAATTATTAAGTTCATCTCCGATATTCAGCGGCGGCGGAGTAGTAAATCTTGGAGCCGGGGTTTGTGTTAACCCGGTTTCCGAAACGAAAATCTGGTTCGGGCTGGGTCTTATTGATTTCGAAAACGGAGCACCGATTCTAAAAATTTCCAGCCGGGTTTACAATGATTATTATGGTACCCTGACAGGAGGTTTCTCGGGCAGGAGAGAGACTTCGTTTTTATCATTAACGGTCGGAAGGAAATTTAGTTTTTGAACGGTATTTGAGCAAGGGGAAACAGGGAAAGTTATTCAGAATCTGCCGGTGAGGGGTAAGCCGGCAGATGTTATAGTTCCGGCCTTCAGTATACTTCATTTCTTTTTTCCTCATTTCTGACAACATCTTTACAATTCCGTGACATTAATACAATTGAGTCAGAATAATTTATGCAGAAAAAAAAGATTACTATGAAAACCTTTTTTCTGATCTGCGTGGTACTGGCAATGACGGAACATCTATTGCCCGGGTCAGTTTCAGACTCATCCGGCACCAGGCCGGGACTGAGACTTTCAATAGCAGCCGGTGCCGGGAACTTTAATAAAACATCAGTCAAAAAAAACGATAAATTTTTAAGGTCACTTCCAGCCGAATTTGATTATGACTTCGGAGCTGAATTTTCATATGGGTGGCTGAGGGCAGGAATAAATGGGGGTGTGTATAATAAAGATATCTTTGAGCGCTATTCCGCGGAATTTATTGAAATGTATGGATTCGGTGCCCGCTTTAATTATTACAAAAGTTATGTAGGCGCATATGCGGGGCTTTCCGCCAGATATGCTGCCCTTACGGCCGGATATCTGACCTATGGCGGCAATAACAAAATGGGAATACTGCATCTGCGCATTGGCGCCAAGGATATGTACTATGCGACCGTTGATATCAACGGCTCCGCTCCGATGGCAAGCGGAGGCGGAATTGTCACGCTGGGCACCGGTTTCATTATTGATGACGAATATGAATTAGCCCTTTGGGCGGGTATCGGATTTATTGATTTTGAGAATGTTGCCGCATATATTAAGCCCTCTATGATGCTTGCCTGGAATCTCCATGTTGCTTTGACGGCCGGACTGCCGTTTGCGGGGGGATCAAAATTTCTCTCATTACAGTTAAGCAGGGAGTTTTCGCTGTGATATATCCGTGTACCTGCCGTCTCTCTTCTGTTTGCTCTGATTTCATTAACGCGATGCTGTCAGGTATATATAAACGGCGTCCGTGCCAGAATACGGTTACACTGAAACGGGACATATAATGAAATCACCGGTTTTGCTTTTAATTATAACCATCCCAGTGCTGTTTGCGGAAATGTACGGTTTTATGCCGGACACGAACGGAACCGCATATTCGGTGACTGCTTTTATTGCCGGAGGGGGAGGCAGACTTGAGCGGCTGATTTATGGTGACGGTTATAATCTGAATGCAGTTGTGGCCGGATATGCTGACTATTCCGCCGGCGCGGAGCTGACGTTCAAAAAACTTGTTGCCGGAGTAAAAGCGGGGGGATATACAATCAGCGGTTTTACCCAGGTGATTAAAGACCGATACGGTACTGTAATTAAAGAACGACAGTTCAGCAGCGGAAATGGCCGCTATCTCGCTTTCTACGGAGGGCTGAGAGCGAAATACGGATCTTTTCTTATAGGCGGGTTTTTACCTCGCGAACAAACCCAGATTCCTGCGGGGGGCGATACAATTGACGAGAATGCACTGCGCATTATATATGATAACCGGTGGCTGGTCAGCATGCGCTTAGGCAGGGAGGATGGATTTTTTGTCACAGGGGAATGGTTTAATTCGAATCCGTTAATCAGCGGCGGCGCAATAACTCTGGGTGCGGGATATATGCTGCTTCCTCAGTATGAAGCCTCGTTTTGGCGCGGAATTAGTTTAAAGGTGATCAGTAAAAACCCGGTGATTTTTCGTATATCCGGACGTGTTTATCATTCATATTATGTATCACTGACAGGAGGGTACAGCGGAGCTGATCATGATTCTATGATCTCATTGAGTCTGAGCAGGAAACTTCATTTTTAGTATTTTTCAATAATCTCCGGATGCTGCATATTTTGATGCTCAAGAGTTTATGCTGGGGGATATGCGGATACATCAGACAGCGGATATATATTAACCGGTTTTCGTTCATTCTTTCTTTCACTATTATGACAACTTCCTGACAAATCAGGTTAAAACTCAGAGTATGTTTGCAATAAAAAGAAAGGTTTCGTCATGAAAACACATGTAAGTTCATTAATCACCGTTATTCTTTTCAGTTCTCATCTGTATTCTGTATCTCCGGACAGCACTGATAACGAACTCTCGCTGCAGGTCTTTCTTTCATACGGCAGGGGCAGTCTGCATCGAGATGAAAGATATCCTGCATTTTCATTTTTTGACTACGCCGGAGGCGCTGAGATGAAATATAACTGGCTGGTTGTGGGAGTGCAGGGGGGAGAATATAAAATCAGCGGCAGTTCAACAGATCAAAACAATCCTGAAACCGGCGGGTACTACAGTGAGGGGAACGGAAGCTTTGTATCAGTTTACGCAGGATTCTCTGCCAGGTACGGATCACTCCTTGCAGGGGCAATATTTCCAAAAGAACAGTTACAGGTACACTTTAAAAATCATGAACCCCTGGGGAATGCCGACCCGATTATTTTCAACAACAGACTGATGCTCAGTCTGCGCATCGGCAGCGAGGACGGGTGGTACGCCTCAGGTGAATGGTTCAAGGGAGCACAGGTGATAAGCGGGGGCGGAAGTTTTAAGGTCGGAGCGGGGTACAGCATTGATGCTGAAAACGAATTTAAAATATGGACCGGAGCAGGTGCTGTTGACAAAAATAATACCACCTTTATTATGACAGTATCCAGGCGTGTAAGCGAATCATACTACTTATCCAGCACCGCAGGCTACTACATAAAGAATAATACAACAATGATCTCAGTAACATGTGCAAAGAAGTTCAGATTCTGATCGTCATAGGCCGGCGGTATCCGGAATCTGAAATAATGCAATCTGCCGGTTACGGGTGAGCCTGCAGGGCGGCTGAATCCCCTGTAAATCTTTGACTGGACGGGTTTATTCTGCCGTCAATAGGTCAAATTCTCCCCCCGATTTACTGATTTTTCCCCTGAAATTTGGGAAAATGGTTATCTTTAAAGTCTTAATTTTTTAAGGAAACTCCCCGGGCATGACAGCAAGGGAACAAAAAAAGCTGCTTGATGAACTGAAGCGATATGAACCCTCAATGGTACCGGCTGACCGCGATGCCTACAAAATGATGGTGAAGCGTCAAAAGGATGATGAAGATTTTGATACTCTTACGGAGCAGAAACTGACCGCTCTGCACGGGAAATATGTGAAGTTCAAATCGAAGAGCGACTTCGATCAATTTTTTAAGAAATAAAACCGTCTCATAAAACTTATTCAGAGGACTGAATGAATTTTTCTTTATTCCACAGGATAACCGCCGCGGTGGTGTTTGTTATCTCGACTCTGGTGCTGCTCTTTACCGTGCAGCCATCGGTCTCTTTCTGGGACTGCGGTGAGTTTATCGCTGCTGCTTATTATCTGCAGGTGCCTCATCCTCCCGGAACCCCCTTTTTCCTTCTTGTAGGAAAAATCGTGTCTATGATACCGTTTGCCGAAAATATCGCTTACCGCGTTAACATGGTATCGGTCTTCTCAAGTTCCCTCTCGGTTCTTTTCCTCTACTTAGTAGTGGTTAAACTGATCAGAAACTACAAAAAAGCAGAACCGGCAAACCTGTGGGAAGCGCTCGGAACATATATACCCGCTGCCATCGGCGCGCTGTCATTTTCTTTCAGTGATACATTCTGGTTCAACGGAGTTGAAGCTGAAGTGTACGCTCTCAGCACCGTGCTCTTTGCAGCCATTGCGTATCTGATGCTCCGCTGGAATGAACGGGCAGATGAAAAGGATAACGAAAAGTATATCCTGCTGATCGCGCTGCTGATAGGATTCTCAACCGGTGTGCATCTGATGAGCGTGCTGGCAATTATTGCCGTGGTTATGGTCATCATGTTCCGGAAATATGTCACCGATGATGAGATGGCGAAGCGCTCGGGATATTTCCTGCTGATACATATTGGTATCGCGCTTCTTTTCGCGTTTATCATGTGGGGAGGCGAAAAATCCTCAACCCCGCCTGATATTGAGCAGTATAAAGCCTTTGATTCGAAGTTCGTGACCTTTATCGGTCTGCTCAGTCTGGTGTTTATAGGCATCAACTATAAGAGACTGGTAAACTTAAGTTCTTATTATATACTTCTTATTCTTGGCGGTCTTGCTCTGGTGGTAACCTACCCCGGCGTGGTAAAGATAATGCCAAACATGCTGAAAAATATAGCTGGAAACAATATTAACACTGCTCTTATCATTATCGCGCTGGTAATGGCCGGACTTGCAGGGTTTGTATATTATACTGTTAAGAACAATAAACCAACGCTGCATCTGGTTGGTATGTCACTCATCCTGATTATCCTCGGATTCTCAACCTATACCATGGTTAAGGTTCGCGCGAATCAGGATCCCCCGATGAATGAAAATGAACCAAAAGATTTCACTGAGCTTGTATCTTATCTGAACCGCGAACAGTACGGCGACTTCCCGACATTCAAGCGCAGATTTGCAACTGAACCCCATCAGATGGTTGTTTATGATAACTATTCAAGCGATCTGGATTTCTGGTGGCGCTATCAGATGAATCACATGATGACCCGCTACTGGCTTTGGAATTATGTGGGACGCGAATCATGGAATCAGGATTCCGGAGTGAATGCATGGCCGTTTAACGGACTGGCAAATATTATCGGCAAGCCCTTCAGTATATCTTTTGCGGGTGAGGCTAAGGACTCCCTCTTCGGGATCCCCCTGCTGATAGGACTGCTCGGTATATACTTCCACTTCCGGCGGGACTGGAAGATGGCATCGGTCTTTATGGTGCTTTTTATTTTTATGGGCTATCTTACGGCATTTTATCAGAACCAGCAGCAGCCGCAGCCCCGTGAACGTGATTATTTCTATGTGGGTGCATTCTTCGTCTTCTCCGTCTGGATTGGTCTTGGTATCCGCGGACTGATTGAGATCATCCATGACAAGATGAAGAGCGCTGAGCTGAAGCCCGCAATTGTAGCCGCGGTACTGCTCTTCGGAATAGTATTTGTGCCGGGAAGAATGCTTCAGGCAAATTATTATACCCACGACCGCTCAAATAACTGGGTACCCTGGGATTACTCATACAATCTGCTGCAGAGCTGCGAACCGAACGCGATTCTCTTTACAAACGGAGATAACGATACATTCCCCCTCTGGTACCTGCAGGATGTGGAAGGAGTGCGGCGTGATGTAAGAATCGTGAATCTGAGCCTTTTGAATACGCCATGGTATATACGCCAGCTCAAGCATCTTGAGCCATACGGATCAGCCGTGGTTAAAATGAAGATATCGGATATGGGGATACAGCAGATCCGTCCCATCATCTGGAAGGGAGTTGATCTGAATGTGCCGGTGCCTGCTCATGTATATCAGGAGTTCGGCGTTACCGATACGAGCATAATTAATCAGGGTAGAATTTCCTTCAGGATGAACCCGACCATTAATGCCGGTGAAGTTCAGGCAGTGCGCGTGCAGGATCTGATGACCCGCGATATTATTGAGAGCTTCGGTTGGGAGCGGCCGGTGTATTTCGCGGTAACATGCACCGAAGACAGCAAAATTGGTCTCGGTGATTATCTCCGTATGGAAGGTATGGCAATGCGCCTGGTTCCGTTTAAGAGAACACCGGGAGTTGAGTTTGTGAATGAAGAGGTGCTTCGCGCGCAGATTTTCGATTCAAACGAAGAAGAGTTCAGCAAAGATTTCCGTCCGGGCATGAAATTCCGGGGCATTAATGATGAAAGCGTCTTCTTTGACGAAAACCATACACGGCTTTCGCAGAATTACCGCAATGCGTTTATCCGTCTGGCTCTTTATTATCAGAACACCAACAGAATGGATGAATCCATTAAAGTTCTGGATGAGATGGAAAGAAAAATTCCGCGCAAGAGAATGCCTATGGATTACCGCCTGCAGTTTGACCTGAGCGGACTCTATATGGTTGCCGGCGCGATGGATAAATATAAAGAGTATGCCGGTGAAGTTGAAGCCGAAGCATTGAAGAGAAAAGAGGGAAGCGCCATGGATATGGGCAATCCGTATAACTCTTACAGGATTCTGCTTGAGATATATACCAACATGAAGGATTATGACAAGTCAATTGCCCTGCTTAAAGAACTGCAGGCATATTATCCTAATGATCCTTCACTGAAGTCACAAATTGAGATGTATGAAGGGCTGAAAGCCACCACGGCAATTCAGGATACTTCCAAATAAGCAGCGAATTATGAACCGCCGGACGGAGACAGAAACCATTAAATCTTCTGTCATTCTGTCCGGCGGTTTTTTATTGATATGAAACAGAAACGGCTTTTGGTTATCGCGCTCTCCGGAATAGGTGACGCGCTGATGTTTACTCCCGCGCTGAAGCGGATCAGGGAGGAGCGTCCTGACCTGGCTGTTGATGTCCTGCTGATGTATAAAGCCGCTGCTGATATTTATGAGCGGAGCGGACTTGCCGACCGTGTTCTCTTCTTCGATTTCCTGAACGCAAATCCCCTATCAGCACTCCGGTATGTTCTTTCTCTCAGGGGGAAGTATGATTTTTCGATAAGTGTATATCCTTCCAACCGGAAAGAATATGCAGTTATTTCATTTCTTATAGGAGCTGACAGGCGGGGCGGGATTAAATATAAAAGGGTATATAAGAAAGAACTGGGTTTTCTGAATAATGTTCTGGTTGATGAAGATGACCGAAAGCATAATACCGAGCATAATCTGATGATTGCAGCGAAGCTGCTCGGATTTGAAGCAGGAACCCCGCCGGAACTGGTTTTTAATCTCACCGGTGATGACCGCTCTTTTGCTGAAGAATATATCCGCACGCTTCCGCAGGGGAAAAGAGTCATTGGTATGCATCCCGGCTGTTCTCTGCTGAAAAATCATATTAAAAGAAGATGGGAGCCGGAAAAGTTTGCTTCACTTGCAAAGAAACTGATTACTGATGATAATGCACTTGTGCTGATTTTCGGAGGACCCGAAGAAGAGGAGCTTAAAGAATATATCCGTAAGGAATGCAATTCTGAGTTTTGCTTCAGTGTAAAGACGAAAAACCTGGCTCAGTCTGCCGCTATTATCGGTAAGTGTGATGTGTTTGTGACTAATGACTCAAGCCAGATGCATGTTGCCGCGGCAATGCAGCGGAAAACCATAGCCATCATAGGGCCGACCAACACTTCATATATTTATCCCTGGAGGACGGAGCATACCATGGTTTCACTCGGGTTAGAATGTTCACCCTGCTTTTTTTATTCCCCGAGTCCTCTTTCCTGCAGCCGCAGCGATGTGCAGTTTAAGTGCATTAAAGAGATTGATACGCAGATGGTATATACCGCTGTGAAAAAGTATCTTTAGCTTTCTTCTTCCCCGGTTTCTTTGCTTTCCCTGAAGTGAAGAAATGCCTTGTATCCCCTGAAAATACCATAGAGCAGAACAATCAGTCCGAATGCAACCCGGAATGTTTCGTTCATGTCCAGGTACTCACTCCCGAACAGAAAAAATAATCCCGCCCCGAGATAGAGGAAGATCATAGCCAGACCAAAGATGAAATTGATTTTCTGAAACATACCTGGTTCCTTTTTTTTTCTAATAATCCGGAATTAATGTGTTCCTGCGGTATTCAGTGAGCAGGGATGCGCCTGGCTTCCTTTTTCAATCTGAATGGTTGAGTGGGAGATACCAAAAAGTCGTTTAAGATCAGCACAGATGTCACTGAGAAGTTTGTCATCCGGTTCTGAATCCGGCATAATCAGGTGTACGGTTAGAGCTGTTTCTGTTGTGCTCATTGCCCAGATGTGCAGATCATGAAGTTCCTTCACTCCATTGATGGAAAGAAGAAACCCGCGTACCTCGGTAAGGTTTATCTTGCCGGGGACAAAATCCATCGCGAGATTAAGCGAGTCCCGGAGCACTCCCCAGGTATTATAAACGATAACAGCTACAATAACCAGACTGATGACCGGATCAAGAATATATATATTCCATGTATAAATGATAAAACCTCCGGCAACAACCGAGACGGAAACCAGTGCATCTGCCATCATATGGAGATAAGCGCCTTTGATGTTCAGGTCGTGTTCTTTATCCCGGTAAAAGAGCATGGCTGTGGCAAAATTCAGGATGATGCCAATTCCCGCTACGATCATGATTTCGGTTCCGGGAACTGCCTGCGGGGTGAAGAAACGCTGGACCGCTTCAGCGGCAATGAGAGCCGCAGCGACCAGAAGCAGTGCCGAATTGAAAAGTGCAGCCAGAATGCTTGATCTTCTGTATCCGTATGTTTTATTGCCTCCGGGGCGAAGCGTGCAGAGATAGAGGGCAAACCATGAAGTGAGCAGGGCAAGCACATCACCTAAATTGTGCCCGGCATCGGCTATCAGGGAGAGCGAGCCGGTCAGGAATCCGTAACCGCCTTCTATTATTATATAAAGAACATTAATCGCCACACCCAGGGCAAAGCGGGTACCCATCTTTTCAAAATGGTGATGGTGATCATGCGCATGGGAGTGTGAGTGATGGTGGCTCACGGCTGATTATTTACTTCGGATAATTCTGAAAAAATCATTCCTAAAATTACTAAGACCTTAGCTGCTGATAAAAGAGAATCAGAACCGGATCAGGTCATTGAATTGAGGATGTTCCTCAGCTGCTGAGGATAATTGGTGATGATGTTATCCACCCCCGCCTGAATCAGCTCGCGCATATCTTTTTCCTCATTTACCGTCCAGATATGCAGTTCTTTGCCGGCCTCACGCGCCTGTTCAATGAATTTTTTCCCGGCATTTCTTTTATGCATACTCAGTACGGGGGACTGTATGGAAAGTACATTATATGACGGCATGAAATAAAAAATAAGGCCGGTACGCATTTCAGGCGCAGTACTTTCTACGGCTTTAATCTGCCCGGGTTCAAATGAAGTGATAATTGCCTGACCGGAAAAATTCATCCTTTTCACGGTTTCACACACTCTTTCGGCAAGGCGGACTTCATAACCGTTTGTTTTTAATTCTATATTCAAAAGCATTTTGCCGCGGACCAGTTCAATTGCTTCTTCCAGCAGGGGAATTTTTTCTCCCCGGAACGCATTGGAAAACCATGAGCCGGCGTCAAGATGTTTAATTTCGTCATAAGAGGCCTGCCAGATATTCTTTTTAATGCCGGCAGTTCTTTTCAGGTCGGGGTCGTGCAGCAGAACCAGTTTGCCGTCAGAAGTTTCCTGAACGTCAATCTCGGCATACTCTGCCCCTGCCTCAATGGCTTTTTGTAATGCAACAAGAGTATTTTCAGGAGCCGAACCCGAGGCCCCTCTGTGAGCTGTAATTTGTACTGGCATTCTGCTGATATTTGTTAACGAACGGGCAGTAAATCTGAAAGCAGCAGATTTTGCCTGTCCCCAGAGTCAAACTGAAAAATAATAAATTGTACAGAAATATATAAAACTGAACCGCAATATTAAGTGACAATTTGCGTATCCGGCAGAATCATGCGGATTTAACCGAATATGTGAGCAGAGTTACAGCGCATGAATTCCGGGGAGGGATTTTCCTCTTTTGGGGTAATTAGGTAAATTGAGAGGGTAAAGAGCAATAATTACGGTATTACTTGAGTAAATTACTGAGCCGCTTCAGAAATCAGCGGAACGGGCAGCAGGATCAGAATGAAAAATGGGGAGCTTACGGTGATTTCCTTTACCGCATGTTCCGCATCCTCCGGGCTGTTCTGGCGATTATTGCCGGGGTAAGCATGATAGCCGAGTACGGATTTCATCTGCATCCTGCATACTCGGAAGCCGGGCATCAGCTCCGTGTATATATACTTAACGTCTATTTTATCCTGAGTCTTTTTCAGATTCTCACCGCCCGGAATATTCCCGAATACATCAGAAGGAGAAAAGGGGAATCACTGCTGCTGCTGTTTATCGGGGTTTATCTGGTGTTCCCCGATCTTGCATCTAAAATTGCTCTTTCAGTTAACCCGAATCTGACACCGGTTGCCGTTACCAATGTATATCTGGTGGCCAGCCAGGTATTTCTTCTGCTTGCACTGATCTTTAACTGGGTGCGGTTTAGTTCACGGCTGACCAACTACCGTATTCATCCGCCCGCGCTGCTTATGATCAGTTTTCTTTTTCTCATCATGTTTGGAGCGGGTTTGCTTTCGCTGCCAAAAGCCACGCATTCAGCGGGTATGCCGTTTCTGGATGCGCTCTTTACCTCGGCGAGTGCGGTTTGTGTAACGGGTCTTACGGTGGTTGATACGGGCAGTTATTTTACCTTTACCGGGCAGCTGATTATTCTCTTTCTCATTCAGCTTGGGGGGCTGGGCATTATGACGCTCACTACTTTTATAAGCGTGATACTTGGCAATGCAGCTCAGCTTAAAGAGTATGCAACGCTGAAGGATATGCTGGATGAGGAAAGTACGGGAAAGATACGGCAGACGGTGCTGGTGATCGTCCTGATGACGGTAATAATCGAATCAATCGGAGCTCTAAGTATATATTACTCCATTGATCCGGCATATCTTTCAGCCAGAAAGGATAAAATCTACTTTGCGGTTTTTCATTCGGTGTCCGCGTTTTGCAATGCCGGATTTTCTCTGGATCCGGCAGGCCTTGCGCATGTCCGTCTGGCATCGAACAATCTGATGCTTTTTACCATCATGACACTCATTGTGTTGGGGGGACTTGGATTTCCGGTCATGTCCAATATCGGAAGAAAACTAAACCCGTTCGCACGAAAAGGATTCAACCGGCGCCGGCTTTCACTTCACAGCAAGATCGTTCTGGTATCAACACTGATACTCCTGGCAAGCGGGCTGCTGCTGATATATATACTGGAGTCCGGCCGGATACTCGCGGGAATGAGTTTTGCTGAAGGCTTTATTGCATCGCTCTTTCAGTCCGTTACGCTAAGAACCGCGGGCTTTAACACGGTTAATTTTTCCGCGCTGGCGGAGCCGACGCTTTTTATCATGGTTTTGTATATGTGGATTGGGGCTTCACCCGGTTCAACGGGAGGAGGCATTAAGACGACTACCTTTACCGTTGCATTATTAAATCTGGTGAGTCTTGGCAGGGGAAGAAGATATGTGGAGCTCTGGGGAAGGGAAATACCTCAGGTTGCAGTTATTAAAGCATTTGCCACTATTATTCTCTCCGTATTCTTTATTTCGCTGGCTATTTTCACAATGATGCTTGCCGAACCTGACAAGGAATTTATGGCGCTTCTTTTTGAAGTGGTTTCAGCATTCAGTACTGTCGGGTTAACTACCGGAATCACAACATCGCTCAGCCCGGCAGGTAAATGTATTATCATAACGATGATGTTTCTGGGAAGAATAGGATTGCTCACATTTCTCTTTACCTTCCTCAGACACCGGAGTGAAGGAAAATACCGTTATTCAGAAGAACATATTATAATATAGGTTTACGCATGAGAAAAAAGATTGCTGTAATAGGACTCGGTCACTTTGGCGAATATCTGAGCCAGAAACTCTCAGATTCAGGCAGTGAAGTTCTCGCCATTGACAAGGATCCGGAAAAACTTGAACAGATTAAAGATGCGGTAACGCAGACGGTTTGTCTGGACTCCTGTGATGAAAAAGTTCTGAGAAGCCAGGGGCTTGAAGAGTTTGATGCAGTGGTGATCGCCCTGCGTGACAACTTTGAAGAAACACTGCTGACCATCATGAATCTGCAGAAGATCGGTGTGAAGCGTATCATAGTCCGCGCGGTTACCGCTGAACATCAGCAGATTTTGAGGCATCTCGGCGTTGATGAAGTGCTGCTGCCTGAGGAAGAAACAGCCATACGGCTTGCTCAGTCACTCACCATGGAAAACATCATTGATTCATTCAGTCTGAATGATGACTATATCATCATCGAAGCCGAAGCACCGGGAGAATATATCGGAAAGACAATCCGTGAACTGGATATGAGAAAAAGTTTCGGGGTAAGTCTGATCACCATAAGGAGAATGACAGAATCAAAAGGGGTTTTAGGGTTTGGCAAAAAAAGCATAGAAAAGATAATCGGCATCCCCGATGCAGACACCGTCGTCGAACGGGGAGATATACTGGTGCTATTCGGACCGGAGAAGAATATTAAAAAGGTTTTTGGGAAGAACTGATTTCGTAGAATTCAATAGCACCGGGCTTAAGCCCGGTGCTATTGAAAGCTTTAAATAACC
Organism: Ignavibacteriales bacterium; assembly: GCA_015709675.1. Classification (NCBI taxonomy): domain Bacteria; kingdom Pseudomonadati; phylum Ignavibacteriota; class Ignavibacteria; order Ignavibacteriales; species Ignavibacteriales bacterium. The sequence goes on from CP054182.1 coordinate 1,152,374, forward strand.
TCTAATCTATTACAGAAGCTTCGCGGCGTCTTTGGCGAAATAGGTGAGAATCATATCGGCGCCGGCGCGTTTGATGGCATAGAGAGATTCCATCATCACCCGCTGTTCGTCAATCCATCCGTTTGCGCCCGCTGCTTTGATCATGGCATATTCACCGCTGACCTGATATGCTGCGGTCGGCATTTTGAATGTATCTTTCACTCTTCTGATGATATCCAGATACGGTCCTGCGGGTTTTACCATGACGATGTCAGCATTTTCTTCGATGTCGGCTTCAACTTCGCGCAGCGCTTCTTCGGCATTACCGATATCCATCTGATGAGAACGGCGGTCGCCAAAGGCAGGGGTTGATTCAGCTGCATCGCGGAACGGGCCGTAATATCCGGAGGCGTACTTAGCCGCGTAGCTCATAATCGGAATCTTTGTGTGGCCTTTGTAGTCCAGAGCTTTCCTGATAGCATAGATACGGCCGTCCATCATATCTGACGGGGCAATCATATCAGCGCCTGCATCGGCATGAGAAAGGGCTTCTTTAACAAGAAGACTGACGGTTGCATCATTCACAATTTCTTCACCATCAAGCACTCCGCAGTGGCCGTGCGATGTATATTCACACAGGCATACATCGGTGATTACCAGCAGATTGGGTACATCCTTTTTGATTGCGCGGATTGCACGCTGAATTATACCCTGCTCATCATATGCGCCGGAACCGACTTCATCTTTATGATCCGGGATGCCGAACAGAATAACTGCTTTCAGTCCGAGAGCTGCAACTTCAGCGCACTCTTTAACCAGCATATCAATAGAAAGCTGAAAGACACCGGGCATGGACTTAACCGGATTTTTTATATTCTGACCGGGGACAACAAAGAGGGGGTAGATGAAATCATTTTTTGTGAGAACCGTTTCGCGCACCATATCTCTTACGAGCGGATTATAGCGGAGACGGCGGAAGCGTTTAATGGGAAGCTGTGTTGACATGGTTTTCTTCTCTTATGATAAACGTGATAATGCCTTATCGGCGGTTAATTTAGAATTCTTTATGCAGTCCCCCACGGATATGCCTCCGCGGTAATTACCTGCAAGTATTATATCGGGGAAGCGTTTTTCAAACTCATCAAAATAACGCTCATGTTCGATATATCCGATGGTATACTGCGGTATTGCTTTGGACCAGAAACGGTGAGACAGATATACCGGATCGGTAAGTTCGTCAATACCCATAATCTCGCGGAATTCACGCAGAGCTGTATTAATAACCTTTTCCCGGTCTTCATTTGCTATCTGTGAGTTTCTTGCTCCTCCCACAAAAAGGGTAAAGGAAGCAGAGCCATCCGCAGATCTGCCGGGGAAGAGCACGCTGCTCCAGATTGCCCCGAGGAAATTTCTTTTTTCCTTTTCCGGAATAAGGAAGCCAAATCCGTCGAGCGGCTGCTTGATGGCGGCCTTTTCAAAGGCGGTATATACAACAAGCACCGGAGGATAATAGACAGCATCCAGATGATTGGATAATGTGGCATCAAACTTTCTGAACAAAGGTGACGCAATAAAAGCAGGGGCAGTGTTGATTATCATGTCAGCTTCAAACTGCTTGACCGCGCCTGCGTTATTGTAGGAAAGTATATATTTGTTGTTTTCTTTGCTGATTTCCTGCACATCGGCCAGAGGAATGAACCGGTCTTTCAGTTTAGCCGCTATTGCCCGGGGCAGAGTCTGCATGCCGCTGCGGAAAGAAAACATTTTCGCGGACTGCTTTGATTTTTCAGCGCGTTTCTTTCTTTTGCGGATGGACCGGATGGTTCCGAGAATCAGTCCGCCGTATTCTTCTTCCAGTTCGTATAGTTTCGGGAAGGAAGATTTTACGGAGAGATCTTCCGGTCTTCCGGCATATACACCCGAGACAAACGGATTAATTGCGTAATCAAGAAACTCCCTGCCAAGACGCCGTTCAACAAACTGCGCCACACTCTGGTAATAACCATCCTTTGATCTGCCGACGAAAGGTTCTGCCATCAGGCGAAGTTTTGCGCCGGTTGAAAAAAGTTTGCTCTTTAAAAAGAGAGGCGGTGACATCGGAAGGGGATGAAGGATTCCGTCACGGAGTATATATCTTTTATTGCCGGTAGTGCTTGCGTAAATAAATTCATCCTGAAGTTCAAGCCCGGCCACCATTTCCTGCAGAAGGGGGGTGGTCTCAAGTCCGCTGTTGGGTCCCCGGTCAAAGAGAAAACCTGCATCGGCCTGGCTTTCCATTGAGCCGCCGGCTTCAGAACCTTTTTCGAGCACATAAACATCAGCATTTGCCTTGTAGAGCCAGTACGCTATGGAAAGTCCGGAGATTCCTCCGCCGATAATTGCAATTCGCTTAGACAAGTAACAACCTCATTTCTTCTCTGTATATATGCCCGGGCTTATTCGTTCCGGTTATCGCCGCTGCTGATGCCAAAAAGCTCCCGGAGTATGGCGATTTTTGCCATTGCCTCTGGAGACTGTACACCCTGCTCGGCAACTTTTCTGAGTTCCACGGTCGGGTGATGAAGCAGTTTGTTTACGATCCGTTTTGTTATAATTTCAAGCTTTTCTCTGTCTGAATCGGTGAACTTGTTAATCTGATTGCGCACTTCCTCAGCACGGATTTCCTCAAAGTGATCACGCAGCGATTTGATGGTCGGCGCAATTTCGAGCGCGTTATACCAGTTATAAAACGCAACAAGTTCTTCAGTGATGATATTCTGTACCTTGGGAATTTCATCACGCCGCTTTTTCAGATTCTGGTCAACGATGATGTTGAGTGAATCTATGTCATAATAGAATACATTATCAATCTTTTTAATATCCGGGGATATATCACGCGGAACGGCTATATCCATGAATACCGAGGCGGTCTGGCCCCGTTTTTTCATCATCGCTTTCACGTCATCCTGCGTGATAATGATTTCCGGAGCTGAGGTTGCAGATACGATGATATCATACTCATGCAGATTCGCGCGGAACTGGTCAAAAGGAACAACCCGTGCTGATAAATTCTCCGCAACTGATTCTGCTTTACTTAGCGTGCGGTTGGTGAGCACTAAGCGCCCGATGCCTTTATCCCGCAGATGTTTGGCTGCCAGTTCTCCGGTTTCACCTGTACCGATGACTAATGCAGATTTTTTATTCAGGTTTGAGAAAATCTTTTCAATAAGCTGAATTGCCGCGTAACTGACAGTGATTGCACCGTCACTGATGGTGGTTTCCGTTTTTACTCTTTTGCCGACCCGCGCGGCTGAATCAAAAACCCGCTTCATCAGGAATCCCGCAAAGTTCTTTTCTTCCGCCATCTGGAACGATTCTTTGACCTGGCCAAGGATCTGATTATCCCCCACCATAAGAGAATCAATTCCTGAAGCTACACGAAACAGGTGATTTAACGCGGAGCAGCTGAAGAACTTCTGGAAATTATCATCGGATATATCACCGACCGGCTTCCGTTCAATGAGAAACTTTTCGAGATCAAGGTAATTGATGCCGGATGCGGATGGAATGCCGTATATCTCCGTGCGGTTGCAGGTTGAGATAATAAAGCCCTCGGAAAAATATTTTCCCTTCAGCTCATCGAGATAAACTTTAATTTCCTCCGGTGAGAGGTGCAGCGATTCGCGGAGCTCGACCGGCGCGGTTTTATGATTTACGGAAACTGCTAATATATCCATCGTATCAGAAACTTACACATATATAAAAAGAAGCATCACCCATCTCAGTAAAACGAATGAAAACTCTTTGATATAAAATTGGTGACTATGGTTGAAGAGATAGCGAGAACGAATCCGATAATGGAAGTAATAACCACTTTCTTGCCGTACCATTTTCCGCTGAATTTAAGAGTGATACCGATTCCATACATAAGCCAGACAAGCGAAGTGGCGATCAGTTTAGGATCAAAAAACGAAAAATTAGGGAATGCCTGCGGCAGCCAGATAATGCCGATGGTCATGGCAATGGTCAGGAGTACAAAACCGATAATAGCTGAATAAAAACTGAGTTTTTCCAGCAGTTCCAGATTCGGGAGCCGGTCAAAAAGGAGGCCGTATTTGTTCACCTTCAGATCCTTGTAAAGCGTAAGGTAGAGGAAGCCGTAGACTGCTGATATGGTGATGCCGGAATAACCGAGCAGCGCGCTGAAAACATGGGTGCCGAGCAGGTTGCTCCGGAGGACATCCCTTACCTCGACGAGATCCTCAATAAAAATTGTCGAAATGGTTTGGAAAACAACGGCAATGAATATGATGAAGACACCGGTTCCGCGGATATCGGTAAGGAGCTCCAGGATAAAATAGGAAAAACAGATGGCAAAGGCCAGAACGGTAAATATCTCAAAGACATTGGTGATCGGAGGATGGTCAAAAGCAATGGTTCTGATGATAAGGTAGAAAAAATGAACCAGAAGTGAGACAAAAAGCAACACCCGGGTAAGATTTTTAGTAAATTTCTCACCGCGGAGGAAATCATACAGATACCCCCCGAAAAGGATGAGGTAAAGCATGAATACTGTCACATTTGCTATATCAACGACCTGAGCCATTCTCATTTCTTGTAATACTATTCTGAAAATTAACCATAATGACCAAAAACGGCAATTATTAAATATTTGCACACGTTTCCCATAAATAAACAATTATTGTGCCATCTGAGGCCGTGAGGTAAAACACGGGAAAACAGGGTGAACAGAAAAGAAATCTTTATTGTCAGAGTGATATTTGATATATTTACCCTTTAATTTTCTTTCGAAACTAAAAATCAATCATCATTTCAGGAGGATAAATGTTCTCAGCAAAAGTTCTTAGATTATTTGTTGTGCTGTTCATGGGTACGGCAGTATTCTTCGCTGGCTGCGAAAAGAAAGAACAGCCGGCTAATAACGATACAACAAATACCACCACGGTAGACACGGTTAAAACACCGCCGGCTCCCGTTGCTCCAACCCTCACGGGTAACTGGTCAGGTAAATTCAGAGATAAGAAAATGGTTCTGAAAGTTACCGCTCAGACCGGAAACGATTTTGAAGGTGAAACCACCGTTAACTGGGCAAAACCGCTCGTATCAAAAGTTAAAGGTACCGTTGACCCTGCAACCAAAGCTCTCAAATTTGAAGATGTTGAGAGAGGTCCTGACGCTGGTCTTTATGAAGGAACACTGAGCGAAGACGGAAAAACCTTTACCGGTAAGTTCTCACTGAACTCAGCTCCAAATAAGACCTTCGACGTAACCCTTAAAATGGACTAAAATTAATTATATATATCAGGAGATAATTCATGAAAAAACTTCTTTATTCCGTTATGGTCCTGTCGCTCGGATTTTTCCTTGCGTCATGCGACGAAACAACAACCGATCCGGATCCGGTAGCCGGCACAGGCAATATCGTTCTTACTTCAACTCCTTCAGGAGCTCAGATTTTCCAGGGTACAACCAACTCTGGCAAAGTTACTCCTGATACTCTGAAGAATGTAACTGCCGGTTCAGTAAGCATCACTCTGAAACTGAGTGACTACAAGGATACAACCTTCACTGTAACAGTCACCTCAGGTCAGACTACAACCAAAGCTGTTACTTTAACCCCGGTTCCGCTTTTAGTTGAAACCTTCAATGATATCCAGCTCTTTGAAAAAGCTGCAAGCGGTTTCTCAGGACTTGATCTCTCATCAGGCACCAGAGTTAATTCTACCTCAGCAGATGCTGATATCTTCTTTGATGTAACCGAAATAAAGAGCCAGCACCTCCGTCCTGGCACCACACTTCGTTACACTGATTTCTACAATGGCGTAACTGCTACCAATCTTGATGACGGCGCAGATGCTCCTGCTTATTCAAGCACCAGCGGTGAGTGGACCTATACTAAAGCAAGTACTTCAACTACGTATAGCTTCCTCTATACCAACGATCTGAATTTTGTAAAACTGAAAATCACCTCAACCGGCGGCGGCACAGGCCCATCCGATCCGGATAAGTGGGTAAGAGTTTCTTACAAATACAATCAGACCGCAAGAGACAGAAGATTCTAATCTCTTAATTCTTAGGCCGCCTTTCTAAAAAGGCGGCCTTTTTTTTAACTTTATGTTAGGGGCTCAAATGAACTTCAAAATCCTTCTCCTGCAGAGCATTATGGCAATGCTTCTGCTAAACTCATGTTCCGATGAAAAACCAACTGAACCAAACGAACCAGTTTATGGCTATGTTTATATTGTCACCCAGCCGGATAGTGCCGAAATATTTGTAAACGATATAAGTACTTCCAAATTCTCACCTGATACAATTAAAGTGCCCGTTGGCAATCAAAAAATTTCAATTAAAAAAAGCGGTTATCGAGACACTACTTTAACAGTGACGGTAGTTAAAGAGGAATATATTTTGAGAACAATTCAGCTTTTACCTGGCGTCACTGGCAGCATCTACATTAATAGTAATCCCGCTAATGCGAAAATATACGTAAATGGTGTCAATACAAACAAAGCAACTCCAAATACAATTTCAGGTCTCCTGCCAAAGTCATATGAGTTTACCTTAAAAAAAGTAGGCTATTACGACGTGACCTTTTTTGTTAATATAATCTCAGGTGAAACTATCGTCAGAAACGTCGATTTGTTGGTGGCTCCACCAGGCTCTATAGTGATTGGCTCATTTCCATCTGGCGCCCAGATATATAATAATGGTATAAACACTGGCAAAACTACTCCAGACACGATAAACAATCTATATGGAGTTAATAATTTTACACTTAAACTAACTGAATTTTACGATACAACTTTTTCTGTAGAAGCACTACCTGGAGAAGTAGTTACAAAGAATATAGTGCTGACACAAGAAATAATACCAATTCTGTCTTTTTCAAACATTAAACTATTTGAAAAGGCGAGTTCGAATTATTCGGGGTTGAATCTTGCTTCAGGGACATTGGTTAATTCAAATTCTTCAGATGCAGACATTTATCTTGATATTGTTGACCTAAAAAGTCAGCATTTAAGGCCTGGTACAACACTTCGTTACACTGATTTTTATAATAATATTTTTTCAGTTAACATCGAAGATGGTATTGATGCGCCATTTTACTCAAGCACCAGTGGTGATTGGACTTACTCAAAATCCGGAAATTCAATAACTTACAGTTTTCTTTATACTAATAGCCTCAACTATGTTAAGTTAATTATAAATTCAAAAGGGGGCGGTACCGGACCAACAGATCCGTTTAGATGGGTTATTGTTTCGTACAAGTATAATCAGACTCAAAGAGATACAAGATTCTAATTTAGATCTCAGGTCTGAAACAAAAAGCCGCTCCGTGAAAACGGGGCGGCTTTTTTATGGGTATATATCAATAGGGGGGAGCATGAAAATCTTCAGTAGAGACGATGCATGCATCGTCTCTACTGAGAAAACCCAATCTAAGGTTTTCAGCGTCACGGGGAAGAAGGGAAAGCTGCACAAATGTATCAACCAAATCAACCACACCATCGCGACAGCAAGACGACGCAATCGCACGAACTGGATGTGTATATACAATCCGAATAGCGATTGCATCGTCTTTACAAAGGACGAGGGGTTTTCCACGGAGACGATGCATGCATCGTCTCTACCGGAAAAATTCTGATAATTCTATAAATTAATCAGGCAACCCACCATTCAAAATTCATACTTCATAATTCACAATTCATAATTATCTTCTGTGTTTCAGGATCTTTGATTCCATTCCGCCATAAACCAGTTCTCTGGCTGCAGCGCTTCTGATGAAATCATGAGGGAAACCGTACTCTATGGCGCTTACTTTTTCCAGGCGGGCAAGGTGGTCATCGGTCAGGGTAACTGAACTATAAGCAAGACTCTCTTTTAACTGCTCCGCATTCTTAGCACCGATAACCGGTATAATCACCTGCGGACGCTGCATAACCCACTTCACGGCAACCGCGGCGGAAGGCACTCCGAGCTCCTGCGCGATGGTATATACTTCTTTCGCAATGGCAACAGACCGTTCATTCAGGCGTTTGCTTTCCGGTTTCAGCCGTTTCTTATCATTGTCATTGTTTAAGTACTTTCCCGTAAGCGCACCTCCTGCAAGAGGAGCCCAGGCAGTGACGGCCATATCGAATGAGTCTGCCATCGGCAGTAAATCTCGCTCTGCATCACGGGTTATCAGACTGTATTCTGCCTGTACCGCCTGAAATCTGTTCCACCCGCGGAACTCAGCAATGGTATTTGCCTGTGAGACAATCCACGCAGGTGTGTCGGATATTCCGGCATACAGAATCTTACCGGAAGATATCAGATCATCAAACGCGCGGAGGATTTCATCTGCGCCGGTAAGACCATCCCATATATGCAGATAGTAGAGGTCTATATATTCGGTCTGCAGGCGTTTAAGACTTTTTTCAAGTGAGTAGATCATGTTTTTCCGGTTATTCCCCGCGGCGTTAATTTCCCCCTTTTCATTATAGAGGGAGTATTTGGTTGCCAGAATAATTTTATCGCGAACCGGTTTTGCAAATTCACCCAGGAAAGATTCTGATGTTCCTTCTGTATATCTGTTAGCGGTATCAACAAAGTTGCCTCCGGCTTCCACGAACGTGTTAAATACCTTGCGGCTTATTTCCTTGTTGGCGCCGTAGCCCCACTCCTCACCAAAAGTCATTGTTCCAAGACAGACCTCCGAAACTTTAAGTCCTGTTTTTCCGAGCAGTTTATAGTTCACGCATACCTCACATTAATAGTAAAAAAGTGTATATTTTTAGGAACGAAATTCTGAATTGATAAAGAATTACACACGAAAGATGCCGCAAGATAATGAAAGTTATCACAAATACAGATGAATTTCCTGATTACCTGAAAGACGCTTCAAACTTCAGAGGAAACTGTGATGCTCTGCTGATGCCGGTGCATGAAGAGGAAATTCAGGAAGCGGTGGAGTTCGCGGGGCGTGAGGGATTACCACTAACCATTGCCGGCAACGGTACGGGACTGACCGGAGGACGGGTACCGCAGGGAGGCGCTGTGCTGTCTCTGGAAAAGATTCCTCACCGGATTTTATTTGATGAAGAAAAAAAATGTGTAACTGTTTCAGCCGGGCTTCCTTTAATCAGACTGCTTGAGGCGGTTGATGAGCGAGGCCTTTTTTTTCCGCCTGATCCTACCGAGAAACTCTGTGCCTGCGGCGGTATTGTTGCGACGAATGCTTCAGGAGCCAAGTCTTTTTCTTACGGGGCTGTCAGAAATTTTGTTGAATCACTTGATCTCATTCTCGCAGACGGAAGTTCTTTTACCGTTAAGCGGGGTGAGTTTATTGCATCCGGTAATACCTTTGGAACTCTGACGTTTCTCCGGGAAGGCAATCTTACTTTTTCTCCTCTCCCAATGCCGGAGGTGAAAAACGCTTCAGGTTATTTTCTCAAATCCGGAATGGACCTGATTGATCTTTTTATCGGTTCGGAGGGGACTCTGGCGCTCACACGGAATATAACGTTCCGGCTGCTTCCCAAACCTGCCGGTATCCTCTCCTGCCTGGCTAATTTTGTTACAGAGGAGGGGGCGCTTGATTTTATTCAGGAATTGCGTTTACTAAGCGGAGAACAGAAACCGCTTGCCATAGAATATTTTGACCAGGGAGCACTCCGGCTGCTTAAAGCGGATTACCATTTCACGGATGACCGGGCTGCGGCCGCGGTCTGGTTTGAGTTTGAAACAGCGGAAGAGATTCCAGAGCCATTACTGGATATCCTGACGGCACTATTCGCCGGCTGCGGGGGAAAAGGAGAGATTATGATGGCATCATCCCCGGGAGAAAGGAGGCAGCTTGAATTGATGCGTCATGCTGCCGCCTATAAGGTGAATGAATACATCGCTTCCAGGGGAGTGAGAAAGCTGGGGACGGATACAGCAGTACCGGCAGCCGCCTTCAGGGACTTCTATTTTGAAAGCAGAAATCTGGTAAAAAAATCCGGGCTGGATTATGTGATCTATGGCCATTTCGGGAACAGTCATATCCACCTGAATATGCTGCCGGAAAATCAGACACAGTTTGAGGCGGGGAAGGAAATCTACGCGGAATTGTGCAAAAACGCAATCCTGCGCGGCGGGACGGTCTCAGCGGAGCACGGAATTGGTAAAATCAAGAAGGATTACCTGCGGATGATGTACGGAGAGGCTGGAATAGGGGCAATGAAGGAGGTAAAACGTGTTTTTGACCCCGGTTTCAGGCTTGGGAGGGGGAATTTATTTGATCCGGACTGAACCCCGACCCCGGATGATTTGGTTTCAGAATTTATCCGGAAATAATTATATTTGGAATTATAACAAGGAAAAATATCCATGGCAAAACAGCAATCGTTCGGCGATAAGAACAAAAACAAAAAGCAGCAGTCCGGTGTGAATGTAAAGGTCATCAAGGCAATGAAGACCACTAAGGGCTCTGTAAAATACAGCGAGCGCTTCGTTAAATTAGATACCGTAGATAAGGTTACTGAAATAAAGTAATTTTACCGCTATCGGCAGAGTTTGAGGCCGTCCCCTAACCTGGATGGCCTTTTTGCTTTTAAAGGAGGCTTGGTTTTTGGTTCGTAGTTCTTGGTTCTTGGTTCGTAGTTCTTGGTGCTTAGTTCTTGGTTCTTGGTGCTTAGTTCTTGGTTCGAATATTCGAAGAATTAAAATTTCACAGTTAACAATTCATACTTCACAATTCATACTTCATACTTCACAATTCATACTTCATACTTCACAATTCATACTTCATACTTCATACTTCAATACCTATTTTAATGTCTTCAGAAGCCAGTTTGAAATCTCCGGGAAAAGTGCGACTGCAAGAAGGCATAAAAGCTGCATAATGACATAGGGCACTGCACCTTTATATATCTGCATGGTTGAAACTCCTTCCGGAGCGACACCTTTGAGATAAAAAAGTGAAAACCCGAAAGGCGGAGTCAGAAACGAAGTCTGCAAATTAAGCGCGATCAGGATGGCGATATATTTCATGTCAAATCCGTAATGCACGGCAATGGGCGCGATGACCGGCACCAGAATAAAAACAATCTCAATAAAATCAATAAAAAATCCCGCGATAAAAATGAGCAGCATCATAAGAAAAAGAAAAAGATGCGGTCCAAGTTCCGAGGCGATAATCAGTTCCGTCAGATAGCGGTCTCCGTTGAGCCCTCTGAAAACCAGCGCGAATGCCGAAGCGCCTATGAGAATCATAAAAACCATTGAAGTAATGGTAACCGTTTTGGTTGAAACATACTTCAGGTTTTCAAACGAGAGTTTTTTCTTGTAGAGGGTCAGAAGCGCTGCACCCATTGCTCCGACTGCAGCCGCTTCGGTGGGAGACGCAATGCCGGCAAAAATGGAACCAAGCACGGCAATTACGAGCATTCCAGGGAGCAGAAGCGAGGTAACAATCCGCCGCAATTTTCCTTCATGCGAGAACCCGGCCAGTGCTTCAGCGGGCATGGCGGGGAATACTGCCGGTCGGAGCAGAGTAACCGACAATATATATACGAAGTAAAGCAGCACCAGAAAAATGCCCGGACCGGTTGCGGCAATAAAAAGATCACCTATGGGAAGATTCAAAACGCTTCCCAGCAGAATCAGAATAACACTCGGGGGAATAATCTGCCCCAGAGTTCCTGATGCCGCGATGATTCCCGCTGAGGCCTGTATATCACAATTGCGTTTAATCATAACGGGAAGACCGAGGACGCCAAGTGTTACAACGGTGGCCCCGACGATGCCGGTTGATGCACCAAGAATTGCTCCGACAAAAAGAACGGCAAAGGCAAGTCCCCCGCGCAGCTTCCCGAATATGAGGGCGAGTGTTTCAAGCAGCTCTTCGGCAATACCTGATTTCTCAAACATCAGTCCCATAAAAATGAACATTGGAACGGAAATCAGTACATAGTTTGTCATAGTTCCCCAGATGCGCAGGGGGAGCAGATAAAAAAAGTCAAACCCGAAAACCAGCATTCCAAATACTACTGAAACACCTCCGAGGGTAAAGGCAACGGGAAATCCGGAGAGAAGGAAAATAATAACTACTGCAAAGAAGAGCAGCGGCAGGACATCATTCATGTGTCAGGCCCTTCCCTTCCCCGCCGCGAAAGCGGATAAAGGTTTTAATAAACGTGCTTATCCCCGCAAGCATCAGAAGCAGGAAGGAAAGGGGAATCATGGCTTTCAGTATATATCTCCCCGGCAGCCCGCCGCCGTCAGGAGAGCGCTCAAGCACACGCCAGGAGCTGGTGACAAAGAACTCTGAGGAAACAATGCCAGTGATGCAAAAAGGAATCAGAAAAAGGATAATGCCTGCCATCTCAACAATCATCTGCTTCCGCGGATTCAGGCCGGAGTGGAAAACGTCAATGCGGACATGCTCATTGGTCAGGTACGTATATCCCGCTCCGAGGAGAAAGATAAGAGAATAAAGATGCCACTCAAGCTCCTGCAGGGCAACGCTGCTGCTGCTGAATATATACCGCGCGGCCACGTCATAACAGATGATCAGGAGGAGTAAAATGGTTACAGCCGCCGCTGCTCCGCCGGTTATTCTCTGAACCCGGTCAATAACTCCGGTGATTAATGATACTGCACCTTTACTCAAACGCATTCTCCAGATGGGTTATTTTATATTCATCTTCAGCGGTTTTCAGGATTCCCACCACGTCAAACCGGCATTCGGTACCGGTAATTTTCTTTTCATGAAGGTAGGCTTCCGCGGTTTTTCTGATCTGCAGGATTTTCCCTTTTGTTATTCCTTCTTCGGGAAGACCAAAATAAAGATTAAGCCGTGTTTTTACTTCAATAAAGACCAGCGTATTGCCATGCCAGGCAATCAGATCAATTTCCCCCTTGCCATAGCGGTATTGTTTTTCAATAATGGCAAAACCTTTCTGTTCAAGAAAATCCACAGCCATCTTTTCGCCGAAATCGCCCTTGTTTTTAGTTGAGCCGGAGTTCATACTGTCTTCCCTCAAGGATATTATTTAAAAAACTGCGGCGGTGATGCGGCGTGATGCCGTGCTGCCTTATAGCCTCAATATGATCACGGGTGGGATAACCCTTATTACTTTTCCAGTTATATACGGGGAATTCATCCGCGAGCCCGGTCATGATGCGGTCCCGGATTACTTTTGCAATAATGGATGCAGCGCCTATTGCCATAGATTTACCGTCACCTTTAATCACCGGTAGGGCGGGTATATCAGAAGGGAAGGATTTATTGCCGTCAATCAGAATATATTCAGGCCGGCGGGTGAGTTTGCGGACTGATTCAGACATGGCGCGCAGCGATGCCTGCAGGATATTTATTTCATCAATTTTTTCCGGAGTGATAATGGTGAAGGAAAAAGAAAGCGCATGTCTCAGGATTTCAGGAAAAAGCTCTTCCCGTTTCCGGCTGCTCAGTTTTTTTGAGTCTCCGATACCCCGGATATATATATCCGGCGGAAAAAGCACTGCAGCGGCAACCACCGGTCCGGCAAGAGGCCCGCGTCCGGCTTCATCAGTGCCGGCAATCAGGGAGATATCCCCCGTGCGGAAGGAGTGGTCAAATTTATAATTTTCCGGCAGCAATGGCAATCAGTCCGGTAATCATGGAAGCTTTCATATATATACTCGCCCTGCGGTATCCTTCATTCCCAAGGGAATTCCGCCAGGAGGAGCGCTCGGCAAGGGCCGCAAGAGGATTCACCACAATCATCACGATAATAAAAAACTCAATTTTATAAACCCCGAAAATAAAGGGAAGCAGTGTGGAAAGAAAGAGTGCGGCTGCCGTTATCCGCACAAAAACCTTCCCTCTTTTTTCGCCATAGAGGACGGGAAAAGTGCCGGCGCCGGTTGCTTTATCACCGCTGATATCTTCCAGATCTTTCAGTACTTCACGCATCAGTGTGGTCAGAAATGCAAAGAGAAAGGGGAAATACCCCGCTGATATGTCGCCTGCCGCAAGGGCGCCATAAGGAAAAACCAGTCCGGTGAACAGCGCCACAGAAAAATTACCGGCGAGTGCGGTTCGTTTAAGTTTATAAGCATACAACCAGAGCCCGGCGAATACGGCAAAGGCGATAGCAAAGGCAAGATAGCTAACCCTTACAGCCAGAATCAGCCCGGAGAGAGTGAGCAGAAGGTAATAATTAAAAGCTGCGTTCAGCCCAATGGCTCCGGAGGGAAGCGGTCGGCCGGGACGGTTTATCCGGTCGGTTTCGATATCATAGATATCATTGATGACATTGCCTCCTGCAGCGATCAGGGAGGCAGAGCATCCTGCCAGAAACATCACCCCGTAATCAGTTCCGCCGGCAAGCCAGTAGCCGGTTATGGCCGAAAGGAACGTGATGAGCAGGTTAAGCGGCCGGGTTATCAGAATGTAATTGTGCATACGTAAAATTACGAAATTACCTGATTGTGGTAACGATTTTTACTGACAGGATTACGCTTAGCTAAGCATCTCTATGTTATATTTACCGCATGAAAAAATATCTCCTACTTCTGGTGCTGCTTTTACTGACGGGGGAACAGATGCCGCAGCCTGTTTCCAATCTTGAGAGGATGAATGAACTGCTCGGCGGAATGCTTCAGACTCTGGGGCGGGACTGGCGTCAGACGGGGGTGAAGTCTCTCAGGATTAATCTGGAGGGGGATCTGAAATACTTTGAGGGAAGGATTCTTCAGGAAGAAAAATCACTCCTGACCGAAGCAGGGGAAGAGTATATACTCACCATCTCCGCGGTGAAGGTACACTACCGAGATCCTGAACGTGACGGTTTTTTCGGGGAGATGGCTTATACACGAGAGGTATATCTGAAACTGGAGTGGTATTCGGAATCATCCGGACTCAAAGAATTTGAATCTTCCATTACAGATACGATTACCGAAAAAAATATCCCGGATGCCGAACAGCAGTATCTTCCTTTTACCGTGGGAACGAAAGAGCCGCCCGGTTTTTTTAGCGGCTACTTTGAGGAAATCACCGCAGCAGTGGTAACGGGCGTGGCAGCCTATCTGTTTTTTTCGGTGAGATCAAAGTAACGGGAAATTCAGCCGCGAATTGTACGAATAGGAAAGAATTAATGATATGGTAAAATCTATTATACCGTATAATTCAGTTTTGAATTATTAATTCTGTATTCATCATTCTGGATTCTCTATTCCCCCGAAACTGTTTTTCTCCGGATTGTTTGAAATCTGTTGTTTTTCAAACGGACAGTATCTAATTTTCTGTTGTGCTTTAGGTTAATATCATACATCTGCACGGGTGCATGAACGCGTGCATCGGGTTATGAAGATATTTGCCGGTACTTGTAAAACCTGATATTCCTCTTTGTTATTCAAGGGGGGGAAACACGTTAAGCGGGGTTCACTTCCTGCCGGTTTTCCATACCGGAAATTTCTTTCAGAGACCTATACCTGAGGCCAGGTTGAACAATTTTTCGAGGGAATAAACTGGTTCCGAAATTTTTGCGGTTACTACTACCGCTTTTGTTTTTAAATAGCTCAGGGATTCTTAACAGCCAGAGCGTTGATCCGCTCCGGGGCGGCCTGGTATTTTCGTTCCAGCATTACAACGTAACAAAGGGGCTGCATCTGCTGGAAAAAAATCCTCTCCTGCTTAATCATAAGATTACCGCTGAATTTGATCTGATGTTTGATGACGCCCGAAAATTCGGCGTAATCGCAAAATTTTACTGGGGGAGTGAAATCCTTCATGTGATTTATCAGCCCGCGGGAAAGCCGGACACCTCATATATACGCCTTGTGTATAACCGCGGGGAGTCTTCCGCGGAGATTGTAGTCTTAAAGAATGAACTTCCCCGTAACCGGTGGCGCAAGGCCAGTGTTGTATTTTCTCCTACCTCATCAGAAGTCAGTTTTAGTTATATGGATAAAACCTGCCGGGTGCCGGTGCGCATTACCGGCGGCAACAGGATGGAAATTCATTTTGGCCATCATGCTAAAGTTTCCGGTGAGCTTAACGAATATGCATTCATCGGGCTGAGGGATGTCCGCGTGATGCAGAGCGGTGGAAGCGCATTGTATCACTGGCCGCTCAGGGAGGTGCGGGGCAGCACGGCCGCAGAAATAATCAGCGGTGAAAACGGCCGGGCGGTTGAGCCGGAGTGGATGATGAATAATCATTTTCTGCCAAAAGAGAATGCTCTTGCGGGTCCTTTTACGGCTCAGCTGGATATTAACAAACCGATGATTGCCTATAATAAGCTTGAAGGAAAGATCTATTTTGTACATTCCGAAGGGATGTATATCTATGACACGCGCCGCAGGACAGGCAAAAGTATTGGCTATGCAGCTCCGGATAAGAAATATATGAATGACTGGCTTACCGTCGTATATCATCCGGCAAAAAGGAAAATTCTTGCTCTCTATGACGGCGGCGGAAAAGTGACTGAGTATAATGAAGCAGACAGTATATGGGTGAACCCCGACTTTTCGCAGCGGGCAAAAGGACACTATTATTTCTCCCGTATATTCTACCATGAAGCTGACAGCGGTCTCTATTCTCTGGGAGGATATGGATGGTACACAAGAAAAAACTATCTCAGGAAATATGATTTCAATAAAGAGGAGTGGGATACTATCCGGCTAAAAGGAAGTGAGGGATATCACTGGTATGAATACAGTATTGCCCATAAGTCAGGACCTGTTTACTATCTATATGCAAGAGCGGCACAGTTGACCGAACGGCAGGAGGACAGTTACCGGCTTATATATACCCTGTTTGAAATGAATATTGAAACCGCCACGCTCAGGAAACTTGGCGTGATTAAAGAAGGGAGGAACAGAGATTTTCGTCCTGCGTGGGCAGGTCTGTATGACTCTCTGACTAAGCATATTTATTTCACCGGATATGAAGAAGCTACCCGGAGCCAGGCGCTTTTGGCTATTGACCCGGATAGTCTTGAGATTAAGACGGTAAGCAGCCTTAAAACCTTTAAAGGCAGGGAGACAGCATTTATTCCAAATGTCTGGAATTCATTCGATTCCATGAACAGAGAATTTGCAATTATGGAATATGTATATTCGGGGGCAGACTCATTTTATGTTCGTATTTCAACTCTGCACTGGCCTCCTCTTACTGAGGCGGAGTACCGGTCACTGCTTGCCGGAGCGGCAGATATCTCCGGAGGCGCTCTGCGGTATATACTTCTCAGTTCTCTGATGGTCCTGCTCGGAAGCGCGGGAATCGTCTTTTATCTGCGCCGAGGAAACGGACGCGCGAAAGATGAGGGCGGTGAAACCTCATCCGGCGGTGATAGACATTCTGACGGGAAGGAAACACTTCCTGAAACGAAAACAGAATCTCCGGCAGTTGCAGATGACCCCGTGCAGGATGCTCCCTCCGCGGCGGCCTTATATCTGTTCGGTGATTTCACCCTGCTGGATGACAACGGTATAAACATTACTCAGAACCTCTCACCCAAACTGAAGCAGCTCTTTTTGATGCTCTTTGAACGCTCCTGCCTGGGGAGCAACGGCGGAATGAGAACGGAAGCAGTCACCGCCACGCTCTGGCCTGAGCTTTCCATTGCTGAAGCCAAAAACAACCGGAATGTTTCATTACGCCGCCTGCGAACCGCGCTTGCGCCGGTAAGGGGTGCTGAAATTAAAACAGATAACAACCGGATTAAGCTGATTCTGCCGGAGAATTTTTACTGCGATCTGCTGGAGTTCCGGAAGTATGCCGGAAACGGAACTTACCGGTTTGCGGAAGTGGGGGATTTGCGCAGCATTGTTACCCGGGGAGAGCTTTTTGCTGATTGCGACTATGAGTGGTTTGATGCTGTCCGCCAGCAATACAGGGAGGAAACGGTTCACCGCCTCAGAGAGATTATTACCCTGAACCGGCTGAGCAATCATGAGAAACTTGATGCCGCGGAATGTATCCTTTCACAGGACAGCGTCTGCGAGATCGGGATCAGGGCAAAAGTGCAGGCTCTTTCGGGTATGGGGGACCATTCATCAGCCAAAACCGCGTTTGAGGTCTTTAAAAGAGCGTATCACAGCGTATATGATACGGAGTGCAGAAAGAATATTGCAGATTTTTTGCAATAACCTGAAAATTAATCCATTCATTAACCCTTTTATTAACCCTTTTATTAACCCCCTCCGGTTAGATTTACCCAGTTAGTCTGAGAATTTTATTTATTCCGGTTCGCCCTGACCCAGTGAAAAAGGGTGAGAGGGTTGAGACTCAGCCGGAGCCACAGAAATTCAGGATGAGGGCGAGTAGTCCGGAGTGACTGTGGTTTCGATCTTGACGGGAGGGAACCGGCGGGAAAGGGGGAATGCCGCCGGTTTCTTTGAGTCTGTGCTGCTGCATTGGCAGTAAATAAGTTTTCACAATCAGGTACGTGATTTTTTCATTACATAGGCGGAGTCCTGCAGTTATGCGCGATCAGGAAAAAAATGGCGGGCGAAATCGGGAACCGAGAACAGCCAGACACGAAAACGGAAGACCAATAAACAGTGTCTATTTGTTCGGGGATTTTCAGATATTCAGCCGCACCGGTGAGGAGATGGTTCAGCGTCTGCCTCCTAAGGTTCAGGAATTGTTCCTGATGATGCTAACGTCATCATTCAAACCGTTCAGTTATATTACCAACAAGTCGATAAACAGCCACCTCTGGCCGGACCTTAGTCTGGAACAGGCCAAGAACAACAGAAGCGTTTCGGTTAACAAACTCAGGTCAGTTCTTGAAGATGTGGATGGCATAACAATCTGCTGCGATAAAGCCATGTGGTGGGTTGAACTTGACAGCAGGATATACTGTGATTATCAGCGGCTCCTTTCCATACTTTCATCCCGAAACCTGACACATGCGGCACTGAGCGAACTGAACATGATACTCAGCCGGGGAGAATTCATGAAAGAGCATGACTATGACTGGTTCGAAACAGGAAGAATGCGCATTACCGATGCCGCGCTGCACAAACTGAAAGAGCATCTCTTAAAGCAGAAAGAAGACTCCCCCAACCGCGCGCTGATTGCCGAAAGCATATTACATCTCGATCCGCTGAGCGAATCAGCGCTCAAAGTAAAGATACAGTTTCTGGTCCGAGACGGCGAACATACCCTGGCCCGGGCAACCTTTGAGCACTTCCGCAAAGAGTTCCAGCGCATCTACGGAACGGAACTAAAAAAAACCTTTAATGATATGCTTAAATGAATTATGAAGTATGAATTATGAAGTATGAATTATGAATTATGAAGTATGAAGTATGAATTGCATGGGTAATATATATCAAATGAATATGCGTAGGGACAGGTCGCGACCTGTCCTATCCTTAGTGGAGATTGATGTATGTATAGCAGATGGGGCTGTTTATATGTCGCCGCTACGCGGCTTTTGGTTGGTTTGGGAGATGTTTTTATTAATATTTCGCCGTTCTGCGGCTCATAGCAATGAACAATGAACAATGTACAGGTTTTGGTATTTGAGAATTTCCGTAGGGACAGGTCGCGGCCTGTCCTTCCCTTATTGGGGTTGATGAATATATAACGGATCGTAATATATCGCCGCTACGCGGCTTTTGGTTGGTTTGGGAGATGTTTTTTATTAATATTTCGCCGCTCTGCGGCTCATAGCAATGAACAATGAACAGGTTTTGGTATTTGAGAATTTCCGTAGGGACAGGTCGCGACCTGTCCTTGCCTTATTGGGGTTGATGAATATATAACGGATCGTAATATGTCGCCGCTACGCGTCTGAATTCCGGCTCCCTTCTCCTTTTCAAGGAGAAGGGCAGGGGATGAGGTTTTTACTCCAAAAACACAGCTCCTATATATATTATATGGTAATGTGAAAAGTTCTGCATCAGACACTCCTTTCTTCAGGAAATCTCGTTTGTTGCTTTTATGGCAGGCTATAGATTTTGCTGACCCATTCTGTAAAGGGAAGAATGGTGATTTCCCTTTTTCTGCCGTACCACTCAAAACTCCTGACAGATTTTTCATTTGTGGTTATAATGGTAAGCCGGTCACATTGTAAATCCTCCGATGCTGTAATAAGGGCGCGCATTTCCCTCTCCAGAGTCTTTGGATTGCTTAAATCTGCTGATGCCTGAATTATTTCTGTAACTTTACCGCTCTGATGCAAAACAAAATCACATTCATAGTCTTTCTTCCAGTAGCTTAAACTCATTCCGGTTTTATAGGAATTTTTATAAAGTTCTGAGGCAATTAAGTTTTCGAGTTTCTTCCCCTGATTAGCTGAGGGGTTAAATCCGATACTGCTGAGATAACCGTTATCTATAAGATAAGTTTTTCCTGCGGAGATTTGCTGCTCTTTAATCTTAAAGGAAAAACGGGGAACACGGAAGAATATCATGGTGTTAAGGATATATAAGACGAATTTGGAGACAGTCCGCTGATTATACCCGGTTACCGCCGAAAGATTCCTGAGGGAGAGCGGTGAACCAGTTCCTGCAATCATCAGTTCAGCCAGCTTGCTGATCATCGCGGGATCACGGGGTTTATAGCGAGTAACAATATCTTTATATATGGTGTCCCGGAATAACATCTGCAAATAATCTCTTCCTGCTGCTTTCCCGGAGGCTACCTCCGGATACCCCCCTTTTTCCAAAAGATCAAGAAAGAGGGTTTTCGCATTTTCTGATTCACCGGTTCCTGAGGAGTTAAGCAGTTCATTAAAGGAAAAGGGAAAGATATACACGGGAAAGTTTCTGCCGGTCAGATGAGTGGCAAGTTCTCCGGAGAGCAGATTTGAGTTGCTTCCGGTGATTACGATTTTTCTCCCCTGCCGATGAAGCCGGTTTACAAACAATTCCCATTTCTGCAGGTTTTGAATTTCATCAAAAAGCAGAATTTCAGGATTACCGTAAACCCGGTCAATCGCGTCGGTTATTTCGTCATAGTTTTCGGTTGCAATGAGCCGTTCGTCATCAAAATTAGCATAAGCGAAACGGCTGCCATTAAGGGTGTGAACGGCAAAAAAGGACTTGCCCGCCCGCCTGGGTCCGATAATCACATTTATCAGTCCGGAATCCAGATTAAGTTTGGCATCCCGGGGTATAAAATGAGCTGAAAGAAGACGGTCGCGTTCATTTTTTTGCTGATTTATTACATCTTGTACCATAAAATACACCAAAAGTTGGCAAAAGTGCTGTATTACAGCGACAAAAGTACACAAAATTGGCAAAAACCACAAAAATGAAGAATGAAAAATGTCAGAGGACTATGTTGGCGGCTTATTAAGTCCCTCCGGAGTCCGCGCAAAGGCGCAACGCCGCAAAATAGGAACCATAAACACAGAGTTTGATTTCATTTTTCCCCTTTACTAGTTACTAATTCCTAACTACTAATTATTTTTGATTCTTCGTATTATATAGAACACTCCGACAATTATAGCCGCCCAGAGCAGGGGGGCAGAGAGGGTGTCTATGATATCCAGCAATGACGCGTACATAACAGCCGGAGAGAATCCCTTGCTCAAAAGTATATATACAACAGGAACACCTGCCAGAAACAATGAGAGCCAGAGAAAAAACCGCTGACGCGCTTCTTCTATCCAAACCATCAGAAACGAGCCGGAAAGGATAAACAGCAGCGACGGGAAGAAGATATCACTCCCCTCCATCAGAGGGAAGTTGTCGCTGATGAAGAGAAATATGCCTGATAAAAACAGCAGTGAGGAAAAAAATACGGCCGGTTTCCTGCCGCTGCCTGAGAATTTGTAAAAGTATGCCCCTCCCGCGGTAATCATGGTAAACGCAACCACACTTGCCGCGGTATATACGATGATTCCCGTTTTAACGGCAAAGAGCCCCGCTGCCATGAGCAGAAGAGAGTAAAAAGCGATTTGTCTGGAATTAGTCAATAGATCAGAGTATTCTCATCCCCATGCTTGAGGCAACCAGCTCAACCATCACTTCCGCGCTCTGGTTCCGGGTATCAAGGATAGGATTAACTTCAGAAATCTCAAGCGATGACATACATCCGCAGTCGGCAATGCTTTCCATAAGCAGATGCGCTTCACGGTAGCTTAAACCGCCGGGCACCGGAGTACCCACGCCGGGAGCCACGCTTGGGTCAAGGGAATCGCAGTCGAATGATACGTGTATATGATCAACATTTTTATCAAAAAGGTCAAGCACGCGGTTAATAACCCGGTGAATGCCCAGTTTATCCACATCAGTCATGGTATATACCTGAATGCCTGCTTTCCTGATGTTTTCACGCTCTTCAAAATCAATGCTTCTGGCCCCGATGACCACACAGTGTTCCGGTTTCAGTTTGGGTGAAAAGCCGTAGAACTCCGTGAGAGAGGGGTGCCCGATTCCCAGTGATGCTGCCAGCGGCATGCCATGGATATTTCCTGAAGGGGAGGTCTGGTCGGTATTCATATCGGTATGGGCATCAATCCAGATAACACCGAGTTTTTTATTTTTCTTGCGGCAGTGGGCTGAGATTCCCGCCACAGTGCCGAGACCCATGGAGTGGTCCCCTCCGATGATCAGAGGAAAATGGTCTTTATCCAGAATAGACTCAACCTCACGGGCGAGGATTTCGCAGGTTTTAAGGATTTCAGCCAGATATTTCAGTTTCGGATTTTCCAGCGCCTGTTCTTCGATATTCAAAATATCTATATCGCCCAGGTCATTTACCGTATAGCCGAGGTTCTCCAGTTTTTCATCAAGCAGGGCATAGCGGAGCGCTGAGGGGCCCATATCCACTCCCCGTCTTCCGGCACCCAGATCCATCGGGAACCCGATCAGGTCAATAATCTTGCTTTGCGGTCTTTTCATCAGGTTTTTTCACATATTAGCGTATAAACAACTCTTTTCAGGGGGAGAAATGTTTCCTATCACCCTGAAAATCTGTAATTTTCTCACTCAATATAAGAATTACATGCCAATCGTTTCCGGCAGATTGATTGCCCCGGCCGGAAAGAGGAAGCAGCAGTTGAAGCAGTAAGGAATTGCAATGCAGGAACCCGTTATAAGTGTAGGAATTATTTCATCACAAAAAATCCGTTTTGAACTCCATGGCGGCTATATCATCCAGGGAAGGAATGAATGGCTGAGGGGTGCATATACAGCAGAGATAAAAGGGGGCAAAATTCTCATCAGAGGGGAAAAATTCAGCTCACAGTTTGATGATGAGGTATTGTTTGAACCTGATACCTATAAAGATGATTCTTTTAAGCTGAAGGATGTTATCATCGGGGTTCAGTTTCACTGGGAAAGAAAAGAGACTGAGGCATTTCGCGGTACGCTGCGCATTATTAAGGAAGGAGATAAGATAACAGCCATTAATCTGATCCGTCTGGAAGATTATCTGGTAAGCGTTATTTCATCTGAGATGAGTGCCAAAAGCAGTCTGGCTCTGCTGAAAGCGCATGCAGTTATTTCGCGAAGCTGGCTGATTGCACAGATTGAAAGAAGCAGAGCGGTGAAGGAGGGGAGCGAGTCCGCGGTAAGTACCATTACTTCTGATAATGAGTTCATCCGGTGGTATGACAGGGAAGACCATCAGCATTATGATGTCTGCGCGGACGACCACTGCCAAAGATATCAGGGCATAACAAAAATTTTTACAGAAGCTGCTCAGCAGGCAGTGGCAGAAACCCGCGGTCTTGCGCTCATGTACGGCGATACGGTATGTGATGCCCGCTTTTCAAAATCATGCGGCGGTATATCCGAGGCTTTTGAAAATGTCTGGGGTAATAACCCGACCCCCTATCTGATACCTGTGATAGACTATAAGTTTGAACCCGACAATTATGATATACGCTTCACGAATGAGCGGAACGCTGAGAAGTGGATAAAGGGAAATCCCCCGGCGTTTTGCAACACAACCGACGCAAAGATTCTTGCCCAGGTTCTGCTTGACTATGACCAGGAAACGCGCGACTTCTACCGGTGGAAGGTTGTATATAAACAAAAAGAACTGAGCGAGCTGATTAAAGCCAAAACCGGACATGACTTCGGGGATATACTCGATCTTATTCCTGTTGAACGGGGTGCATCAGCACGATTGATAAAGATGAAAATAACCGGTTCGAAAAAAGAACTAATAATCGGGAAAGAACTTGAAATAAGGCGCGCGCTTTCAAAAAGCCATCTCTACAGTTCTGCGTTTATCATTGAGAAGGGACCGGAAAAAGATGGTGTGCCTTCTTCATTCACTCTTACCGGGGCCGGATGGGGACATGGCGTGGGGCTGTGCCAGATAGGTGCTGCGGTGATGGCTGAGAAAGGTTTCCTCTTTGATGAAATTCTGCTTCACTACTACCGCAACGCACGGCTTAAGACGGTTTACTAAATAAAATTATTTTCCGTTCATCATCTTCCTTAACCTTTTATCTGAATGATACGGATTTTAAGGGGAAGAACCGCCATTTTTCCGAAACAGAAAATGACTCTTAATTTCTTTTCCAGGAGAAACCGATGAAATACGTATTACTTTTATTATTGCTTTTACTCACGCCTGTAACAGCTCAGGAAAATAATAAGGAAGATGAAAAACCTGCGTGCTCACATGCCTCGTTTGGAATTCCCTCTTCACAGTGGGGTCTCTCATTCGGAAACTCAGAAAACTTTGCGGGAATCCGATTTAACTGGAAGGATTGTGAAGTAAAATCGGTTGCAGGAGTAAACATAACATTCTGGAAAGGAAAATATTTCAAGAATCAGAATGTTGCTGGCATCTCACTTGGAACCTTTCCAACAGTTGCAACTAATACCGGAATCATGTTTGGTCTTGGCGGTTTTGTTGCATCGGAAAACGCGCTTGGCTTTAACTACGGAACAGCCGCCGCGGTTTCTGAGGGAGATATGACCGGCGTAAATCTTTCTCTGCTTGCAACAGTGGCTGAAGGGAAATTAACAGGAATTAACTTTGGAGGACTGGGAACCGTAAGCCAGCATGGCATAACCGGAATTAACTTTGGCGGACTTGGTCTGGTTACTCAGGGTGAGATGACCGGAATAAACATCGGCGGGCTCGGCACTGTGTCTGAAGGAAGAATGCTTGGATTAAATTTTGGCGGCCTTGCTGCAGTCTCTGAGGGGGGTATGACCGGGATGAATATTGGCGGACTTGCCGTGGTTTCAAAGGGTAATCTCCTGGGCATCAATTTTTCACCGGTTGCGGTTGTATCAGGAAGCAATATACTCGGCCTGAATCTCGGCGGCATTGCGCTTGTTGCGGAGGATAATATACTTGGTCTTAACTTTGGCGGCGCAGCATTAGTGAGTGACGGGCATGTAATCCTTGGATTGAATGCAACTCTCGGCCAGATAAAAGCCACGAACACCGTGCTTGGTGTTAACTTTGCCGGATATAAACTTGAAGCAGAACATGCCGTTGGAATCAATGCGGCGGTATATACAATCAGCTCTGATAATGTAACCGGTGCGGCAGTTTCCGCATACAACAATATTGATAAAAGAATGACGGGACTTTCAATCGGGCTGTTTAACTATGCGGCCGAACTGAACGGTGTGCAGATTGGCATTCTTAATATTGCAGGCAATAATCCGGGATGGGCAAAAATACTGCCGTTCATTAACGCGCACTTTTGATAATTAGTAATGAGGAATTAGTAATTAGTAATAAGGAAGAATTAATTTATAACTTATATGTTACATTGTGGGAATTCGTACAGACAGATAACAATCTGTCTCCAAGTGCAAGTAGATATTAACGCAGAGTAAACTGCAAAGTTATAAATGCAATGTCCTTTGTTTTCCCGGATGTCATTATTGTCATTGATGTCTTTTAAGTCCTGGACGCCAAAAAACTGCAAGCGCGAGAATTCTTTAACGCAAAGTAAACAGAGTAAGGCGCAAAGTACCGCAGAGTTTTAAAGCGGCTTTTACGCGCTCTCTGCTGTCCTTGCTGTTCTTTATTTCCTTGAGCCAGCAAAGAAACTTTTTAACTCAAAGTATTGCTTGACTTCTTCGAGATAGCTTTTTAGTTTAAGTCATTGAAATTAAAGAAATTACCTGCAGGAAAATTATCATACTGAACCTGACCGACAAACAAATACTCGAAATTGCTGAAAATCTTGAATCAGGCATGAGGGTTTATTATAACCTCAAAACTGGTGAAATAAAATCAATTATTAATTTTGATACATGGGTTGGTGGTGATGAAGAACTCTGGAAAGAGGAACTGAATGAGATTAATGAACACAGCGATGATTATCTTGAATTTGAGGGCTTTTCTTCTAATCAGTCTTTTCAAATAATGGTTGATTTTGCGGAGAGTATAAATGAGCCGCATTTGATGAATAAATTATTTAAGGCATTGGATAGACCAAAGCCCTTTCAAAACTTCAAATGGGAAATTGATAATTCGGTTGAATACCGGCAGATGTGGTTCGATTTCAAAAGAATACGTTTTATTGAGCGGGTGAAAGAGCAGATAGAAATGTATAACCTGAGATTAGATGAATAGTATTGTTATGGAAAAGAGAGTAAAACAACCAGAATAATTACTAATGAGTATTTGGTAATGTCATTGCAGATTGGTTTGCTTGTTGTCTTTGAAGTCCTTAAGCGATTTTAACCCTCGCGCTAAGACGCCAAGCCGCAAAGAAGAGTTCTAACGAAGAGATTGTTCCTTCTTCTCTTCCTTTACTAATTCCTAACTACTAATTCCTAACTACTAATTCCTAACTACTAATTCCTAATTCTCCCCTGTACATTGATTCGTTTTGTTTTTTTCAGATTAAGTCGTATTTTTCCCCGGCACATCTGAAGGAATAACGCCATGGTCGTTAGAATAGTTCTCCTTTTGGTTCTCTCGGGGGCATTCCTTTTTGCTCAGAACCCAGTACTCCTCAGAGATACCTACCGAATCGGCTCAGATCAGCAGGATGCCCCGCTGGTTCAGTCCGATCCGCGCCTTTTTCACAATGATTCCGATGATTTTTTAGTCGCCTGGGAAGACCTCCGATTTGGGAGGCAGGATTATTTCTTCCGCAGGGTTTCCTCCGATGGCACATTCTTAAGCGACCCCAAACCAATCAATGGCAACCGTGACATCCTCTTTTTACCGGGAAATCAGTTTATCGCGTTTTCCGGGCGATGGTCTCCCTATATGTTTGATGATAGTTATTATTCAGTGGCTGCCCAGCGCTATGTGAATGGCGAGCCGGTTGGCAGTGAAGTGCCGGTCAGCGGATACCCGACAAGCTGGTGCGGTACCGGCTGGATGGGGTTCAGTTATTCAGCGGCAGCTCTTTCAGACGGTTTTGTTGCGCACGTAGCAAACAATGGTTATATACTACGGAGTAAGTTTACTCTTGACGCGGTTCCGGTGTATGAACATGTTGAAACGGGAATAATGGATGCAATTTATGTAACCTCAGCAACCGGAACAGGCGGAGCTCCTGCTATTTTCTGGGTGCGTCAGCCATTTGATATGATGGGCACCGACCCGGAGCACCGCATCTATGCCCGCTTTTATGATGCGCAGGATAGTGTTTTGGCCGACTCGGTTCTGCTTTTCACTTTTAGCGGCTTATTGTATAATCTCTACGGTGCGGAAATTTCGGCCCCCATGTATATAAAACCCGTTAATAATAATGCTTACCGGGTGATGTATTATTACCACGGAAAAATATATACTACTGTAGTCAGCCATAATGGCACAATCATTTCCGGTCCCGACTCACTTGCGGTTCCGGATATTTCCGCCGATGGCGATGGCTTCAGAGGAATAAGCATTTCAAATACCCGCGAGGGTTCGTTTGATGTAATTGTGACTACAAATCAGCTTCAGAACGGACAGTACGGCTACCATGTATATAAATTTTTTACTGATAACAGCCCTGTTCAGACAAGTTCTTTTTATAGCACGGTGCGCCATGATCTTACCAGATATACCGCGGTTTACTCTTCCGGAGAAATGTTTACTCCTTACACTGAATCACATGATGTGTTTGTGCGTGAGCTTCAGGGTTTTATACAGACCAATAGCGTAAAGCTCTGTGATGACCCGCCTCAGAGCAATGAATCAAATAAATTTTTAATACCTCTCGGGCAAAGCGGAAGTTTTATTGCCGGATATCTTAATGAAAAGGGGATGTATGCAACAAGAGTGAACCGGACAAGTTCAGCAGCAGATACCATAAGTAACCCCCTGACCGGACCGCATCTGGGTGTGTTTAAGGATGGAACTCTGTTTAGCATCCGCACCGCAGCTCAGGGTGAAAATGTTGCGACTCTTGTGGATATATATAACTCTGATTTTGTGGTAACAAGTACTGACAGTATAAGGAGGCAGGATGGCTCGGTATTCCTTTCTGCCCATCCGGTCACCTTCAGAGAAAACAACAGCGGAGAGCTTGTTTATGCGGCAAATGATAACGGAACTCTGCGCGCGGGAAAAATGAGCCGCGGCTTTGTTATGCAAAGCAGCAGAACCATTGCAGATTCAGTGCCGCAGTGGAATCAGATTTCGCTGAACCAGGAACATGATGACTCATGGCTTATCCGTTGGGGTAATACGGGTGTGTTTACGGACAGCACTATGGCGGTTCGTGAAGGCCCGTTTACCAATGCCCAGGGTGTATACATGGGGCGCGATGTGGTTGTGTATATCTATCAGGCGTGGGGGTCTCCTGTGAATATGGCTAAAATGAAGGTTTCACTCCTCAGGACAGGTGCGGTCACTGATGTGCAGGTTGGCTATCCGGGACAAAACTTTCAGGTAGAAAAAGGAGACGGCTCATATTATCTGTTATACTATCGTGATACCGGCAATAATGTTGTTTGCCGTGCTTACAAAATGGACGGCACTCCGCTGAAAAATCCTGTGGTTTTAGCAAGTAATATAAATGAATTGCGGAACTTCCTTGTAACAGTCTCGGGAACATCACTCGGACTCACCTGGGCAGACCACTCAGGCATCACCTATGACATCTACGGCAGGATATTCCAGCTTTCAAGTATAACCAGAACTGATGAAACTTCAGGAAATATTCCGGCTGAATATGTATTACATCAGAACTATCCCAACCCCTTTAATCCGGAGACGAAGATTACTTATTCTCTGGCTCATTCAGGAATGGTTGAGTTAAAAGTTTATGATGCACTTGGCCGGCTGGCAGGAGTAATTGAGTCGGGTGAAAAGCCGGCGGGAACTTATACGGTTACGTTTGACGGCAGTAAACTTGCAAGCGGTATATACTTTTGTGAAATGAAAGCGGGGGATTACAGAAGTGTGGTTAAAATGATACTTTTACGGTAGTTTTTTAAACGCAGAGTAAGCAGAGTAAGACGCAAAGTACCGCAGAGTTTTTGAGTTAGCTTGGCTGTCTTTATTGTCTTTCAAGTCCTTGAGCGACCCGAACCTCGCGCAAAGGTGCTAAGACGCAAAGAAGATTCTTAACGCAGAGTTAGCAAAGTTGAGTGCAGAGTTACGCGGAGTAATCCACCGGCATCTCTGCTGTCGTTATTTTCCTTGGTGTCCTTTAAGTCCTTGAAAACCTCGCGCAGAGGCGCTAAGCTGCAAAGAATTTTCTAAAACAGTACTAATTACTGCTTTTTGGTTACTGATTATTTCTCCCGTCCATCAAAAATTCACCCCAGTCTGAGTGAACATTTCTGTAAATTTAGATGTTGAAACATATAAATTCTGCTTCTTAAGGGCTTAATGCAAAATCTTGCAACTCTGAAAAAATACTTCCTCCGGTACCGGACCAAACTGGCTCTGGGGCTGATTTTCATCCTGATCTCAAATATGGGTACGGTTTACATCCCCATGATGATAAAGGATGCAATAAATGAGCTGCAAAATGCCCCCGCTTATGATAATCTCTCCCGCTATGCCTGGATGATTGTCCTGTTTTCCCTAGGGGCAGGAATTTTCCGGTTTCTGATCAGGCAGACTATTATAGTGGTTTCGCGTGAAATTGAATATGACCTGCGGGGGGATTTCTGGGCCCACATCCAGAAACTGCCTCTCCGCTACTTCCAGAATAACTCCACCGGTAATCTGATGGCGCATGCCACCAGCGATATTAATGCAGTGCGGATGTTCATCGGTCCCGCGGTGATGTATTCAATAGATACCTTTGTCCGGCTGGTGATTACCGTTATCCTCATGTTCAAGATAAGCGCCGCAATTACCCTTTACGCACTCATCCCCCTGCCGCTGCTTTCGGTGGTTGTGTATCTGGTGGGTAAGAAGATTCACCGCCGGTTCACCCTGATACAGGAAAAATTTTCTGAACTCACCACACGGGCACAGGAGAATTTCTCAGGGATTCGGGTGATTAAATCCTACGTCCGTGAAGAAAATGAAATCAAGGAATTTGACCGGCTCAGTCAGGAGTATCTCGAAAAGAATATGAGTCTGGTACGGGTTCAGGCGCTCTTTCAGCCGGTGCTTTTTTTGATAACAGGTGTATCTATTATAATAGTCATCTGGGCAGGCGGTACCATGGTGATTGATAAACAGCTCATGCTGGGGGATATTACCGCGCTGGTGATATATCTTGGTATTCTTATCTGGCCGATGATTGCTGTGGGATGGGTTATCAACATCATTCAGCAGGCCGAGGCAAGCATGAAACGCCTGAATAAAATATTCGCAGAGCCTTACGAAATTGATGACTCTGATAAAACAGACAGCAGCATTACTGATATTAAGGGAGAGATTGAATTCCGCAATGTTTCATTCAGATATGCGGAATATCTGCCGGAGGTGCTGAGCAATATAAATATAAAAATTAAGCAGGGGCAGACTATTGCAATCATGGGGGGTACAGGATCAGGCAAGACGACCATGATTCACCTTATATCACGGATGTATGATACCACATCAGGAGAGGTACTGATTGACGGCAGACCGGTGACTCAGATTCCGCTGGCGGTGCTGAGAAAGAATATGGGCATTGTTCCTCAGGAGACGTTCTTGTTTTCTGATTCAATCAGGAATAATCTGACTTACGGCCGTGATGAAGTGAGCGAAGAGAAAATGATGGCGGCAGCGCATATATCACGGTTTGATAAAGACGCGGAAGACTTCCCCGGCAGATATAATACTATGGTGGGAGAACGGGGTATTACACTTTCCGGCGGGCAAAAGCAGCGGGCGGCATTAACACGTGCGCTGATTACCGACCCCTCAATACTTGTTCTGGATGATTCATTCTCAGCGGTTGACACAAACACCGAGGAAGAAATTTTAACCCGTCTGAAAACTTTTATGAAGGGAAGAACAAGTATTATCATCAGCCACCGCGTATCAACGGTAAAGGATGCAGATATGATATTTGTTCTTGCTGCCGGAAAAATAGCCGAACAGGGCACGCACGATGAACTTATGACTATGAATGGAATTTATGCAGATATCTATTACAAGCAATTGTTAGAAAAAGAAATAGAAGAATATAATGAGGAATAAGCCATGGCAAAACTGAAAATCGGATTCTTTGAAATCACCGCTTCTGAAAAGAAGTACATAAAAAAATATTTCGGTAAAAATGAGGAGCTCTTCTTTTATACCGAACCGCTGGGCTCACAGAATGCAGACCTGCTCAAAGGGCTTGATGTGGTTTCAGTATTTATCTATTCAAAGGTAACCGAGGATATCCTCAAAAAAGCCAATAACCTCAAACTGATTACCACCCGGAGCACCGGATTTAACCATATCAATCTGAAAGCGGCACAGAAACGGAAAATCTCCGTCTGCAATGTTCCCTATTACGGAGAGAATACCGTAGCGGAGCATACCTTTGCTCTGATACTGGCTCTTTCACGCAATCTGCACAAGGCATATATACGCACAACCCAGGGGAATTTTTCGCTTGAGGGACTGCGCGGCTTTGACCTGAAAGACAAAGTGCTCGGCGTGGTTGGAGCAGGCAATATTGGCGTTCATGTAATGAAAATAGCGCGCGGTTTCGGGATGAAAGTAATCGCCCATGACATGAAGAAAAACCACATGATTCAGGAAGTGCTGGAAGTTGAATATGTATCGCTTGAAACACTTCTGTCAACATCGGATATTATATCGCTCCACTGTCCGTATAATGAATCAACCCGCTATATGATTAATATGAGCAATATCGGCCAGGTCAAAAAGGGAGCATTATTCATAAACACTGCCCGTTCCGGTCTGATTGAACCCAGTGCGTTGTATCATGCAATTGATACCGGTATCTTCGGCGGAGCAGGACTGGATGTGTTTGAAGGCGAAGAACTGGCGCTTGAGGAAAACCAAATGCTTTCAAAGAATGTATCAGTTGAACATCTTGAAGCGGCAATGAGGCGTAACATCCTGCTCAGAAGAGAGAATGTTATTATCACTCCACACATGGCATTTGATTCAGTTGAAGCGATAGAGAGAATTTTAGATACAACCGCCAATAATATCAGAGGATTTTTCGGCGGAACACAGTATTATAAAATTGTGTAGCGTTTTTATATCGCGTAAAGACGCGAAGTAACGCAGAAATGATTTGTAGGGACAGGTCGTGACCTGTCCTAACGAGTAACCTGTGAAGGACAACCACAGGAAAATAAATTTGACGATAGGACAACTCGCGAGTTGTCCCTACAAACGAAGAGTATTTGTAGGGACAGGTCGTGACCTGTCCATCATGAAGAGTTAATGAAGAATAAGAATATATAAAGATATGAGCACAGATCCCAGACAGGATGATGAAATATTAGGAAAAGCATACGACGCACGGCTGATGCGGCGGCTTCTGGGATATATAAAGCCCTATAAGAAATATGTGTTCGCGGCAATTCTGCTGAACTTAGTGGTTGCGGCTCTTGGACCCCTGCGCCCCTATCTGACTAAACTCGCGGTGGATGATTATATAGCGTCCGCGAATTATCAGGGGCTGATGTGGGTTACTCTCGCGCTGGTTGCATCACTGGTCATGCAGGCGTTTATCCAGTATTTTCTTACGTACTATACGCAGCTGCTCGGGCAGAAGACGATTCTGGATCTGCGAAAAAGTCTTTTCAGGCACACACAGCGGCTTGCGGCAAAGTATTTCGATAAAACCCCCATCGGCAGAATAGTAACCCGTGTCACGAATGATGTTGAATCCCTGAATGAAATGTTTTCATCGGGTATTGTTATGGTGTTCAGCGACCTTTTCATTATCGCCTGGATACTTGGGTTCATGTTCTTTCTTGACTGGCAGTTGTCTTTTGTTACGCTTTCTGTGCTGCCGTTTCTTATATATGGTACTTTCCTGTTCAGAAGAAAAGTAAGGGAAAATTACCGCGATGTGCGCCTGCATCTTGCGCGGCTGAACTCCTATATGCAGGAGCATATAACCGGGATTTCAATTGTTCAGTTATTTAACCGTCAGGAAAAGGAGTTTAATAATTTTTCCAAAATCAATGCTGATCACAGGAAAGCAAATATCGAATCCATATTCTATTATGCTATCTTCTTTCCGGCGGTGGAATTGCTCAGCTCTATAGCCATCGGTCTGATAATCTGGTATGGCGGCGGTCAGGTGGTTCAGAATACCATTACGCTTGGCGTTCTTTTTGCGTTTATTCAATATACTGAAATGTTCTTCCGGCCGATCAGAGACTTATCTGAAAAATACAATATTCTTCAGACGGCAATGGCATCCTCTGAGAGGATTTTCAAACTGCTGGATGATGATACCATTATTAAGGAGCAGCCCAATCCGGTTCACTTTCCTGAGACAAAAGGGAAGATTGAGTTTAAGAATGTCTGGTTCGCTTACAACGGAGATGAACATGTCCTTAAGGATATATCATTCACCATAGAACCCGGGCAGACTGTGGCGATTGTCGGCGCGACCGGAGCGGGGAAGACCAGTATCATTAATATCCTCACCCGGTTTTATGATATTAATAAGGGGGAAATAAGGGTTGACGGCATTGATATCAGGACGGTTTCAAAGCGTGAGCTGAGAAGAAACATTTCAACGGTGCTTCAGGATGTTTACCTGTTTTCAGGTACTGTTGCCTCAAATATCAGTATGAATAATCCGGATATTAATGAGGAGCAGGTGAAACGGGCGGCGGAGCTTGTGGGAGCGCATCAGTTTATTTCTGAACTGCCGCTGCAGTATCAGGAACCGGTTAAAGAGCGTGGTGCAACATTGAGCGTGGGGCAGAAGCAGCTAATATCCTTCGCCCGGGCTCTGGCATTTGATCCGCGTATTCTTATTCTGGATGAAGCTACCTCAAGTGTTGATACGGAAACGGAGCTGATTATCCGCCACGCGATTGAAAAACTGCTTGAGGGAAGGACGGCTATTGTAATTGCGCACCGGCTTTCAACCATTCAGAATGCTGATAAGATCATCGTGATGCACAAGGGGGAAATCCGCGAGATGGGCACGCATCAGGAACTTCTTGCAAAGCGTGGTATATATTATAAGCTGTATCAATTGCAGTATAAAGAGCAGGAAATTACAGCATAATTTTGTGACTTAGGTTTTGTAGAGACACGCCGCGGCGTGTCTCTACGCGAACCGGTACAGATCATGTTTTGGGGTAGGACAACTCACGAGTTGTCCCTACAGTGTAACTACACCAAAACTGTCATTTCATTTTTTTAAGAATCACTCCCTGTTTTGGATGTAAAGTTATTTCGCCGGTGAATTCCTGGCCGGAAAGTAGATTCCTATATGTTCCTTTAAGTGTCAGAACAGCAGGTTTGTTGCTGTTATTCAGATATACATCCGTTACATTGTTATTCTGAGTTCTTCTGAAACCATACACATCCTGCACATCATCTGTTACGAGTGTTTCAATCGAGCCGGTCTGCAGTTCAGGATGGGTATTTCTGATTGCTATCAGTTTCTTATAATGCTCAAGTAAATCTTTGTTAACCGTTACTTTATCAGGTGAACGAAGTGTCTGATCAGGCATAAACCTTTCATCATCATACGGTATATCATCCCACACCATCGGTTTGCGGCAGTCAGGGTCATTGGCTCCCCACATACCTGCTTCATCACCGTAGTATAGCATCGGGGCACCAACGTAGGTCATCTGGAAGAGCGCAAAAAGTTTCTGTATTGCATATTCCTCTTCGTTAGGTTTACGCGGATTGTAGTTTTTGTTTTCCCCCTTTGAAAGCCCGAAATACTCTCCCCAGTTACGGTATGATCCGAGATCCGCATTTACAATGTGAGAGCCTATACGGTTCGCGTCATGACTGCCAAAAAGATTCTGCTGAACATAACTCACGCATTCAGGGAAAGCACTTCTGAGTCCTTTCAGTGTTTTATCAAACTGTGATGCGGTGAGTTTATTCTTCTTCTGAATAAAAAATTCAGCCGAAGTAAATGCAAAGTTATAATTCATCACAGCATCAAACTCATCTCCGGTCAGATAGGGCTGCACTTCCGGAATCGTATCAATCACTTCAGCGGTTAAATATGCTTCCGGATTAATGCTTTTCACATGAACCCGCCAGTCTTTCCAGAACTGATGTTTCACACAGAAAGCCACATCAAGGCGCCAGCCGTCAATGCCGTCTGCTGTGCTGCCGTCACCATCAGGGTCCATCCATCTGCGGGTGATGTTAAATATATATGACTTCGGCGAAGCGGTAATGCAGTTTTCATCCTGATTCAGCTCCGGCAGTTCTTTCACACCCCACCAGCCGCTGTAAGAAAATTTTGTGCCGGCTTCAGGGTCATCCCACGAAAGAATTTTAAACCAGTCCGCGTATTTTGAATTTTTCTGATTCTTTACCACATCCCGGAAGGCAAGACTATTGATGCCCATGTGATTAAACACACCGTCAAAAATTATTTTCATACCGTTTTTGTGCACTTCTTTTATGAGTTGAAGCATAAGCAAATCTGCTTTTGTCCACACCCAGGTTTTCGGATCATTCCAGTCCTCGTTCTCAATCAATTTCCGGTCTCCTTCAGGGTCAGGTCCGAAGTTCGGGTCAACATGATGATAGGTTGCGCCGTCATATTTGTGATGCGAAGGAGCTTCAAAAACAGGATTGAGATAGAGAGCCGTAATGCCAAGTTCTTTCAGGTAAGGGAGCTTGTCAAGAATCCCCTGCAGATCGCCGCCGTATCTTCTTCTTTGTATATTGAACCAGATATTATTTCCGTTCAGTTTTTCATAGGGCTGAAGCTGGTACCAGTCAGAGCCCCAGGGATGTATCTGCCATGGGGACTCAGCATCGTGCGGGTAAGAACCGCGGATATTTTCGACTTTCGGGTCATTGGAGGTGTCGCCGTTTCTGAAACGTTCGGGGAATATCTGATACCAGACTGCTTTCTTAGCCCATCCGGGCACAAAATCATTTTGTTGTGACATGAGACCTGCCTGAAAAAATATGAGTGAGAGGAAAAGAATTTTCATGATTTATATACCTGTTACGAGGGGAGTTGTGACTCCGGCTGATGAAGCCGGAAAGTAATGGCGGCAAGACGGACTGCAAAGACAAACGCCGAACCAATAACTCCGGCAAGCACTCCGTCAACCCCTGCTGCTTTCAGGATCAGATATACAGCAGCTCCGGAGAGAGCGGCGGTCGCGTATATATCCTTTTTGAGCATCATGGGAATTTCATTGCAAAGGATATCCCGCGTCAATCCTCCTGCTGTTCCGGTTATTGCTGCCATGATAACAACTATCAGCGGGGAAAGATTTTGTGCTTCTGCAATCTGGGCCCCGCTTATGGCAAACAAACCTAATCCGAACGCATCCGCTATCAGCAGGGCGCGTCTGGGAGGGTGGTGAAATCTTGTATATATAATGGTTCCGATGGCTGCTGTAATAATCACGATGAGAAGCACAGGGTCCTCAAACCAAAAAATCGGGTGACGGTCAAGAAGAAGATCGCGAAGCGTGCCCCCGCCTATTGCTGTAACCACTGAAATTACCACCACGCCATACAGATCCAATTTCTTTTCCGATGCAGTAAGCGCGCCGCTGATGGCAAATACCGCCACTCCGAAAAGGTCAAGATAGTAGAGCAGCGGCAGATTCATAAATAAATATTTCCTGTATTGTTATTTCGTTCCGGTATCAGCGGGAAAATAATGATTATATACTTCTGCCGGCAAAACCTTTTTTAACAGCGAGGCAGTTTCAGGTTTTTTTTCAATGAGTGTCAGTTTTTTAACTTTTGGGTCATTTACAACAATAACTTCATTTGTATTCAGCGCTTTAAGTTTGCACTCATTTTTTACCATAACAATATTTTGTTCACCGTATTGCTTCTGATAAGCCCCGAAAATCATGGTGAGCATACCCTGATCACACTTTCCATCCGGCGTCTTTCTCAATGAGTTAATACTAAGGGCAGTTTTAAACGTTACCAGAAAATAGGTGACCTTATTGTGCTTAAAGGGTTTGCCTATGGTTTCCGTCCAGAGTGAATCGTGCCGGGTTACACTCATTTCATTTTCAGGTCGTGGTTTCGAAAGCTCTGCTTTGAGCGACTCCTTTGTGTAAACTTCAAAAACTTTTGGATAGAGGAACTCCACCAAATCAGGCCATGACTCCCTTATGTGGACATCGTAATAGCTTTTCATCAGTTTGTTAATAGCGGTTGTTTCCTTCTTCGTCTGGGCCTCCTTAACTGGAGCAGCGATCAGGAAAAAGAGCAAAAATAAAACAAAAGATTTCATAACCTTGCGCGAAAATTTTAAAAGTACGGGACAAAGATAGCGAAAAGAGCCCTTTTTTGAGAGGGGAAAGGAGGGTGTAAAAATGTTGAACCTGCACTCCTCCACCGGAACAGAACACTTGTTTTTGACCCATTTGCGGTTACGGTTTTAACTTTCCCTCATTTACCGTATTTTTGATTTTCAGAGAATAAGTAAAATTATTGAAATATGAGATTTCTACAGGCAGCATTACTCTTTTCGATTTTTGTAACCTCCGTTTTCCCGCAGGAACTTCCGAAAGGGCTGACCCAAGCCGAGCGTGAAATGATGCGGAGTTACACTGCTCCGGTCTCCCTGTTCGGATTCACCCAGCCCCCTGCAGTGCCGGTGCGGACCATGGCTGAGTGGGAAGAACTGCAGGGTATTATCATCACCTGGACCTCCCAGACCACAATCCTGCGCCAGATAGTTGACTATGCTCAGGATGAGGGGAAAGTATATATCGTCTGTTCGGACTCAAACTCAGTAAAAAGCAGTCTCACCAGCGGAGGTGTGCCTCTGACCAATGTTGAGTTTCTTATTGCTTCATTTAACTCCATCTGGGTGCGTGACTACGGCCCCTGGGCTGTTTACACAAATGATGCAGACAGTCTCTATCTTGTTGACTGGATATATAACCGCCCCCGTCCGCTGGATGACAGAGTTCCTGAAACCTTTGCTTCCAGATATAACATTCCGCTGTATCAGACAACGGTATCACCTTATGACTTTGTTGCTACCGGAGGCAACTTCATGACCGACGGTCACGGAACCGGATTTTCCTCACGGCTGATTGTAACTGAGAATCCGAATAAGACTGAAGCGCAGATTGACACCATTGTAAAGCGCTTTATGGGAATTGACCGGTATATAAAGATGACGGTGCTACCATACGATGGTATTCATCATATTGATATGCACATGAAGCTGCTTGATGACGAAACATTAATGGTGGGGCAGTATCCGGCCGGAGTATCAGACGGTCCGCAGATTGAAGCAAACCTGCAGTATGTTCTCAGTAACTTTAAAACCGCCTTCGGGAGGGACTTTAAAGTTGTGAGAATTCCCATGCCGCCGGATGGCAGTGGAAGATACCCCAGCAGCGGAGGGCAGTACCGGACCTATACGAATTCTGTCATTGTCAACAAAACAGTCATCGTTCCCACCTACGAACTGAAATATGACACAACTGCGCT
Organism: Ignavibacteriales bacterium; assembly: GCA_015709675.1. NCBI lineage: Bacteria > Pseudomonadati > Ignavibacteriota > Ignavibacteria > Ignavibacteriales > Ignavibacteriales bacterium. The sequence continues at coordinate 1,191,210 of CP054182.1, forward strand.
GCGTATCTACCGTGAAGCAATGCCGGGGTACCGTGTTGTGGGTATTAATTGTAACTCCATTATCGGGCAGTCAGGAGCAATTCACTGCATAACCAAGGAAATAGGGGTTGATGAGCCCGTATATATTAAACTCTATCCGCTGGCGCAGACAAGCGGCACCGGATTCGAGGCAAAAGCAGTGCTTAAGACCAGAACAGGTATTTCAAACGCTGCATTGTATTACAGCAGTTCGCAGGCGGGGCCCTATATTCCGGCTTCATTCAGCGGAATGGTTCAGGATACGTTTTATACCACTTTCAGTGTATCCCCCGGCACTGATACTGTTTATTATTATGCAGAAGCGGCTACTGTTTCGGGCCGTTCGGTAAAAAAACCGCTTGTTGCACCTGAAGGAGTGCTGAAGCATGCTGTAGATCCGTTGCTGCCGGTTGAACTCGTGAGCTTCACTGCCAGGGAATCAGAGGGCTCTGTCCTGCTTTCCTGGGTTACCGCAACAGAATTGAACAACAAAGGGTTTGAGATAGAGCGCAGGGCTGACTCCGGCATCTGGCAGGTAATCGGATATATCTCAGGGTCCGGAAACAGCAGTGAACGGAGGGAATACACCTTCTCTGATAACACTCCGCTCACCGGCAAATCGTATTACCGCCTGAAACAGACAGATTTTAGCGGTGCACACTCTTATTCAACAGTAGCGGAAGTGCTACTGACTGGCGAGATGCAATTTTCCCTTGAGCAGAATTACCCGAATCCTTTTAATCCTTCAACGGTGATACAATTTCAGATTCCTGAAGCCGGAAATGTATCATTAAAAGTCTATGATGTCACCGGAAGGGAACTAAGGACACTGATAAATGAATATATGCAGTCCGGAACCTGGCAGGCATCATTTGACGGAACTGGTCTTGCAAGCGGAGTGTACTTTTATGAAATTAAAGTTAATAGCTTCATTCAAAACAGAAAGATGATTCTGTTGAAATAATTATAAATGAATTATGATCCGCCGCAGGCGGAATGAAGTATGAATTCTTCCTCTCAAATTCGTACAAACAGATAACAATCTGTCTCAATCCACAGGTATGAAATCTGAAGTATGAATTGCTCAGGGGTGCGTAGTTCAAATGAATGCTGAGAAATATTTAAAGCCCCGGTAACAGCCGGGGTTTTTTATTTATGCGTGTTGTTATAATAAAAACGGCTTAAGGAGCCGATTATTGAATTGCTTAAAAATCCAACATTCCGAAAATCCTTGACATTAATTCCGTTTTGTTCTATTTTTGACCCATCAATAAATTCAAAGCGGAACTTCTATGGGTCCCATTGTTTCTCGTTTCATTATTATTAACTGGTCTCCGGTTCATTCAGAACTGTGCGTAAAGCATTATTTGTAAAGTAGATTATCTGTGAAAAAAGGAAAAAGAGAATGATACAGATAATTTTATTTTTTGTACTTCTGCTTGCATCCAACCTGATGCAGGCAGAGGTTCGTTATGTAAGCAAGACAGGCAGCAGTACGCCGCCTTACACATCACCTGAAACCGCAAGTGATTCAATTAAGAAATGTATTGATATCTCTAATCCGGGTGATACAATATTTATAAAGAATGGTATATATAGCGAAGAACTGAGAATCACGAAAAAACTATATTTTATTGGTGAGGGTGCTGACAGTACAATCATAGCACGATCATCGAATCCGACCGTTCTTAGGTTTGAAAGAGGTGGCCTAATGGATGGTATTTCAATAATCAATCAAACTACAGACCTCGGGACACATGCTGTTTATCCAATTATCCCACTGAGTGATACACTCATAATTATCAATTGTAAACTTTATGCTAAATCCGGGTGTATTGCTATGTCTAATGGTCACCTAATTGTTGAGAACTGTTATTTAAAGGGCGGCGCATTTATTGGTACTTTGGGCTTGTCACCAGAGTCATCTATTTTCCTAAAAAACAATATTTCATTTCAAGAGAAATATTTAGCTACCTTTAGCACTCATGCAACAATCCTGAATAATCTATTTTACTCAAAAGAGAGCATTATATATCTTCAAAACAATGCTCCTCACTTAGTGGCTAATAATATTTGTATCAGCGAAAACAACACTGTAGGCACAGGTATTAAAGGTCTGGGTGTTACTTTTCTTAACAACTTGGTTAGTGGTTATTTTGAGTGGGGTGGTATCGGGCTTCATTTGCATGGCGTTATTAAAAATAACATTGTTATAAATTCACATACCGGGGTGACGGGCGCTCATCCAGACGGCTATCCGACTGATTATGTGGTAAAATACAATAATTTCTATAGACCTATTAACACTTATAGGAATATGCTCCCCGACAACACCAACATTGATGTTTTCCCCATGTTTAACAGTGAGCAGGAGGGGGATTTTCGTTTGCAAAAGTATTCCCCCTTGATTGATGCCGGTGACCCCGCAATACTTGACCTTGACGGCACACGCAGTGACATAGGCCCCTACGGCGGACCCTACGGTATGGTGTATGAATATGAAGACCGGCCGCCTCTGCCACCAGTAATGGTTTCCTTTAACAGAACAAGAACATCGGTTATGCTTTTCTGGAGGAAAAATCAGGAACGGGATTTGACTGATTACCGGATTTATGCAGATACTACCTCGGCTGGTTTTAGCATGGCTGATAGTTTACTAGTAGGGCAGACTCAGGATACAACCTTTACCCTCCCGCTACCGGACTCAGGGCGAGTGTACTATTACAGAATAAGCGCAAGGGACAGTATTGGCAATGAGTCTGCATTGAGCAATACCTTAACGCTTGTAATGACATCAATTGAAGAACAAACTGAGCGAATAACTCCTGGACAGAGCGGCCTGGCTGGGAATTATCCGAATCCATTTAACCCGACCACAACCATAGTCTATCGCCTTGCGGAGCGGAGTTATGTAAAACTGTATATATACACGCTTAAAGGGGAGCTCTATGACCTGCGGGTGAACGAGGAGCAGCAGCCGGGAGAGTACCGGTATTTATTTAACCCGAAAGAAAAAGGAACCATGAGTGACCTTGCCAGCGGCGCTTATTTTTACATGCTTGAAACCAAAGGCAGCGAAACCGGTAAAATCATGAGAGATACGGGTAAGATGCTGTTGATGAAATAGTGAGAAAATTATCCTAAAATTTATTTTGTTAGTGTTCATAGCGGCCGCTGTAATTCATCCGCAAAAGCAGCCCATATATCAGAATAGTTCCTATTCGATATATCCGGAGTCAGTGGTTCAGGGGGAATACTCTGCTCAGGTAAAATCGGAGGGATCAATAGTATCCAATTATTTGCCGGCTTTCAGCGGAGGGCTTGACCGTAATCTGATTTTTAAGTTCAGTATTAACGGCTTTGATAATGAGCGTCCCCCGGGGCTCGATCACCGGGTGTTTCTGAATCCGAACGGGGGGCGTTTTGTAACTCCGGTTTATACCTTCGGGCGATCTACCGAAGCAGACACGGTTCTTGAAGACGGACCTGAGTATCCCATCGCTCCGAATGAAAAATTTCAGGTTGTATTCCGGGTGAATATGAATGAGGTTCTTGCTTCATTACAAACTGAGGGTTCGTTTACCTGCTATAACGGTCAGGTAATTATAAAAAAGGATTTTACGGGGGTATATATCATGGGAAGTTCGGCTCCGTTAAACTGGGACTTCCCAGGTCCTGCAAAGGAAAAACAGTTTCAGCTCACTGATCCCGACAATGATGGCATCTATGAGGTTGCTCTTGAATTTGTAAACGGTTTCAGAAGAGCGCCTTCTGAGGAGGTCGGCTTTCTCTGGAAGCAGTCGCTGGATCTAAAAGGATTTCCGGAATACACTTCCCCCTATCCGCTTCTGAATGCAATATATAGAATGTCATTGGAGGAGATGAAAGAGAACATTCGCAAGGATGGTGCTTTAATGGCGGGGGAAAAATGGACTGGTGTCTGGACCCGCGATATCAGTTACAGCATACTTCTTTCACTGGCAATCGTGAATCCCGATGCCTGCAAAACCAGTTTGATGGCTAAGGTGAAAGACGGCATCATCATACAGGATACCGGCACCGGCGGCTCCTGGCCGGTTTCTACTGACCGGATGACCTGGGCACTGGCGGCGTATGAAGTATATCTTTCCACTCGCGACAAGAAGTGGCTCAGAACTGCGTTTGATATCATCAGCAAAAGCGTTAAAGCAGATCAGAAAAATGTATTTGACCCTGCAACCGGGCTTGTCCGGGGTGAAACCAGTTTTCTGGACTGGCGTGAGCAGACTTATCCCCGCTGGATGCAGCCGGCTGATATATATTCTTCTCCCGCACTCGGCACGGGTGCGGTGCATGCAAGGACGTATCAGATCCTTGCTTTGATGGTAGATGAACTGAAGGAAGATGCCGCTTTTTACCGGATGCAGCACTCCGAACTGATCTGGGCGCTTAATCAGCAGTTTTGGAATGAACGTGAGGGGTATTACAATAGTTATATATACGGAAGGATTTTTCCGGTTCGTTCATCCAGAACCGAGGCACTTGGTAACGCTCTTATGGTATTATTTAATCTCTCAGAGGGAAAGGATGAGCAGATTGTAAAAAGCTATCCTGTTTCAGATTACGGAACACCCGTTGTCTGGCCCCAGGAGCCGGGCATTCCCCCGTATCATAATAACGGAATATGGCCGTTTGTTGAAGCATTCAGAATGTGGTCAGCAAAGAAGGTATATAATGAATCGGCAGTTATGCACTCTTTTGCTTCTTTGTTAAGGAGTTCCGCACTCTTCCTTACGAACAAGGAAAATCTGGTGGCCGAAACAGGGAGCAGCGCGGGAACGGAGATAAACTCCGACAGGCAGTTATGGTCGGTGGCTGGCAGTCTTGCCTGGGTTTACCGCATTCTTTTTGGCGTTGAGATGAATGAACAGGGAGTTTCGTTTCAGCCGTATATACCCGGCGGCCTGAAGGGGAAACATGAGCTGAAAAACCTCAAGCTGGGGAATACACTGTTTCATATAACAGTAGAAGGGGAAGGATCCGTAATTGCATCATATAAGGTAAACGGGAAAACTACAGAAAAACGCGTCTTTAATCATTCAGAAAAGGGAACATATAAGATTGAAATTGTGCTTCGGAAAGAGGAAAGTTCTTCTGATATAATGCTGAAAGGTGTCAGTTTTGCTCCCCTGATGCCGGTGCCCCGTTTTGACGGCGAGACCATCTCATGGGATGAGGTGCCGGGCGCTGAACTGTATAATATATACCGTAACGGGGAACTGCTGACCTGGGTGCATGTTCCGAATTACACCCCCGATGAGGATGATTTTATTTGCGAATACCAGATTTCCGCAGAAAACAGTGACGGGCTGGAATCGTTTCTTTCAGAACCGCTGAGAACCGGAATTACCGAATTTCATTTCAGCATATCCTCGCTTCTGAATTCCGGTGATGAGTATATAACACTTCTTGCTGATGAAAACCAGATTCTGGATCTGACCGTCAACATACCTGAGGACGGCACCTACAGCATTGATTTTCTTTATGCAAACGGCAGCGGGCCGGTGAATACTGACAACAAGTGCGCAGTGAGGACTCTTCAGATTAATGGTGGAACAGGAAGCACCGTTGTGTTTCCACAGAGAGGAACCGGGGAGTGGGAGTCGTACGGTTACTCGAATGTTGTTTCAGCAAACCTGATGGAAGGAACTAATACCTTCCGGCTCTCGTATCATCCACTTGACAGGAATATGGACGGACAGATGAACACCGCTCGTATTATGGTCATGCGTATCTCCCGTATATACGGTTCATGAGGAGAGGGTCAGGATAAGTCCCTCTTTCGGATTACCGGCAAAACGGTGTTTGTTCTTCAGGTAAGCCGCCCCTCCGGTCCAGCAGGCAAGCGCATCAAGCTGATGGTTGTTGGCGGGAGTGTCAGCCGGCGGCAGTTTGATATATTGTGAGAAAAGAGAATACGATTCTTCTAATGGAGTATCTTTTGCTATACCGCAGATTTTTTTGATATCTGCCGGATAGGTTTCGAATACCTGAATGCCAAGAGATTCAAGATGGTCTTTCAGTTCAATGCCCCGTGCAGTGAAGCCGCCAAGGAACATAGGTGACATTGCATCAAGCTCCCTGTCTGACTGGCGGTACATATAATCGGTGCATGCTTTTAGTCCGCGATAAACCCCGGGCAGAGACAGGGGAACATCTATAAAGACCATTCCGGGCTGGTATTCATTAACAAAGTCTTTAATCATTTCCGAGGCATCGGTTTTTTTTGTGCTTTGTAAAAAAGTAAGCCGCCGGTTTTTCAGATAACAGATAACGGTGGTCCCATTCAATTTTCCGCCGAAATCTATGCCGATATGAGTAAGTTTCTTGTTCATGTTATAATACTTTATGTACCTGAAAAATACATTATTAACGGTAAATAAAAACGGACTCTACTGTGCCGCCGGTGATTTTTATATAGACCCCTGGCGGGGAGTTGACCGCGCTGTGGTCACTCACGGCCATAGCGATCATGCTCGTCCCGGGTCCCGCTTATATCTTTCCTGCAAAAAGTCGGAACTGATACTGAAAGAACGCCTTGGCAACAGGATATCTCTTCAGACGGCTGATTATAATTCTCCGGTTGTGATAAATGGCGTTACAGTATCATTTCATCCGGCCGGGCATATACCAGGTTCAGCTCAGGTTCGTGTTGAGCACCGGGGGGAAATATGGGTGGTATCGGGGGACTATAAACTGGAAGATGACGGACTTTCGGATCCTTTTGAGCCGGTGAAGTGTCACGCCTTTATTACCGAATCAACATTCGGAGCACCCGTTTATCACTGGGAGCCGCAGGAAAAAGTATATGAGGCGGTAAACGGCTGGTGGAGCCGGAACTGCATGCAGGGAAAAACATCAGTAATATATGCGTATTCGCTGGGCAAGTCGCAGCGGCTGATTAACGGACTTGACCACGCCATCGGAAGGATATACTGCCATCCGGCAGTTGCTTCTATGAACGAGCGGGTGAGGCAGTCCGGTTTTACGCTGAAAGAGTGCACTCCGTTGAGTCTTAAAGAGGAGCAGGATTACCGCGGGGCGATGGTTATCATTCCCCAGTCCTCAGGAATCAGCGAATATATGAGAAGATTTACTGCCCCAGAGGATGCATATATCTCCGGCTGGATGCAGATAAAAAAGATGAGAAAATCTTCAGGACGCCCGGCTGCCTTTACGCTTTCTGATCATGCGGACTGGCCGGGGCTGCTTAAGGCAATTAAAGCAACGGGGGCTCACAGGATATATGCAACACACGGATATACTGAACTGCTCACCCGCTGGCTTCTTGATAGCGGATATGACGCTTCTGTTCTCCCTTCCCCCTATACCGGAAGGGAATAAAGCTCTCTTTTTACCCCTCTTTGTAATCGCTGGTCTTACCAAAAAATCCGCCATTCTGCAAGAAAAATCTGACTTTTCGATGAAAATTTATTTTCCGGTTTGGTGAAAATTAACTTGCAGAACTTCCTCTCTTTGAGATATTTTTGAAAGCAGTTACACGGAAAGAGCCGTGTTAATAAAATGTGGATAACTTTCTTCTGTGAAATTATGTTTCACAATGGTTTCTTAACAATTATTTAACTTTGGGCCTTTTAGCTGTTAAGTTACTTGAAACTGAACCTTTAAGTTATTGAAATATAAAGAGTTAGAGAGTTTTTGGGTTTGTGGATAAGTTGTTGATAAATATCTAACTAAACGTATAAGAGATTAAAAATTGAACAAATTTGAGGCAGATTCGGGCATTGGTAATGTGGATAACCCCGAAAAAGCATTTAATGATAACAATGGTTTTTCTGCATCGGAAGCAAAAAAACTATGGAGTGAGTGCCTCCATGTTATTAAAAAGCGGGTAAACGAAAGAACCTATTCTACCTGGTTTCTTCCGGTTCAGCCCCTTTCTCTTTCGGGAAAAGTGCTGACCCTTGAGTTTCCGAACCTGTTTTTCCATGAATGGGTTGATACTCATTACGGAGAGGTAATTAGTGACACGGTAAGGGGCATTATTGGCGGAGAGGCAAGAATAGAATATGCGGTTTCAGAGAAGCAGGCGGTTTTTGAGGATGACCTTCCGCCGGTAGTTATAAAAAAGCCGCTTATTCCCCCGCCGGCTCCCAAAAAGCAGCCGGAGTTTACCACCAACCTGAACCCAAAGTATGTGTTTGATAACTTCATCCGTGGGGAGCATAATCAGCTTGCGCGGGCTGCCGCCATGGCAATCAGCAATAATCCCGGCAAAACTTCCTTTAATCCCTTTTTTGTGTATGGCGGGGTCGGGCTGGGCAAAACCCATCTGATACAGGCAATCGGAAATGCGGTACTGCAGAACTCCCCCGAAAAGCGGGTTATCTATGTGACATCTGATAAATTCACCACCGATTTTGTGGACGCCATCCTGGGTGAAAAAACCAATGAGTTTTCCAGTTTTTACCGCAGTATGGATATCCTGATTCTTGATGATATTCAGTTTCTGACCGGAAAGGAAAAAACGCAGGATTTATTCTTTCACGTTTTTAACGCCCTGCATCAGATGAACAAGCAGATTGTCCTTTCCAGTGACCGGGCTCCTAAAGATCTGAAGGGAATGGATGACCGGCTTATCTCCCGTTTTAACTGGGGACTTACGGCGGATATTCAGGCGCCTGATCTCGAAACCCGCATAGCTATCCTGATGCGCAAGGCCGAGGAGATGCAGCTTGAAATATCACCCGAAACCCTTGAGCATATAGCTACCCATATCACTTCCAACATCCGTGAACTTGAAGGAACACTGGTAAAGCTCCTTGCTAATGCCATGCTCAGTTCAAGCCCTATTACCATTGATCTGGTGCGGAAAACTGTACGGGAAATTTCCACAACCAAAAAAACCAATCTCAGCATTGATCTTATCACCAGATATGTATGCGAGTATCTGCATATTGACGAGAAAAAAATCCGTGATAAAACACGGAAGCAGGAAATAGTGAATGCACGCCAGATCGCAATGTATCTTTCAAAAGAACTCACAAAATCCGATCTGAAAACCATTGGCCTGCATTTTGGCGGGAGGGACCACTCAACGGTTATTCATTCTATTAATACCGTCCGTGAAGATATGACCAAAGATACCCTGCTTGCTGACACCGTGCAGTCTATCCGTCAGAAGATTGAAACTGCCGCGTTCTGAGAAAATACGCCGGTAAGTATCTCTACCGGCAGGAAGTGATGCCGGTTATTCTGCTGATTCGCTTCTAAAAGGAGATCCGCAATGGGAATGAAATCATTTCAGAATTGAGTAAATTTGGTCTGCATATTTTAAACTAATAGTGATTGTACCTCCCGATGATACGGTTCCTGCCCAGGATTATATTCAGTGTTCTGCTGACGGCTTCATTTCTTGCTGCCCAGCCCCTCACTCCGGTCGAAAAACTTTATGATGACACACATGTTGCGCGTATTGATATAACCATCAATCCCGCGTTTCTTGCGTATATGTACGCAAACCCGCTGAGCGATTCGATGCATCAGGCGACTTTCAAATTTCAGAATAATCATATTAATGAAACGGTTGAATCTATAGGATTCAGACTGAGGGGCAACACTTCGCGCTGGTCAAAGAAGAAATCCTTCAAGGTTTCATTCAATGATTTTGTTCCCGGCCGCGAGTTCTACGGGGTTGACAAACTGAACCTGAACGGAGAGCATAATGATCCCTCCATCATCCGCAGCAAACTCAGTTTCGACCTTTTCAGAAAAGCCGGCATTATTGCCAGCCGCGCAAGCCACGCAGCCGTATATATCAACGGACAGTATTACGGGCTGTATGTATCCGTCGAACATATTGATGATGAGTTCCTGAAAAAGAATTTTGCCGATGACAGCGGCAACTTGTGGAAATGCTTATACGGCGCCGATCTCCAGTATCTGGGGAGCAGTCAGCAGCCGTATAAAGATCTGAATAACAACGGCACTCCCTCTTATGAGCTGACACAGAATGAAGAGACGGGGGATTATTCACAGCTGGTGCGGCTGATTACCCTCCTGAACAATACGCCGTCGGGGGTATGGCAGGATTCTCTGGAGAATTTTCTGGATGTAAAAACCGTGCTGCAGTATCTTGCGCTTAATCTTCTGCTCGGCGGGTGGGATGATTACTGGTCGCTGATGAATAATTATTACCTTTATCATAATCCAACGGAAGATAAATTCACGCTTATTCCGTATGATTATGATAATACGTTCGGGGTTGACTGGTCCGGCCATAACTGGACAACGGCAAATCCTTATAACCGGCCCAAAGTGGTCGGAGGACCGCGTCCGCTGGCGGAAAAGCTGATGGCAAATCCGCAATACCGGAATTTATATACCCGGTTTCTGCAGTTCTACCGTGACAATCTGGTGATCATGCCTCACTGGGATGCACGCCTTGATTCTCTGCGCGCCAGTATAACATCAGCGGCATTGGCAGATTCATTCCGCACGCTTGACTACGGCTTTACCAGCGGTGATTTTTTTAATTCCTATAACGCCACACCCTATTCAAATCAGCATGTAAAATACGGCATCCGTCAGTTTGTGAACACGCGCACCAGCACGCTTCCGGCACAATTGAGTTATCAGTCTGCCGGGCCGATTGTTTATGATATATCCATAAGTCCGGAAAATCCCGGACCGGGTGATTCCGTATATATATACGCTTCCGGATTTACCGCCGTGGGAATCGCGGAAATGTCCGTTCACTTTCTCCGGCAGGGTGCTTCTTCAGCCGAAGTTTATCCTATGCAGTTCCGGCCGGTTCCCGGCTCTTTCGCGGTTGAAGATGCAGACCGCTATGCCGCAGTCCTTCCTCCGCTCGGGGCAAACGGAGCGGGTACGTTCAAGGTGTATATACGGGACGCAGCGGGAAACAATAAAATGTATCCACGTGTGAGGCCTGTTGCAATTTCCGCGGGGAGCATCACCGGAACCGGTGTGGGGATAAATGAGTTTATGGCTGATAACGCCGGAAGCGTTCCGGACCCGGCCGGACAGGCAGACGACTGGCTTGAGCTCTATAACCCGACCAATGCTCCGGTGCTTCTTACCGGCAAGTATCTGACCGATAATCCCGGCAACCGTACCAAGTGGCGCATCGGTTATGACTCACTGTATATACAGCCGGGGCAGTATCTGATTGTATGGTGCGATGAGGATCTGAACCAGCCCGGCGTTCACGCGAATTTTAAACTGAGCAAATCAGGGGAGTATCTGGCCCTGGTTGATTCTGACGGACAGACAATAATAGACTCGGTCACTTTTGGTCCGCAGCGGACTGATACCTCTGCATCCAGAACTCCCGATGCCGGAAGTGTCTGGTCATTTACTCTGCCGACACCCGGAGCGCCGAACAATCCTTCCTCAGCGGGTGAAGTTATCACGCTGCCTATGGAATATACTCTGACCGCGTATCCGAATCCGTTTAATCCGGAGACGGTAATCGGAATTACCGTTCCGGCCGGAGCCGAGGCCCGTCTGATGATTTATGACATAATGGGAAGAGAGATAAGGCAGTTCAGCAATGAGGAATCCGCGTCCGGTTCTGTTGTGTGGAACGGAAAAGATGACCGGGGCATTGCAGTTGCCGCGGGAATATATATTGCCATGCTCCGCTCGGAAGGAAGGAACATGGTTCCTCTTAAACTGATGCTTTTAAAATGACAAGGTGCTGCTTATGGCGGGCGTGAATAAATTTCTTTATTCCATATTATATTTTCTCCGGCAGGAAATTGGTAGTGACTTTCCGGTTAATCCTGATTTAACGATACGGGAGATACTCTCGGAAGAATCATTCGATGAGCTTGATTTTATCATAGCGCTTATTCATTTTGAGATGAATCACGCGATTGATATACCGGACGGATGGCTGGAGCAGAAGGATATCACGCTCAGGGAATTTGCGCGGAGAGCGTCAGAACTTCCGGAAATTGAAGAATCGTATATCCCGGAATTTCATCAGATAAAAACGGGACTTATCAGTTATCTGATAACCACGGTAAAGAATGCACAGTGGCATCAGTCAAATAATGAAATACCGAATTAAACCCCGTGTTAATGTTGCAGAGACGATGCATGCATCGTCTCTGCAGAACATATATAATAACTACCCCTTCAGGTAATATTTATTTTTGATGACGCCGTTTTCGAATTCATACACCAGCGGGTTTCCTGTTGGTATATTCAGTTCGAGAACCTGCTCGCGGGTCAGTCCGTCAAGAAACATAACCAGTGAACGGAGACTGTTACCGTGTGCAGTAACCCAGACGTTTTTTCCTTCCTTTACCAGCGGTTCAATTTTTTCCTGATAATAAGGAATGGTTCTTGCGGCAGTATCCTTTAGACTTTCGGTAAAGCCGTCCGGATTCAGTTCAGTTTTGTCTGATGGCGGGGGAACATCATAACTTC